>NZ_LPJG01000057.1:0-1428 GCF_001532755.1 Burkholderia sp. MSMB2157WGS | reverse complement strand
TGCACGATGGCGCCGCATTACAAGCGGCCCGACGCGCCCGTCGCGCAGGCGTACCCGGCCGGCGGCGTCTACGCGACGCAGCCGGGCGCGGCCGGCGCGCGCAGCGCGAACGGCCAGGCGGCGACCGCCATCGGCTGGCGCGAGTTCTTCGTCGATCCGCGCCTGCAGCGGCTGATCGAGATCGCGCTGAAAAACAACCGCGACCTGCGCGTGTCGGTGCTGAACATCGAGGCGGCGCGTGCGCAGTACCAGATCACGCGCGCGGGGCTGTTCCCGACGCTCGACGGTACGGGCACGGGCAACCTCCAGCGCTATCCGGCCGGGGTGTCGCAGACGGGCCAGCCGCTGATCTCGCGCGTGTACAACGTCGGGCTGTCGGCGTCGTGGGAACTCGACCTGTTCGGCCGCGTGCAGAGCCTGAAGGATCAGGCGCTCGCGCAGTACCTGTCGACGTCGTACGCGCGGCAGGCGTCGGAGATCTCGCTGGTGTCGCAGGTGGCGGATCAATACCTGACGCTGTTGTCGACCGACGATCTGCTGAAGGTCACGGAAAACACGCTGAAGACCGCGCAGGCGTCGTACGACCTGACCAAGCTGCAGTTCGACAACGGCACGGGCTCCGAGCTCGAGTTGCGTCAGGCGCAGACGGTGGTCGAGACGGCGCTCGCGAACCAGCAGGCGCAGGCACGTGCGCGCGCGCAGGCGCTGAACGCGCTGGTGCTGCTGATCGGCGAGCCGCTGCCGGACGATCTGCCGGCGGGCCTGCCGCTCGATGCGCAGAACCTGCTGACGGACGTGCCGGCCGGGCTGCCGTCGGATCTGCTCACGCGCCGTCCGGACGTGATGCAGGCGGAGCAGACGCTGCTGGCCGCGAACGCGAACATCGGCGCGGCCCGCGCGGCATTCTTCCCGAAGATCTCGCTGACGGCCGCGTTCGGCACCGCGAGCCCGACGCTGGGCGGCCTGTTCAAGGCCGGCACGGCGGCGTGGTCGTTCGCGCCGAACATCGCGCTGCCGATCTTCGAGGGCGGGCAGAACATCGCGAACCTCGATCTCGCGAACGTGCAGAAGCGCATCGAGATCGCGAACTACGAGAAGGCGATCCAGTCGGCATTCCGCGAAGTGTCGGACGGCCTGGCCGCACGCGGCACGTACGACCAGCAGATCGCGGCGCTCGAGCGCAACGAGCACGCGCAGCAGCGTCGCTTCGACCTGTCGGACCTGCGTTACAAGAACGGTGTGGACAGCTATCTGTCGGTGCTGACCGCGCAGACGGATCTGTACTCGGCGCAGCAGTCGCTGATCAGCGCGCGTCTGGCACGCTGGACGAATCTGGTCGACCTGTACCGCGCACTGGGCGGGGGCTGGATCCAGCGCGCGGGCGAAGCGCCGCGCGCGCCGGATGCGCCGGTCGATTACGACAAGGCG
>NZ_LPJG01000056.1:0-11031 GCF_001532755.1 Burkholderia sp. MSMB2157WGS | reverse complement strand
TTCATGGCATGGCCTTCGTGTCCGCTTGGACACATCATGCCGAATTTCTCTACTTTTGCACCGGACTATTTCTTGGGTCAGGGTCAATGGGTCGACAACTGCCGAGCCGGGAAGCAGCCGTCGTAATCTACCGTTTTCGGCGGATATGCGGGATGTTATTCGCAGATTCGCCGTCTCATTTTTTTTGACTATTCGCGCGTAATCTCGACGTAGACGCATTGTTCGATTCAGAATAACCGGACAATGAAGCGAGCGGTATTCTTGGTCAGCCGGTGCTTGTGGTCGAGGTTCGGACGCTCCGCGATTACTCGTTTCAGACGAGATCTGAAATTATGCAGCATTCAACATTCCGAACGAAATCGCTCCGTTGGAAGCATCCGCCGCCGCGCCGTCCACAGGCTCGCCGAATTCTGGTCGCCCCATACCCTCGAGGGTGAGTCGCAACCTTGCCGCGAGTACGGACGACATCAGAACACCGATATGCGTCCTCCCTGCGACCTGCCAGTCGCGGGAGCGCACCAAATTGGCAACGAACCCGACGGCGTTAGTTCGTTGCCCCACGTGCAATTGATTGCGATCTACACGCATGTCGAATAGTCGATTCTGCCCGGCTCACTTACGGCAAAATTGCACAACTACTTCGCAGATATAAGCGGCCCGACAAATTGCTCGAAATGTGGCAGCCAGATGGGGATAGCCTCGTTGACAGTGAACGTGCCGTGACCGTTCTTACCGAAAGGCGGTTCGACAATCATCTGTCTCGTGTCCTCAGCCGTTCGACTACCGGGTGTCGCCGACTTCATAGAAGCGAACTTCAACGTCAATGCCGCTCATCCCGACGACATTCCTCTGCAGCGCGTTCGGTATCCGTAATGGACGCGCCCGTTCAAATTGGAGCATTAAGGAACGGAATCTTCGGCGGCGCAAGTTGCCGCAGGATCGTCAAGTGAACATCCAGTTTGACCTTCTTCAGATGGTCGAGATTCATTTGACCGCCGACAATAAGGGCAGGCTCAAAGCCATACATCTCGTCCGGTTCAAGCGGTCCAAGGTTGCCTACAGCGCGCTTGAATAGCGGCTGCTTCGCGTCGTCCTTAAGGTCACATTCGCTTGGCGTCTTGGCACCGAAGAAAGTCTGTACACGAAAGTCTGGATTTTTCAGCGGGCCTTTTAAGTCCTTCTCCAATGCGATAAGCGAATGCGTCGGGCATGACACCGTCAAGCTCGGCCCGGTCTTCTCGCCCCACGCATACAACTTTCCGAACGCGGTTCGCGCGATGACGTGGTAGCTATCGACCTCTTCGAAGATCGTGTCCTCAAGCCACATATCCAGAACGTCTTCGTACTCGTCGGGATTCACGATCGAAAACAAGCCGTCCGCGTAGGTCGCCCACCCTTCTTCGGACCAGTATTTCAGAAGCTGAGTAGGCAGCTTCTTGTCGAATTTTTCGAAGCTGGCTTGAGGCACCTCGACGCGGCTCGTCGCCTCCCCAAAATTCTCGATAAACAACTCAAAATCTTCATCTCTCATCTCATTCCCTTTCCGCGACAAGGTTCTAGCTTGACGTTCATCAAGGCATCTCCCTTGCCGCTCGAAATGGCGTCCTTAGCACCTCCCTCTATCGTCGAGAGGCGATCGCCCTGATTCCAACTCCCACCGATCGAAGAGTTGACACTGGTGCTTCCCATGCGGGTCGGATCCGGGTTCGCCCAGCCGCCCGCAACCATATCTGGCTCATGCAGCGCTGCAAGCTTGCTTGCAACCGTATTCGCTCGCTCGGTCGCGGCACTCATGGCTTCCTTTGCGCCCATGCCCGAGCTTCTCAATGAATCGTATATGCTGCCTCGAACGTGATCAACAAATTCACTCCGCGTTGCCTCCTGCATCGCGTCGGCCAATGGGTTTCGGCCGACCGCCTTATATGCGTCTCGAGCGGCCTGGAACTCGTTGGCCGTCAAGCTATTGATCGCGTCCTGCTGACCTCGCAGCTGCTTAGCGTATTCTCGCAGATACTGGCGTTGTTCAGCTGCCGATAGCTTTTTAAAACCGCGTTTGTCATAGGGATGGAAACAAGGTACCTTCTTCTCGGGCAACCGCTCTTTCGGTTTGACATGCACACCGGCGTCTTCTTCCGCCTTCCTTGGTACGTCCTCGCCGGGCTTCCTCGGTAACTCCCCCTCCGGCGTGTGCGGCGTTTCGCCTTTCGGTACCGTAGGCGTCTCAGCTGTGGGCGGATGCGGGGACCCCGCCTTTGGCCCGCCAGCAACGTCGGACCCCAACGCCTTCGCAGTTTGCCCTGCTTCCGACTCGACGACTGGAGCGAGCTTTGCGGTTCCGGCAAACTTGCCTGCGTCCGCTATCTTCGCACCTTCATTTACAACCTCAACCCCTCGCCCGACCTTCGCTACGGTCGCCACTCCTTTAACTTCACCACCGAAGGGAATAATTGCGGTAGCTAGGACACCCGCCTTCTCGGCATCAGTCGTGGCTGGCGCTACATCGCCTACATGACCAAACTGCATCATCTTGTCTGCATCACTCGCCAGCTTGTTCGCCCTGCAAACATCGCCGGCCTGGTAAGCAGTCATTGCAGCGCGATTCATTTCATCTGCTTGAATTGCGATAGGCGTCACATTGCCGGTCTCATCGCCAGCGTACTTGCTTGCAGAGACCAATAGGTTCCACACATCCCCAGGAAAATTGACAATCCCCTTCCCGATGCCCTTTACAAACCCCGCGGGATCCTTGCCGGATGCGGCGTCTAGACGATTGAATGTATCTACCGCCGATGAGGTCGCGTCCTTAGTCTTTTGCCACCACGTTCGTTTATCGTTCGCTTCAGCTATCAGCGCTTGGAGTGCAGCGTTTGGTTGACAGGTCGTCGACTGAACCGGAATCGTCTCAGTGGTGATTTTTCCGGGGGCACCACCGTTACCCGACGCGTCGCAGTTAATCTTGCAAGCACTGCCATCCCTCGCCACCTTCTGACCGTTGACGATCACATTGCTTTGACCGGACAGAATCTTGACGTAGCCACCGCCGAGCGAAGTACCGGAGACAACGTGCTGTCCCGCGTCTCCCAAGACGCCATGATGCAAATCGCCGACCCGGTAGACCGGCTTTCCAGCTGCAAAGACGTTAGGTGAGGCGGTCTGCTTGTTATTGATGATCGCATAGCTGTCGAAGGGAACAACGCTATTTCCGACCTTGCAAAAATCGGGCGAAGTGGTGAAAGCCTTCCAGCGATCTTCGTTGGCGATGTGTCGCGATGTGCTGTTGACGGTAGAGGAATTCGCTTGAGCTCCGCCCATTGGATCGCCGGCGCTCGATGAGGTCTGATCAGCCATGTGCGTGCTCCGGCATCGGATTCACGAACGCTGTCACGCCCAATCTCAGAAAATTGACGGGATCGGTCCGATCGAATCGTTCCCTCCATACCAGCGAGACTTGTCGTTCATCGAGATCAATAGCAACGGTATCCAGGTTGAGCGCACCGACCCGCCCTCCACCGTCCCAAGTCGTCATCGCCATCATGACGCGTAGCCTTGGCAGGCGCATGGTCACGCGCCCTTCCGGCAGAAGCCCCGCCATGATGATTATCTCGTCACCGACCAGATAGCCCGGGTAGATCAAATCAGGCGGTGCACTCTGGTAAAAGCGGGGATTGAAATCATTGGGAACGTTTGGGTACACCTCTGCGCGCCAACGATCATCGTACGTTCCAGCGTAGTCGATGCGCGGCGAGCACCAACGCGCAACTGGGCCAAAGCCCTGAGCAGCACATTGCTGCGACGGGTGTCGGACGGGCTGCATTGGGTCCTCAATTTGTGGTGCGGCAAGCAACTTGAGCTTGCCAATCTCGGCAGCAATCTGACTACGTGCATCCTTCGACAGCGTTTTCAACGCTTCGTCGTCTGGCAGCCAACCGCAACCCGCCGGGTTGTCGCGCTTGTAGACATACTCCACTGCGGCTTCTTCTGATTCACTTGCATACGTGCCGCCAAAGGCCAATCGGTAGTCGAGAGGAACAGCGTTCGTTGGTGTGGCCCTGGTCAGACGCCAACCGAACAGTCCTCGAACAAACTGGCGAGGCCCATGTAGCCGCAGGATCTTTTGCATCGACCCCACCTGCAATCCGGCCATCCACTCTGCTCTCATTTCGTCATGCGCGCTGCGAGCGGTGCCCGTCAGATAAACATCGGTGGCAGGCTTATAAAGTACCCGGTCACCCTCGCGCTTAAGCACCGCTTTCAACGGAGCGCTATCGACTTCGCCGTCAAATTCATCACCATCGATGATCGGTTTTTGCTCCGTCGCCAACGTAATAGGCTTACCATCCCGTGAGAAATCAAACGTGCCGCGCACGGCAAGCACGTCGTACGCTGCTCCACCCTCTCCGGTTTTCTCGAACCAGGCGTACGGTAAACCACTGTCATTTGTGATTACAGCCATTGCGCCCCATCATGCAAAGAGTCAATTTCTCAAGCACGCCCACGCTGCGCGACACCCATACTTCTTAACCCGGAAATATACTTAGTCTTCCTTTTTAGATTCAGGGGCTTTTTGGGCCGTACCGGTGTTGAGGTACACGTCGTTAGGGGCGTCCGCATGAATCTTGTTTGCTGCCGGGAGGTGAATTTCTTTCGCTTCAATATGGACTGCGTCAGGCAGTAGAGTAATCTTGGAGGTGCCGCAAATTAGTTCAATACGGTCCCCCGCCTGCATAGTTAGCGTCTTGCCGACTTTCACTTCCCACGACTTTCCGACCACCGTATTTTTTGACAATCCGACTTCTTCGGCCTTCGCCAGCCCTACCATCGTATTCATTGCGCCACCGACAGCGATGTTGTACCCGGCGCCGATTGTGAGTGCCTTGGCAAGCCCGATCGTCTCGGTTGAGGCAAGCGCGATCAGAAGATTCTGCAATCCTTCGATCGTCTCATTTCGATTACCTCCGACCGTCAGGGTCTCGTTGCTACCTACGCGTTCAGTACGATCCACGCCGATCGTGATGGTCTCGTTGTTGTCGACCGTCTCGGTTCGGTCATGACCAACATGCACGGTCTCGTCGTGATCGATGTTTTTCTTTCGATCGTTCCCGACCCAATGCGACTCGTCGTGCTCGACCTCGATACGCTGATCCTTCTCGGCATGCAACCACACCTCTTCGGCACCCTTCTTGTCCTCGAAGCGGATTGCGTTGGCCGTATTGACGTTTCCGGTCTTGGTCGAGCGTGTGAGAATCCCACTCTGCGTCGCGTTCGCCGGCAAACCCCACGGTGGCATGTTTGCCGAGTTGTAAACGCTTGAGATGATCAGGGGACGGTCGGGATTCCCATCGAGGAAAATTACGACCACCTCGTCTCCGATCCGTGGGATCTGGATCATCCCAAATCCGCGACCGGCCCATGGCTGCCCGACGCGGACCCAGCATGAGCTGCCTTGATCGCGTTTGCCCAGTCGATCCCAATGGAACTGCACCTTCACACGGCCCAGGCTGTCCGTGTAGATTTCCTCGCCCTCGGGCCCGACGACGACAGCAGTTTGCGGCCCAATGATCGATGGCTGCTCGATCGTGAACGCCGGACGATAGGGAATCTTCTTGCGAATGCAGGTGAAACTGCACTGATAGGTCGCGGTACCCTCCCCGGCCTGGTAATTATTCGTACCGCTATGCGT
The DNA here is from genome assembly GCF_001532755.1 of Burkholderia sp. MSMB2157WGS. NCBI lineage: Bacteria > Pseudomonadati > Pseudomonadota > Betaproteobacteria > Burkholderiales > Burkholderiaceae > Burkholderia > Burkholderia sp. MSMB2157WGS. Next base: position 5,351 of record NZ_LPJG01000056.1, on the reverse strand, counting down.
CACAGTGGTCAGCAGGAACTGGCGATCTTCCGGCTGGGTGCCGCCGTGGTCGTAGTGGTCGTCGAGCTCGAAATACAGGCAAGGCGACAACCGCCGGCTCGTGCTCGTACCGATGAAAATCTTGCTATGCGCGGCTAGCGCTTGCGTCCTGAAACGCGTCAACGCTTCGCCGCGATCGCTGTCGGGAAAGCCGTGCTCGCCCAGGTAGTCGTAGACTTCGTACGACGGCACGTCTCCCTGGTCGACTTCCGTGCCCCCCGACACATACCTGCGCGCGTGCGGCACCTTGTAATCGAAGGTCTTCAGTCCGACATGCGTGGACTCGAGCTGCCGGCTCGCCTGAAATGTGGTGACCACTGCCAGATTGTCGAGGGCCTCGCCCTTCGTGTACTGCAGCACTGGACTGCGGCCGCCGATCGGCTTTGCGGCAACCGAGTTATCCGTGACGATGAGCTTGTGATCGTCCTTCCCATGCTCGAAGTAGAAAAACAACCCGTCTTCCTGCATCAGGCGCTCGACGAATTCAAGGTCGGTCTCTCGATACTGCGTGCAGTAGCTGCGGTTCTTCGTCGCCTTCGACAGGCGGAATTCGAACGACGCAATTTTCCCGTATTCGCGAAAGACTTTCGAAAGAATTGCTTCGGTATTCTCTTCCTGAAATATCCGGATATCGCGGCTGCGCGAAAGCATCCAGAGCCAAGGGACGATGGTCGCACTGTAGACCGTGAAGCTGCCGTCATGATCGAGGTGCGAGAAGTTAGCCACGTACCCGTGGAAGTACCGCTCTTCCGAACTCGCCAACGCATCGGTCAGCTGTAACGTTATCGTCACAGGTTGGCCGATCAGCTTTTTCAGTTCGATATTCGGATCCTGGGACGCAAGCCGAACGTGGAACTCGAAATTTTGAGATAACCCCTCGGTTCCCTGAAAATCGACGAGCACCAGATCAGACCGCCCTTTCATTGGCGTCTGGATGGTGAACAGCCGGTTGCTCTGTAGCCCAAAAAAGCCTGGAATATCTGACAGTTGCATGGCGCCCTCGGAACCCCGCATCGGAACGGCAGGATATTATTCGTCGTGGGATTTTAAACTGCCTGCCCCCGGGAGGATCAAGTTTTGCGTTTCTTCTTGTACCTAGAATATGGGGACTGAGTCGTACGGAAGGTGAATGGATAACCTGCTGCCCCACTACGAATACGAAGTCGGTCTACTCTTGCGCGGCGTCGCGGAATTTGCCCGGCGTTATCCGAAGATTGGCGCTCGACTCGGCATCGCCAACGGCCAGGGCGACCTGCATGTCGACAGAATGATCCAGACGTTCGGGCTCCTGGCCGCCCGTATCGACGCGAAGCTGGAGGACGCCTACCCCGAGTTCACCGAGTCCTTACTCGAAATGTTGTACCCGCAGTACTTGCGCACCGTGCCGGCCTGCGCGATTGCGCAATTTGATCCAGCTAATTTATTCGGTCAGCTGACGGTGCCCTTCACGATGCAGCGTGGCACTGTGCTTGATGCCAATTCGGCTGCCTGCCGATTTCAAACGGTCTACGACGTGACGCTCTCGCCGCTTCGCGTCCACTCGGCCCGCTTTGGTCCAGCGACGATGGTCCCTGCGGCGGTCCGGCTACCGGCCAATGTCTCTGCAATCCTCTCGATTACATTCGCGAGCGCAACGCCCACCGAGACCTTCAATGAAGCGATACCGTCGGGCAAGGTTCGCCTTCATCTGGCAGGTAGTCGCGCCCGTGTCGCCGCGCTCGCCGACGCGCTGCTGCTCCGCACGACCAGCGCATATGTCGAGGTCGATCATGGCGGTCGCTGGACGGCATTATCAAAAGCCCCGATCGAATCAGTCGGCTTTGGCGAGCATGAGAGGCTGCTCCCGAAAGAATCGTTCAACACGTCGGATGCATTCGACACGCTGATTGAGTCCTTCGCTTTCCCCGAGAAATTCGATTTCGTCGACATCGACCTCGGGCGAATCCGACGCGCGGCGCGGGCGCCGCAAGCACGACACCTAACGTTGCATCTGGCCATTCGCGACGCATCAGCGGAATCGCCTGCCGCCCAGGCGCTGAGCAACCTCGACGCCGCATCGTTCAAACTGTTTTGCACGCCTGTCGTCAATCTGTTCAAGCGAGACGCGACGCCGATCCAACTTACGTCCACCGATCGGGCCTACCCCGTGACGCCCGAGCCCCTCGAGACCGGCACGCCGCTCGACGTGTACTCGATCGACGCCGTTCATCTGGGCGATCGGACGCAGTCCGAACACGAAAAAGGGGCTTCGTCGCTCAGCGCTGCGCCACGAACGGCCGTACTGCCCTACCGCGCGTTGAGCCATGGCCGGCAACCCGATCCTGCCGTCGCTTATTGGACGGCGTTTCGCGATCCGTATGCCGCGGCGGGAAATGCGCGTGGACCTATTCTCCTATCGCTCATCGGACTGGACGGGGCCGCCGCCCAGGTGAGGCATCCCCAAATCGACGTCGACGTCACCGCCACTAACGGTGAACTCCCTTCGCGGCTGCCGATCGGCGCGCCTGATAGCGACCTGGTTCATGAAGGTGCAGCGCTGGCGTGCCCGATCCGGTTGCTGACGCAGCCGACCCTGCCAAGCTCGCATTCGCGCGGACACAGTGCGTTGTGGCGCGTGGTGGCGGGTCTGTCGTTGCACCCTTTCGATCTCACCCAGACCGGGCTGAAGGCGTTCAAGGACTTCTTGCGCTTGCACGCGCCGAGCACGAACATCGTCGCTCAACGCAGCATCGACGCGATCGTCGGACTGGATTACCAACCCGCAATGAAGTGGATGTCGCTCGACGGCCAGTTTCCGTCGTTCGTGCGCGGTATCGAAATCGTGGTATCGCTCGAGGAGAGCGCGTTGCGCGACGTCACATTGCATCTGCTCGCTCGAACGCTCGATCGATTTTTTGCGCCGTATGCACCGACGAACAGCTACGTACAGCTCATCATCCGGTCGTCTCAAACCGGGCAGGAATTGCATCGCTGCCCGGCCCGATCCGGAACCCGGCCGGTCATTTAGTCAGTGCAGATAGCCGACCAAGATCCCGGCGCCGGCACCTGCTTGCAAGCCAACCGTCGTGCCACCCATCAGCAAGATCGCAGGCGCATGCGCAATCGCTATCTCGGCGAGCCACGTCATCGCAGGGTTCGACAACCCGAGGGCAAGCTGCGCGGAATTGATTCCGAGGATCATTGCCGAACCAGCCTTGCCATAGCCGATGCCCACACCACCGTCGAGGTAGACCGTAGCCCCTTGGAAGTCGCTCTTGGTCAGCTCGGTGCCACCGAACGCGGGCGCCATATAGATGAGTCCCGCGCTGTCGAATGACTTGGCAGACCCTGCGCCTCCGACCTCGCGGCCGGCGATCTTGGGAATCTTGAGCTCCGGCAAGGAAAACCGCGGAAGTTTGATCTTCGGAACACGCAGGCCGAAACCGATACCGACGCCTACGCCGCCGTAGTAGAAATCGGTTTCCGTTCCAGCGGGGTCGGCCAGAACGATCGTGCCGCCCGACGCAACGACGAACTCGATGCTGACGCCGCCTGTCGCACCCGTCTTGTAGCTCCAGTTGCTTGGTCTCAGAATTGACACGGCCGATCCTCTCAGATGCTGTTATTTTTTTGGTGCCAGATTCATCGCCGCGAAGAGGATGAATCCAAGACCGAATATCGTCGCCATCAATGTCCAGTTCCACACGGCGCCAAACCGGTCGATCGTCGCGGTGCGGGCCGGCGCCTCGGGCTGGTAAAGGACGGTGACCTTGTCGCCGACCTTGGTGCCGTAGATCATCCCGCCTTGCGGATACGACACGCGCTCGCCCGTTTTTGTCACGAACTCGATTTGTGGGTGGCTCCCGCCGGCATTTAGGCTGACCACCTCGCCCGGAACGGCGATCGCAGTCTGCAAAAATCCTCGCGTGGACCACCCGATGAAAGCCGCGATCACGAGAAAAACGACCCCGATCGCAATGCCTGCAATAGCCTTAGACATGAGCCCTCTCGATTTTTGTCGTTCGACACGCGGCTGCATCCTGTCTGCGTGTCCGAGCGGGATTTTAGCGCATTGGCACTGACTGTCCGGACATCGTGTGAGGCCCGAATGAATTTGCGGGACGACCGCGCCGGCAGGTCAAACTTCACTTTCTGCCGGCTTCATGTCGCCGCTTTCGGCGCGTTTCCTCGGTCGTCGTAATGCTGATGAAATAGCAGCGCGCGCACCAATGCCCGCGACGGATCGTGTTCGGCGTGGCGAACCAGCGGTGGCCGCGCGCGCATTCCCACTCCAACCGGGTTGAACTGTTTACGTAGGTTTTCGAGACGCACTCCCCGCCTCGCTCCTTCGCGATCGCCCGCATCAGATCCATGCCGAGCTTGCCGGCGTCGTGCGCGCACGCGGAGCACCAATGACCGCGGACGATCGCTCCGGGAAAGGCCCACCAACGATGACCTCGCGCGCACTCCCATTCGAGTCGCGTCGCCGCGTTGCGATAGATGCCCGAAAGGCAGCGCCCGCCGTGCGCCTCGGCCAGCTTATGCATGAAACTCATGCCGTATCTCTTCGCTTCATGCTGGCACTCGGTACACCACGATCCACGAAAAATCCGGGCGCCCAACGTCTCGAACTCGTGGCCCGCTTCACATCGAAAACGATAGTGGGCTTTGCTGCCCTCGTAGACCGTAGAGAGGCAGACGCCACCTCGCTCCTCGGCGCACCGCTGTAGCCGAGCCAACCCATCGTGAAGCCGATATCGTTGCACCTTCTTCTGGTTCGAACAGGTCCGGCACCAAGCGCCGCGGACGACTTCAAGACCGACGGTCTCCCATTCATGTCCAGCCGCACAACGGAAACGGTAGCGGTCCGCCAGCTTCGTGTATGTTCGCGTCAAGCACTTACCGCCTTGGGCGCGGGCAGCAGCGCGAATTCGCTTCATTCCGTGGGGATCTGTCATGCGCTTCGAATGTTCGTTGCGTGCGCAAACGACGCACCACGACCCTTTCTCGAGGCTATCAACTGATTTCTCGAACGCATGGCCGGCGCGACAAACAAACTGATAGCGCTTCGCTCGACCTGTATAGCGGTCGGAGATGCAGCGCCCTCCAACCGCCCGCGCCAGCTTATCGAGGCGCCGTAGGGCATCCTCATCCCGACAAGTGGGGCACGCGACCAGGTGGTAGTACAGATGTGAGCCCGAACGGCTCACTTCATGCCCCTTTCGACAGCGAAATCGATACTGGGCATGACCCTGACCCAAGAAATAGTCCGGTGCAAAAGTAGAGAAATTCGGCATGATGTGTCCAAGCGGACACGAAGGCCATGCCATGAA
>NZ_LPJG01000055.1:0-1383 GCF_001532755.1 Burkholderia sp. MSMB2157WGS | reverse complement strand
GATCTGTCGACGGCCAACAGCTCGATCACGTCGCTGTCGACCTCGACTTCGACCGGTCTTTCGACGGCTAACAGCTCGATCACGTCGCTGTCCACGTCGACTTCGACCGGCCTGTCCACGGCCAACAGCTCGATCACGTCGTTGTCCACGTCGACCTCGACCGGCCTGTCCACGGCTAACAGTTCGATCACGTCGCTTTCGACTTCGACGTCGACGGGCCTGTCCACGGCTAATAGCTCGATCACGTCGCTCTCGACCTCGACTTCGACCGGTCTGTCGACGGCCAACAGCTCCATCACGTCGCTCTCGACCTCGACGTCGACCGGTCTGTCGTCGGCCAACAGCTCCATCACGTCGCTCTCGACCTCGACGTCGACCGGCCTGTCCACGGCTAACAGCTCGATCACGTCGCTCTCGACCTCGACGTCGACCGGTCTGTCGACGGCCAACAGCTCGATCACGTCGTTGTCGACCTCGACTTCGACGGGTCTTTCGACGGCCAACAGCTCGATCACGTCGCTGTCCACGTCGACTTCGACCGGCCTGTCCACGGCCAACAGCTCGATCACGTCGCTCTCGACCTCGACTTCGACGGGTCTGTCCACGGCCAATAGCTCCATCACGTCGCTCTCGACCTCGACTTCGACGGGCCTGTCCACGGCTAACAGCTCGATCACGTCGCTGTCCACGTCGACTTCGACGGGTCTGTCCACGGCCAACAGCTCGATTACGTCGCTCTCGACCTCGACTTCGACGGGTCTGTCCACGGCCAACAGCTCGATTACGTCGCTCTCGACCTCGACTTCGACGGGGCTGTCCACGGCTAACAGCTCCATCACGTCGCTTTCGACCTCGACTTCGACCGGTCTGTCCACGGCCAACAGCTCGATCACGTCGCTCTCGACCTCGACTTCGACCGGTCTGTCGACGGCCAACAGCTCGATCACGTCGTTGTCGACCTCGACTTCGACGGGTCTGTCGTCGGCCAACAGCTCCATCACGTCGCTGTCCACGTCGACTTCGACCGGTCTGTCGACGGCCAACAGCTCGATCACGTCGCTCTCGACCTCGACCTCGACCGGTCTGTCGACGGCTAACAGCTCGATCACGTCGCTGTCGACCTCGACTTCGACTGGCCTGTCCACGGCTAACAGCTCCATCACGTCGCTGTCGACTTCGACCTCGACGGGTCTGTCGTCGGCCAACAGCTCCATCACGTCGCTGTCGACTTCGACCTCGACGGGTCTGTCGACGGCCAACAGCTCGATCACGTCGCTGTCCACGTCGACTTCGACGGGTCTGTCCACGGCTAACAGCTCCATCACGTCGCTGTCGACTTCGACCTCGACGGGTCTGTCGACGGCCAACAGCTCGATCACGTCG
>NZ_LPJG01000054.1:0-34965 GCF_001532755.1 Burkholderia sp. MSMB2157WGS | reverse complement strand
GCCTTGGTCGCGCGGCGGCGCAGCTCGGCCATCTTGTCGAATTCGTCCGCGAACTCGTCGACCGCGCGCTGCGCGGCGCTCTCGAGCATCTCGACGCGCGATGCGCGTTCGCGGCCGGCGTCGTCGCGGTGCTCGGTGAGATCCGCGCTGCGGCGCTTGCCGATCTCGGTCAGGCGGTGGTTCAGCGCCTCGATCAGCAGCGCGCGGCGCTTCGGGTTGTCGAGCAGGTCGTCCTGCAGGTACGGGTTGCGACGCACGACCCAGATGTCGCCGAGCACTTCATACAGCATCCGTGCCGAGCGGCCCGTGCGGCGCTCGGCGCGCAGCTCGTCGAGCACCGACCATGCGTCGGCGCCGAGCAGGCGGATCACGATCTCGCGATCCGAGAAGGACGTGTAGTTGTAGGGAATCTCGCGCAAGCGGGGCGCGGGGTCGGCGGCGACGGCGGCGGCCGCGCCATGCGGATCGAAAACTTGTGGTGCGTTCATGTTCGGACGACTCGGAGGGCCGATACCCCGTGCACGGGCGTCGGCAAGCGCGTGGGCGCAATCTTGGGGAAATCTGTTCTGTTACCAGGCGCGCGGCTGTCCTTCATGGGGCCGGAGCGGGCGACTCGCCCCTCCTGGCCGGCGACAGGGCCTGGCGGCACTCGGAACCATCAGCACGATCGCGCGCGGCGCGCATGCCGTTCGGCCGCGGGGCTGGCTGCGCGCGGCGTCGGCTTCAACGGTGCGATCCGAGGGTGCCTCTGCATCTTCCGAATCCTTGATTCAAAACGGAATTCTAACCCATGATCGGGCCGCCCGTGACACGCCGGACAGGTCGTGGGGCTATCGCCGCGCGCCGCGCCGGGCGGGGTTCGGCGCGGTTTCGTGCGACCATTCGCCGTCCGTCCGGTCGGTAACCATGCGGTTAAGCCGATAAAAAATCTCGCCCGGCGACGCCCCCCCCCCCTGCCGGCACGCGCGCACGGTCGCCCGCAATCGCCCGCCCGGCATGCCGCTTGCGTACGGGCGGACCCTTGGCGCTATCATTGACCCTTTACCGTCTGCATCCGCACTGCACGCGAGCGCCCATGGCATCCCACGATTACCTGAAGAAAATCCTCACCGCGCGCGTCTACGACGTCGCGATCGAGACGGAACTCGAACCGGCCCGCAACCTGTCGGCCCGGCTGCGCAACGCCGTTTACCTGAAGCGCGAGGACAACCAGCCGGTGTTCTCGTTCAAGCTGCGCGGCGCGTACAACAAGATGGCGCACATTCCGGCGGACGCGCTCGCGCGCGGCGTGATTACCGCGTCGGCCGGCAACCACGCGCAGGGCGTCGCGTTCTCGGCGGCGCGGATGGGCGTCAAAGCCGTGATCGTCGTGCCCGTCACGACGCCGCAGGTGAAGGTCGACGCGGTGCGCGCGCACGGCGGGCCGAGCGTCGAGGTGATCCAGGCGGGCGAATCGTACAGCGATGCGTACGCGCACGCGGTCAAGGTCCAGCAGGAGCGCGACCTCACGTTCGTCCACCCGTTCGACGATCCGTACGTGATCGCCGGCCAGGGCACGATCGCGATGGAGATCCTGCGCCAGCACCAGGGCCCGATCCACGCGATCTTCGTGCCGATCGGCGGCGGCGGGCTCGCCTCCGGCGTCGCCGCGTACGTCAAGGCGGTGCGCCCGGAGATCAAGGTGATCGGCGTGCAGGCCGAGGATTCGTGCGCGATGGCGCAGTCGATCGACGCGGGCGAGCGCATCGAGCTGAGCGAAGTGGGCCTGTTCGCGGACGGCACCGCGGTGAAGCTCGTCGGCGAGGAAACCTTCCGGCTGTGCCGCGAGCTCCTCGACGGCGTCGTGACGGTCAACACCGACGCGCTGTGCGCGGCGATCAAGGACGTGTTCCAGGACACGCGCAGCGTGCTCGAGCCGTCCGGCGCGCTCGCGGTCGCGGGCGCGAAGCTGTACGCGGAACGCGAAGGCATCGAGAACCGGACGCTCGTCGCGGTCACGTCCGGCGCGAACATGAACTTCGACCGGATGCGCTTCGTCGCCGAACGCGCGGAAGTGGGCGAGGCACGCGAAGCCGTGTTCGCGGTCACGATCCCCGAGGAACGCGGCAGCTTCAAGCGCTTCTGCTCGCTGGTCGGCGATCGCAACGTCACCGAGTTCAACTACCGGATCGCCGATGCGCAATCCGCGCACATCTTCGTCGGCGTGCAGATCCGCCGTCGCGACGAATCGGCGGAGATCGCCGCGAACTTCGAATCGCACGGCTTCAAGAGCGTCGACCTGACGCACGACGAGCTGTCGAAGGAACACATCCGCTACATGGTCGGCGGCCGCTCGCCGCTCGCGCTCGACGAGCGCCTGTTCCGCTTCGAATTCCCGGAACGGCCGGGCGCGCTGATGAAGTTCCTGTCGTCGATGGCGCCGGACTGGAACATCAGCCTGTTCCACTACCGCAACCAGGGCGCGGACTACAGCTCGATCCTCGTCGGGCTGCAGGTGCCGCAGGCCGATCGCGCCGAGTTCGAACGCTTCCTCGCGGCGCTCGGCTATCCGTATGTCGAAGAGAGCGCCAACCCGGCTTACCGCCTCTTCCTGTCGTAAAGGCGTCACACGATGAATCCCGAACATTCCCCGCTCGGCAAGGCCACCGTCTACGCGACGCAGTACGACGCGTCGCTGCTGTTCCCGATCCCGCGCGCCGGCGCGCGCGAGCAGCTCGGCATCACGTCGGCGCTGCCGTTCTTCGGCACCGACATCTGGAACGCGTACGAACTGTCGTGGCTCAACGCGCGCGGCAAGCCGCAGGTCGCGATCGCGACGTTCTACGTGCCGGCCGAATCGCCGAACATCGTCGAATCGAAGTCGTTCAAGCTGTATCTCGGTTCGTTCGCGCAGTCGAAGTTCGACTCGGTCGACGCGGTGCGCGACGTGCTGAAGCGCGACGTGTCGGCCGCGTGCGGCGCAAGCGTCTCGGTGCAACTGGTGTCGGCGCACGATTTCCGCAAGCTGGAAATGGACGAGCTCGACGGGCTGTCGCTCGACCGGCTCGATCTCGACGCCGACGTGTACGAACCCGATCCGTCGCTGCTGTCGGCCGCCGAGGACGAAGCGCCGGTCGAGGAGACGCTCGTGTCCGACCTGCTGCGCTCGAACTGCCCGGTCACGGGCCAGCCCGACTGGGGCAGCGTGCAGATCCACTACGTCGGGCCGCAGATCGACCATGCGGGGCTGCTGCGCTACATCATCTCGTTCCGCAATCACACGGGCTTTCACGAGCAGTGCGTCGAGCGGATCTTCCTCGACATCCTGCATGCGTGCAAACCGGTGAAGCTCGCGGTGTATGCGCGCTATACGCGCCGCGGCGGGCTCGACATCAATCCGTTTCGCACCAATTACAACCAGCCGATGCCGGATAACGCGCGGACCGCGCGGCAGTGAAGCCCGCCGGGACCGTTCGCCCGCCCCTTCCGGGCGGCGGACGGCCCGGGTTCATCGTTGCGCCGGGCGCTGCGGGAGGATTTCCACCAAGCGCAGCAGGTAGCCGTCGGGGTCTTGCACCAGCATCTCGATCTGGCCGTGCTCGATGTCGTCCTGCCGATACCAGGATGTTCGCGGTCCGACGAACAGCGCCACGCCCGCGGCGACGATCCGGTCATGGATCGGGCCGATCGAATCGACCTCGATCTGCAGGTTGATCCCTCGCCCGAACGGCGGCTCCATCGGGCCTGTCAGCCAGCTTTCCGGGCGCTGCTGCTCGAGCATCAGCTGAGCCCCTCCGAGCTCGAGGTACGCGAATCCGTCTTCCGGACGCTCGAAGCGGATCCCGAACCCCAGCACGTCACGATAGAAGCGCACGCTTGCGGCAAGGTCCGAGCAAATCAGCTCCGGCACCAGCGCAGCCCATTCCATACATGTCCTTGCGGTCGTCCATGCCGCACGTTACACGAACGAGCTGCATGCGTTGCAACGGTTGCAGCCGCGCGACGGCCCGGAGTCCGTCGGACCGCGCCCGGAAATGACGAAACGGGCTCGGTGCCACTCGCACCGAGCCCGTTGCGTATCGATTCGCCGCGGCGGGATTACTTCGCCGGCGCCTTGTAAGCGATGCAATCGACCTCGACCTTGCAGTCGATGACCATGCTCGACTGCACGCACGCGCGTGCCGGCGGGTTCTCGCCGAAATACGAAATGAACACCTTGTTGAACGACGCGAAATCGCGCGCGTCGTCGAGCCACACGCCGCAGCGCACGACGTGCTCGAGGCCGTAGCCGGCTTCCTTCAGGATCGCGATCACGTTCTCGATCGCCTGCTTCGACTGCGTGACGATTCCGCCTTCGACGACCTCGCCGTTCACCATCGGCGTCTGGCCCGACACGTACAGCCAGCCGTCTGCCTCGACCGCCCGCGCGAACGGCATCACCTGGCCGCCGGTCCCCTTCGCTTCGCCTACGCCATATCGCTTCATCGTTTCACTCCTCGTGTGTCGACCCGAGTCGGCGCTGCGGCGCTGACTCCGGTCCCATGCAACGCTCGGTTGCGGATACGCGCGCCGGCTGCTGCGGCGCGCATGGAAGATCGGGATGCGCGCGTTCAGAACGCCGCATCGGCACTGGCCGGCACGCGCTCGCCGCGCGCGACGAAACCGCCGGCGCGCTCGCCGGTCGGCTGGCCGTTTTCATAAGTCAGCACGCCGTTCACCCACACGGCGTCGATCCCGTGCGCGGGCTGCTGCGGCTTGTCGAACGTCGCGGCGTCGATCACGCGCGCCGGATCGAACAGCACGAGATCGGCGTGGTAGCCGACGTGCACCTCGCCGCGGCGCGCGAGCCCGAAGCGGCGCGCGGACAGCGACGTCATCTTGCGGATCGCCTCCTCGAGCGGCAGCAGGTTCGTGTCGCGCACGTAGTGGCCGAGCACGCGCGGGAACGCGCCCCACAACCGCGGATGCGGCAGCGGATCGTTCGGCAGCCCGTCGGAGCCGACCATCGTCGCCGGATGCGACAGGATGCGGCGCACGTCGTCCTCGGACATGTTGTGGTACACGGCGCCCGCCGGGCGAATGCGCTGCGCGGCCTCCTGCTCGGTCACGCCCCAGTCGGCGGCGATCGCCTTCAGCAGCTTGCCCGCGACTTCCGGGTGCGGCTCCGACCACGTGATCGTGATGTCGATGTCGCCCGTCACCTGCTTCAGGTCGAGCGTCGACGAACTGCGGCTGTACGGATAGCAGTCGCAGCCGACCGGCTGGTAGCGGCGTGCACCGTCGAGCGACGCGAGCACCTCGGTGCTGCGCCCCCAGTTCGACGGACCCGCGCATTTCAGGTGCGAGATCACGACCGGCACCTGCGCGTGGCGGCCGACGCGATAGGCCTCGTCCATCGCATCGAGGATCGCGTCGAATTCGGTGCGCATGTGCGTCGTGTACAGCGCGCCGGCTTTGGCGAGCGGCTCGGCGAGCGCCATCACTTCCTCGGTCGGCGCGGCGAACGCGGAGCCGTATGCGAGACCCGACGACAGGCCGAGCGCGCCGTTCGCGAGCGCCTCCTCGAGCTGCGCGCGCATGCCGGCGATCTCGCCATCGGTCGCCGCGCGGTCGAGGCGGTCCATCTGGTTGTTGCGCAGCGCCGTATGGCCGACGAGCGCCGCGACGTTCACGGCCGGGCGCGCATCGTTCACGGCCGCGACGTAAGCGGCGAAGCTCGGGTACCGGAACGCGCCGCGCTCGCCGAGCAGGTTCATCGGGTCGGGCGGATCGCCCGCGAGCGTCACCGGCGATGCGCTGATCCCGCAGTTGCCGACGATCACGGTCGTCACGCCCTGCGAGATCTTCGGGATCATCTCCGGCGCACGGATCACGTGCGTGTCGTCGTGCGTGTGCACGTCGACGAAACCCGGCGCCAGCGCACGGCCGTTCGCGTCGACGACGGTCTCGGCGAGCCAGTTCGACAGGTTGCCGATCGCCGCGATCAGGCCGTTGCGGATCGCGACGTCGCGCGCGACGGGCGGCGCGCCGGTGCCGTCGTACAGTTGCGCGCCGACGATCAGCGTATCGGCCGCTTCGGGATGCGAATGCATGGTCAGTCTCCTACCGGTTGACGGTCTCCGCCGCCGCGGTGCGCATCGAGCGCGTGCTTGATGCGGCGCAGCGATTCCCGGCCCGCATCGCCGAGCCGCAATGCGACGCCGGTGACGAGCACGTCGATCGCCATCATCATCGCGTAGCGCGATGTCGAAGGCTTGTAAATGAAATCGGTTTCGAAGGCGACGACGGGAATCAGATGATCGGCGAGCTTCGCGAGCGGCGACGCCGGCGCGGTGATCGCGATCAGCTTCGCGCCGTAGCGCTTCGCGAGCCGGCAGCTCTCGAGCAGCTCGGGCACGCGCCCGCTCACCGACAACGCGACGACGACGGTGTCGCTCGCCAGCGTCGCGGCCACCATCCGCTGCAGCAGGCTGTCCTGGTAGCTCGCGACCGGCCGGCCGAACCGCACGAGCCGGAAGCGCAGCTCGTCGGCAAGGGCGGTCGAGCCGCCGCCCTGCCCGTACACGTAGGTCATTTTCGCGCCGGCGAGCAAGTCGGCCGCCGCGTCGAACGACGTGTTGCGCAGCAGTTGGTGGTTGTGCGCGAGCGCCACGCGAATCTCGTCGTAGACCATCGACGCGGGGCTCGTGTCGTCGGCCGGCGCGTCGTCGGACGGCACCAGAAAGCGCTGGCCGACGGCCGCCGCCTGCGCGACGAGCACCTTCAGCTCGCGCACGTCGCGGCAGCCGACGGCCTTCGCGAAACGCGTGACCGTCGCGACGCTGACCTCCGCGTCGCGCGCGAGCGCGCCGATGCTCGCATGCGCGGCGCGCGCCAGATCGGCGAGGATGAACGCGGCGACCTTGCGCTCGGCTTCGCGCAGCTCGGGCGCGCATTCGGCGATCCGCGCGACGATGTCGAGGACCGGCGGCGCGGCCTGAGCCGAATGGGGCTCGGCCGCGGGCGAAGCGGACGGGGAAGCAGGCGTATTCATCGGCGGAAAAGGGTGCGAAGCTGGATGTTATTAAATAACATCACCGCGCCGATGCTACTTTCTGTACCATCTGCATGTCAACTTCAGTGCAATGCATAGTGATGATGGAGCGGGATGACATGAAAGTTACAAACTATCAGGAAGCGACGATCGATCCGTTCGGCAAGGGCCTGGGCAATCTGCCGAGCGCGAGCGTGCCGCTCGGCGACGCGGGCCGGCTCGAATGGAACCTGCTCGCGGAAGACGTCAGCCTGCCGGCGGCCGTGCTTTACGCGGATCGCGTCGAGCACAACCTGAACTGGATGCAGGCGTTCGTGCAGAAATACGGCGTCAAGTTCGCGCCGCACGGCAAGACGACGATGGCGCCGCAACTGTTCCGCCGCCAGCTCGACGCCGGCGCGTGGGGCATCACGCTCGCGACCGCGCACCAGACGCAGGCCGCGTATCACGGCGGCGTGCGGCGCGTGCTGCTCGCGAATCAGCTGGTCGGCCGCCAGAACATGACGATCGTCGCGGGGCTGCTGTCCGATCCCGAGTTCGAATTCTTCTGTCTCGTCGATTCCGCGGACAGCGTCGATCAGCTCGGCCGCTTCTTCGGCGACGCGAAGAAATCGCTGAACGTGCTGATCGAGCTCGGCGTGCCGGGCGGCCGCGCGGGCGTGCGCGACGCCGCGCAGCGCGAGGCCGTGCTGGCCGCGATCGCGCGCTATCCGGACACGCTGAAACTGGCCGGCATCGAGCTCTATGAAGGCGTGCTGAAAGAGGAAGGCGAGATTCGCGCGTTCCTGCAGCAGGCGGTCGCGCTCACGCGCGAGCTGGCCGAAGCCGGCCGCTTCGCGCGCACGCCGGCGATCCTGTCCGGCGCCGGTTCGGCGTGGTACGACGTGGTCGCGGAAGAATTCAAGAAGGCGTCCGACGCGGGCTTCGCGGAAGTCGTGCTGCGTCCGGGCTGCTACCTGACGCACGATGTCGGCATCTACAAGAAGGCGCAGACCGACGTGTTCGCGCGCAACCCGATCGCCCGCTCGATGGGCGAAGGGCTGCTGCCGGCGCTGCAGCTGTGGGCGTACGTGCAGTCGGTGCCGGAGCAGGATCGCGCGATCGTCGCGCTCGGCAAGCGCGATGCGGCGTTCGACGCGGGCCTGCCCGAGCCGGCGCGCCACTTCCGTCCGGGCCGCGACACCGCGCCGCGCGACGTCGCCGCCGCCGAAGGCTGGGCCGTCACCGGGATGATGGACCAGCACGCGTACCTGCAGATCCCGCCGGGCGCGGACGTGAAGGTCGGCGACATGGTCGCGTTCGACATCTCGCATCCGTGCCTGACGTTCGACAAGTGGCGCCAGGTGCTCGTGCTCGATCCGCAATTCCGCGTGACGGAAGTCGTCGAAACCTTCTTCTGACGCACGCCGCGCGCGGCGCCGCCCCGCCGCTCGCGCGGGCGGCCGTCACGCGCGCTTCAATCTGCCGGAGTACACTGCGCTTTCGTCCTCGGGCCCCGTCGTCGCCGTCGTGCACGGCGCGACCGGGCCTTCAACGCTGCTTCACTGGAGAAAGCCATGGCCGCGAAGAAGATCCTGTTCCTGACCGGCGATTTCGCCGAAGACTACGAAACGATGGTGCCGTTCCAGGCGCTGCAGGCCGTCGGCCACCACGTCGACGCAGTCTGTCCGGGCAAGCGCGCGGGCGACAAGATCAAGACCGCGATCCACGATTTCGAAGGCGACCAGACCTACACCGAGAAACCCGGCCACCAGTTCACGCTGAATGCGGCGTTCGACGACGTCGACGCGGCGCGCTACGACGCGCTCGCGATCGCGGGCGGCCGTGCGCCGGAGTACCTGCGACTCGATCCGAAGGTGATTTCGCTCGTGCGCGAGTTCGCCGAAGCCGGCAAGCCGATCGCGGCGATCTGCCACGCGGCGCAACTGCTCGCGGCCGCCGACGTGATCCGCGGCAAGCGCATTTCGGCGTACCCGGCCTGCGCGCCGGAAGTGAAGCTCGCGGGCGGCGAATACGCGGACATCCCGGTCGACGCGGCCGTGACCGACGCGCCGTTCGTCACCGCGCCCGCGTGGCCCGCGCATCCGGCGTGGCTTGCGCAGTTCCTCGCGCTGCTCGGCACGCGCATCGAGCTGTAAACCCGCATTCGATCGGAAGGAAATGAAGCGGCGGCCGGCGGCGCCGACGTACCGCCCGGCGCCGCACGTCAACGCGCGTCCGGCGTCGACCCGACGTCCGCGATCCGCGATTCCAGCATCGCGAGCGCACCCGACAGCGCATTCAGCACGTCGTCCGGCAGTTGCGCCATCGTCTGTTCGAGAAACGCCTTGCGGCGCGGCAGGCATGCATCGAACGCCGCGCGGCCGGCGTCCGTCAGCGTGACGTTGGTCACGCGGTTGTCGCGCGCGTCCGATTCGCGTTCGATCCAGCCGAGCGCGTCGAGCGACTTCAACTGGCGCGTGAGCGCGCCCGGATCGATGCGCAGCACTTCGACGAGCTTCTTCTGCGACGAATGCCCGTCCATCGTGTGCAGCGCGACCATGATGCGCCAGCGCGGCATCGGCTGCCCGACGTGCGCTTCGAACGCGGTCATGAACGCGCGATACGTGCGTCCGAATTGCTGCAATATCGCGACGCGGTCCTGTTCTTCCATGCGCTGATTTCGTTCCGGTGAATCGTTGAGTCGTCGAATCGCCCGATCACCCGATCGGTCAATCGGCCGCGACGTGCGGTTCGATCTTGCGCCGCAGCGCGATCGGCGGCACACGGCGGCACTGCCATACCGACACCACGGCGACGAGCGCCGCCATCGCGACACCCAGGTGAATCGCGCCGACCAGCGATTCGCGGGCCGCTTCCAGCAGCAGCGCGCCATTATGCCCGGCACGCGTCAACTCCGCGACGAGACCGCCCTGCGCCGCGCGATCGATCAGGATCTGCGGATCGGCGAGCCGCGCGTGCCACTGCATCGCGTGGTCGGCCGACAGCGCGCTGCGCACGCCGCCCGAATACATCTGGTTGACGAGCGTGCCCGTGAGCGCGGTGCCGAGCATCCCGCCGACCATCCGCAGCGACTGCAGCAGCGCCGTCGCGATGCCGAGGTGCTCGCGGCCGGCCGTCTGCTGCGCGAACACGGTGAGGTTCGGCAGCACGAAGCCGAGCCCGATGCCGCCCGCGACCATCAGCGCCATCAGCATCCAGGCCGGCGTCGTGTGGGTCGCCACGACGATGCCCGCGCACGCGGTCGCGAACAGCACGAAGCCGACGTGCAGCATCGCGTTCGGATGGCGGATGCGCGTGACGACGCGGCCGTTCATGATGCTGCCGATCGTGATGAACACGACGAGCGGCGTGATCACGAGCCCGGCCTCCTTCGGCGACATCCCGAAGCCGCCCTGGAACAGCAGCGGCGCGTAGAACAGCAGCGAGAACATCGAGAAACCGGCGAGGATCGCCAGCACGAACAGCGCCGACAGCGCGCGATTGCCGAACATGTCGAACGGCAGGATCGGCTGCGCGCAGCGTTTCTCCCAGTGCCACAGGGCGACGCCGGCCGCGACCGCGACGACGAGCAGCAGCGACGCCCAGCTCGCGACGCCGTACTTCGGCAGCCATTCGACGAACAGTTGCAGCGCGCCGAGCGACAGCGCGATCAGCAGCGCGCCCGGCCAGTCGAGCCGCATCTTGCGATCGTGCTCGACGTGGCGCAGGTGCGGCAGGTAGCGCCACACGAAGATCAGCGACAGGATGCCGATCGGCAGGTTCACGTAGAACACGGAGCGCCAGCCGAACGACTGGGTCAGAAACCCGCCGAGCGACGGCCCGACCGCGTTCGCGATGCCGAACGCGGAACTCATCAGCACCTGCCAGCGCAGCCGCACGACGGAATCGGGGAACAGATCGGGAATGCACGCGAACGCGGTGCCGACCAGCATCCCGCCGCCGATCCCCTGCAGCCCGCGCGCCAGCACGAGGTACAGCATGTCGTTGGCCATCCCGCAAAGCACCGACGCGCCGGTGAACACGACGATCGACGCGATCACGAACGGCTTGCGGCCGTAGTAGTCGCCGAGCCGGCCGAAGATCGGCACCGTGATCACGGAACTGAGCAGGTACGAGGTCGCGACCCACGCGTACAGGTCGAAGCCGCGCAGTTCGGCGACGATGGTCGGCAGCGCGGTGCCGACGACCGTCTGGTCCAGCGCGACCAGCATGGTGACGAACGAGATCCCGATCATCGCCAGCAGCGATTCGCGGAACGGCAGGACTTGCCCGCTCGAATGGTGGGCGGCAGTATGGACGGCCATTTTTTGTCGATGCAACGTTTGCCGGGTCAAAGAATCTCAAAATTCTAGCATGCCGGAGTAATCTAGGCCGGCGATGGTTCAGGGCCTCGTTCACGCAAAGGAGAAAGATGGAACCGATTTCAATTACCCCCGCCGCGACGCTGTCGCCGGAGGATCGGGACGCGCTGCGGCGCGCGAAGCAGGTGCTGGAAAGCCCGTCGCTGACGATGAAGCTGACGGGTGTGCTCGGCGCGCCGGTCGAGAAAATGATCGCGCGGCTGCCGGATTTCGCGACCGGCAAGATCAACGATGCGACGCAGCTTGCGCTGCGCAAGTGCCTGAACATCGCGCTGCGCACGCTCGGCAAGCCGCCGTCGCCGGACGCCGAGCCCGAGAAGCCGAGCAACCTGCTGCACAAGCTCGCGGTCGCGACGACCGGCGCGGCGGGCGGCGCGTTCGGCTTTCTCGCGCTGCCGGTCGAGCTGCCGGTGACGACCACGCTGATCTTCCGCTCGGTGTGCGACATCGCGCGCAGCGAGGGCGAGAACCTGACGTCGGTCGATACGCAGTTGCAATGCCTGGCCGTGCTCGGCATGGGCGGCAACCCGGACAAACAGGAGGAGGACGCCGATCTCGGCTATTTCGTGCTGCGCGGCGCGCTCGCGCAGGCGATCTCGAAGGCGTCGTCGGACATCACGGCGAAAGGCATCGCCGCGCACAGCTCGGCGGCCGTGTTCAAGCTCGTGCAGACGGTGGCGTCGCGCTTCTCGGTGCAGGTGACCGAGCAGATGGCCGCGAAGTCGATCCCGGCGATCGGCGCCGTGCTCGGCGCGACCGTCAACACGCTGTTCATCGACCACTTCCAGCAGATGGCGCACGGCCACTTCACCGTGCGCCGGCTCGAACGCAAGTACGGCTCGGTGGCCATCAAGGCCGCCTATCAGGCGATCGACGCCTCGCCGACGCGCTGAACCGCGCGTTCGACCGCGACGCGGCGCAGAAATGCGGCCGCGCGATCGAGCGCGTCGCGCGCTTCCGGCACCATCGGCGCGTACAGCTGCCACACGTGCGGCATGTCGGGCCACACCTCGATCTCCACCGCCACGCCGGCCGCCTTCGCCTTCTCGGCGACGCGGCGCGAATCGTCGAGCAGCACCTCGGTGCTGCCGACCTGGATGTACAGCGGCGGCAGACCCGCCAGATCCGCATAGAGCGGCGATGCGTACGGATGGGTCGCCGGCTCGTCGCCGAGATACAGCTTCGCGGCCTTCGGCAGCGCCGCGGCCGCGAACATCGGATCGCGGCCGTCGTTGCCGCGCATCGTGTCGCCGGTACCGGCCAGGTCGGTCCACGGCGAGAACAGGATCGCGCCGGCCGGCAGCGGCTCGCCGCGATCGCGCAACGCGACGAGCGTCGCGAGCGCGAGGCCGCCGCCCGCCGAATCGCCGCCGAACACGATCGACTCGGGCGGCGTACCGAGCGCCAGCAGTTGCCGGTACGCGGCGAGCGCATCGTCGAGCGCGGCCGGGAAGCGGTTCTCGGGCGCGAGCCGGTAGTCGAGCGAGAACGAACACACGCCCGCGCGCTTCGTCAGGCCGAACACCAGCGGCCGGTGAGTTTTCGTCGAACAGAAGTAGTAACCGCCGCCGTGGAAATACAGCAGCGTGCGGCCGGGCCCGCGCGCCGCGCCCGCGTCGGTGCGTTCGAGCCATTCGCCGCGCAGCGGCGCGTCGCCGGCGCCGTAGCACGGGCGCAGCCGGTAGCCCGACGGCGCGCGGCGCGGCACGATCATCCGCAGGTCGGTAAAGCGCCGGGCACGCGCGGGGTCGAGCACCTCGCGCGTGGTTTCCGGACGAAACTGCCAGCGCAGCAGCCAGCACGCGAACTTGCTTTGCCAACTCATCGGGCGCACTCCGTCATCGCAATGTGACGATGGTACGTGCGAACGTTCCCGCATCGCTCGACAAGTGCCTCTATATCAAACGTCGGCACTCAGTTCGCCGGCATCACCTGGCCGCGGATCTCGCCGGACGGGTGTTCCTTCGTGTGAATATTGAAGTACCACTTGCCGCCCATCAGGTCGGTGACCTGCGCGTCGGTAAGTTCCTTCGACCCCTTGATCGGGCTCGTCAGCTCGTCCTTCGGAACCGGCACCTGCACGCCGGCGTTCTGGCCGACCGGCGCGGGCCCGTGGAAATGCGCGGCGGTGGCCGGCCCCGTGAGGTGTTCGTAAGTGACCGTCCACTGCAGCATGTGCGTGGCCGTGTCATAGGTGGCGGCGACGGTGCCCGAACCCTTGGTCGCCGTCGGCGGAACTTCGCTCGACGGCTGCAGACTGGCGGACAGGCGCACCGTTTCGGCGGTGGCGCTGCCGGCGGCCAGCACGCCCGCGCACAACGCGACCTGGAGCAAACGCAGCTTGAGCATGGATTCTCCTCGTACGACGTGGTACGCCGCCCGGGCGGCGGCGCGTCACTGGATGGTAGTCGATTGCGGTCGATCCGGGCAGCCTGCCGAAACCTGGAAGACACCTTTGCAGCATGCCCGCTGAATCCGTGCGCGGCCTTTCGCTACACTTCGTTTCACAGTTGCTTGTTTCCTTCGTCCGAAGGAGTCTGCGAGTATTCACGCGGCCGCCCGGCCGCGTTTTTTTTGCGCGCGTCCGGCGGCAAGCGGCATGCCGCGCACGAATGCGTCGCCTCCATCATGCTCCCTTCCCGCAATACCAAGTAGAACGAATCGTTTTTCGTCCCACGCGCGTCGCGATCGGCGCGCGTGCGGACGGTTGCCGAAATCGGACCGCGTACCGTGCAGGTTGTCACGATACGTGGAATACGTTATTGCGCGAACCCGGGTCGACACGTGTTTTCCCGCGCAGGAAAATGCCGCATGTCGTCGTGACTGGAAGTGAACCGTGCCGGCCCGTCTCCCGATGCCCTGCCCGCCCCGCCCCGTCCGTGTCCGCCCGCTGCTGGCCGGTCTCTGTTCCGTCGCCGCCTTCTACGGCGCGCCCGTCGACGCGCAGGAATTCTCGCTGTTCGCCGGCCAACTGTGGGGCGGCGGCCAACGCACGTATTCGTGGGCGTTCGATTACCAGGAAGGCTTGAGTCCGCACACCGCGCTCGGCTTCACGTGGTACAACGAAGGGCACATTCCGAATCACCACCGCGATGGCCAGGCGGTGCAGTTCTGGGGCCGCATGCCGCTCGAGAACCGCCGCCTCGTGCTGTCGGCCGGCGCGGGCCCGTATCGCTACTTCGACACGGTGCCGGCCGCCGAAGGCCGCGGTTACTCGAATACCCATGGCTGGGGCGTGCTGATGAGCGTGCGTGCCGCGTACTACACGTCGCACCGCTGGATCGCGCAGCTTCAGGTCAATCGCGCACAGGTGTTCAGTGGGCCCGACACGACGTCGGTGATGTTCGGCGTCGGCTATCAACTCGATGCGCCCGACACGCCGGGCCCGCGCGACACCGCGCTGCCGCGCACGCGCAAGGTCACGAACAACGAAGTCACCGCGATGCTCGGCGAAACGATTCTCAACAGCCGCTCGTCGCCGTCGACGCTCGGCGGCAGCGTCGAATACCGGCGCGGGCTCACGCGTTCGATCGACTGGACCGCGACGTGGATGTACGAAGGCGCGAAGCAGGCGGTCCGCCGCAACGGGATCGCGTCCGAGCTGTGGCTCACGCGCGCGTTCCTGAACGACAAGGTCACGCTGTCGGCCGGCGCCGGCGCGTATTTCACCGTCAACCAGCGCAACCGCGAAGGCCAGCCGGGCCCGGGCGACGGCCGGCTCTCCGGCATCGTCTCGATCTCGGCGAGTTACCGGATCTCGCAGCGCTGGCTCACCCGCATCACGTGGAACCGCGTGGTCACGCGCTACGATCGCGACACCGACGTGATCCAGGCCGGCCTCGGCTACCGGTTCTAGCCGGGCGCACGCGTCGGGCGCCCCGCTCGCGTCACGCGCGATAGCCCGGATCGATCCGGTCGACGATCCGCTGCAGCGCGTCGAACGCGTCCTGTCCCGCGCCATGCTTCGGATCGAAATTCAGCGAATCGCGCACGCACCCTTCGAGCACGGACGGCGCAATCGGCAGCGCCTCGCCGATCGCATGCGTCGCGATCTGCACCTCGCACGCGCGATTGAGCAGCCACATCAGCGAGAACGTCTGCGCGAGCGTGGCGCCGATCGTCACGGGCCCGTGGTTGCGCAGCAGCAGCACGGGCCGCCCGCCCGCGCTCTCGACGATGCGCCGGCCCTCCTCGAGATGCACGGTGATGCCTTCGAAGTCGTGATACGCGATCTTCCCGTACAGCTGCGCCGAATAGAAATTCGAGAACGACAGGCCGTCGCGCGAACAGCACACGGCCATCGTCGGCGTCGTATGCACGTGCATCACGCAGTGCGCATCGGGCAGCGCCGCATGGATCGCGCTGTGGAACGTGAAGCCGGCCGGATTGATCGGCCAGTCGGCATGGCCGATCACGTTGCCGTCGATGTCGATCTTCACGAGGTTCGACGCGCACACCTCGCGGTAATGCAGCCCGAACGGGTTGATCAGGAAATGGCCGTCCTCGCCCGGCACGCGCAGCGAGATATGGTTGTAGATCAGCTCGGTCCAGCCGAGGATGTCGAAGATGCGGTAGGCGGCCGCGAGCTGCACACGCGCCTGCCATTCGGCTTCGGAGCAGCGCGCGGGACGCGTGAACGGCTGGTTCGGTACACGTTGCATGGGGAACTCCGGTTGCGGGGGGCGCGCGGCCCCGGGCGAGTGGCGGTGCGCATCGTCCATCGTCCTCCGGCGCCGCGCGCCGTGCGTGTCGCGCACGTGCGGCGGTACGTCGTCCGGCGCCGTTCCGGCCCGCATTGTTCGACGGGGTCCGCGGCGCCTTTCACGATCGACATATCGTTGCGTACACAACCATATCATCTTTCCCCGCGCACCGGTATCGCGGGTTTTGCCGGAGCCGTTCCCGCCCTTACAACTGGTCGTCGACCGGCAGCAGCGTGAAGATGCCCGTCATCACGTTGCGCAGCAGCCCGGCATGCGGGTCGACGTGATAGGTGGTGAGCTGACCGCCTTCGGTGCCCGTCCATTCGAGCGCCGGCGGGCTGCCGTCGGTCCGCGTCGCGAGCGTGACGCGATAGCTTTCGTCCGGCTGCGTCACGCGCGCGAAGATCGCCGCGGCCTGCTGCGCGAGCACCGGGCTGTGGATCACGAGCGCGAGTTCGGTGTTCAGGTGCGCGGAACGCGGGTCGAGGTTCAGCGAGCCGATCACGAGAATCTGCCGGTCGATCACGTACGCCTTCGCATGCAGGCTCGCGCGCGAGCGCGAGCCGAACAGCCGCGCGGGCTGCTGGTCCGGCTGCGACTTGAATTCGTACAGCTCGACGCCGCGCTGCAGCAACGGCACGCGATACGGCGCATAGCCAGCCTGCACCGCGACCGCGTCGGTCGCCGCGAGCGAATTCGTCACGATCGCGACGCGCACGCCGCGCGCGGCCGTGTCGCCGAGGATTTTCACGCCGGCGTCGTGCGGCACGAAGTACGGCGAAAACGCGAGGAATTCCTTCTGCGCGCCGCGCGTCAGCTCGGCCAGCCGCTGCATCGGCGGGCTCACGTACGTGCCGGTCGGCTGCGCGACCTTGGTCGGCGCATCGACCTTGAATTCGGCCGGCGCCCATACGAGCTCGAGCTCGTCGCGCGCGATCTGCCCTGCAAGCGGCGTCGCGTTCAGCGGCTTCGCGTTGTACGGATCGGCATTCTTGCGCCAGTGATCGCGTAGCTCGTCGCGCATCGCGTCGAGATCCTTCGGATCGAACGTCTGATGATTGAGCGCACGCAACGGATAGCTGCTCGCGCTCGCCCAGTAGTCGTCGAAGCTCTTCGAGATGTCGTGCGTCACGGGGCCGGCCGCCAGCACGTCGAGATCGCGGAACTGCAGCGTCGGGCTCGCACTGAAGTATTCGTCGCCGAGATTGCGGCCGCCGACGATCGCGAGCTGGTTGTCGGCGATCATCGCCTTGTTGTGCATCCGTCGCGTGAAACTGTCGATCCGCGTGAAGAAGTTGGCCGTACGCTCCATCACGCCGCGCTGCGATGCGCCGAACGGGTTGAACACGCGGATCTCGATGTTCGGGTGCGTGTTCAACGCGGCCATCACTCGGTCGATATCCTTGAAGTTCAGGTCGTCGACCAGCATCCGCACGCGCACGCCGCGATCGGCCGCGTACAGCGCCGCGGCGAGCAGCAGCTTGCCGGTCGTGTCCTCGGTCGCGATGTAGTACTGCATGTCGAGCGTCTTCGTCGCCGCACGCGCGAGCGCGATGCGCATCTGCAACGCGGTGGCGCCGTCGGCCAGCAGCCGGAAGCCCGACTGCCCCGGATGCGCGGCTGCCGGCGCGGCCAGCGCATCGCGCAGCGGCGTCGCGGTATCGGCCGGCAACGCGTGGGACGCGGGACGATCGAGCGAAGTGGCGGGCGGATGCGTCGCGCACGCAGCGAGCGGCAGCAGCGCGCAGACGATCAGCGCGCGGGCCTGGCGGCATGCGGCGCGCCACGATAGCGCGGCCGGTGCGCGCCGGATCAAGGACGTGAGCACGGAAGCTTCCTCGACAGTCGGATCAATGGGCACGTCATCGCCGCGGCGCGCGGCTGACAGGCGGTTCCGGTCGATTCTAGTGGGCGCCCGACGAAGCGGTCAATTGGGCCGGGCCGCGCAGGCCGGGCCGCGCAAGCCGGGCCGCGTAGGCCGGGCCGTGCACCCTACAGTTTCGCGTCGGTCGCGGCCTCGACGGCCGCGTCGTCGTTCGCATGCGCGGAGATGGTGCCGCAAGCGGCAACGTGCATGCCGAAAAAACAAAAAACCCACGCCCGAACGAGCGTGGGTTTTTCATTTCGCGTGCCGATCGCCTGCGTCGACGACCGGCGATCCGTTGCGCAATCGGCCGCGGGATCGGTTGCGGAATCAACTGCCTTTTGCGATGCGATCCTGGATGTGCTGCGCACGGCTCGCCGACGACGGATGCGAACTCATCATCGAGCTCTGGCCGCCATCCATCTGCGCGAGCTTCTGGAAGCCGGTGACGAGGCCCTTCTGGCTCATGCCCTTCTGCTTCATCAGGTCGAACGAGTAGTCGTCCGCCGCGCTTTCCTGCGACTGCGAGAACTGCGCGTTGATGAACTTCTCGGTGATGTCGCCGAGCTGCGAGCTCGACAGCGCCGCCACGCCCGGCGATGCGGCGCCGGCCGCGCTGCGCGCCGCGCTCACGGCGTACGCCGTCTGCATCGCCTTCTTCGAGTGACCGAGTGCGACGTGGCCCATTTCATGGCCGATCACGCCGCGCAGCTCGTCGTCGTTCATCATGTCCATCAGGCCGCTGTACACGCGCACGCAGCCGTTGCCCATCGCCCACGCGTTGACGTCCTTGGTCAGGTAGACCTTGTAGTTGATCTTCTGGCCGTTCAGCGTCATGTCGCCGAAGCCCTTCATCACCTTCGTCAGGCGCTTCGCGTATGCGCTGTTCGGCGGCGCGATCTTCGATTCGGCGTCGCTCGACTTGCACGATTCGTTCGACAGCGCGGCGATGTCGCTGTCCGACAGCGTCGCCGCCTTGTACAGGTTGGTCCCCGCCGACGCCAGGCTGTTCGCGTCGAGGCTCTGTACCCCGCCGCAGGCGCTCAACAGAAACGCCACGCCACACGCCGCCACCGCTTTCTTGAGTTGCATCCCGGAATCCCTCGATAGTTGTATTTGGGAGCGGCGATTTTGCATAATCCGGCAGAAAATTACCAGATGTTTACATCGTATGACACGTTCATTACGCAGCGGATCGAAATGACACGGCGATCCGACACCATATTGACGACAAAAAGCGCGGCAATCGCCGCACGCCGGGGCGGCGAGCGGGAGGGAAAACGGGCGGGCCTTCGCTCAGGCCGTCTGGTCGCGGCGCCGCGTCAGACGGCGCGCGACCAGCATCGGTAGCCGCATCGCGAAGCCGGTGAAAAGACGCAAGTGCATCCACGCGAGCAGCGCGTTGTCGCGGCCATAGTGAAAGTGCGACACGCCGCCTTCGTGGCGGCCGAAATAGCGCACCGGCGCGTCGATGCGGATCGGGCGCACGCCGGCCCAGCACAGCCGCACGGCCGCTTCGGGATCGAAGTCGAAGCCGCGCATCCACGGCTGGCGCCGCATGATCGCCGCCAGCGGCGCGACCGGATAGACCCGAAAGCCGTACAGCGAATCGCCGATCCCGGCCCACAGCGTCTCGAGGTCGGCCCACGCGTTCGACAGCCGGCGCCCCTGCACGCGCAACTGCGGCGCGCTCGCATCGAACTTCGGCACGCCGAGCACCATCGCGTCGGGCGCGGCCTGCGATGCCGCCATGAAAGCGGGGATCAGGTCGGCCGGATGCTGGCCGTCGGAATCCATCGTCAGCACGTGCGTGAAGCCGCTCGCGGCGGCCGCGTCGAGCCCCGCGAGCACCGCGGCGCCCTTGCCGCGATTCTCCGGCAGCACGATCACGCGCAAGCCGGGATCGCGCTCGGCCATCGCCTGCAGCCGTTCGGCGCTGCCGTCGGTGCTGCCGTCGACGACGACCCACACCGGATTCCACTGCTCGCGTGCCTGGCGCACGGTCGTGTCGACCTTGGCGCCCGGGTTGTAGCTGGGAATCAGGACGAGATGAGTGGACGACGCGTGCAGCTTGGACATGGGAACAGCCGAGGGCGAAGACGGGGATCCTGACAAAAGTGTATGACGTGCCGACGACCGCCGACACGCGTCGTCGACACCGGCCGCATGCCGGACCGGCTGCCGGATCGTGAGGCTCTCGCGCTTCATGACAGCCACTCCGCGACATGGCCGGCGCTGGCCTCGATCTCGACCAGCAGGTCGTCGCGACAGACGTCCGCGTGAACGAACAGCGGCCGCACGTGAGGACCGGCCGCCTCGCGCAGCACTTGGCCGATCGCGGCGAGCGCCGCGGTATCGCCGGCATCGCGCACGTAGACGCGATAGCTCAGGTCGGCGAGCGAGAACGGGCCGTGCCCCTGCCGCGCGGCCTGCTCGAGCACCGCCGCGAGGTTCGCGACCGTCTCGCGCGTCTGCGCGACGACGTCGCCGCGATGCACGGTGCGATGCCCGACGATGCTCGCGGTGCCCGATACGAACAGCAGCGGCGTCGCGTCGCCGTCCGCCCACGCGGCGGCGCGCGCGAACGTCGGCGCACGCGGGCCGTACTGCGCCGGATAGTGATACGCGCTGACCTGGCGCGGATTCTCGACGGAATCGGCCGGCGTTCGGCTCGCGAGGAAGTAGATCGCGAGCGGCGCGGCCGGCGACGCGTCACCCGCGACCGGCACGACCGAGCCGAGCGCGCACGCGGCCGGCACGCTGCCCGTCAATGCACGGCGGCACGCGTCGAACGCACGCTGACGGCCGATGTTGAACTGACGGTAGCGCTCGATCCCGTCCTGCACCGCATTGATCGCCGGCACGGTATTCCAGATCCGCAGCGGATGCGGCATGCCGAGCGTATCGAGCAGGTCGAACAGCGCGCGGTACGCGTCGAACGTCGCGCGTTCGAGCGGCGTGCCGCCGTCGCGCGGTGCGTCGCATGCTGCGTCCGTCTCGTGCACGACGAGGCTGCCGAACACGAGCCCCGCCGCTTCGCTGTAGCGATAGCGCAGCGCGCCGCGCCGCGCGCTGCGCAGGTCGTGCGCAGTGCATTGCCACAGTTCGCAGACGGCATCGCCCGGCGCGACCTCGGCGCCGAGCAGCGCCATCTGCACCGGCGCGACCGGCAGGCCGGGCGCGGCATCGGTCAGCATCCGTGCCATCGCCTCCGCGTGCGACTCGTCCGGCGTTCCGGTTGCGCCGATACACACCGCGCCCAGTATGCCGGGAAACGCGCGCTCGAGTCCGTCGCCGCCGCGGTGCGCTTCGTGCAGCAGCGCGACGAGCCGCGCGTGGCTCATCCGGACGAACCGCAGCGCGTGGCCGTCGCCGTGCGCGAACGGCGCGGCGGCGGGCAACGGGGAACACGGGCGCCGTTCGGCGTGGACTGGATGCACGGACACTTCGATTTCCTCACTACTAGATGGCGCCGCCCGACACCGCGGCCCTGCACCGCGTTGCGCTACGTCAGGCCGACGCGGCGCTTCGTCATGCGAGCCCGCCGTTGACGGACAACACCTGCCCCGTCACATAGGCCGCGGCGTCGGACACCAGATACGCGACCATCGCCGCGACTTCGTCGGGCCGGCCCGCGCGTTGCGCGGGCACGAGCTGCTTGACCCGTTCGGCGGGAAACGCCTGTTCGGCCATCGGCGACGCGATGATGCCGGGCGCCACCGCGTTCACGGTGATGCCGCGCGACGCGAGCTCCAGCGACAGCGACTTCGTCGCGCCGATCAGCCCCGCCTTCGCGGCCGCGTAGTTGGCCTGCCCGCGATTGCCGGTCACGCCGGCCACCGATGCGATGTTGACGATCCGTCCGCGCCGCGTGCGGATCATCGGCAGCAGCAGCGGCTGCGTGACGTTGAAAAAGCCGTTGAGCGTCACGTCGATCACGCTGTGCCATTGCCGGCGCGACATGCCGGCCATCGGCGCGTCGTCGTGAATGCCCGCGTTGTTGACGAGGATCTGCACCGGCGCATCGTCGACGAACGGCTGCAGCGCGGCGAGCGTCGCATCGGCGTCGGTCACGTCGAACGCGATCGCGTGCGCGGCGCCGCCGGCCGCGACGATCTGCTGCGCGACGGCCTGCGCCTGCGCGAGATGGCGGTTCGCATGCACCCATACTTCATGGCCGGCTTGCGCGAGCGCCGTGCAGATCGCCTGCCCGAGCGCGCCGCTGCCGCCCGTCACGAGCGCCCGCATCGAATGGCTCCGTTCATTGCGTTGTCACCTCGATCGACGCGGCCGCGCATCGTCCTTCGCGCGTCGCCGCATGCCGTCTTCGCCGTTGCGCCGCGCCCGTGCGCGACGCCCGTGCGCGACGCCGTCACTTCGTGCGATGCGCGGCGACGTAGGCAGCCAGCGCACCGAGCGTCGCAAAGATCGTCTGGTTGTCCGGATTGTCCGAGCGCAGTTCGAAGCCGTATTTCTTCGAAATCAGCAGCGCGATTTCCAGGATGTCGATGGAATCGAGCCCGAAACCTTCGCCATACAGCGGGGTATCGGCCGTCACCGTGTCGAGCGGGACGTCTTCGAGATTCAGTTCGCCGATGATCAGCGTGGCGAGCTCTTGTTCCAGTGCGTTCATCATGCGTGCGTGCAGGCGGCCCGCGGCAGCGGGAGGCGCCCGGAAACGGCAAGCCGTCGTGCACGCCCGGCGCGTGCGAATCTCCGTCCCTCCGGCCTCTGCCGGCTTCCCCGCCTGCGTCGTTTGGGGATCGTTTGTAAAAGTTACGCGGATTCTAGACGAAGGGTATCGGGCCGTATACCGCGAATGGTTACAAGACTGGCGAGCCGCCGCAGCGGCCCGTTTCGAACGCGAATGCACGAGACGCTTGAGCCGCTTTGGACGGAAATGGACCGACCCCGCAAAATCGTTCGTCCGGTGCCATACAATCGGTTACAAAACCCGGTCGCGGCCGCCCCGAACCCGCGCTGCCGCGGCCCTAAAATGAGCGTGCCCGACCACCGGCCCGGACCCGCGTCCCGGCCACCATTCATATGATGTTTCGACGGCCCGCCCGCGCGTTCCGTCCACGATTCGCCCGATGTCTCCAGTGATACCGCGTCCGCCCTTGCGCTCCGTTCCGGTTCGCCCGCCCGTCAGCCGCCGCAGCCCGGCCGCCGGCCGACGTGCGCGCCGCGCCGCCGGAGGCCGCCGATGAGCCGGCTGCTGCCCGTCGTGCGCGGCGTCGCGGCGATCGGCGCCGTGGCCGCCTACCAGGCCGGCGCGCATTACGCGAGCGCAACGCCCGGCGCGCACGGCTTCGGCCTCGCGATGGCGCTCGTGCCGCCGCTGCTGCTCGCGCTGGGCGCGGCGTGGCGCTCGCCGCGGCGCGCCTGGCTCGTACCGGCATGGCTGCTGGCCGCCGCCGCGCTGTGGGCCGCGCGCGCCCCGCTCGCGCGGCACTTCGAATGGGGCCTGTATCTGGAGCACGTGAGCTTCAACGTCGCGATGGCGCTGCTGTTCGGCCGCACGCTCGCGGCCGGCGACGTGCCGCTGTGCACGCGCTTCGCGGCGATGATCCACGGCACGGTCACGCCGGCCGTCGCGCGCTACACGCGGCGGATCACGCTCGCATGGGCGTTGTTCTTCGTCGCGATCGCCGCCGTGTCGACGCTGCTGTTCGCGACCGCGCCGATCGTGACGTGGTCGACCTTCGCGAACTACCTGTCGCTGCCGCTCGTCGCCGTGATGTTCGCCGCCGAGCATGCGTGCCGGCGTGTCGCGCTGCCGCACGAGCCGCGGCCGCGCATGATCGACGCGGTGCGCGCGTATCGCGCGTCCGCCCACGCCACGCAGGCCTCGCAATGAATTCATGACCGGCGCGGCCCCACGGCCGCGCGGCCTTCGTCCCCGTCTTGACCGATTTATGCCGACTCACCCGCTGGTATTCCATGCCTCGCCCGACCAGACGATCGCCTGGCGCGACGGCTCGCCCGTCACCGTGCGCGCATTCGTCGCCGACGTCGCGCGCGTAGCCGCCGCGCTGCCCGCGGGCGGCCACGTGTTCAACGTGTGCCGCGACCGCTATCGCTTCGCGGTCAGCCTGTGCGCAGCGCTCGTCGCCGGCAAGATCAGCCTGCTGCCGTCGACGCACACGCCGGAAATGGTCCGCCAGCTTGCGTCGTTCGCGCCCGATGCGTTCTGCCTGCACGATGCGCCCGATTGCACGATCGATCTGCCGCGCTTCGCGTATCCCGATGCCGCGCCCGGCGAACGCGCGAGCGACGCGCCGTTCGCCGTCCCGCAGATCGACGCGGCGCGGATCATGGCCTACGTGTTCACGTCCGGCTCGACCGGCGCGCCGGTGCCGCACCGCAAGACCTGGGGCTTCCTGGTCGGCTGCGTGCACGCGGCGGCCGATCGCCTCGGGCTGCTCGATGGCCGCGCGGCCACGCTGATCGGCACGGTGCCCGCGCAGCACATGTACGGCTTCGAATCGACGGTGCTGCTCGCGCTGATCGGCGGTCTCGCGTTCAGCAATCGCCAGCCGTTCTACCCGGGCGACATTCGCGACGAACTCGACGCGATCCCGCAGCCGCGCGTGCTCGTCACGTCGCCGATCCACCTGCGGGCGCTGCTGTCGGCCGGTCATGCGCTGCCGCGCGCGGCGCTGGTGCTGTCGGCCACCGCGCCGCTGTCGGAGAAGCTCGCGTGCGAGGCCGAGGCCGCGCTCGACGCGCCGCTCGTCGAGATCTACGGCAGCACCGAGACCGGCCAGATCGCGACCCGTCGCACGTCGCAAGGCGCGGCGTGGGAACTGTTCCCGGATATCCGGCTCGACGCCCGCGACGCCCCGGACGGCGACGACAGCGGGCCGACGGTCTGGGTATCGGGCGGACACGTCGAGGCGCCCGTGCCGATGGGCGATGCGCTCGAACTGCTCGGCGGCGGCCGGTTCCTGCTGCACGGCCGCAAGGCCGATCTCGTCAACATCGCCGGCAAGCGCACGTCGCTCGCGTACCTGAACCATCAGCTCAACGCGATTCCCCAGGTGGTCGACGGCGTGTTCTTCATGCCCGACGAAGCTGCGCCCGCACAGGGCGACACCGCCGTCGAGCCGGTCACGCGCCTCGTCGCGCTGGTCGTCGCGCCGACGCTCGCGGCCGCCGATCTGCAACGCGCGCTGCGCGAGCGGATCGATCCCGCGTTCATGCCGCGCCCGCTCGTGTTCGTCGATGCGCTGCCGCGCAATGAAACGGGCAAGCTGCCGCGCGACGTACTGGCCGCGCTCGTGGCGCAACATGCGCGTGGCGCGGGCACGACGGCCGCGCCGCCGGCCGAACACGACCCGGCCGGCACGCCCGTGCTCGCGTTCACGATCGCCGCCGACCATCCCGCGCTGCCCGGCCACTTCCCCGGCCATCCGGTCGTGCCCGGAGTCGTGCTGCTCGATCACGCGATCCACGCGATCGGCGCGGCGCTGAACCGTCCGCTGCATGCGTGGCGGCTCGGATCCGCGAAATTCCTGAGCCCGGTCGCGCCCGGCGAAGCGCTCGCGCTCGCGTACGACGCCGCGGCCAGCGGCGCGATCCGCTTCACGGTGCGCGCCGGGTCGCGCGAGGTCGCGACCGGCGTGCTGTCCGCACCGCCGCCCGCGCAGGAAGGCGCGCAACCATGAAGCGCACCGCGTGGGCCGAGCGCCAGGAGCGCAGCAACGCGGGCTTGCTGCGCGCGATGACGTGGATTTCGCTGCGCTTCGGCCGGCAGCGCGCGCGCATCGTGCTGCACCTGATCGCGACGTATTTCGTGCTGTTCTCGCCGGTCGCGTGCGCGGCGTCGCGCGACTACCTGCGCCGCGTGCTCGGCCGCCCCGCGCGCTGGCGCGACGTGTACCGGCACGTGTTCACGTTCGCGGCGACGATTCACGATCGCATCTACCTGATGAACGGGCGCTTCGACCTGTTCGACATCCGGTTGCACGGCGAGACGCTCGTCGACGACGCGCTCGCGGGCGGTCGCGGCGCGTTCCTGATGGGCGCGCACCTCGGCAGCTTCGAGGTCGTGCGCGCGATCGGCCGCACGCATCCGGACCTGCGCGTGGTCGTCACGATGTACGAGAAGAACGCGCGCAAGATCAACGCGACGCTCGCCGCGGTGAACCCGGCCGCGCAGCCGGAAGTGATTCCGCTCGGGCAGGTCGACTCGATGCTGAAGGTGCGCGAGCGCCTCGACGCGAACTGCATGGTCGGCATGCTCGCCGATCGCACGCTGCTCGACGACGCGGCCGCGTCACTGCGACGCTTGCCGCTGCTCGGCGCGCCGGCCGCGTTCCCGCTCGGCCCGCTTTACATGGCCGCGATGCTGAAGCGCCCGGTGATCTTCATGACGGGCCTTTATCGCGACGACAACCGCTACGACGTGCATTTCGAGACGCTCGCCGATTTCTCAGACGTGCGGCGCGACGCGCGTGCGGCGGCGGTCGATGCGGCACTCGCGCGCTACGTCGCGCTGCTCGACAAATACTGCCGCATGGCGCCGTACAACTGGTTCAACTATTTCGATTTCTGGCAAGACGGCGATGCCGCGGCCGCGCGCCGCGACGCGGTGCGCACCGGCGCCGACCTGCCCGCCACGAGGGATTCCGACGCATGACCGCCGTTCGCCGCCGCCCGTTCCCGTTCTCGTTTTCGTTGCCCCACGTCGCCCGCGTGCTCGTCGCCGGCGCCGCCGCGATTGCGCTGGCCGCGCCCGCGCACGCGGCCGACGCCGGACCGGCGTGGAGCCTCGACCGGCTGATGTCGACGCTCGCGCAGCACAAGTCGGGCCGCGCGACCTTCACCGAGACGAAGACCTTGTCGATCGCCGCGCAGCCGATCGAATCGTCGGGCGAGCTGGTGTTCGTCGCGCCCGACCACCTTGAAAAACACACGCTGAGCCCGAAGCCCGAACACCTCGTCGTCGACGGCGACATGCTCACCGTCGAGCGCAACAACCGCAAGTACACGCTCGCGCTCGCGCGCTATCCGGAGCTCGGCGCGTTCATCGACAGCATCCGCGCGACGCTCGCCGGCAACCGCTTCGCGCTCGAGCAGGTGTACAAGGTCGCGCTTTCCGGACGCGGCGACGACTGGACGCTGACGCTCACGCCGCTCGACTCGCGGATGCTGAAGGTCGTCAGCACGATCACGCTCGACGGCACGCGCGACGTGTTGCGCAGCGTCGCGATCCGGCAGGCCGACGGCGATCGTTCGGTGATGCGCCTGCACCCCATCGCGGCGGACGCGAACTGATGGACGATCGCACGCGCCCCTCTCCCGTCGCGCGCCGCGTGCCCGCGTGGCGGCAGCGCGCGGTGCTCGTGTGGCTGCTCGCGCTCGTCGTGTGCGGCGTCGCGATCGGGCGCGCGCACTTCACGGCCGACCTGTCCGCGTTCCTGCCGAATGCGCCGAGCGCCGGGCAACGCGTGCTCGTCGACCAGTTGCGCGACGGCATCGTGTCGCGCCTGATCCTCGTCGCGATCGACGGCGGCGATGCGAGCACGCGCGCCGCGCTGTCGCGGCGCGTCGCCGACACGCTGCGCGCCGATCCGCAGTTCGCGGCCGTGCACAACGGCGCAGCCGCGAACGACGCGCGCGACCGGCAATTCATCTTCGATCACCGCTATCTGTTGAGCCCGGCCGTCACGCCGCAGCGCTTCAGCGCCGACGGCCTGCACCGGGCGCTCGGCGACAGCCTCGACCTTTTGAGTTCGTCGGCCGGCCTCGTCGCGAAAGCGATGCTGCCGCGCGACCCGACCGGCGAAGTCGCCGCGCTCGTCGACGGCCTCGACCGCGCGGCCGAACCGGCGAGCCGCGACGGCGTGTGGGCGTCGCGCGACGGCACGCGCGCGGTGCTGGTCGTCCAGACGGCCGCCGCCGGCTCCGATACCGATGCGCAGGCACGCGCGATCGACACGGTGCGTCGCGCGTTCGCCGCCGCGAAACGGGCCATCCCGAATGCAGCGGCCACCACGCTCGCCATGACGGGCCCCGGCGTGTTCTCGGTCGACACGCGCGACACGATCCGGCACGACGTCGAACGGTTGTCGACGGCAAGCGTCGTGCTGATCGTCGCGCTGCTGCTCACGCTGTACCGTTCGCCGCGCACGCTCGCGCTCGGCCTGCTGCCGGTGCTGACGGGCGTCGCGGCCGGGATCGCGGCGGTCGGCGTCACGTTCGGCACGGTCCACGGGCTGACGCTCGGGTTCGGCACGACGCTGATCGGCGAAGCCGTCGACTATTCGATCTACCTGTTCGTGCAATCGGCGCAGGCCGGCACGCGCGGCGCCACGCGCTCGGCCGACGCGACGCGCGCGTGGGTCGCCGCGTACTGGCCGACGATCCGGCTCGGCGTGCTGACGTCGGTGTGCGGATTCGTGTCGATGCTGTTCTCCGGATTCCCGGGCCTCGTGCAGCTCGGGCTCTATTCGATCGTCGGGCTGACGGCCGCCGCGCTCGTCACGCGCTTCGTGCTGCCGCACCTGCGCGGCGAGCATGTCGCGATCCGCGACGTCTCGCGCGTCGGCGCCGTACTCGCGCGCGCGGCCGACGCCGCGCCGCGGCTGCGCTGGCCGCTCGCGGTGCTCGCGGTCGCCGCATGCGCGACCCTCGCGCTGCATCGCGACAACCTGTGGAGCCGCGAGCTCGCCGCGCTCAGCCCGGTTCCGGCGGCAGCGCAGGCGCTCGACGCACGGCTGCGCGCGGATGTCGGCGCGCCCGACGTGCGCTACCTCGTCGTGATTGCCGCGCCGACCGAACAGGCCGCCCTCGAAGGCGCGGAAAAAGTCGCCGCGCAATTGCAGCCGCTCGTCGACCGGGGCACGCTCGGCGGTTTCGAAAACCCCGCCCGCTACCTGCCGAGCGACGCCGCGCAGCGCGCGCGCCGGGCGAGCCTGCCGGATGCGGACGCGCTTGCCGCACGGATGCGCGACGCCGTCGCGCACCAGCCGATCGCGGTGAAGCCCGACCTGTTCGCGCCGTTCCTCGCCGACGTCGACGCCGCGCGTCACGCACCGCTGCTGACGCGCGCGGACCTGCACGGCACGTCGATGGCGCTCGCCGTCGATGCGCTGCTGACCGAACGCGACGGCCGCTGGAGCGCGATGCTGCCGCTGCGTGCGCCGGACGCGGCCCGCACCGCGCAGCCGGCGTCGGGCCTCGATGCCGCGCCGATTCGCGCCGCCGTCGCGCGCGCGGGCCTGCCCGATGCGCTGTTCGTCGACATGAAAACCGAAGCCGATCGGCTGTACGTGAGCTATGTGCACGAGGACATCCGGTTGTCGCTCGCCGGGTTCGCCGCGATCGCCGTGCTGCTGATCGCGCTGCGCTCGCCGCGCCGCGCGGTGCGCGCCCTCGCGCCGCTCGTCGCGGCCGTGCTGGTCGTGACGGCCGGCTTCGCGCTCGCCGGCGTACAGCTGACGATCCTGCATCTCGTCGGGATGCTGTTGATCGTCGCGGTCGGCTCGAACTACGCGCTGTTCTTCTGCCGGCGCGACGACACGCAGCCCGTCACGCCGTACACGCTGGTGTCGCTGCTGATCGCGAACCTCGCGACGGTCGCCGGCTTCGGGCTGCTCGCGCTGTCGCGCGTGCCGCTGCTCGAAACCTTCGGGCTGACCGTCGGCCCCGGCGCGATGCTCGCGCTCGCGTTCGCGGCGATTCTCGCGCCGCGCGCCGCGCCGGCGCTCGGCAATTGTGAACGAGGAGGCCGCGCATGAATGCGCCGTCGTCGACTCCACCGCACCCCGCCGGCGACGCGCGGCGCTGGAAACCCACGCCGCTGATCGCGGGCGCCGCCGCGCTGCACGCCGGCGCGGCCGCCGCCGCGATCGCGCAACCGGCCACGTGGCCGTGGGCCGTCGGCGGCGTGGTCGCGTCGCATCTCGCGCTGACGGCGGCCGGCCTGTGGCCGCGCAGCACGCTGCTCGGTCCGAACTGGACGCGCCTGCCGCCCGGCGCGGGCCGCCGCATCGCGCTGACGATCGACGACGGCCCGGACCCGGACGTCACGCCGCGCGTGCTCGACCTGCTCGACCGTTACGACGCGCGCGCGACGTTCTTCTGCATCGGCGATCTCGCGCGCCGCCATCCGCGCTGGATCGAGGCGATCGTCGCACGCGGCCATGCGGTCGAGAACCACAGCCAGCGGCACCGCCATACGTTCTCGCTGTCGGGGCCGGCCGTGCTGCGACGCGAAATCGCGGCCGCGCAGCAGACGCTGACCGACGTCGCCGGCACGCGCCCGCTGTTCTTCCGCGCGCCGGCCGGCCTGCGCAATCCGTTTCTCGAACCGGTGCTGTGCGAACTCGGCCTGCAACTCGCGAGCTGGACGCGACGCGGCTTCGATACGCGTGCGCACGACGCCGCGACCGTCACGCGCCGCCTGCTGCACGGCCTCGATGCGCGCGACATCCTGCTGGTCCACGACGGTCATGCGGCGCGCGACGCGCGCGGCGAACCGATCGTGCTCGACGTGCTGCACGAAGTGCTGCGCGCGGCCGCCGATGCGCAGCTGCACTGGACCACCTTGCGCGCGGCGCTCGCGCCCGAACCGTCCGGCCAGCCGGGCGTTCCGGCACCCCCGTTTGATAAAATCTGACCTCGAACGGCGCGCCCGCCAGCCCTGCTGCAGCGCCCGTTCCGGTCATCGGAAGCGACCCTCGTGAAACCTCTCCTGCTCTCGCACTTCACCGCCACCAGCTGCATCGGGCGCGGCCTCGACGCGGCCCTCGATGCGCTGCGCCACGCCCGTGGCGGACTCGTGCCGTGCAACTTCGAGCGTGCGGACCTCGACACGTGGATCGGCGCGGTGGACGGCGTCGATGCGCACCCCGTGCGCGCCGATCTCGCCGACTTCGAATGCCGCAACAACCGCCTCGCGCAACTCGGCCTGACGCAGGACGGCTTCGGCGCACGCGTCGCGGCGGCCGTCGCGCGCTACGGCGCCGCACGCGTCGGCGTGTTCGTCGGCACGAGCACGGCCGGCATCCTCGAAACCGAACGCGCGTACCGGCGCCGCGATCCGGCGAGCGG
This sequence comes from Burkholderia sp. MSMB2157WGS, assembly GCF_001532755.1. Taxonomy (NCBI): domain Bacteria; kingdom Pseudomonadati; phylum Pseudomonadota; class Betaproteobacteria; order Burkholderiales; family Burkholderiaceae; genus Burkholderia; species Burkholderia sp. MSMB2157WGS. Next base: position 3,960 of record NZ_LPJG01000054.1, on the reverse strand, counting down.
CGCGCTGCCGGCCGACTTCCGCTACGCACACACGCACAACCCGTATTCGCCGGCCGCGTTCGTGCGCGCGTATTTCGCGCTGCGCGGGCCGGCGATGGCGATCTCGTCCGCGTGCTCGTCGGGCGCGAAGGTGTTCGGCTCCGCGCGCCGCATGATCGAAGCCGGGCTGATCGACGCGGCCGTCGTCGGCGGCGTCGATTCGCTGTGCCTGACCACGCTGTACGGCTTCAATTCGCTCGAACTGCTGTCGCGCCGGCCGTGTCGGCCGTTCGACGTCGCGCGCGACGGCATCTCGATCGGCGAGGCCGCCGCGTTCGCGCTCGTCGAGCGCGTCTCCGCCCCGCCCGCCGCGCTCGACGGCGACGCGATCCTGCTGCTCGGCATCGGCGAATCGAGCGACGCGCACCACATGTCGTCGCCGCATCCGGAAGGGCTCGGCGCACGCACCGCGATCGAGCAGGCGCTCGCGTCCGCCGGCCTCGGCCCGGACGATATCGACTACGTGAACCTGCACGGCACCGCGACGCCGAGCAACGATGCAGCGGAAAGCCGTGCGGTCGGCGCGCTGTTCGCCCGCACGCCGTGCAGCTCGACGAAAGGGGCGACCGGCCACACGCTCGGCGCGGCCGGCGCGCTGGAGGCGATCGTCGCCGCGCTCGCGCTGCGCGAGCAGTTCGTGCCGGCCGGCGTCAACACGACGCAGCCCGACCCGGCGCTCGCAGCCGATTACGTGCTCGCGAGCCGCGACACGCGCGTGCGCGCCGTCCTCTCCAACTCGTTCGGCTTCGGCGGCACGAACTGCAGCCTGATCCTCGGCCGCGCCGATCACGCCCGCCGTTGAGGCCCGCCATGACCCTGACCGCCTTCATCGAAAGCATCGGCCTCGTCGGGCCGGGATTGAACGACTGGCCGCACGCGGCCGACGTGCTCGCAGGCCGCGCGCCCTATGCGCCCGCCCGCACCGAGCTGCCGCCGCCGGCCGGCCTGCCGTCCGCCGAACGGCGTCGCACCGGCCCCGTCGTGCGCGCCGCGCTCGCGGCCGGCCACGAAGCGGTGGCCGCGAGCGGCCGCGACGCCGCGACGCTCGCGACCGTATTCAGCGCATCCGGCGGCGACGGCCAGAACTGCCACGCGATCTGCGAAACGCTGGCCGGCGACGATCGCCAGCTGTCGCCGACCCGCTTCCACAACTCGGTGCACAATGCCCCGGCCGGCTACTGGAGCATCGCGACCCGCTCGACGGCGACGTCGAACGTCCTGTGCGCGCACGACGGCAGCTTTGCCGCCGGCCTGCTCGAAAGCCTGTGCCAGGTCGTCGTCGATCGCGTGCCGAGCCTGCTGATCGCGTACGACACCGACTATCCGGAACCGCTGCGCACGGTGCGGCCGATCGACGACGCGTTCGGCGTCGCGCTCGTGCTTGCACCGCAAGCAAGCGAGCGCACGCTCGCCCGCATCGACGTGCAGCTCACCGATGCACCCGCGACCACGCTCGCCGATACCGGACTCGACGCACTGCGCGCCGGCAATCCGGCCGCCCGCGTGCTGCCGCTGCTCGATGCGCTCGCCGCGCGGCGGTCGACGCGCGTCGTGCTCGACTATCTGGCCGATACGCGCGTGCAGGTCGACGTCGCGATGCCCGAACCCGTCGCGGAGCACGCGTCATGACCGCAACGGCCGTCTTGACCCCGCCGCTCGACCATGCGTGGATTGCCGCGCACATTCCGCACGCCGGCACGATGTGCGTGCTCGATTCGGTCGATGCGTGGGACGCCGAACGAATCCGCTGCACCGCGACGAGCCACCGCGATCCGCACAACCCGCTGCGCGCGCACGGGCGGCTCGCGTCGGTCTGCGGCATCGAATACGCCGCGCAGGCGATGGCCGTGCACGGCGCGCTGCTCGGCGCGCACGAAGCGCGCCCGCGGGTCGGCTATCTCGCGAGCGTGCGCAACGTCGACGCGTTCGTCGACCGGCTCGACACCGTCGAGCAACCGCTCACCGTCGACGCGCAACGCGTGAGCGGCGACGGCCGCTCGGTCCTGTACGGCTTCGCGCTGCGCTGCGGCGAGCGCGTGCTGCTGTCCGGCCGCGCGGCGGTGATGCTCGACGCATCGGCCGCCGGCGCGTTTCAACCGGCCCCTGCCGGCCACACGAATCCTCGATGAAGAGGCTTACCTCAAGGAAACCGGTCGTGAAAGTTCGTCAGTTCATTGGCGCCGCGCTCGTTTCGGCGCTGCTCAGCCCGCTCGCGCACGCGGACATGTCGGAAGTGAAGCAGGACATCAAGCGCGATTCGAAGGAAGCCGCGCACAAGACCGGCGACGCGGCGCGCAGCTTCGGCCACGCGACCGCGAGCGCCGCGAAGGCGGTCGGGCACGGCGTCGCCCATGCGTCGCGCGAAGGCTGGGAAGCCACCAAGCGCACGACGAAGCGGATCTTCCACAAGAACGACGCGGGCGAGTCGGCGGGAAAAAGCCAGAAGAACGACTGATCGCGCGTCCCGCGCGCGTTGCCGACGGCATGCGCGCGGGACTCGGCCACTCACCGGTCGCTTACCGGCCCCGGTCGCTCGCCGATCGCGACGCGCCAGCACCGCCGTCAGCGGGCGCCGCGCATGCGCCGTAGCGGCCTCGCTGGCCTGCGCGCGAAGCACTTGCCGTACGCGACCAGCCAGCAATCGCGATGATCGAAGTTCCGCAGCAGCCGCGCGCGGCGCCGCTCGAGCCAGTAGAGCGAGATCGCCATCGCCAGCGCGACGGCCAGCGCCGCGCCGCCGATCACGAGTCCCATCCAGGTGTCGCCCATGCGTTCTCCGGAATGCAAGGCCGAAGCGGCGCCTGCCGCCGCTCCGGCGCGGGATAGTGGGGAACGCGGCCTGCACGACTTCGAACGCCGTGCGGGCCGCCGCGCGTCAAAGCATGTGCTGACCGCCGTTGATCGCGATGTTGGAGCCCGTCACGAAGCCGGCCTCCTCCGAGCACAGGTAGGCCACCAGCGCCGCGACTTCCTCGGGCTTGCCGAGCCGACCCGCCGGAATCTGCGGGAGGATCTTCGTGTCGAGGATGTCCTGCGGGATCGCGGTGACCATCTTCGTCGCGAGATAGCCCGGCGACACCGTGTTCACCGTCACGCCCTTGCGCGCGACCTCGAGCGCGAGCGACTTCGTGAAGCCGTGCATGCCGGCTTTCGCGGCCGCGTAGTTGGTCTGGCCGACCGAACCCTTCGAGCCGTTCACCGACGAAATGTTGACGATGCGGCCCCAGCCGCGCTCGACCATGCCGTCGCACACCGGCTTCGTCATGTTGAACACGGAGTCGAGGTTCGTGCGGATCACCGCGTCCCAGTTGACCTTGTCGAGCTTGCGCAGCGTCATGTCGCGCGTGATGCCTGCGTTGTTCACGAGAATGTCGACCGGGCCGACGTCCCGCACGATCTTCTCGATGCATTGCCGGCACGAGTCGTGATCGGCCACGTCCACCGGGTACGCATGGAACGCGCGGCCGGCCGCATGCATCTCGGTCAGCCAGCGGTCCGCGTTGGCGTTGTTCGGCGAATACGTGACGACTACCCGGTGACCCGCGTCGTTCAACCGGATGCTGACCGCTTCGCCGAGGCCGCCCATCCCACCTGTCACAACTGCAATTCGCTTAGTCATCCTATTAATTACCGACAAAAAAATGTAATCGATGAAAGGCCGGGCGACGGCATCGCACATGCGGCCGCCCCGCCGCTTCGATGCGCATCCGCCCGCGTCGCGGGCGCGACACGCACCGGCACCTCGCGCGTATCGTCGACTGCCTGTCTTGCGCGAAAACCGCCCGGCTCACCCGCGGCGCCCACCTGCGCCGCAAGCGAACCGTACCGTCACCCCGCTCAGGCGCGCTCGACCGCGAGCGCGACGCCCATCCCGCCGCCGATGCACAGCGACGCCAGCCCGCGCTTCGCATCGCGCTTGAC
>NZ_LPJG01000053.1:0-396219 GCF_001532755.1 Burkholderia sp. MSMB2157WGS | reverse complement strand
GCCGGCGGTCTTGGCGGTGTGGTCGGTACGGTAACCGGCGCATTGGGTGGCATCGGTGGTGGCGGGACCGGCGGCCTCGGCGGTGTCGTTGGAACGGTCGCGAACACGGCGACGGGTGCAGTCGGAACGCTGACCGGCGCGCTGGGTGGTGTCGGCGGTGGTGGGACTGGTGGTCTCGGTGGCGTTGTCGGAACGGTGGGCAACGCGGCAAGCGGCGCAGTCGGCACGGTGACGGGTGCCTTGGGTGGAGTTGGCGATCCGGCTGGCGGTCTTGGCGGTGTGGTCGGTACGGTAACCGGCGCACTGGGTGGCATCGGTGGTGGCGGGACCGGCGGCCTTGGCGGTGTCGTTGGAACGGTAGCGAACACGGCCACGGGTGCAGTCGGAACACTGACTGGCGCTTTGGGCGGTGTTGGCGGTGGGACCGGTGGCCTCGGTGGCGTTGTCGGCACGGTAGCGAACACGGCGACGGGTGCAGTCGGAACGCTGACTGGTGCGCTGGGTGGTGTCGGCGGTGGGACCGGTGGTCTCGGTGGCGTCGTCGGCACGGTAGCGAACACGGCGACGGGTGCAGTCGGAACGCTGACTGGTGCGCTGGGTGGTGTCGGCGGTGGGACCGGTGGTCTCGGTGGCGTCGTCGGCACGGTAGCGAACACGGCGACGGGTGCAGTCGGAACGCTGACTGGTGCGCTGGGTGGTGTCGGCGGTGGGACCGGTGGTCTCGGTGGCGTTGTCGGCACGGTCGCGAACACGGCGACGGGTGCAGTTGGAACGCTGACTGGTGCTTTGGGCGGTGTCGGTGGCGGGACCGGTGGTCTCGGTGGCGTCGTCGGCACGGTAGCGAACACGGCCACTGGTGCAGTCGGAACGTTGACTGGCGCGCTAGGTGGTGCTGGCGGTGCGACCGGCGGTCTCGGTGGCATCGTGGGCACGGTCGGTAACACGGCCACCGGTGCAGTCGGAACGCTGGCCGGCGCAGTGGGCGGTGCCGGCGGCGCGGCCGGCGGTCTCGGCGGCATCGTCGGCACGGTAGCCAACTCGGCAACAGGCGCAGCCGGAACGCTGGCCGGCGCCGCGGGCGGTCTCGGCGGCGTCGTGGGCGCGGTCGGCAACTCGGCAACAGGCGCTGTCGGGACGTTGGCCGGCGCAGTGGGCGGTGTCGGTGGAGGCGCGACCGGAGGCCTCGGCAGTCTCGGTGGCATCGTGGGCACGGTGGGCAACACGGCCACCGGTGCAGTCGGAACCCTGGCCGGCGCAGTGGGCGGTGCTGGCGGCGCGACCAGCGGTCTTGGCGGCATCGTCGGCACGGTGGCCAACTCGGCAACTGGTGCAGTCGGGACGTTGGCCGGCGCAGCAGATGGTATCGGCGGTGCGACCGGCAGTCTCGGTGGCATCGTGGGCACGGTGGGCAACACGGCCACCGGTGCAGTCGGAACGCTGGCCGGCGCAGCGGGTAGTGTCGGCGGCGGTGCGACCGGAGGCCTCGGCAGTCTCGGCGGCATCGTAGGCACGGTAGCCAACTCGGCAACCGGTGCGGCCGGAACATTGGCTGGCGCAGTGGGCGGTGTCGGCGGTGCGGCCGGTGGTCTTGGCGGCGTCGTGGGCGCGGTCGGCAACACGGCCACCGGTGCAGTCGGAACATTGGCTGGCGCAGTGGGCGGTGTCGGCGGCGCGGCCGGTGGTCTCGGCGGCGTCGTGGGCACGGTCGGCAACACGGCCACCGGTGCAGTCGGAACGCTGGCCGGCGCAGTGGGCGGTGCCGGCGGCGCGGCCGGCGGTCTCGGCGGCCTCGTGGGCACGGTCGCCAACGCGGGCACGGGCGTCGTCAACGCCGTCACCGGTGTCGCGGGCAACGGCGGCGCGCTGATCACGCCGATCACGAGCATCGTCGGCAATCTCGGCGGCTCGTTGCCGGTCGGCGCAGCCACCGGTGCGATCGGCGCAGCGTCCGGCGCGGTAACCGGCCTCGCCGGCAGCGGCACCGCGGCGATCGCACCGATCGCATCGACCGTCACGTCGCTGATCGGATCCGCCACAAGCGGCGCTGGCAACGTCGTCGGCTCCGGATCCGGTGCGCTCTCCGGCGCAACCGGTGCGGCGGGCTCGCTCGCGACGGTCACCACAGGCCTGGCGGGTTCGCTCGCGCACACCGTGACCGGCACCGCCGGCGCGGTCGCCGGGACCCTTCCGGCACTGAGTGTCGCGCTCAATGGCGGTACGGCAGCCGGTGCGGTCGGTGGTGTCACGAACGCCGCGGGGGCGCTCATCTCCGGCGGCGCGACGATCGCCAACGCGGCGGTGCAATCGGTCGGTTCGGCCGTCGGGTCGGTGGCCGGCGTCGTCCCCGCGCTGGCGGTTTCGCTGAACGGCAATTCCGCGCAAGGCGGAGGCAGTTCGTCGGGTGGTTTGCTGGCACCCGTGACGTCGCTCGTCACTTCGCTCACCGTTCCGGTGATCAAGAAGTAGGCGACGTCGATATCGCGGCCGCTGCATGCTCCGGGCGGTCGCGCATCTTCACACCTCAGGCGCGTCATCCACAACGCCGGCGGGACGACGAATCGTGCCGACTCGCGCGGCGTTGGCTCGGTGACGCGCCATTTTGCGTTTCGGGGAGCCGTTGCGTCGGATGCCTCCATCTCGGGCTTCCCGACCTCTTCCCGTCTGCATCGGTTCGCCGCGCGTCGACGGGAGCGATGTCCGTTTCCGCCTTCGTCGAACGAGAAAACGGCAACCGCGGGACCGACGCCACTTCGTTCATTCCCGACGCATACGCCGCACGCCGCAGCCGCAAACGTATGGACACCGAACCGTCAGTCCGGCGCCACCCCGGTCGATTCGCGCACGACCAGCTCGGGTGCGCCGATCGTATGCACGGCCGTGCCCGGCTCGATCCCGTCGATCATGTCGAGCGTCAGCGCGATCGCCCGCGCGGCGATCTGCGCGGTCGGGAACCGTACGGTCGTGAGCGCGGGGCGGAACTGGTGGGCGAGCTGGATATCGGTCATGCCGACCACCGACAGATCGGCCGGCACGCGCAGGCCGAGATCGGCGGCGGCCTGCATCGCGCCGATCGCCATCAGGTCGTTGGTCGCGAACAGCGCGGTAAGGCCCGGCTGCTCCCGCAGCAGCGCGGCGGCGGCTTCGTAGCCGCCTTCGATCGAGTCGTGCGCCGACACGGTCGTCAGCGCATGTGCCGGATGGCCGCGCGCCGCGAGTTCGTCGGCGAAACCGCGCAGCCGCACCGACTGCGGCCCGCCCGAACCCTTGCCCACGAGCGCGCCGAACGTGCGATGCCGCAGACCGGACAGATGCGCGGCCGCCAGCGCGCCCGCCGCCGCGAAATCGACGGTCACGCACGGCAGCGTGCGCGACGCATGCACGTGTTCCCACATGCACAGCACGATCGATGCGCCGTGACGGGCGATGTCGGCGAGTTCCGCTTCGGCGAGATCGGTGTTCATCACGATCGCACCGGCCGCGAGCGTCCCCGCGATCCGCTCGAGGTAGTTGCGCGTGATCGCCGGATCGTCGTCGGTATTGGACACGAGCAGGTAATGGCCGCGCTTGCGCGCCTCGCGTTCGGCGGCCAGCACGAACTCCGGATAGAACGGGTTCGTGATGTTCGACAGCATCAGCGCGAGCGTCGACGTGCGGCCCTCCGCGAGCGCGCGCGCGGTCAGGTTCGGCCGATACCCGAGTTCGCGGATCGCGGCCATCACGCGCTCGACGGTCGCCGGCTTCACCTTCTGCGGATTGCGCAGCACGTTCGAGACGGTCGCCGCGGTGACGTTCGCGCGCCGCGCGACTTGCGCGAGCGTCACCATGCGCGGGCTCCGGCCGGCCGGGCAGCGCCGCGCGAGGACAGCAAGGCGGGGAAGTGTCTGCTCATATTCTGGGAGTGCGTCCCACAAGTTGCACAGGGACGGCCGATACGCTAATTTCTCGACACATCAGAGGAAGGAGACGACATGGTACGGCGAACCGGGCGAATCGCGCCACAGAAATTTAAGCGTTTAAATTTTTCGGTCCGATGCGTGTGACCGGCGAAAGGAGAGCGCGATGACCGCCATTTCATTGAAGGATGTCTCGAAGCGCTACGGCGACCATGCGCCGGTGCTGCGCGACGTGAACCTCGAGATCGCGTCGCACGAATTCTGCGTGTTTCTCGGTCCGTCGGGCTGCGGAAAATCCACGCTGTTGCGGATGATCGCCGGGCTCGAGGACGTGACGGAGGGCGAGCTGCGGATCGGCGGCGCACGGATGAACGACACGCCGCCCGCGGAGCGCGGCGTCGCGATGGTGTTCCAGAGCTATGCGCTGTTTCCGCACATGACCGTGTTCGACAACATCGGTTTCGGACTGCGAATCGCCGGCACGCCGAAGGACGAGATCCGCCGCCGCGTGATCGAGGCCGCGCGCGTGCTGCAGCTCGAAGCGCTGCTCGATCGCAAGCCGAAGGCGTTGTCGGGCGGGCAGCGGCAGCGCGTCGCGATCGGCCGCGCGATCGTGCGCGAGCCGCGCGTGTTCCTGTTCGACGAGCCGCTGTCGAACCTCGACGCGACGCTGCGCGGCCAGACGCGTGTCGAAATCGCGCGGTTGCACGCGCGCTTCACGCAATCGAGTTCGGTCTACGTCACGCACGACCAGATCGAGGCGATGACGCTGGCCGACCGGATCGTGCTGCTGCACGCGGGCGACGACGTCGCGCGCTTCGGCAGCATCGCGCAGGCCGGTGCACCGCTCGAGCTGTATCACCGGCCGGCCAACCGCTTCGTCGCGGGCTTCATCGGCTCGCCGCGGATGAACTTTCTGCCGGCGATCGTCGACGCGGGCGATGCGCACGGCTGTCGGCTGACGCTGGAAGGCTCCGGCGAAACGCTGACGCTGCGCGATCGCCCGCTGCCGCGCCACGTCGGCCGCGGCGCGCGCGTGACACTCGGGATCCGTCCCGAGCACCTGACGGTCGCGGCGTCCGGCGAGGCCGGCTGGCCGTCGATCGTCCGCGACGTCGCGCTCGTCGAGCAACTCGGCGAAGCCGCGTACGTGCATCTCGACCAGCCCGACGGCGTGCCGCTACTCGCGAAACTGCCCGGGCAGGCCGCGTTGCGGCGCGGCGAGCGCCATGCGTTCCGCATGCCGCCGTCGAGCTGTCACCTTTTCGACGAAGCCGGCATCGCATTGCCGGCCCTTCACGCCGAAGCGGCGTTCGCGTAACGGCGCAATGCCGAGCCGCCGCGTGCGACGCGGCATTCGACACACCAATACCAGGAGACAACGATGAGACTTCGTGCGAGCCGACTGCTGCTTGCCCTGACGACTGCCGCGGCGTGCGCCGCGGGCATGGCCGACGCGGGCACGCTGAAAGTGAACGTCGCCGCGCGCGGCAACCAGCGCGCGACGTGGCAGGCAGCGTTCGACCAGTTCCACAAGGCGAATCCGGATATCGACCTGAAGGTCAGCTACGTCGGCGAGGAGGCGTACAAGGTGCAGATGTCCGGGTGGCTCGCGACCGATCCGCCCGACGTGCTGAGCTGGAACAACGGCGAACGGCTCGCGTATTTCGCGAAGCGCGGGCTGATCGAGGACCTGAGCGCGGATTGGCAGAAGAACGGCTGGAACGACACGTATGCGTCCGTCAAGCAGTCGTCGACCTACGGCGGCAAGCTCTACAGTTTGCCGCTCGGCTATGACGCGTACGGGTTGTTCTACCGCAAGGATCTGTTCGAGAAGGCGGGGATTCACGGCGAGCCGGCCGACTGGCCGCAGTTTCTCGACGCATGCCGCAAGCTGAAGGCGGCCGGCATCGCGCCGATCGCGGTGGCTGCGCGCGATGCGTGGACGCTCGCCGCGTGGTTCGACTACCTCGACCTGCGGATCAACGGCTATGCGTTCCACCAGAAGCTGATGGCCGGCGACGTCGCCTATACCGACCCGCGCGTGCGCGCGGTGTACGCGGCATGGAAGAAGCTGATCGACGACAAGTATTTCATCGACAACGCGCTGTCCTACGACGTCGATTCGCTGAGCCCGCTGATCGTCAACGGCCAGGCCGCGATGACGCTGATGGGCACCTGGTATTCGGCAGGACTGCTGAGCGCGACGCGCAACCCGATCGGCTTCTTCCGCTTCCCGGCGATCGACGCATCGGTGCCGCTGGCGGAGGACGGCCCGGTCAACGTGCTGATCGTCCCCGCGAAGGCGCACAACAAGGCCGATGCGCGCCGCTTCCTCGCGTTCATGGGGCAACCGGCGGTGAGCGGCGAGTTCGCGAAGGGGATGGGGCAACTGCCGTCGAACAACAAGGCGCCGGAGCCGCAGGATCCGATCTCGAAGATCGGCTTCCGCACGCTCGCGACGACGCCGGGCGGAATCGCGCAGTTCTACGACCGCGACATGACGAAGGAAATGGCCGACGAGGGGATGAAGGCGATGCAGCAGTTCCTGTCCGATCCGACGCAGCTCGATGCGATCCTGCAGCGCCTCGAGCAGACCCGCAAGCGCATCTACCGCAAGTAATGCGCCGCGCGGCCGGGCCGGCGCGGCCGGTCCGGCGCTTCGTCGCCACCTTTAAGTTCGTTTCGTCGAAGGTCACCTCATGTCAACCAGCCTGTCAGAAAGCGCCGCGCGCCGCGATGCCGGCCCGCGGCGGCATGCGCGCGCGTCGCTCGCGCGGCGGCGCAACCGTGCGGCCCGGTGGTTCGTGCTGCCGGGTTTCGCGCTCTTCACCGTGTTCGTGCTGTACCCGATCGTCAGCAGCATCTGGCTGAGCTTCCATCACTGGGACGGGATGACGCCGATGACGTTCGCCGGGCTCGACAACTATCGCGAGCTGCTGCAGTCCGACACGTTCTACGTCGCGCTGAAGAACAACGTGCTGTGGCTCGTGCTGTTTCTCGCCGCGCCGCCGCTCGGCCTCGCGCTCGCGCTGTACCTGAACCAGAACGTGTTCGGCATCCGGCTCGTGAAGTCGCTGTTCTTCGCGCCGTTCGTGCTGCCGGGCGTCGTGGTCGGGCTCGTGTTCTCGTGGTTCTACGATCCGACGTTCGGGCTGCTGAAGCTGATCGTCGGGCACGGGATCCCGGTGCTCGGCGATCCGCGCTATGCGACCTACGGCGTGATCGCCGCGGCGCTGTGGCCGCAGATTCCGTTCTGCATGATTCTCTACCTGACCGGGCTGACCGGCATCAACGGCGAGATCGTCGAAGCGGCGCGGATGGAAGGCGCGCGCGGCTTCACGCTGCTGTGGCACGTGATCCTGCCGCAATTGCGGCCCGCGACGTTCATGGCGGTCGTGCTGACCGTGATCGGCGCGCTGCGCAGCTTCGACCTGATCTCGGTGATGACGGGCGGCGGCCCGTTCGACAGCTCGACCGTGCTCGCGTATTTCATGGTCGATCAGGCGATCAAGTATTACCGCGAAGGCTATTCGGCCGCGATTGCGGTCGTGCTGTTCGCGATCATGCTCGTCTATATCGTGTGGCAGCTTCGCAAGCTGGTGCGCGTCGAGTCGTAAGGATGACCAACATGTATCCGATGCCCGTGTCCCGCTGGGGACGTCCCGCCCGTCTGCTGTACCGGCTGTCGCTGCCGTGCGCGCTCGTGCTGTGGCTCGTGCCGCTGCTCGCGGTGCTCGTCACGTCGATCCGCTCGACCGACGAGATCGCGGCCGGTCGTTACTGGGACTGGCCGAAGCAGTTCGCGCTGGTCGACAACTACGGCGCCGCGCTCACGCAGACGCCGATGCTGCATTACTTCGCGAACAGCATCCTGATCACGGTGCCGTCGGTCGCCGCGTCGATCCTGCTCGCGTCGCTCGCCGGACACGCGCTCGCGAACTACCGCTTCCGCGGCAATCTCGTGCTGCTCGGGCTGTTCGTCGCCGGCAACTTCGTGCCGATCCAGATTCTGATGATTCCGGTGCGCCAGATCATGCTCGGCGTCGGGCTCTACAACACCGTGTGGGCGCTCGTGCTGTTCCATACGGCGTTTCAGACCGGCTTCTGCACGCTGTTCCTGCGCAACTTCATCCGCGAGCTGCCGTTCGAGCTGATCGAGGCCGCGCGCGTCGAAGGCGCGTCCGAGTGGGCGATCTACTGGCGCGTCGTGTTGCCGCTCGTGCGGCCCGCGCTCGCGGCGCTCGCGATCCTCGTGTTCACGTTCGTGTGGAACGACTACTTCTGGGCGCTGTGCCTCACGCAAGGCGACGACGCGGCGCCGATCACCGTCGGCGTCGCCGCGCTCAAAGGGCAGTGGACGACGGCCTGGAACATCGTGTCGGCCGGCTCGGTGCTCGCCGCGCTGCCGTCGGTCGCGATGTTCTTCGCGATGCAGAAGCACTTCGTCGCGGGGCTCACGTTCGGCGCGACCAAGGGCTGATCCGTCCCATCCTCTTTCTTCAGCAAGGAATCCACGATGCATCTCGGCGTTTGTTACTACCCCGAACACTGGCCGCGCGAACAATGGGATCGCGATGCGCGGCGCATGGCCGAACTGGGCCTGACCCGCGTGCGGATCGCCGAATTCGCGTGGAGCCGGATGGAGCCGGAGCCGGGCCGCTACGACTGGGCGTGGCTCGACGACGCGATCGACACGCTCGCGCGCCGGCAGCTGAAGATCGTGCTCGGCACGCCGACCGCCGCGCCGCCGAAGTGGCTCATCGATCGCCACCCGGAGATTCTGCCGGTGGGCGCGGACGGCGCGGTGTGGCAGTTCGGCTCGCGTCGCCATTACGACATCGCGAGCCCCGTGTATCGCGAGCACTGCGTGCGCATCGCCGACGCGATGGCGCGGCGCTACGGCGCACATCCGGCGGTGATCGCGTGGCAGACCGACAACGAACTCGGCTGCCACAACACGCTGCCCAGCTATACGCGGGCGGCGCTCGAAGGCTTTCGCGCGTGGCTCGCCGCGCGTTACGGCGATATCGGCGCGCTGAACCGCGCGTGGGGCAACGTGTTCTGGAGCATGGAGTATCGCGGCTTCGACGAGATCGAACTGCCGCGCCATACGCCGACCGACGCGAATCCCGCGCATCTGCTCGACTTCCGGCGCTATCAGTCGGACGCGGTCGCGCGGTTCCATGCCGCGCAGGTCGACGCGATCCGTCCGCACGCGCCGGGCCGCGACGTATTGCACAACTTCATGGGCTTTTTCGCCGAGTTCGACCACTACGCGTTCGCGCGAGGCGGGCTCGACGTCGCCGCGTGGGACAGCTATCCGGTGCCGCGTACCGAAGTGTTGCCGCTCGACGAAGCCGACAAGCGACGCTGGGCCCGCACCGGGCATCCGGACGTGTCGGCGTTCTCGCACGACCTGTATCGCGGCGTCGGCAACGGCCGGATGTGGGTGATGGAGCAACAGGCGGGGCCCGTCAACTGGGGGCCGTACAACCCGGTGCCGCACGCGGGCGCGGTGCGGATGTGGACGTGGGAAGCGTTCGCGCACGGCGCGGAACTCGTGTCGTATTTCCGCTGGCGGCAGTATCCGCACGCGCAGGAGCAACTGCACTCGGGGCTCAACGCACCGGACGACCGGTTGTCGCCGGGCGGTCATGAAGTGGCGCGCGTCGCACGCGAGATCGCCGCACTGGATCCTGCGCTCGTCGTCGGCGAGCGCGAGACGGCGCGCGTCGCGCTGCTGTTCGACTACGAGGCCGACTGGATGATCCGGATCCAGCCGCACGGCGCCGATTTCGACTATCAGCAGCACGCGTTCGACTGGTATCGCGCGTTGCGCGAGCTGGGTCTCGACGTCGACATCGTTGCGGCCGATGCCGACGTGTCGCGTTATGCGTTCGTCGTCGCGCCGACGCTGCCGGTCGTGACGGAGCGCATCGTCGAGCAGGCCGCGAGCGGACGCGCGCACTGGCTGTTCGGGCCGCGCACGGGCTCGCGCACCGCGGAGTTCGCGATCGCGCCGGGTCTCGCACCGGGCAGGCTGCGCGACGTGCTGCCGGTGCGGATCGGCCAGGTCGAATCGCTGCGGCCGTCGCTCGCGCCGCGGGTGTCGCTCGACGGTGTCGACGGCCATGCGCTGAAATGGCGCGATCACATCGACATGGAATCGACGGCCGGCATCGACGTGCTCGCCGCATGCGACGACGGTGTGCCGGTGCTCGTGCGGCGCGGTGGCGTCACGATGGCGACGGCCTGTTTCGACCGGACGCTGTTGCGCGCGATCGTTGCCCGCTGCGCACGCGATGCCGGCCTTTCGATGCGCGCGCTGCCGGACGGCGTGCGGTTGCGTCGACGCGGGCGCGTAACGTTCGCGTTCAACTACGGCGACGCGCCGTGCACGCTGCCCGTGCCGGACGGTGCGCGCTTCGTCCTCGGCGGTCGGGAACTTGGCGCGGTGGACGTTGCCGCGTGGGTCGAGCCGGACTGACGCGATGCAGTCGTTGCGGTCGCTGCGGTTGCATTTCGCGCGCCTGGCGGGGATCGCGCATTTCGTGCCGCTGTCCGCGGCGGCGCTGCTGCTCGGCGTCGCGATGTCGTTCACCGCGCCGTACCTGTCGCTGTTCGGCGTGGAAGCGGCGGGGATGTCGCCGCTGCTCGCGGGCGTGTTCATGACGCTGATCGCGGCGAGCGGGGTCGTCGCGAGCACGTGGGCCGGGCGTTGGTCGGATCGCCGCGACCGGCACCGGCCGCTGCTCGTCGTGTCGCTCGCGGCGGCCGCGCTGGGCTTCGCGCTGCTGTGCATGTTGCGGGCGCACGGACCGGTGATCGCCGCCGGCACGATCCTGCTCGGCGCGGGCGCCGTGTCGCTGTCGCAGATCTTCTCGTTCGCGCGCGCGGTGCTGCCCGTCGCCGACGACGCGCAGCGCGAACTCGCGTCGGCCGCGCTGCGCACGATGCTATCGATCGCATGGGTATTCGGTCCTGCGCTCGGCGCGCTGATCCTCGCGCAGACGGGTTTCGCCGGACTCTTTCTCGCCGCTTCCGCCGGCTTCGTCGCATGCGCGGCGATCGTCGCGCGGATTCCGGAGCCCGTGCGGCGGCCCGCGGCGACGCATGCGCGCGCAGTCGATCGCACCGCGGCAGCGCCGGACGACGCGACGGCGGCCGTCGTCGCGCCGCGCGCGCGCGTGCTGCGGACTCTCGTCGCGCTCACGCTGATGGGGCTCGCGGCGAACGCGACGATGATCGTGCTGCCGCTCTACATCGTGCGCGGACTCGGCGGCACGCCGACGAACGTATCGGCGGCGCTCGGCCTGGCCGCATTGCTCGAGATTCCGATGATGCTGTGGCTCGGCATCCGGTCGACGCGGCTCGACAAGGCGCGCTGGCTGACGGCGTGTGCGCTCGTGCATGCGGCGTATTTCGTCGGGCTCGCGGCGGTGTCGCGGGTCGATGCGATCCTGCCGCTGCAGTTGCTGAGCGCATGCGTGGTCGCGATCACGTCGTGCCTCGGGATGACGCGCGTATGCGACCTGATGCCCACGCGCCCCGGCACCGCCACCGCGATGTTCTTCAGCACCGCGCGCGTCGGCTCGATTGCGTCGGGCGTGCTGTCGGGCGCGTGCGTCGACCTGTTCGGCTATCGCGCGACGTTCGCGGGCTGTTGCGGGCTCGCGCTCGTCGCGTTCGCGCTGCTCGCCCGGGATGCGCGCGGCGAGCGCGGCCGGGCCGGTGGCGCAAGCGGCACGAGCGGCACAAGCGACACGGCGGCGCCTGCGCGCCGCCGTGTCGATGCACCGCACTGACGCGCGATACGCCGGTGCGGTGATGCCGGCGGCCGTGCCGCGTCAGCGCTGGCGATATGCGTCGAGCGACGACAGCGCGTGGCCGTGGAAGTCGAACAGCGTGTTGTTGTCCCACTGATCGCCCGCGCCGACCTTCCAGCCGACGCCCGGCGTCGGAATCCACTCCGGCTCCCACCAGAACACGCCGGCGCCGCGACGGCCCGGCACCCCCTTCACGATATCGACGACCGCCGCGAGGAATTGCGCCTGCCCGGCCGGCGACGGCGGGAACGCGGTCGAGCCCGTGTTCGTCATCGCGTTCGGCTCGGAGTCGCCGTCGCTGGTGGTCCACGGATACGCGGTCTCGACGACGATCAGTTCCTTGTCGTAGCGCACCGCGAGATCGTTCGCGTTGTTGCGCAGGTCGTCGAGCGCGCCTTGCCACTGCGGGTAATACGACAGGCCGATCACGTCGAATGCGACACCGCGTTGCGTCGCGCTGTCGAACCACCAGCGGCTTTTCGCGTTGTCGCCGCCGCTGTCGATGTGCAGCATCACCTTGATGCGCGGGTCGACGGCCTTCACCGCATCGCGGCCCGCCTTCAGCAATTGAGCGAGGTTGTCCCACTGGTCGTAGCGGCCGAGCGGCCACAGCATGCCGCCCGTGATCTCGTTGCCGATCTGCACCCACTCGGGCCGCACGCCGGCGCGCTGCAACTGGCGCAGCACGTCGGTCGTATAAGCCGACAGCAGCGCGCACGTCTCGGCGAGATTCTTGCCGGCCCACGCATGCGGCGGGTATTGCTTGCCGGGGTCGGCCCACCAGTCGCTGTAGTGGAAATCGATCAGGATGCGCATTCCGAGCGCGGCCGCGCGCCTGGCGAGCGCAACGACATGAGCCGCGTTGTTGTAGCCGGCCGGGGCGCTCTGGTTCGCGGGGAAGAAGTCCGGATTGCCCGGATCGTTCCATACCTTGATGCGGATCGAATCGACGCCGTGCGCGTGCAGGATCTTCAGGCAGTCGCGCGGGTGCCCGCGGTCGAAGTACTGCGCGCCGTGCGCCTCGAGTTCCGGTAGCGTCGACACGTCGGCGCCCATCGCGAACGGGGCGCTGCCTGCGGCACGCGTGACGGCCTGTGCGAAGGCCGGCAGCGGGCCGGCCAGGTCGAGACAGGCAAGTGCCGCGGTCGAAACGCTCCAGCTCAGCATCGATCGTCTGTTCATCGTCATCCTCCAGGTGAGGGATCCCGTCGGGTGCGGGATCGCCGGCATCAAAAGTTTAAGCGCTTAAATTTCGGCCTCTACGTGAGGCCGAATCGAGCGTAGCGCAACCGCTGCCGCCGACGCAAAGGACGCATGCGTTGCCTACTATCTGGTGAGGCGCGGAGGCGCCTGCCTTCCCGGCGTCCCGCCGTGCGTACGAAACGGCCAGCGACGTACGTGAGGAATCCGGACGATGCCGTCCGACCGTGCGGGGCGGGCACGCGCCGGCGCCCTGCTACGAGCGGTCGCGATTCCGGGCGCGCGTCGCGCCGGTGATGACCGCGATGCCGAACAGGATGACGGCCACGATCTCGATGATGTGCTGGGCGACGTGCAGCGTCATCAAACCCCAGACGACGCCGCCGATGAAAATGATCCATCCGACCAGGTAGATGAGCAGGGTCATCGCTTTTTCTCCTTGCAGTGTTGGCCCATGGCGCCGGTTGCCGGTCGTGAAAAATTTACCGGGCGCGCGGTGCGCGCGACGAGGACGTGCGATCCGGCAGCACCGGAGCATCTTTCGCGCCCGGCCTCGCGGTTTCCGGCGGCATGTTCGGCGTGCAGTTTGCCGGCCGCTTCATTCGGCCGCCGTGTCATGCGCGTGCAGCCCGAGCCGCGCCATCAGCCGCCTGGCGTCGAACGGCGCTTGCGTTTTCGTGTCGTTGTCGAAATAGCAGTACACGTCGCGCGTCGCCGCGCGTGGCGGGTGCAGCGCCGGTGCGGCAAGACGCGCATCGTCGGGCTGCGCGCCCCGGCTCCACGTGTCGATCCGGCGTGCCCATCGCTCGAGCGCCGCGTCGGCGTATTCGCCCGAATACTTCGTTTCGGTGCCGTGCAGCCGCATGTACACGAACCGCGCGCTCAGATCCTCGAACTGAGGCCACGCCTCGGTCGAATCCGACACGACGAGCGCGACCTTGTGGCGGCGCAGCAGTTTCACGAACGCCGGATCCACGAAGCTGTCGTGCCGCACTTCCACCGCGTGACGCAACGCTCGCTTGCGGTCGATCTCCAGATATGGCGCCCGGACGTGCGAATCGTGCCGGCGGGCGAGGGCGAGCGCGGCTTCCGTATCGTGCGGCAGCAGGCTCAGGAAGCGCTCCATGTGCGCCGGGTCGAAACGCAGCGACGGCGGGAATTGCCACAGCAGCGGCCCGAGCTTCTCCTTCAGCGCGAACAGCCCCTGGGCGAAAAAATTCGCGCACGCGACCGTGGCGGTCTCGTCGCGAAAACGCAGGATGTGCGTGAGGTAGCGCGAACCCTTGACGCTGAACACGAACCCCGGCGGCGTTTCGGCATACCAGCGCCGCCAGCTGTCCGGCGCTTGCAGGCTGTAGTGCGTGCCGTTGATCTCGATCGTCTGCATCTGGCCCGCTGCATACCGCAGCTCGCCGGCCTGCTTCAGGTCGGCAGGGTAGAACGTCCCCCGCCAGCCCGGGTAGCGCCAGCCTGAAATGCCGATGTGAATCCTGCCGGATGTGCGTGTCACGTCGATGCCCGGCTGCGCCGGGTCCCTGATGCGGTTCGGGCGACGCGCAAGATGCGTGCCGCCGCCGTCGGTCCAATTCTTTTTTTAAAGACCGCGCCACGTTCGGCCGGTATGATCGCTGCGCTCGCGAACGGCGCAATCGGTCGGTGCGCACCGATCCCCGCTTCACTGCGTTCGCCGGGCACGGCAATCACGACACCACCGGACGGACCGGGCAATACACGGTTCGTCGATCCGGCCGAACGGGCCAACCCAGCACGACGGAGTATCGAGACGATGTGGACGGAGACAGGGACGGGGCGGCGCGCGATGGCGATCGCGGCAGGCGCAGCGTGGTGCGCGGCCGCCGCGGGCGGTGCGCACGCGCAGGCATCGGCGCCGGGGGCGGCGGCCGTGCTGCCGGCCATCGACGTGCGAGGGCCGGCCGATGCTTCGGCCGTCGGGCTCGTCGGGCGGCGCACCGCCACCGGCACCAAGACCGACACGCCGATCATCGAGATTCCGCAAACGATCGACATCGTCACCGCGCAACAGATCGAGATGACCGGCGCGGCCGACCTGAACCAGGCGTTGCGCTACGTGCCCGGCTTCGCGACGTTCGGCTCCGACAGCCGCACCGACTGGTATGCGGCGCTGCGCGGCTTCACGCCGACGCTGTACGTCGACGGCCTGCCGGCGCCGAACACGGCCGTGATCGCGAACTGGCGCGTCGATCCGTACACGATCGATTCGATCGCGGTGCTGCGCGGGCCGACGTCGGTGCTGTACGGTGCGGGCGAGCCGGGCGCGATCGTCGACGCGCAGACGAAGCGCGCCGACGGTGCGCGCGTGCGCGAAGCTGGCGTGCAGCTCGGCAACGATGCGCGCAAGCAGGCCATGCTCGATGTCGGCGACAGCCTCGACCCTGACGGCAAGGCTGCGTACCGCTTCGTCGGCGTCGCGCGCGACGGCAACGCGGTGACCGGCCCGAACGGCGACCGGCGCGTCGCGCTCGCGCCGTCGTTCCGGTGGCGGCCGAACGCCGACACGTCGCTGACGTTTGCCGCGACGTACCTGCAGGACAGCGGCGACATCTCGTCGAACTTCCTGCCCGCGTCGGGCACGGTGCTGCCGAACCCGAACGGCCGCCTGTCGCAGGACATCTACATGGGCGACCCGTCGTTCAACGACTACCGCAAGAAGCAATGGTCGCTCGGCTACGCGCTGGAACACCGCGTGAACGCGATCTGGACGCTGCATCAGGACGTGCGCTGGTCGCACCTGTCGCTCGACGATGCGACGGTGTTCGGCAACGGCTTCGCGCCGCGCAGCACGACGAACATGATGCGTTTCGCGGGGCTGTTCCAGCTCAACTACAGCCGGCTCGACATCGACAATCGTGCGCAGGCGCGCGTCGACACGGGGCCGCTCGAACATACGCTGCTGTTCGGCCTGCAGTTCGACCGGCAGACGACGACCAACAGCGTGCTGCTTGCGCTCGCCCCGTCGCTCGACCTGTATCACCCCGTCTATCGGCCCGTGACGGCCGCGATCTTCTCCGGCCCGACGTCGCTCGGCCACGTCGATCAGTACACCGCGATGAACGCGGTCGGCGTGTATGCGCAGGACCAGATCCGTTGGCGTCGCTGGACGCTGACGCTCGGCGGCCGCGAGGACGTCGTGAATGCGCGGTTCGACGACCGGGCCGCCGGCACGCATGCGCAGCAGGACGTCAGTGCGTTCTCCGGGCGGGTCGGGCTCACCTATCGCGGCGACGCCGGGTTGTCGCCGTACGTCAGCTATTCGACGTCGTTCGATCCGGTCATCGGCGTGCGGATGTACGGCGGCGGCCTGCCGAAGCCGACCCGCGGCACGCAGACGGAGGCCGGGCTGCGCTGGCAGCCGGCCGGCCGGAACCTGATGCTGAATGCGGCCGTGTATCGGATCGACCAGACCAACGTCGTGACGCCGACGCCGGTCGCGCTCGACCCGACCGCGACGACGTCGGTGCAGACCGGCAAGGTGCGCTCGCAAGGCATCGAGCTGAGCGCGGTCGGCCAGGTGACGCGCGAGCTGTCGATCGTCGCGTCGTATCTCTATCAGGACGTCAAGAACGTGCAGGCGAACGACGCGTCGCTGAACCACTGGCCGGTGTCCGTCCCGCTGCCGCGGCAGATGGCGTCGATGTGGGCCGACTGGACCTGGCGCACGGGCGCGCTGGCGGGCTTCGGCATCGGCGGCGGCGTGCGCTACCAGAGCGCATCGGCCGGCGCGCCGGACAATTCGCTGACGGTGCCGAGCGCGACGCTTTACGACCTCGCGATCCATTACGAGCTGCCGCGCTGGCGTTTCGCGGTGAACGTCGCGAACCTGTTCGACCGGCGCTACGTCAGCGGCTGTCAGTCGTACGCCGTGTGCGTGTTCGGCAACGAGCGGACCGTGCTGGCGAGCGCGAAATACAACTGGTGAGCGCGAGCGCGTCGCATCCGGCCTACGCGCGGCGTTGCGGTTCCCGGCTCGCGGTGCGCGCGCCGGCATGGCCCTGGCGTCGCCATTCGGTCGGCGTGATGCCGAAACGTTCGCGGAAGGCGGTGGCGAAATTGGCCGGCGTGGAAAAGCCGATTTCCTTCGCGATACTGGCGATGCTGAGCGACGTGGAGTCCAGCAGATCCTGCGCGATCCGCAGCCGCTCGTAGCGCAGATATTCGAACACCGTCCGGCCGAGATTGTCGCGAAACGCGCGCGACAAGCGCTTTTCGTGCGTGCCGACCGCACGCGCCAGTTCCTCCACCGTCGGCGGATCGTTCAGCGTGCGCGACAGGTGGCGGATGGCCGCGCGCACGATGATGTCGTCGTCGTTGCCGCCCGCGAACGGGCTTTCCGCCGGCTCCGTCCCGGCGGACCGTTCGCGTTTCGCTCGCGAGAGCTGCACGCGAATCCGCGCGATCACCTCCGCCGGCTCGAACGGCTTCACCACATAGTCGACGCCGCCGATCTCCAGCCCCTCGAGCCGTTCGTGCAACGCGCCGGCCACGGTCAGGAAGATGATCGGGATCGCGCCCGTCAGCGGATCGGCGGCCAGCAGGCGGCACGCGGTGAAGCCGTCCATGCGCGGCATGCGCACGTCCATCAGGATCAGGTCGGGCATCAGCGCCTGCGCGCGCTGGCACGCTTGCGCGCCGTCGAATGCGACGCTGATCCGGCATCCCGTGCTGCGCAGCATGTCGGTCAGCAAACGGAGCTGGTCGGGTTGATCGTCGACGATCAGGATATGCGCGTCGCGCAATGCGGAGATCGATGAAGGCATCGTGCACCTGTTGTGAAAAGGCGGTTGGCTGCGTTTTCCGCGGGTGGCCTGCCCGGTGAGCGGGAAACGTGGGACGCCGCTGCGTGGCGATGCATCCCGGCGCATCGCACGCTCGCATCGATTCCGGACGACGCGGAACCGCGCGGCCGGCAACCGCTCGACGCATCGTGCGGCGTTCGTCGTCTTGATCGCCGAATCGGCAGGACGCGACGGTTCGCCGTGCTCGCGTGGACGACGATCGCGACTGCCGGAATCGATGCGAGCGGAATTGTAGGAGCATATTGGGAATCCGGCCAGACATGATGGATCCATTCTCACCATTCCATCTTCGTGATTATCGAAAATGGCGGTTTGCGACAGGAGCGTGAAACGTCGGCGTGCATCATTGCTCGTGGTTTACGCGTATATCGAGTGAGAAGCCGTGCGGCCGGCTGGTTTTCGGATCGCGTTTTAGGGAAAAGAATTATTGGAATCCGCTTTGGCAAAGTATTTATCCGCTCGGCAAAAGATCTTGAATGAAGGTGCTGGCGCGAAATCGTTTGCGGAATGGGTTGATTTTACGTAAGCCATTGAATATTTGGAATTTTACAATCTATAAAGAATGTCGCCTTTAATAATTTAATTCCGTGTCTCATAATTCGTCCGAACTTTGAGTAACGGGTGGCAGGGCAGCGAAAGCGCCGCAAGCGGTGACGGACGTTGCCTGATCCGGGGCCGGCGCATCAATTGATGACTGTCCAGGCACATGCTCGCTGCGCGGAGTGAAACCCGGGTTGCCGGGATGAAATAAAAGAAGCAGTGTGGGTCGCGATCGGCGCGGCGACAAATCGGGGAAGTACATGGCGACGGGTTGAATCTCCGGATTCGGCCGGGGAAAGACTCGTCCATGAGAATCAATACGTATTCCTAATGCAATTGTCGAATTAACGGAGCGGGACGTCAGGCCGACGGCATGCCCCGGGCTTTCGGACGCCCGGTCGAAACGGGTGCTCGATGCGTGTCGTGTCGACACGGCTTGCCCGGCGTCGGAATCCGCTTCCGAACCGAAGTCGCAATCGAAGTCGAAGCTGTCAATAAAAGTAAGTAGTCCGTATTCAAACCAGACGCTACACAACGGAGCAGAAGACCATGAAGAGGAAGCAGATTTCGGCGCTCGCCGCCGCGATGTTCACGGGTGCGGGTGTGCTGATCGCCGGCGCCGCGCACGCGGACAATTTCGTCGACCGCGGCAACCCGGACAACGCGCTGAACGGCCAGTGCATCGACGGCACCAACCCGCTGTGCGTGGCAACGAAGAACGGCAACTACGTCGCAGTCAGTACCACGAACGTGACGCAGGGCACCAATGCGAAAGCAGGCGCCAGCGGTATCGCGATCGGCGACCAGTCGAATGCGAGCAGCAAGGGCGGCAGCAGCAGCGGCGGCGCGATCGCGATCGGGGTCGGCTCGCAGGCGCTGGCGAACTCGTCCACCGCGATCGGCACGGTGGCGGTCGCGCAGGGCAACACGGCGCTGGCGATCGGCCGCCAGTCGGCGGCGGTCGGCGATTTCTCGATGGCGCTCGGCAACGTCGCGGATGCGCACGGCACGAGCTCGATCGCGCTCGGCCATTCGGCGCTCGCCAGCGGCGACCGCTCGGTCGCGATCGGCGGTGCGAACCCGACGTCGAGCGACGGCGTATCGGCCGGCGCATCGTACGATGCGGCCACGCAGACGCGTGCGGCCGGCACGCAGTCCGTGGCGATCGGTGCAGGCGCGCAGACGAACGACAACAACCAGGTCGCGATCGGCTCGGGCAGTGTCGGCGCGAACAACGGCGGCACGCCCGTGTTCGGCGGCACGGCCGCGCCGGTCGGCGGCGCGGTCTCGTTCGGCGCGCTCGGCAGCGAGCGCCAGCTCAAGAACGTCGCGGCGGGCGCGGCCGATACGGACGCCGTCAACGTCCAGCAGTTGAAGAACGTCAACGGCACGCTGAGCACGGCCATCGGCAACGTCGACGCACGCGTGACATCGGTCGGCAATGCGCTGTCGACCTCGATCTCGAACGTCGACCAGCGCGTGACCAGCGTCGGCAACAGCCTCAGCACGAGCATCGTCACCGCGACGCAAAACGTCGTGAAATACACCGACGACTCGCATGCGGCGATCGCGCTCGACGGCGCCACCGGCACGACGATCGGCGGCGTGGCCGCCGGCGTCGCCGATACCGACGCCGTCAACGTCGGCCAGTTGAAGGGCAGCCTCGCGCCGCTGCAGACGTCCGTTTCGACGGCGGCTTCGAACATCGCGAACCTGCAGAACAGCGTGACCGGCATCAACGGGTCGCTGAGCACCGCGGCGTCGAACATCGTCAACCTGCAAGCGGCCGATACGCGCAACGTCAAGTACGACGGCGCGAGCGGCTTCGACTCGGTGACGTTCGCCGGCCCGAACGGCACGACGCTGCACAACGTCGCGGACGGCAAGGACGTCCACGACGCCGTCAACGTCGGCCAGTTGACGGGCGGCCTCGCATCGCTCAGCACGAGCGTGACGAACAACCTCAGCACGACGCTCGGCAACCTGAGCACGTCGATTACCAGCCAGATCGGCACCGCGACGAAGAACGCGGTGCAGTACGACGACGATGCGCACGGCGGCGTCACGCTCGGCGGCCAGGGCGCCGCGGCGCCGGTCGGCCTGCACAACGTCGCGGACGGCGTGGCGGCAGGCGATGCGGTGAACGTGGGCCAGCTCGGCAAGGTGACCGACACGCTCAACCAGTCGATCGCGACCGTCGGCAACCAGGTGACGACGAATACCGGCAATATCGCGGCGCTTCAGCAGGACGCGCTGCAATGGAACCCGGCCCTCGGCGCGTACGATGCGAGCCACGGCGGCCACGGCCCGCAGCTCATCAGCAACGTCGCGGCCGGCAAGAGCGGAACGGACGCGGTCAACGTCGATCAGCTGAACGCGGCGATTCACGACGGGACGAGCCAGCTCGATGCGCTCGCGGTCAAATACGACGATCCGAGCAAGCGGCAGGTATCGCTCGGCGCGGGCAACGGCGGCAGCCCGGTGCGTGTGACCAACGTCGCGGAAGGCAACGTGGCGGCAGGCAGCACCGATGCGGTGAACGGCGCGCAACTGCGCCGCGCGACCGACGGCGCCGCGGCCGCGCTCGGCGGCGGCGCGACCGCGAACCCGGACGGCTCGATCGGCGCACCGAACTACAAGATCGGCGGCAGCGCGTTCGACAACGTCGGCGACGCATTGACGAACCTCGACGGCCGCGTCGGCAGCAACACGACGACGCTCGCGAATCACGAAACGCGCATCGGCAATGCCGAAACGAACATCGCGGGCAACACCGCCGCGATTGCCGGGCTGCAGCAGGACGCGCTGCAATTCGACCCGACGCTCGGCGCGTTCAACGCCGCGCGCGGCGGTGCGCCGACGAAGCTGACGAACGTGGCCGACGGCAACCTCGCCGCGGGCAGCACGGATGCGGTGAACGGCGGCCAGTTGTCGGGCGTGAAGACCGCGCTCGAACAGCAGATCACGCAGGTGTCGAACCAGGCCGGCGAAGCCGTGAAGAACGTCGTCAAGTACGACGTCGACGCGAGCGGCAACCGGCTGAATTCGGTGTCGCTCGTCGGCGGCGACGCAACGTCGGCGGTCGTGCTGAAGAACGTCGCGGCGGGCACCAGCGATACCGACGCGGTGAACGTGAAGCAGTTGAAGGACGTGCAGTCGAGCCTGAACCAGCTCGGCGCGCTCGCGGTGCAGTACGACGATGGGTCCAAGAGCACGATCACGCTCGGCGGTGCGGGCGGCACGCGCATCACCAACGTGCAGGCCGGCACGCTCGGCGCGACCAGCACCGACGCGGTGAACGGTTCGCAGCTCTACGCAACCAACCAGCAGGTGGCGAAGAACACCACCGACATTTCGAACCTGCAAGGCAGCGTGACCAACATCGCGAACGGCAAGGCCGGCCTCGTGCAGCAGCAGGACCCGAACGGCGCGATCACGGTCGGCAAGGATTCGGGCGGCGCGAGCGTGAACTTCTCCGGTACGGCGGGCGACCGCGTGCTGACCGGTGTCGCGGCGGGCGTGAACGACAACGACGCGGTCAACATGGGTCAGTTCAACAACGCGCTGAAGAACGTGGCGGCCAACGACAAGATCCGGGCGGCCGCGACCGATGCGAACACGACATGGATCGCGCGCGCCGATGCGGGGGCGATCGGGTCGACGGCGACCGCGACCGGCAAGAACGCGGTGGCGGTCGGCCAGGGCTCCGTCGCCGATCGCGACAACTCGTTCTCGGTCGGCGCGAAGGGCAGCGAGCGCCAGATCACGAACGTCGCGGCCGGCACGGCGCCGACCGACGCGGTGAACGTGCAGCAGCTGAACGACAACCTCGCGACGGCGTCGACGCAGGCGAAGGGGTATACCGACCAGCGCATCGGGCAGGTGTACAACTCGTTCAACGACCTGAAGAAGGACATGTACGGCGGCGTCGCGTCGGCGATGGCGGTGGCCGGCTTGCCGCAGCCGACCGGCGCGGGGCGCTCGATGGTGTCGGCGGCGACGTCGAACTATCACGGCCAGCAGGGCTTCGCAGCCGGCTACTCGTACGTGACGGAGAACAACCGCTGGGTCGTCAAGGCATCGGTGACGGGCAACGCGCGGTCGGACTTCGGCGCGGTGGTCGGCGCGGGTTATCAGTTCTGATGCAGCTTGCGTAGCGTTGAGCGATGCGTGGGTGCCGGGCAACGCATGCGAAGCCCGGTACCCACGGCCAATCGGCGGCCCGGGGTTCGTTCGCGAATCCCGGGCCGTCGTCGTTTCGCGTCGCCGGCCGCTCGGGTATTCCGCATCGACGGTACCCGTCGCAAATGCGAGTGGCGCCTTCCGCCGTGATCGTCGTCATCCCGCCGCGCTCGGCGCCGCAAGGGTTTCGCGCCCGTGCGGCGGAGCGTCCAATGCGAGTTGTGGGATGCGAGCCCGCGCTCGTATTCTGAAGTCCTCGGGCGGCACGGCATGGGGCCTGCGCCCGTCACCGCATCAGAGAGCGCGACCATGACCGAAACGACACCCACGATGAAACTCAACCACCTGAGCTTCCCTTCCGCCGACACGCTGGCGACGGCCCGCTTCTTCGAGCGATATCTCGGCTTCACGATCGCGGGAAGCTGGGACAAATCGTGGATCCTCAAACGCCCGGGCTTCGACGTCGTGATCGATCACGCCGGCGACGGTGTGCCCGCGTGGCCGACAAATTTCCACGTCGGCTTCGAACTGCCGAGCCTCGATGCCGTCCAGGCGCTGTTCGCGCGCTTCAAGGAGGAGGGCGTCGCGATGGAGACCGGCGTCTTCAACAACGGGCGCGGCTCGCGCTTCTTTTGCCGCGCGCCGGGCGGCGTGATGTTCGAACTGAACACGCGCGCGGATGCCGCGCCGGAATATCGGGGCACCTTCGACGATTGACGCGACGCGGTTCGTGCCGCGCTCAATCGCAACGGCCGACGCGGGCGAGGGTCTCGATGGCCGCGCGGGTACGCGACGGCTGGGTGATCTCCGTCCATTGCAGATGCGCGTATTTCGGGTCGTCGCGCAAGCCGGCGAACTTGACGCGGTTTTTCGCGAATGTCGTGTACGACCACAGCAGCACCGAGTCTCGCGAGCAGAACGCCATCCGCAGCGATTCCCGGTTGCCGTGAAACAGCTCGGTGCGCATGAGCCCGCGGCCGATCGTGCGCCGGAGCACGCGGGAAAACACCGTCCATCGCCCGAAGTTGAGCCAGACGACGTGCGTGGCGCGCGACCACAGCACGTCGCGCACCGCGCTGTAGTTGCCGTCGGCGACCCATCGGTCGCCGGCCGTCGCCGCCCGCACCTCCCGCTCGAACTGCGCGGGCGGCACGGCGGTCCAGCCGGGGCCCCAGTAGAGCCGGTCGAGTTCGATGCAGGGGCAGGCCGCGGCGGCGGCCAGCGCGCTGGCGAAGGTGGATTTCCCGGATCCGCTCGTTCCGACGACGATGACGCGCATGTGTGTGACCACGGACAAAAAGGTGAGCGTGCGTATTGTGCCCGAAGCGCGCGGGCGGACCGGTATCCGTGGCGGAAAAGGCGGGCCGTCGACGAACCCGCCGCGCATCGATCAATCGAGCGGCGGCACCGCGCCCTCCCGCAACATCTTGACGAGCCGCGCGCGTCGCTTTTCGAGATCGGCGATCTGGCGGTCGATCGCTTCGAGGCGTTCGCGCTGGACGTCGCCGATCTGATCGCACGAACGCGCGCCGTCGATCAGCAGCATGCAGTCCGGAAAGCCGCGGATGTCGTCGAGGGTGAAACCGGTCGCGATCATGCGCTGAATCT
Source organism: Burkholderia sp. MSMB2157WGS (assembly GCF_001532755.1). Taxonomy (NCBI): domain Bacteria; kingdom Pseudomonadati; phylum Pseudomonadota; class Betaproteobacteria; order Burkholderiales; family Burkholderiaceae; genus Burkholderia; species Burkholderia sp. MSMB2157WGS. The sequence goes on along the minus strand of NZ_LPJG01000053.1, from coordinate 372,132 downwards.
GTTTGACCTGCGTCACCGCTTTTTCGGGGAACAGGCGATAGCCGTTGGCCGCGCGCACCGACGCGAGCAGGCCGTGCGCGTCGTAGTGCCGGATCGAGCGCACGCTCGCGCCGGTGAGCTGCGCGAGTTTGCCGATGGTCAGCGGGGGCGGAGCAGACGGATTTTTCATGAGAGGCAGGCTAACACGATTCGCTTGACTCTCACATCAGTGTGAGGGTTGAGACTGGGCGTCCGTTCATGCCTGGAGGAACAATCGTGAATACCCGAGTGCTGATCCGCTGGTTGCTTGTCGCGATCGGGTGGCTGACGCCGTTCGCGTTGGCGCACGACGCGGCTGCCGCGCCGCTGAGCTATACCGTCACGTCGACGGACGGCGTGAAGCTGGCCGTTCAGGAAAGCGGCGACCCCGACGGCGTACCGGTCATCCTGATTCACGGCCTGCTCGGCAGCCGCCTGAACTGGGACGCGCAGGTCGACAGCCCCGAACTGCGCCGATTCCGGATCATCACGTACGATCTGCGCGGCCACGGGCTGTCGGACAAGCCGTCCGGCGCGCAGCCGTATCGCGACGGCACCCGCTGGGGCGACGATCTCGCCGCGGTCATCGAAGGCGCGCATGCGCGCAAGCCGGTCGTGGTCGGCTGGTCGCTCGGCGGCGTGGTGATCTCGAACTACCTCGCCAAATACGGCGATCGCGCGATCGCGGGCGCGGTGTACGTCGACGGCGTGGTCGAGCTCACACCGGGTCAGATCGTCGATCATCCCGACGTGTACCGAGACATGAATGCGGCGGATCTGAAAACGCATCTCGACGGCGAGCGCACGTTCGTCGGTCTGTGCTTCAACCGTCGGCCGAACGCCGCCACGTTCGAGCGCTTGCTCGCCAACGCCGCGATGGCGTCGTGGGACATGCAAAAGGCCATCCCGACGATGTCGGTGTTCGCCGCCGCGGGGCTCGGCAACGCGCACGTGCCGCTGCTCTTCGTCTACGGCGGCCGCGACGCGCTGGTCGATACGCACGCGACGCTGGCCCGCGCGGCCGAGCTGAACCCGCACGTGGTCAGCAAGGTGTACGCGGAATCGGGGCACGCGCCGTTCATCGAGGAAGCCGAGCGGTTCAATCGCGATCTGGCCGCGTTCGTCCGGTCGGCGTCTTCGCCGTGAAGCCGGGTGTCGCGCGGGCCGGCGACGTCAGGCCGGCGCGACCGGCATGCCGGCCGTGTCGCCCGCCGCGCGATCGTGAAAGCGCTGGAACGCATCGAGCAGCCGCGCGCGCTGCGCGGCCAGCGACGGATCGCGCCTGTCGCGCGGCCGTGCGACGTCGACGTGGATTTCGTCGTCGATGCGGCCCGGGTTCGGCGCGAGCATCAGCACGCGATCGCCGAGATACAGCGCTTCGTCGAGATCGTGCGTGACGACGATCGCGGCCATCCGGTGCCGCTGGACGACATCGAGCAGCAGCGTCTGCAAGCGCATCCGGGTGATCGCGTCGACCGCGCTGAACGGTTCGTCGAGCAGCAGCAGATCCGGCTCGCCGAACAGCCCGCGCGCGATCGCGGCGCGCTGCGCCATCCCGCCCGACAACGTCGCCGGCAGTTGCCGCGCGACGCCGGCCAGGCCGACTTCGTCGAGCAATCGCGCGACGCTCGGGTCGCGTCCGCCCCGTGCACCGGACGCGAAGCCGACGTTGTCCGCGATCGACAGCCACGGCAGCAGCCGCGGCTCCTGAAAGATCACGCCGACGCGCGCGGACGGCCCGGCCAGCGCGCTGCCGTCGAGCGTCACGCTGCCGCGGAAATCCCGGTCCAGGCCCGCGACGATCCGCAACAGCGTGCTCTTGCCGCAACCGCTCGGGCCGACCACGCAGACGATCTCGCCGCGCGCGACCTGCAACGCGACGTCGGCCAGGATCGTGCGATCGCCGTACAGCTTGCGGGCGATCCGCAGGTCGAGCAGCGGCGTGGCGACGCCGGCGGTCGGGCGCACGGAAGGGTAGGCACTCATTGCCCGCCCTCGCGCGCCGCACCGCCGAACGCATCGCGCCAGCCGAGCCAGCGCGACTCGATGCGGCGCATCGCGCCGTCGGTCAGCTTGCCGAGCAGCGCGAGCAGCAGGATCGCGCCGAACACGAGATCGGGGCGCCCCGTTTCGCGGCCGTCGCTCAACAGGAAGCCGAGGCCGCGCGTGGCCGCGATCAGCTCCGCGGCGACCATGAACATCCACGCGAGACTGAGGCCGGTCCGCAGGCCGGTGACGATCTGCGGCAGCGCGGCCGGCAGCAGGATCCGACGGAACAGCGCGAGCGGGCCGAGCCGGTACACCGCGCCGAGCTCGACGAGCTTGCGGTCCACGTCGCGCATACCGGCGACCACCGCAAGGTGAACCGGAAAGAACGCGCCGATCGCGATCAGCGTGATCTTCGGCGCCTCGTCGATGCCGAGCCACAGCAGCAGCACCGGCACCCATGCGAGCGACGGAATCGCTCGCAGCGCCTGGAACGTCGGTTCGAACAGCGCATCGATCCGGCGGCTCAGGCCCATCGCCGCGCCGACGACGAGCGCGAGCCCGGCGCCGGCCGCAAACCCGGCCGCGACGCGCAGCGTGCTCGCACCGACGTGACGGGCGAGCCGCGTGGCGCCCATCCGCGCGAGCGTATCGAGAATCTCGCTCGGCGCCGGCACGAGATGATCCGGCAGCCAGCCGCGCCGCACCACGAACTCCAGCAGCACGAGCGCGACGAACGGCAGCGCGAGGCCCGCGATACGCCATGCGCGCAGCGGGTCGCGGCGGCCCGTGCGGGGCGGCGAAGCGGGTGGGTGCGACGCGAGCGCATCGCCGCGCGCGGCGGTGTCCGTCATCGGAGGCACGCTCAATGCGACGCGGCGACGATCGGGCGCGCGAACGACGGATCGATCAGCGCATCGACGATCTTCGCGGGATCGACGCCCGGCTTGGTCAACTGCTCGGCCGTCAGCACCGGCGCCGCGGCCTTCAGCGCCGCGCGCTGCGTGTCGCCCGGCACCGGGCCGCCGAAGTCGTTGCGCTGGAGTTGCAGTTTCGCGACCGGCAGCGACACCTTCGATTGGTCGGCGACGATCTGTGCGGTCTCGGCCGGATGCGCGACGATCCACTGGCGCGCGCGGTCGTAGACCTTCAGCACGCGCGTCACCGCCTGCGGATACTGGCTGGCGAACGCATCGCGAACATTCAGGAACCCGTACGTGTTGAACGCGACATTGCGGTACAGCAGGCGCGCGCCGTCGTCGAGCTGGGCGGCGGCCATGTGCGGATCGAGCCCGGCCCATGCGTCGACCTGTCCGTTCGCGAGCGCGGTGCGGCCGTCGGGATGCTGCAGGTTGACGATCTCGACGTCGTCGCGCGTCAGGCCGACCGTGTGCAGCGCGCGCAGCGTGAACAGGAACGGATCGGTGCCGCGCGTCGCGGCGATCTTCTTGCCCTTCAGATCGGCGAGCGAGCGGATCGGCGAATCCTTGCGCACCACGAGCGCCGTCCATTCGGGGCGCGAGAACACGTAGACGGTGTGGATCGGGTTGCCGTTCGCTCGTGCGAGCACCGACGCCAGCCCCGCGGCCGAGCCGAAATCGACCGCGCCGCTGTTCAGGTATTCGAGCGCGCGATTGCTGCCGAGGCTCAGCACCCAGCGAATCGCCGTGCCGTCGGCCTTGAATTCGTCGTCGAGCCAGCCGAAGTGGCGAACCACGAGACTCTCGGGCGAGTAATACGCATAGTCGACGCGGATTTCGGCGGGCGTCGCCGCGTGCGCGTGCATCGACGCGAGGCCGGCAAGCGCGGCAACGACGAGGGCCGCGGATTGCCACACGCGGGACCAGAACGGCTTCATCGGGGATTCTCCGGAAGAGCGGCAATGCGCCGCGAACAGGCTGGGAAGAGGGCTAGGGTCTGTTTACATATGGAACGCGCATGCGTTGCCACGAGAACGGCCGCTCGCGAGGCGCGCGACGCCGCGAATACTGACGTATTCGCAAGGAGCGCAACACGGCGAGCGGCCGTTCTCGTGGCAACCCCAAATTAAAGATCATGTCACGGGAATGCCCGAAATCGCCCGTATGGCGGCGTCGTTCGTCGCTTGTTTGGCGCGGCCAAACGGCGCTCCTCACTCCTTGCCCTACGAGCGATTTCGGGCATTCGCATGTGCGTTCCATATGTAAACAGACCCTAATGTAACGAAGCGCAGGCGATCCGTTAACGAAGAAATCCGCGATTGAACATGCACGTTGCTGATAAGCGCGCTTCGCGCAACTTTATGACGCACGCCGATTAATTTATCGCTTTATATCGCTTGGGATTGCCGGAGCGGAGGAACAGAATTTCCGCTGCCGGAACCCGGCGATCGCACGGCCACATTCGCTCGACGCCGCGCGGGTCGCGCAGGCACCTTCCCGGTTCCCGGCTTCACGACGACCTTGCCGTGCACTCGGCATCAAACTAAGGAATCCGATGAGTTCGATCGATCTGAGCCCCGTCACGCCGGTTTCTTCCCCCATCCGCTCGGCCAGCGACGTCGCGCGCCTCATCAACACCGTGGACAGTTCGGTCAGCCATGCGCGGATGATCGTGCTGCTGGCGCTCGGCGGCGTGTTTCTCGACGCGTACGACCTGACGACGCTGTCGTACGGCATCGACGACGTGGCGCGCGAATTCGGGCTGACGCCCGCGCTGACCGGGCTGGTCGGGTCGGCGATCATGATCGGCACGATCTTCGGCAGCCTGATCGGCGGCTGGCTGACCGACCGGATCGGCCGCTATCAGGTATTCATGGCCGACATGCTGTTCTTCGTGGTCGCGGCGATCGCGGCCGGGCTCGCGCCGAACGTCTGGGTGCTGATCGCCGCGCGTTTCGTGATGGGGCTCGGCGTCGGCATCGACCTGCCCGTCGCGATGGCGTTCCTCGCGGAATTCTCGAAGTTCAACGGCCGCGGCAACAAGGCGTCCCGGCTCGCCGCATGGTGCCCGATGTGGTACGTCGCGTCGTCGGTGTGCTTCCTGCTGATTTTCGGCCTGTATTTCCTGCTGCCGGCCGAGCATGCGGGATGGCTGTGGCGCGCGTCGCTGATCTTCGGCGCGGTGCCGGCGCTCGTCATCATCCTGTTCCGAAACCGCTTCATGAACGAATCGCCGCTGTGGGCCGCGAATCAGGGCGATCTGGCCAATGCCGCGCGCATCCTGCGCGAGTCGTACGGCATTCACGCGCACGAAGCAAACGACGCGCGACGCGAGCCGAGCCCGCCGCCCGTGCGGCTTCGCGTGCTGTTTCAGCGGCCGTATCTGGGGCGCACGATCGTCGCCAGCGTGATGAACCTGTGCATCCCGTTCGAATACACCGCGATCGCGTTCTTCCTGCCGTCGATCCTGTCGCAATTTCTGGGGGCGGGCGTGTTCGAGACGATCGCCGCATCGCTGGCGTTGAACGTGCTGTTCGCGTTCACCGGCGGCTTGCTCGGCATGCGTCTCGCGTATCGCTATCCGTCGCGTCATGTCGCGATCGCGGGGTTCGCGTTGCAAACGGTCGCGCTCGTCGCGCTGGCGCTCGCAGGGCATCCGCACGGCGCGCTGGCGGTGGGCGTCGTGCTGCTGATGCTCGGCACGTGGCTGTTCGCGGAAGGATTCGGGCCGGGCGCGCAGATGATGATCTATCCGACGCTGTCGTATCCGGCCGCGATTCGCGGCACCGGCGTCGGCTTCGGGCGGTCGCTGTGCGGCATCGGTCAGGCGCTCGCGCTGTTCGTGCTGCCGATTCTCCAGGCCCGGCTCGGCACCGACATGTTCTGGGTCGTCGCGGTCAGTGCGGTCACGCCGATCGCGTTTCTGCTGATCGTGCGGTACGAACCGACGGCGCACGACATCGACGACGAAAGCGTCGCGTAGGCGCCAGCGGGGACGCTCGCGTTCCCCGCCAAACACGAACGGCTTCGTCGGACTGCACGAAGCCGTTTGTGCTGGAGCCGGTCGCCGCGTGATGCGGACGGACCGGCATCGACATCTTGCCGTTACGCGTCGACCGTTTCCCGCTCGGCTTCGCGCTTGACCTGTTCGATATCGCGATACCGCGCGGCCGGATGCGCGTCGGGCAGTCGCGCCGAGCCGCCGAAGAGTTTTTCGCGCAGCGTGCCCGGCGCATACGCGGTCGGATACACGCCGCGGCGCTGAAGTTCGGGCACGAGGTGGCGTACGACATCCTCGAAGGTTTCATGCGCGACCGCATACGCGAGATTGAAGCCGTCGACGTCGGTCGCGGCCACCCATTCCTGCAGGATGTCCGCGACGGTCGCCGCCGACCCGACGAACACCGGGCCCATCCCGCCGATGCCGCCCCAGGCGGCCAACGCCTCGATCGTCCACGCGGTGTCGCCGCCCGACAGGTGCTCGACCGCCGACACGATCGCATTCGTTTCGACGCGCCTGACGGGATCGGTCGGCGCGTACTGGCCGAAGTCGATGCCGGTCCAGCCCGACATGAACACCAGCGAGCCGTCATACGACACGTAGCGCCGATACTCGTCGAACTTGGCCTGCGCCCGCTCGTCGGTCTCGTCGACGATCACCGTGACGAGGTTGTAGATCAGCACCTTCGCCGGGTCGCGTCCGGCGGCGGCGGCCTGCGCGCGCACGTCGGCCACGTAGCGCGCGAGCTGATCGCGGGTGGGCGCGGCGACGAACACGCATTCGGCGTGCTGCGCGGCGAACGCCTTACCGGGGCCCGACGCGCCGGCCTGGAACAGCACCGGCGTGCGCTGCGGCGACGGCTCGCACAGGTGATAGCCGGGCACGTCGAAGAAGCGGCCCTTGTGGCCGATCTCGTGCACTTTCTCGGGATGCGTGAACACGCGGCCGGCACGATCGCGCACCACCGCGCCGTCCTCCCAGCTGCCTTCGAACAGCTTGTACAGCACCTCGACGTACTCGGCCGCGACCGCATAGCGGTCGTCGTGCGTGCGCAACCCGCGATCGCCGACGTTCTTCGCGCCGCTCTCCAGGTACGACGTGACGATGTTCCATGCGAGCCGGCCCTTCGTGTGATGGTCGGCGGTCGACAGCCGGCGCGCGAACGTGTACGGGTGCTCGAACGTCGTCGACGCGGTGATGCCGATGCCGAGATGCTCGGTCGCCATCGCGATCGGCGCGGCCAGTTGCAGCGGATCGTTGACGGGGATCTGCGCGGCCTGGTGCAGCGCGTGATAGTTGCTGCCCTTGTACACGTCGTAGTAGCCGATCACGTCCGCGATGAAGATCGCGTCGAAGATCCCGCGCTCGAGCACGCGGGCCAGGTCGGTCCAGTAGTCGAGATCCTTGTATTGCCACGAGCGGTCGCGCGGATGCGCCCACAGGCCGGGCGACTGGTGGCCCACGCAGTTCATCTCGAACGCGTTGAAGCGGATCGTCTTGCTCATTGAGCCGCTCCCGTTTCCGCTTCCGCTCGCGCGCCGGCGTCCGCATGGGCGCTCGCACCGCTGCCCACACGCCAGACGAACGGCGGCGTGCGGCCGTTGATGATCCAGTCGCCGACGATGCGCGCCTTGTAGACGAGCGGATTGTGCGACGACACCGTGCGCGCGTTGCGCCAGTGGCGATCGAGCGCGGTCGTGCTGCGGGTCGCGGATGCGCCGAGCGCGTCGAACAGGCGCGTCGCCGCGCGCAGCACGAGTTCGGACACGACGAGCTGGCTCTGCGCGGATTCGATTTCGGCCGCGACGTTCGCGGCCTGCTCGGCCGCTTCGTCGCCGCCGAAGCGCGCTTCGTACGCCTGCTGAAGCGGTTGCGCGGCACGCAGCGCGAGCGCGTCGGCCGCGTACGCCCATGACGCGATCTCGCCGATCACCTGTTGCAGCTGGGCATCGTCGCCTGCGCGCTGCGCATTGCCGTGGCTGTACACGCGCGTGCGGTTGCGCACGAGCTCGCCCGCGTCGCGCACGATCGCGCGGCCGATGCCGGCCAGCGTCGCGACGTGAAACAGCTGGTAGAACGCGGTCTGGTACTTGAAGCGGCGTGCGAAATCGATCACGTTCTCCGCGTCGACCGCCGCATCCTCGAAACGCGTCGTGCCGCTGCCGGTGGTGGTCTGGCCGAAGCCGTCCCAGTCGTCCTCGCGGATCACGCCCGGCTGCGCGGTCGACACGGCGACGATCACGTCGCTGCCGTCGTGCGCGCGTTGCGCGAACACGTCGATCCAGTCGGCGAACAGGCTGCCGGTGCTGTAGAACTTGCGGCCGTTCAGCACGAGCCGGCCGTGCCGCTCCGACACCTTCGTGACGGTCTGGCCGAGCGGGACGTCGCCGGCTTCCGACCATGCGTTGCCGACGAGCTGGCCGCTCGCGAAGCGGTCGAGCCAGGTCGTGCGTTGCGGGCCGTCCGGCGCGTTCAGCCAGTCCTCGACGAACGCGAAGTGCCCGCGCAATGCCTGCGGCAAATTGGAATCGGCGGCGGCCAGCTCCGTCAGCAGCCGGAACAACTGCGGCAGCGACGCGCCGGCACCGCCGGCGCTCGCCGGCAGCCGTATCGCGCCGAAGCCGGCCGATTTCAGCCAGCCGATCGCCTCGTGCGGCAGTTCGCGGCGGCGTTCGCGCTCGGCGGTGCCGGCGGCGATGCGCGCGAAGATCGGCCGGAACCGGCTCGCGAGCGCATCGTAGTCGGTACCGGTGGAAAGGTCGGAGGCTGCGTGCGACGAAGTCATGCGGTATTCCTCGAAAGACGGGCCGTGTGCGCCGGGAGCCCAGTATAGGAAGCGCGACGCGAGCGTTCCAATAACGGATTCTCGGATCGTTATCGTCGCTGCGTATTACCGGGGCTGCGACCGCGACCGGGTGATGGCGCATCGACGTTCTCGCGTCCGTTGCGACGCCGAAACATCGGTTCGCCTGCGTCGGGCTCGACGTCGTTTGTTCTCCAAAGGAATATCGTTTCGAGAATCGCTCGGTTTTCCGGTGCACGTGGCGCTGCTAGATTGAATGCTTTCGCCATTCGACAGGAGAGACCGATGTCAGACACGAGCGCGACGATTCAGGAGCGGCCGGCCGACGCGCCGGCGCAGGCGGCGAACGTGATCGCCGACGATGCGCAAGCGCTTGCGGTCGCGCACGCGCTGGCACAACGCCTCGCGCAAGGGGCCGCCGAGCGCGATCGCGAGCGCCGCCTGCCGCGCGAGGAAATCGAATGGTTTTCGCAGTCGGGGCTGTGGGCGATCACGGTGCCGAAGGCATACGGCGGCGCGGGCGTATCGCATGTGACGCTCACCGAGGTGATCAAGATCGTCGCCGCGGCCGATGCGTCGCTCGGGCAGCTTCCGCAGAACCATTTCGGGCTGGTCGACGTGATCGCGCTCGTCGGCACCGACGCGCAGAAGCGTCATTTCTTCGCCGAAGTGCTGAGCGGCAAGCGGTTCGGCAACGGGTTTTCGGAGAAGGGCACGAAGCACGTGCTCGACCTGAAGACGCGCGTGCGCCGCGACGGCGACGACTACGTCGTCGACGGTACGAAGTTCTATTCGACCGGCGCGCTGTTCGCGCATTACGTGCCGGTGCTCGGGCTCGACGACGCGCGCCAGGCATGGCTTGCGTACGTGCCGCAACCGACGCCGGGGCTGACCGTGATCGACGACTGGTCGGGATTCGGGCAGCGCACGACCGCGAGCGGCACGGTCGTGCTCGACGCGGTGCGCATCCCGGCATCGCACGTGCTGCCCGCGCAGCGCGTGTCGGACGTGCCGACGCTCAACGGTCCGCTGTCGCAGATCATCCAGGCGGCGATCGACGCGGGTATCGCGAAGGCGGCCATCGACGATACGCTCGCGTTCGTGCGGACCCGCACGCGGCCGTGGGTCGACAGCGGCGTCGAGCGGGCGGTGGACGATCCGTTGACGATTCGCGAAATCGGTGGCCTGCATATCCAGCTGCATGCGGCCGACGCGTTGCTCGAACGCGCGGCGCGCACGCTCGACGAGATCGCGGCAAAGGGAGACGTGACCGAAGACGATGTCGCGCGGGCGTCCGTCGCGGTCGGCGAAGCGAAGGTGCTGACGACCGAGGTCGCGCTGCTCGCGGGCGAGAAGCTGTTCGAGCTGGCCGGTACGCAGTCGACGCTCGCCGAGCACAACCTCGACCGGCATTGGCGCAACGCGCGCACGCATACGCTGCACGATCCGGTGCGCTGGAAATATCACCTCGTCGGCAACTACTACCTGAACGGCGCGCGCCCGGCGCGGCATGCGTGGAATTGAGCGTCGGCGGTCGGACGCCGGCAGCGCGCTGCCGGCGAGCGTGAAACCCGGCGCGCCGATCGCCGTCGCCGGCGCGGCAGTCGCCCGGCGCGACGTCGACGCCGCCTGACGCGCGACGACGCGGCTCGCGCGTCCCGTGCGCGACCTATGCCTGAACCCCCACCCGATACCGGGTGGTTTGCCGATAGACGTCGCCCGGACGCACGATCGCTTCGTCGCGCAAGCCGTCCATGTTGACCTGATCCGGAAAGCCGCCCGCCTCGACGCACAGTGCCGCGTGTCGGGCGCACCGCGTGCCGCCGCTCACGCGCACGTCGTCGAGATAGTTGCCCGTATAGAGCTGCAGGCCGCGCTGATCGGTCGACACGGTCAACTCGCGGCCGCTCTCCGGATCGTAGACGCGTGCGACCGGCCGGACCTCGCGTGCTCCGTTGCCCACGACGAAGCAGTGATCGAAGCCGCGTGCGCGCGCCAGTTGCGCATGCGGCCAGTCGAGGCGCGCGCCGAGCGGCGCGCTTTGCCGGAAATCGAACGCCGTGCCCGTCACGTCGGCCGTCCCGATCGGGATCAGCGCATCGTCCACTTCGAGGAACGCGTCGGCGTCGATGTGCAGCAGATGGCCGCGCACGTCGCTGCCCGCGCGCCCGTTCAGGTTGAAGTAGCTGTGATTCGTCAGGTTCAGCGGCGTCGGCGCATCGGTCCAGCCCGTATAGTCGATCGTCAGCGTGCCGTCGTCGTCGAGTGTGTAACGAACCCGCACGCTCACGTTGCCCGGGAATCCCGCGTCGCCTTCCGGCGAATCGAGCCGCAGCGTCAGCCCGCCGTTATCGTCGAGCACGTCCCACCGTGCACGATGAAATCCGTTCGCGCCGCCGTGCAGCAGGTTGCCGTTCTCGTTGCGGTCGAGCAGGTAGTCGACGCCGTCGAGCGTGAAGCGCGCGCCGGCGATCCGGTTCGCCCATCGGCCGATCGTCGCGCCGAGATAGACGCCGGATTCGAGGTACTCGGCCGGCGTGTCGTGCGCGAGCACGATATCGGCAAAGCGCCCCGTGCGGTCGGGCGCGAGCCACGACACGACGGTCGCGCCGAGGTCGCTGACGACGACGCGCATCCCGTGCGCGTTGCGCAGCGTATAGCGCCGCACGGGCTCGCCGTCGGGCAACGCGCCCCACGGCTCGGCATGCACGCGGGCCACGCCGGGCGTCAGGTATGAGGAATCGGTATCGATGTGCATGAGTGGATGTCGGATGGGCGGCGGGCGTCAGTTCGTGGCGGCCGCGCGTTCCTGATATTCGCGCGGCGTGCAGCCGAGTTCGCGCCTGAACACCGCGTACATGTACTGAAGCGACGTGAACCCGCAACGGATCGCGACTTCGGCGCTCGACGCCTGCCGGCCGGCGAGCAGCGCCTGCGCGGCTTCGAGCTTGTGGCGCAGGATCTCCTGGTGCACGGTGCGCTGCAGTTCGCGCCGGAAGTGCTCCTCGAGCAGCGAGCGCGATACGCCGACATAGTCGGCGACCTGTTCGGTCTTGATCCCCTGGCACGCGTACTGGCGGATGAAATGCCGCGCACGCATCACGTGCGGGCTCGCGAGCGGCTGGTGGCGCGTCGATTCGAGCACGTTGATGCCGACCGGCGGCACGAGAATCCGCTGCCCAGGAAAGCGCGCGCCGCGCAGCATCCGGTGCAGCAGGTGCGCGGCGGTGCGGCCCATTTCCTCGGTGCCCTGGATCACCGACGACAACGGAATGCGCGTCAGCGTGCGCGTGAGCGGATCGTTGTCGATACCGATGATCGCGACCTGTTCCGGCACCGCGATGCCGGCGATCAGGCACGCCTGCAGCAGGTGCCGCGCGCGCGCATCGGTCACCGCGATCACGCCGACCGGCTTCGGCAGCGCATGCAGCCAGTCGATCAGTTGTTCGATCGCGTGATTCCAGCCCGACGCGCTCGTCGACAGCCCGCGGTAGATCGGCGCGTCGAGCCCGTCCGCGCGCGCGAGCCGGTCGAACGCCAGTTCGCGCTGCTGCGCCCAGCGGTTCTCCTGCGCGACCGGCAGGCTGTACATCGCGAAATGCGCGAGTCCCGCCCCGATCAGGTGCGTATAGGCGAGCGACACGAGCTTCGGGTTGTCCGTCGCAATATATGGGACGCCTTCCGGGTATTGCGCCGGATCCTCGTACGACGATCCGATCGCGACGATCGGCAGCGGCGAACCGGCGAGCGCGTCGGCGACGGCGGGGTCGTCGAAGTCCGCGATGATGCCGTCGCCGTCGAAACGCTCGATCCCGGTGAGCCGGCAGCGGAAATCGTCTTCGAGGAAGAGATCCCATACGACGCGTGTCGTGTGCAGATATTGGCCGATGCCGCTGATGATCTCGCGGTCGTAGACCTTGTTCGCGTTGAACAGCAGCGCGATGCGGTGCGGTGTCTGGGCGGATGGGGCGCGTGTCATCTCGGTGTCGGGTGAGCGCGTCGGGCGCCGTTGTCTCCGGGGCGCGCTCATGGAGGCGGCGCGCGGTGTACGGCGATTGTAGGACGGAACCTGCGCCGCGCGAACGCGGCTGGCAAGAAACATCAAGCGTGCTGCGCAATTTCGCAATTGCCGGCCGGCAGGCGCGCGGGCACGATCCAGCCAACGAATTCGGCCGCGTGCGTCATCCCGACGTGCGTTGCGCTGCAACAAGAACCTGCACGGAGACGCCATGTCGTATTTCGAACACATTCCCGCGATTCGCTACGAAGGCCCGCAGTCGGACAACCCGCTCGCCTATCGCCATTACGACCCCGAGCGACGCGTGCTCGGCAAGACGCTCGCCGAGCATCTGCGGATCGCGGTCTGCTACTGGCACACGTTCGTGTGGCCGGGCCACGACATCTTCGGGCAGGGCGCGTTTCAGCGGCCGTGGCAGCAGCCCGGCGACGCGCTCGAACGCGCGCGGATGAAGGCCGACGCCGCATTCGAGTTCTTCACGAAGCTCGGCACGCCGTTCTATACGTTTCATGACACCGACGTCGCGCCGGAAGGCGACAGCCTGCGCGAATACGCGGCCAATTTCGCGCGGATGGTCGACTATCTCGCCGAGCGTCAGCAGGCAACCGGCGTGCGGCTGTTATGGGGGACCGCGAACCTGTTTTCGCACCCGCGCTTCGCGGCCGGCGCCGCGACGAACCCGAACCCCGACGTGTTCGCGTGGGCCGCGACCCAGGTGCGCCATGCGCTCGACGCGACCCATCGGCTCGGCGGCGAGAGCTACGTGCTGTGGGGCGGCCGGGAAGGCTACGAGACGCTGCTCAATACCGACCTGAAGCGCGAGCGCGACCAGTTCGCCCGCTTCCTGTCGATGGTCGTCGAGCACAAGCACCGGATCGGCTTCAAGGGTGCGCTGCTGATCGAGCCGAAGCCGCAGGAGCCGACCAAGCATCAGTACGACTACGACGTGGCGACGGTGCACGGCTTCCTCGTGCAGTACGGACTGCAGAACGAGATCCGCGTGAACATCGAAGCCAATCACGCGACGCTCGCGGGCCATTCGTTCCATCACGAGATCGCGAACGCATTCGCGCTCGGCGTGTTCGGCAGCGTCGACGCGAACCGCGGCGATCCGCAGAACGGCTGGGACACCGACCAGTTCCCGAACAGCGTCGAGGAACTGACGCTCGCGTTCTACGAGATCCTGCGCCACGGCGGCTTCACGACCGGCGGGATGAACTTCGACGCGAAGGTGCGGCGCCAGAGCATCGATCCGGAAGACCTGTTCTACGGTCACGTCGGTGCGATCGACGTGCTCGCGCTCGCGCTCGAACGCGCGGCGGTGCTGGTCGAGAACGACCGGCTCGACGCACTGCGCCGGCAGCGCTACGCGCAGTGGGACAGCGAGTTCGGCCGCAAGATCCTGTCGGGCGGCTATACGCTGGAGTCGCTGGCGGCCGACGCGCTCGCGCGGGGCGTCAACCCGCGGCATGCAAGCGGCGCGCAGGAGCGGCTCGAGAACATCGTGAACCAGGCGATCTACGGGCTGCGCTGACGCCATGTACATCGGACTCGATCTCGGCACGTCGGGCGTGAAGGCGGTGCTGCTCGACCGCGACGGCGCGGTGCGCGCAAGCGCGGGCCGCCCGCTCGCGGTGAGCCGGCCGCAGCTGCGCTGGTCCGAGCAGGCGCCGCGCGACTGGTGGGACGCCGCATGCGGCGCGCTCGCCGCACTCGTGTCGGACGCGCGCACGGCCGGCATCGACCCGCACGACATCGATGCGCTCGGCCTGACCGGACAGATGCACGGCGCGACGCTGCTCGATGCCCACGGCGACGTGCTGCGCCCCGCGATCTTGTGGAACGACGGCCGCGCGGATGCCGAGTGCGAGGAACTCGAACGGCTCGCGCCCGCGCTGCGCACGGTGGCCGGCAATATCGCGATGCCGGGCTTCACGGCGCCCAAGCTGCTGTGGGTGCGCCGTCACGAGCCCGACGTGTTCGCGCGCATCGCCTACGTGCTGCTGCCGAAGGATTATCTGCGCTACCGGCTGACCGGCGCGTTCGCGACCGATCCGTCGGACGCCGCCGGCACGCTGTGGCTCGACGTCGCGAAGCGCGACTACGACGACACGTTGCTCGCGGCCTGCGGGCTGTCGCGTGCACAGATGCCGGCCGTCTTCGAGGGCAATCGCATCACCGGCACGCTGCTGCCGGCCGTCGCGCGAGCGCTCGGCCTGCGCGAGATCCCGGTGGTGGCCGGCGGCGGCGACAACGCGGCCGGCGCGGTGGGCGTCGGGATCGTGCGGCCCGGCGACGCGCTGCTGTCGCTCGGCACGTCGGGCGTGTATTTCGCGGTGTCGGACGGGTTCCGCGCGAATCCCGAATCGGCGGTGCACAGCTTCTGCCATGCGCTGCCGGATACGTGGCACCTGATGTCCGTGATGCTGAACGCGGCCGGCTGCGTCGACTTCACCGCGCAACTGGCCGGTTACGACGGCGTCGCGGCGCTGCTCGACGATGCGGAAACGAACGCACGCGCGAGCCGCCCGTGGTTCCTGCCGTACCTGAGCGGCGAGCGCACGCCGCACAACGACGTGAACGCGAAGGGTGTGTTCTACGGGCTCACGCCGGACACGCGGCGCGCGGATCTCGCGAACGCGACGCTCGAAGGCGTCGGCTTCGCGCTGCTCGACGGCATCGACGCGCTGCACGCGGCCGGGCTCGCGCCCGACAACATCACCGTGATCGGCGGCGGCTCGCGCAGCGCGTACTGGACGCAGATGCTCGCGGACCTGAGCGGCCGTGCGCTGACGCTGCGCGCGGGCGGTGAAGTGGGGCCGGCGCTCGGCGCCGCGCGTCTCGCACATCTCGCGCTCGAACCCGATGCGGCGCTCGCCGACGTGTGTCCACAACCGCCGGTCGTCGCGGTGCGCGAGCCCGACTCCGCGCGGCACGCGTGGTATCGCGACGTGCGGCGGCCGACGTTTCGCGCGCTGTATCGTGCGCTCGAACCGGTGTTTGCGACGGGCGCTTGACGCACGTCGCCGTGATTCGATGCGGGCGGTGCAATCCGGCGGCCGCCCGCGGTTCGTGAGGTGGTTCCATAACAAGGAGTGGAGACATGAAATCCGTGACGCGTCGTACCGTATTGAGTTCGCTTGCCGGCGCCGCCGCGCTGGCGATCCTCGCGCTGGGCACGCCGCTCGCCCACGCGAGCAAGGACAAGCCCGAGATCGGCTTCTGTATCGACGACCTGCGCGTCGAGCGCTGGTCGCGCGATCGCGACTATTTCGTCGCGGCCGCGACGAAGCTCGGCGCGAAGGTGTCGGTGCAGTCGGCCGATGCGAGCGAGGAGCGGCAGATTTCGCAGATCGAGAACCTGATCTCGCGCGGCGTCGACGTGATCGTGATCGTGCCGTTCAACTCGAAGACGCTCGGCAACGTCGTCGCCGAAGCGCGCAAGGCCGGCATCAAGGTCGTGTCGTACGATCGCCTGATCCTCGACGCGGACGTCGACGCCTATATCTCGTTCGACAACGAGAAGGTCGGCGAGCTGCAGGCGCAGGGCGTGTTCGACGCGAAGCCGAAGGGCAATTATTTCCTGCTGGGCGGCGCGCCGACCGACAACAACGCGAAGATGCTGCGCGAAGGGCAACTGAAGGTGCTCAAGCCCGCGATCGACCGCGGCGACATCAAGGTCGTCGGCCAGCAGTGGGTGCCCGAATGGAGCGCGTCGACCGCGCTGCGGATCGTCGAGGACGCACTGACCGCGAACAACAACAAGATCGACGCGATCGTCGCGTCGAACGACGGCACGGCCGGCGGCGCGATCCAGGCGCTCGCCGCGCAGCATCTGGCCGGCAAGGTGCCGGTGTCCGGGCAGGATGCGGATCTGGCCGCGGTCAAGCGCGTGATCGCCGGCACGCAGACGATGACCGTGTACAAGCCGCTGAAGCTGATCGCGAGCGAAGCCGCGAAGCTCGCGGTCGATCTCGCGAAGGGCACGAAGCCCGCGTTCAACGCGCAATACGACAACGGCAAGAAGAAGGTCGATACGGTGCTGCTGCAGCCGACGCTGTTGACCAAGCGCAACGTCGACGTCGTCGTGAAGGACGGCTTCTATACCCAGGCCCAGCTGGCGAGCCAGTAAGCGTACGACGCGCGGTCGCCGCGACGGCGGCCGCGCTTACTGCGAGGCATGAACGAATGACGGAACCCTTGCTGACGATGCGCGGCATCGTCAAGGCCTTCGACGGCGTGAAGGCGCTCGACGGCATCGACCTGACCGTGCGGCCCGGCGAATGCGTCGGGCTGTGCGGCGAGAACGGCGCGGGCAAGTCGACGCTGATGAAGGTGCTGTCGGGCGTGTACCCGCACGGCACGTGGGACGGCGAAATCCGCTGGGAAGGCGCGCCGCTCGTGGCGTCCGGCGTGCGCGACACCGAACGCGCGGGCATCGCGATCATCCACCAGGAGCTGATGCTCGTGCCCGAGCTGTCGGTGGCCGAGAACATCTTCCTCGGCAACGAGATCACGCTGCCGGGCGGGCGCATGAACTTCGCGGCGATGGTGCGGCGCGCCGAGGAGCTGCTGCACGAATTGCGGATCGACACGATCAACGTCGCGCAGCCGGTGATGAACTACGGCGGCGGCCACCAGCAGTTGATCGAGATCGCGAAGGCGCTGAACAAGCACGCGAAGCTGCTCATCCTCGACGAACCGTCGTCGTCGTTGAGCGCGTCGGAGACGCGCATCCTGCTCGACATCGTGCGCGACCTGAAGCGCCGCGGCGTCGCCTGCGTCTACATCTCGCACAAGCTCGACGAGGTGGCGGCCGTATGCGACACGGTCACCGTGATCCGCGATGGCCGCCATGTCGCGACCGAGCCGATGAATGCGCTGACCACCGACCGGATCATCGCGATGATGGTCGGCCGTGAGATCCGCGACCTGTATCCGCGCGAGCCGCACGAGATCGGCGACGTCGTGCTCGACGTGCGCCACGTGACGTGCCGCGACGTGACGAACGCGCGCCGCAAGCGCGTCGACGACGTGTCGTTCAGCGTGCGGCGCGGCGAGATCGTCGGCGTGGCCGGGCTGGTCGGCGCGGGCCGCACCGAGTTGATGCAGGCGATCTTCGGCGCGTATCCGGGCGCGTGCACGGCGAGCGTGACGATGAACGGCCGGCCGCTGTCGATCCGCTCGCCGGCCGACGCGATCCGCGCCGGCATCGCGATGGTGCCGGAGGACCGCAAGCGCCACGGCATCGTGCCGCAGCTCGGCGTCGGCCACAACATCACACTGGCGGTGCTGCAGCGCTTCGCGGCGCGCGGGCGGATCGACGCGGCCGCCGAGCTCGACGCGATCCGCACCGAGATGCAGCGGCTGTCGGTGCGCGCCGCGCATCCGTTCCTGTCGATCGCGAGCCTGTCGGGCGGCAATCAGCAGAAGGCGGTGCTCGCGAAGATGCTGCTGACCGAGCCGCAGGTGCTGATCCTCGACGAGCCGACGCGCGGTGTCGACGTGGGCGCGAAGGCCGAGATCTACCGGCTCGTCTTCGCGCTGGCCAAGCGCGGCGTCGCGCTGATCGTCGTGTCGTCGGAACTGCCGGAGGTGCTCGGCCTCGCCGATCGCGTGCTGGTGATCGGCGAAGGCGAGCTGCGCGGCGATTTCGTCAACCAGGGCCTCACGCAGGAACAGATTCTCGGCGCCGCGCTGAAGCCCGCGCGGCTGCCCGCCGAACCCACCGCAGCGAGTGCGACATGAATTCCGAACTTTCTTCCTCGACCCCGGCGACGCCGGATGCGGACGCGCGGCGTCCGGACGGCCGCGCGCCGCGGTTGCCGTTGCGCCACGTTTTTACGCGCTACAAGGTGCTCGCGCTGCTGTTCGCGGTCGTCGCGATCTGGGCGTTCTTCTCGGTGTTGACGGACGGCGCGTTCGTCACGCCGCGCAACGTGTCGAACCTGCTGCGGCAGATGTCGATCACCGGCATGCTCGCGTGCGGCATGGTGTTCGTCATCATCGCGGGCGAGATCGACCTGTCGGTCGGCTCGCTGCTCGGGCTGCTCGGCGGCGTCGCCGCGATCCTCGACGTCAACCGCCACTGGCCGGTCGCGGCGACGGTTCCGGCCGTGCTCGCGCTCGGCGTGCTGATCGGGCTCTTCAACGGCTGGTGGTCGACCTATCGGCGCGTGCCGTCGTTCATCGTCGGGCTCGGCGGGATGCTCGCGTTTCGCGGCATCCTGCTCGGCGTGACGGGCGGCTCGACGATCGCGCCCGTGTCGGACGGCTTCGTGTTCATCGGGCAGGGCTATCTGCCGCGTCTGGCCGGGGACGGCCTCGCGGTCCTGCTGTTCGCGGTCGCGACGCTGCTGGTGGTGCGGCAGCGCGGCACGCGGCGGCGCTACCGGCTCGCGGTCGCCCCGTTGTGGCAGGACGTCGCGAAGATCGTCGGCGCCGGCGCGGTGCTGTTCGCGTTCGTCGCGACGCTCGATCGTTACGGCGGTATTCCGGTGCCCGTGCTGCTGCTGCTCGTGCTGCTCGGCGTGTTCTCGTGGATCGCGACGCAGACCGTGTTCGGCCGGCGGATCTATGCGGTGGGCTCGAACCTGGAGGCGACGCGGCTGTCGGGCGTCGACACCGATCGCGTGAAGCTCGCGATCTTCGCGCTGATGGGGCTGATGTGCGCGTTTGCCGGCCTCGTCAACACGGCGCGGCTCGCGGCCGGGTCGCCGTCCGCCGGCTCGATGGGCGAACTCGACGCGATCGCCGCGTGCTTCATCGGCGGCACGTCGATGCGCGGCGGGTCGGGCACGGTCTACGGCGCGCTGATCGGCGCGCTCGTGATGGCGAGCCTCGACAACGGGATGTCGATGCTGGACGTCGACACGTACTGGCAGATGATCGTCAAGGGCGCGGTGCTCGTGCTGGCGGTGTGGATCGACGTGGTGTCGCGGTCGAACCGGCGGTGACGAAGCCGTGTCGGCCGCGCGTCGACCAAGAGGACGACCATGGAGCGAAACGCGAAGCGCTTGTCGGACGTTTCCGTGCCGGCGCCCGGGCCGTTCGCGATGCCGGAGGCCGGGTCCGTGTTTGGCCTGGATGATCGGCGCGACCGGCAGGTGATCGCGGGGGCACTGCGCGCGCTGCTGCGCGAGCGTTGCGAGGCGCTCGCCGAAGCGCTCGCGTTCGCGATGCGCGCCGCCGACCCGGGTTGCCGCGCCGCGACTCGCCGCGCCGCGCATCATGGCAGCGGCGCGCCCCATGCCGCCGTCACGTCGCCGCCGAGCCTCCATTCGCCGAACGGGCGGCGCGGCGCGATGATCGCCGGCAGGCGTCGGTCGTGAAAGCGTGCGTAGTACGGCTCGACCCAGCTCAGTTCGTCGCGGAACGTCCACGGGAACAGGTCCTGCTTGATCGGCGTGATCTTCCTGAAACTCGCGGGATCTTCCACCGCGTCGATCACGAGGTTCGCGAGGCGGCCGATCGCACCGTCGTTTTCGCGGTAGAGATCGATGTTGCGCTGCTGGACGAGTTCGGCCGCGAACACGAGCGGCAGCAGCGCGAACGTGTGATAGTGAAGCGCGCGGTCGCCGCGCTTGACCTCGCGCTCGAGCGAACCGTCCGGGCGGATGTCGCGAATGCCTTCGCGCACCCGCAGCAAGCCGGAATCGATCAGGCTTGCATTGTCGGTCACGGTGCCGATCGCGATCAGGTCGAGCCCGGCCCAATACACGAGGTTGTTGTGCAGATGGTTGATCGCCTCGGCATTGCGGGTCGCGATCGCGATGCGTTCGAGCCACGGGTCGATCGCGTTGAATGCCGCGCGATTCGCTTCGCGCAACCCATGCGGCATGCGCAGGATCACCATCGCGAAATCGGTGCCGGCCCACGAACGCTCGTAGTCGCCCTGATAGCCGGAGATCGGGCCCATCAACGCATCCGATTGCGCCCAACCGTCGAGTAGCGTCAACGCGCACGACCAGTCGCCGCGATCCGCCGCCGCGTTCAGCTTCGCGACGAAGTCGCGCATCGGCTTCACGTCGCGCGCATAGCCCGTGGGGTCGTCGTAGTAGCCGGGCGGGTCGATCGTCCGCACGGGGGGCGGCACTTCGCATGCATGGCTGGCGGCGGCCGTGCCGACGAGTGTGCCGACGGCGAACAGGACGGCGGACAAGGTTCGAACGGAAAGGGCGCGCATGGGGGCTCGACGGGGAAGTTTCGGGCGGGACGCAGGACCGAAGGCAGTCTAGCGCCCGGGGCTTTCGCGCGGCTTTCCACGGTGAGGCGTTGCCGATCCGGCCCGGCGGGCCGTCGGTGCGATGCGTCGCACGTGGCGGCTGCGCATGACAGGCGATACGCTATTCTGTCGTCCTCGACTGCCGGCCCGTTCCGATGAAGCGTCCGTCGTTCTCCACTCGACTCGTCATGCTCGGGGCACTCGGCGCGGCGCTCGGCCCGCTGCCGGGCGGCGTGCTCGCGCAGCACGTCGGCTATCCGGCCGCGTTCGTCGTGCCGGGCGCCGTGTCGACGGGCTCGCTCGCGCTGCGGCTCGGTCATGCGCGCTCGCTGAGCGGCGTGTGCGGCAAACCCGCCGACTCGTCGGCGACGTCGTCTTGAAAGCCGTTTCGATCCTCGTGCCTCCGTCGACTTGCCCATGAATCCTGTTTCGCTTGCCTGGCTGATTTCCGCGCTCGCCACCGCGGGCGTCATCACGCGTCCGTTCGGCTGGCCCGAGGCCATCTGGGCCGTGAGCGGCGCGCTGCTGCTGGTCGTGTTGAACCTCTTGCCCGTCGCGCAGGCGCTGGACGCCGTCGCGAAGGGCGGCGACGTGTACCTCTTTCTGACGGGCATGATGCTGCTGTCCGAGGCGGCCCGTCGCGAGGGGCTGTTCGACTGGGTCGCGACGCACGTCGTCAATCTCGCGCAGGGTTCGTCGCGGCGATTGTTCGCGCTGATCTACGGGGTCGGCGTCGTCACCACGGCGTTCCTGTCGAACGACGCAACCGCCGTCGTGCTGACGCCCGCGGTCCTTGCCGCCGCGCGCCGCGCGAAGGCCGACCCGATGCCGCTGCTGTACAGCTGCGCGCTCGTCGCGAATGCCGCGAGTTTCGTGCTGCCGATTTCGAATCCGGCGAACCTGGTGCTGTATGGCGCGCACATGCCGTCGCTCGGCCCATGGCTCGCGCACTTCGCGGCGCCGTCCGTCGCATCGATCGCGTGCACGTTCGTCATGCTGCGGATCGTGCAGCGACGTGCGCTTTCCGGCGGTTGCGAGTCGGGGCTGCCGGTGCAGCCGCTGACGCGCGGCGGGCGCATCACGCTGGCGGGCATTGCGGCAACGGCCGTCGCGCTGATGGCGGTGTCGGTCCTGGATCGTCCGCTTGGATTGCCGACCGCGCTGGCGGGTGTCGTCACGGTCGCGTGCGTGGCGATGCGGGATCGTGCGGCATGCGTGCCGATCGTTCGCGGGATTTCGTGGAGCGTGCTGCCGCTCGTCGCGGGGTTGTTCGTCGTCGTCGAGGCGCTCGACCGGACCGGCGCGGTGCGCGTACTGGCGGGGCTGCTGCACGCGCTGATGCAAAGCGGCGAGCACGTCGCCGCGGCGGCGGCGGGCGTCGCGGTCGCGCTGGTGTCGAACGGGGTCAACAACCTGCCGGCCGGGCTGATCGCGAGCTCGACGATCCAGGCTGCGCACAGCCCGCGAACGGTGGTCGATGCGATCCTGATCGGCGTGGATCTCGGCCCGAACCTGTCGGTCACCGGTTCGCTCGCGACGATTCTGTGGCTGGCGGCGATGCGGCGCGAAGGGCTGCAGGTCGGTTTCCGTACGTTCCTCGCGGTCGGGGCGTGCGTGATGCCGCCGGCGCTGCTGCTCGCGCTGGGCGCGCGGTTCGCGGTCGGCGGCTGACGCGAGATCCCGGTCAGCCGCCCCGGTCGACTCAGAACGAGTAGGCGAGCGACGCGAACAGGCTGCGCGGCGCGCCCGGCGTGACCCACAGGCTGTTGTACGAGCTGACGTAGGTCGTGCGATTGAACAGGTTGTTCAGCACGACCGACGCACGCAGGTGCTTGTTGACCTGAAGATAGCCGTTGAGTTGCACGGTCGCATAGGCCGGCAGCTCGAAGCCGTCCTGCGTGTTGGCCGTGTTGCCCGCGCGGCGTCCGACGTAGATCACGCCGGCACCGGCGCCGGCCTTGTCCGCGAACGGCAGGGTCGTCTCGTACATGAGCAGCGCGCTGCCGCTCAACCGCGGTACGTCGACGAGGCGCGAGCCGGGCGCCAGCACGGTATCGCGCGTGACCTCGGCGTCGACGTACGCGAAGTTGGCGATGCCGCGCAAGCCGTGACCGAGGTCGCCGCTCCATTCGAATTCGACGCCGCGGCTGCGCACTTCGCCGGCCGCGCGCGAGAAGCCGGCATTGGCCGGATCGGCGGTGAGCACGTTGCGCTTGGTGACGTAGAACGCCGAGACGGTCGTGAGCCAGCGCGTGCCCGCCCATTTCGCGCCGGCTTCGTAGCCGTGGCCCTTTTCGGGATCGAACGCGCGGCCGTTGATGTCGGCACCGTTGTTCGGCCGGAACGAATACGCGGTGTTCGCATACAGCGACAACGCCGGGCTCATTTCATACACGACGCCGAGACGCGGGCTCAGCGAGGTTTGCAACTGGCTCGTCGTCACGCTCTTCAGGCGGTTGTCGATCGACTGGTGGAAGCGATCCCAGCGCAGCCCGGCCAGAACCTTCCAGTGCGGCCCGAACGCGAGCGTGTCCTGCGCGTAGACGCCTTGACCGTCATCGCGTTCGAGCAGGTTGGTCGCGGTGCGTGGCGTCGGCGCGGGCTGGCCGTAGACCGGATCGAAGATGTCGATCGCATACGGCGCGGCGGCGGTCGGCGTGGAGCGCGTGACGAACTGGTCGTAGTTGAAGCGGTACGCATCGACGCCCATCACGAGCGTATGGCCGATGCCGCCCGTGCGGAACGAGCCGGTGGTTTCGAGGCGGCCTTGCAGGTCGTTCGAGTGAAACGCGACTTGCCGGTAGCGGCGCCACAGCGTGCGGCCGTCCGGTTGCAATGCGAACGCCTCGGACGAGCGCCCGGACAGATCGGTCGTGCGTTGCGCGACGCCGGCATTGACCGACCAGCTGGAACCGATGCGATGTTCGAGCGTGAACTGATGGCCCGTGTTGCGCACGTCGTAGTCGCCGTCGCGCGGCTCGCCGAGGAAGCGCGACGCGGGGATCGCGCCGAGTTGCCCGTTCACCGCGAGCACGCCGCGATCGAGCGGCGCGCGCTGACGCGCGCTCTCGAACTCGTAGTGGAGCGTCGTGTCGGCGCCGATGTCCCAGGTGAACGACGGCGAGAACAGGTAGCGTTTGCTCGACACCGTGTCGCGAAAGCTGCCGTTGTTCTCGTTCATCGCGACGAAGCGGTACGCCAGCGATTTCGTGACGGGGCCGGTCGAATCGAGCGTCTGGCGCAATGCGCCGTAGCTGCCGGCCGACACGCCGATGGTGTTCGCGCGTGCGAACTGCGGCTGCTTCGTCGTGTAGCTGATGATCCCGCCCGGATCGCCGCGGCCATACAGCGCGGACGCCGGCCCTTTGAGCACTTCCATGCGCTCGAGGTTGACGGTGTCGCGCGGCACGCTCATCCCGCGATTCCACGAGAAGCCGTTGACCAGATAGTCGGTGCCGGACGTGTTGCCGTCGCCGGCGAAGCCGCGCACCGCGTAGTTGTCCCACAGGCCGCCGAAGTTGTTCTGGCGCGAGACGCCCGCGACCCAGTCGTAAAGATCGTCGCCGCGCGTGGCGGCCACGGTCTGGATCAGCTTCGTGTCGACGCTGCTGACCGCGAACGGAATCTCCATCACGTCCGCCTCGCTACGCGTCGCGCTCGTCGATTCGCGTGTGCGAAACGGCGTCGTCGCGCGTTGCGCGGATACCTCGATGGTCGGCAGCGCCGCTTCCTGCGCGTCGGCGGCGCCCATGCCGGCAGTGCCGACGACGATGGCCATCGGTGCGGCCGCCCAGTTCCTCCTGCTCATACTCCTCCCTTTTTGGTGTGTTTCGCGTTCGGGCACGGCGGGCGGCCTCGCGCCGACATCGGTGTTCCAAACAGTACATTTGCGCGGCAATTTAATGCAAATGAGAGGCATTTGCAATCGTAATTTTGAGCGCCGATGAGGGAAGTGAAACGGTGCGTGGCACGAACGCGGTCGGGGCGTCTCGGTGTGGGTGACGAGCCGGGTGCGGCGTACGCTGCCGTTGTGCCGCACGGCGAGCGAACGGGCAGCGTTGCAGGGCGTTGAATGGCGCGTGGCCGGGGGGCGGGCGTCGCGTCCGTCGATCAGTTCGCCGACCGATTGCGCGAGGGCGATGCTTTCGTCGCGACCGCGCCGTGCGCGGGGCCGGTCGATTGTCGAACGACGAGTTCGGCCGGCAGCACGATTCGAGGGGCCACCGATTCGTTGCTGTCGATCTGTGCCATCAACGTATTGACCGCGGCGCGTCCCATCGGCGCGAACGGTTGGCGTATCGTCGTGAGCGGCGGATGAACCTGCGAGGCCATCGGAATGTCGTCGAAGCCGATGACGGAGACGTCGTGAGGGACTTTCAGGCCCATTTCCCTTGCCGCCGCGATGACGCCGAACGCGCTCAGGTCGTTCGCAGCGAAGATCGCGGTCGGGCGTTCCGGCAGTGCAAGCAATTGCGATGCCGCGTCGAATGCCTTCATCTGCGACAGATCGCCCTGCGCGATCAAGCCGGGATCGTCGGCCAAACGCAGTCGGGCGATCGCATCGAGATAGCCGCGCCGCCGGTCGCGCACGCCTTCGATGGACTCGTCGCCGCCGATGAACGCGATGCGCGTATGCCCGAGTTGCGCCAGATGTTCGACTGCGCGCAATGCGCCGCCATAGTTGTCGACGGAGATGGACGGAAACCCCGCGAGCGCGCCGCGCTGGTCGATGACGACGACCGGGACGTTCGCGGCGGCAAGCGCGTCGAAGTAGATCGAATCGCGCGGCAGGATGGCGACGACGCCGTCGGTGAACTGCTTCATCAACCCCAGCACGGACTGATGCGAGTGACGGTCTTCGTCGAATACCGTGTACACGAACGTCTCGTACCCCGCTACCCGCGCCGCGCGCCCCACACCGATAATCAGTTCGCCGACGAATTCGTTGTCGAGCGTGGGCGTCACGATACCGATGATGCCGTTGCGTCCGCCGGACAGCTTCTGCGCGCTGCGGTTGACGACATACCCGATGTTCGCCGCGACTCTCAATATTTCCTCGCGCGTTTCCTGCGAAACGCCCGGGCGGTCGTTGAGCGCCCGCGAGGCGGTCATCTGCGACACGCCCGCGATACGCGCGACATGGGCGAGAGTGGGATTCTGTTTGCTCATGGGCGAGGTGGTGCGGTGGAGGGTGGTCATCCGGCCACACGCATTCCGCAATGGATGATAGCGATAACGTCCGGTTTTTACTGTTCATTCTAACAGGTCACATGCGGATCCGGAGTTGAACCGATTCGCCGGATTCGACCGGAGCCGCTCTCTGCCTGGCGATCGAGTCATTTTCGTTCGGCTCGACGGGCGCGGCGGGATACCGAATTCGACGATGGGTATACCCGGATAGCGATGGCGACGAATCAAACCTAACATCAGATAACGTTAACGCTAACTATCCGTTGACGAGACCTACAACGATGGAGACGTGGATGCTTTCGATCAAGGTTCGAAGGTTCTCGCGCGCCGCGACGGCTCTGTTGGCAGCCTCGGCGCTCTGGGCCGGCGTCGGTCATGCGCAGTCGACGAAAGTCATCGTCGAATGGGATCACCAGACGGAGGGCAATGGGCCCAGGACCGTACGCGCCGCCGCCGACCGGTTCGAGAAACAGAACCCCGGATACAAGGTCGAGGATTCCCACGTGCTCAACGATTCGTACAAGGCGAAGCTGAAAGTGGCGTTCGGCGCCGGGCAGCCGCCCTGCGTGTTCGACACGTGGGGTGGCGGGCCGCTGAGAGAGTACGTCAAGGCAGGTCAGGTCGTGGACCTCACGCCCTATCTGCAGAAGGATCCGGCCTATCGCGATCGCTTCCTGCCTGCGTCCTGGAAGGCCGTCACCTATAACGGCAGGATTTATGGTGTTCCGGCGGAGAACACGGCGGCTGCCATGATCTTTTACAACAAGGATCTGTTCCGGCAATACAACCTCGCGCCGCCCGCGACGTGGGACGACCTGATGAACGTCGTGAAGGTGCTGACGTCTCACGGGGTCGCGCCGTTCGCGCTGGCCAACAAGAACAAGTGGCCGGGGTCGATGTACTACATGTATCTGGTCGACCGGCTCGGCGGCCCGGAGGTTTTTCGTCGCGCCGTCGAGCGCGACAAGGGCGGCAGTTTTGCCGACCCCGTCTTCATCGGCGCCGGCAAATATCTTCAGCAACTCGTCAAGGCTGGCGCATTCGCGCCCGGCTACAACGGGCTCGACTACGACATCGGGGCGTCCCGCCGCCTCCTGTACGCCGGCCGGGCCGCGATGGAGCTGATGGGAAGCTGGGAAGCGTCGACCATTCAGAAGGAAAATCCCGCGTTCTTCAAGAAGCTCGACTTCTTTCCGTTTCCGGGCATGCCTGGCGGCAAAGGCGATGTTCGCGATGTCGTGGGGACGCTCGGCGACAGTTACCTGAGCGTATCGACGCAGTGTTCCGACCGCGACGCGGCGTTCCGTCTGATCAGGACGATGACGGATGACGAATCGGTCCGCGCGAAACTGGCCGATGCCCGACTCCCGCCGGTGAAGAACCTGACCATCGCGGATCCCATGCTCAAGCGCGTGCAGGAACTGGTCGCGCAGGCGCCGAACGTCCAGCTCTGGTACGACCAGGAACTGTCGCCGCGTCTCGGCGAGCGGCACAAGGAGATTTCGCAGGCGCTGCTGGGGCTTTCGGTGACGCCCGAGGCAGCGGCCCAACAGATGGAAGACGCGGCAAAGGCGGAGGCGGGCCGATAGGCCGGCTGGCGTGGAACCGATCGTGAAGGAGGTCATGGTGGATACAGCGATGATCGCGACGCGCGCGAAAGCGCACCGCATGTCGCCGCACCGGTTGACCGCGGCGCTGTTGCTGGCGCCGTCGGTCCTGCTGTTGGCCGTTTTCCTGCTCTATCCATTGGTCGACAGTTTCCGGTTGTCGCTGGTCGACTGGAACGGGCTCGGTAGCGACGCGCGTTTCGTCGGTGTCGCCAACTGGCTGCATCTGGCTCAGGACGACGTGTTCTGGAAGGCGCTCGGCAACAATTTGCTGCTCGCCGTGTTCTCCGTGGTGATCCAGTTGCCCGTCGCGCTGCTGCTCGCGGTGCTGCTCGACAAGGCCGGCAAAGGCTCGCGGCTGCTGAAGATCCTGTATTTCCTGCCGCTGCTGATGTCCAGCGTCGCGATCGGCGTGCTGTTCAAGAACGTCTACGATCCGAACTTCGGTCCGCTGAACGCCGGGTTGCACGCGCTCGGCCTGCACGCGCTGGCGCAGGACTGGCTCGGCGATCCGCGCTTCTCGCTCGCTGCGACGATCGCGGTGATCTGCTGGCAGAACATCCCTTTCTACATGATCCTGTTTCTCGCCGGGCTGTCGTCCTTTCCGGCGGAACTGGGCGAGGCCGCGCGGCTCGACGGCGCGTCGGAATCGACCATCTTCTGGCGCATCAAGCTGCCGCATCTGCAAGGCACGGTACGGACCGCCGCACTCCTCGCGGTACTGGGGTCGCTGCGCTACTTCGATCTGATTTTCGTGATGACCGGCGGCGGGCCGGAGAATTCGTCCGAGCTGATGGCCACCTACATGTACCGTCGCGTGTTCAGTTCATTCCAGCTCGGCTACGGCAGCACGATCGCTTCGGCGATGTTCATCATCGTGGCGCTGGTCGCGGCGGCCGCGTTGCGCGCCACGCAGCGCTACTCACAGAAGGTCTGACCATGTTCGCTCGTTCAGCCCGGCAGGCGGCCAGCCGACGGCATCCCGCGATCTTCCTGCTGGCGCTCATCTGGCTCGCGGTGACCACGCTGCCGTTCCTGTTCGTGGTCGTCACCAGTCTCAAGTCGCAGGAAGAAACCTATTCGGCTTCGGTGTGGGCGCTGCCGTCCCGGCTCGACCTGTCGAACTATCTGGACGTGCTGCATGGCGCGTTCTTCATGTATCTGCGCAACAGTCTGTTCGTGGTCGGCCTGTCGGTGATCGTCGTCGTGCTGCTCAGCGCGATGGCCGCCTACGCGTTCGCTCGCATGCAGTTCCGCTTCAACAAGACGTTGTTCGGACTCGTCGTCGCATCGATGATCGTGCCGCTTCACGCGACGCTGGTGCCGATCTATCTGATGATCCGCAACATCGGCCTGTACGACACGTCGCTGGCGCTCGTCGGCCCGTACGTCGCGTTCAGCCTGCCGATCTCGATTTTCATTCTCACCGAGTTCATGAAGCAGATCCCGCGCGAACTCGAGGAGGCCGCCTGTCTCGATGGATGCGGGCCGCTCAAGATTTTCTGGCGGATCTACTTTCCGCTGTCGATGCCCGGCCTGGCGACGGTGGCCATCTACAACGCGATCGCCCTCTGGAACGAGTTCATCTTTGCGTACGTGCTGACCTCCACGCCGGAACACCGCACGCTGCCGCTCGCGCTGTGGGATTTCCAGGGGCAGTACGCATCGAACATTCCCGCGATGCTGTCCGTCGTCACGCTCACCTCGCTTCCGTTGATCGTCGCCTACGCGTTCGGGCAGGAACGGATCATCAAGGGAATGATGGCCGGATCGCTGAAGGGATAGCGACCGCTCGACCGCAGCCCGGCACGCATCGCGGGACGCCGGGATCCACTTACTCATTCAGTCAAGCGAATCATGGCCAGCATCAGTCTCAAGCATGTCCAGAAGGCGTACCCCGGGAATCCCCCGATCATTCGAGATGTCGATCTCGAGATCGGCGCCAACGAGTTTTGCGTGTTCCTAGGTCCATCCGGATGCGGAAAATCGACGCTGCTGCGGATGATCGCCGGTCTGGAAACCATCACGGCCGGCGAACTGCGAATCGACGGTGCGCTCGTCAACGATTTGCATCCGTCGAAGCGGCGCGTGGCAATGGTGTTCCAGAACTATGCGCTGTATCCGCACATGACCGTCTACGAAAACATGGCTTTCGGCTTGCGGCAGGCGAAGATCGACGCCGCGACGATCGACCGCAAGGTCAGACAGGCCGCGGCGTCGCTGCAACTGGAGAAGTTCCTCGAGCGGCGGCCGGCGGCGCTGTCGGGCGGGCAACGCCAGCGCGTCGCGATCGGACGGGCAATCGTGCGAGAGCCGGGCGTATTCCTGTTCGACGAGCCGCTGTCGAATCTCGACGCCGCGCTGCGGGTGCAGACGCGAACGGAGATTGCGCGCCTGCACCGCGAGTTCGACCGGGCGAGCGCGATTTACGTCACGCACGACCAGACCGAAGCGATGGCGCTCGCGGACAAGATCGTGCTGCTGCACGCCGGCGCCGACATGGAACGCCACGGCAGCGTGGCCCAGGTCGGAGCGCCGCTGGATCTTTACCACCGCCCGAGAAGCCGGTTCGTTGCGGGTTTCAT
Organism: Burkholderia sp. MSMB2157WGS; assembly: GCF_001532755.1. Classification (NCBI taxonomy): domain Bacteria; kingdom Pseudomonadati; phylum Pseudomonadota; class Betaproteobacteria; order Burkholderiales; family Burkholderiaceae; genus Burkholderia; species Burkholderia sp. MSMB2157WGS. Next base: position 341,780 of record NZ_LPJG01000053.1, on the reverse strand, counting down.
CGGCTCGCCGCGGATGAATTTCCTGCCGGGGCGTATCGTCGCGGCGGATTCAGGCGGGCTTTCGCTCAGCCTGCGTGGGGGAGCGCTGATTCAGGCCGCGGTCGACGCACGCGGCGTGCAGGTGGGCGCCGACGTCACGCTGGGCGTTCGGCCCGAGCACTTCGTCATTGCCGCAGGCGACGCGCGCAGTCAGGCCGTCAACGCGACGACCGGGCTGGTCGAGCGTTTCGGCGAGTTTACGTATCTGCACGCGACCGTTGGCGAGGGCCGTGACGCCGGCGTGATCGCGAAGCTCGCCGGCGATGTCGGCATCGGGCGCGGCCGGGCCGTCGCGCTTCATGTTTCGCCCGATGCCTGCCATGTCTTCGATGCCGACGGCATGGCATTGCCGCGCCTCGCCGCGGCACGGCAACAGGATTACGCGCTGCGATCGGCTTGATCGCACGGCATACCCGGTCGGCTTCGCCGATGCGCGTCGATCGCCCCGGGATCGAATTCGACCGGACGGGCGCGGTGTATGTCGCCGCTCGCGTCGGGCACTGAAACGGGTAGCTGACCCATTCGTCCATCCAGCCATTTATTTGGGATTCCTTATGTCAATCGATATCGAAGAACAACCGGCGCTGTACCGCAACCCCGACGCGCCCATTCCCGCGCGCGTGGCCGATCTGCTCGCCCGCATGAACCTGGATGAAAAAATCGCACAGTTGCATGCCGGTTGGCTGAGGTTGTCGTCGGACGGCAACCATGCATGGAGGCTGGCCGACTTCGCTCAGCGCCAGACGGGGATTACCGTCGACGAACTTCTGAAGCATGGCCTCGGACAGATCACGCGCCCGCTGGGTACGCACTCGGTCGAGGCCCGCGAAGGGGTGCGCGCATTGAACGCGCTGCAGCGCAGGATGATCGAGGACACGCGCCTGGGTATTCCCGTCATGTCTCACGAGGAGTGTCTCGTCGGCCTGATGATCGAAGGCGCAACCCTGTTTCCAGCGCCGCTCAACTACGCCGCGACGTGGAACCCGGAGCTGGTCGAAGCCGTGGCACGGGAAATCGGCCGGCAGGCGCGATCGATCGGCTGCCATCAGGGGCTCGCACCGGTGCTCGACGTATCGCGCGATCCACGCTGGGGGCGCACCGAAGAGACGCTCGGCGAGGATCCGTATCTGGTCGGCGTGCTGGCCTGTCGTTACGTCGACGGCCTGCAGGGCGAGCGCCGCGACTTGCTGGCGACGCTCAAGCACTTCGCAGGGCACTCGGCGAGCGAAGGCGGGCGCAACCACGCGCCCGTCCATGTCGGCCCGCGCGAATTCAACGATGTCTTCCTGCTGCCCTTCGAAATGGCGGTCAAGTTGACCAATGCGGGCTCCGTGATGCCGGCTTACCACGACATCGACGGTATCCCGTGTCATGCGGATCCGACGCTGATCGATGGAACGCTGCGCGGAAAATGGGGATTCGACGGGTTGGTCGTTGCCGACTATGCAGGCGTCAACCTGCTGTTCACGCACCATGGCGTCGCGCGTGACGAAGCGGGGGCCGCGGCGCTGGCGTTCAATGCGGGTCTCGACGTCGAACTGCCGGGACACGAATGCGCGCTGCATCTGAAGGCGGCGATCGAGCGCGGCGACATCGAGATGCGGGTGATCGATGCGGCCGTGTCGCGCGTGCTGACCGAGAAATTCCGTCTGGGGCTGTTCGAGCATCCGTACGCGGATCCGGACGGTGTCGACGTGAACGGCGCCGATGCGGCGGCCGTGGCGGATCGGGCCGCACTCGAATCGATCGTCCTGTTGAAGAACGCTGCCGTGTTGCCGATCGGAGCCGACGGTGCGTCGCGCGTGGCGATCATCGGGCCGACGGCCGACGATCCGCTCGCGCTGCTTGCCGGATACAGCTTCCCGGTGCATCTGATCACGACCGGCGAGGATGCGCGTTCGCCGGTGAAGACGCCGTTGCAGGCGTTCAGGGAGCGTTTCGGAGGCGAGCGGGTGCTTTACGCGAAGGGTTGCGAGATTCTTCGCGAGCGCCGCGCGGGAACGCCGGTATTCCCGGGGGATGTCGACATGGCGCGCGCGATCGACGAAGACCGGCAGGCACCCGTCAGCCGCGAAACCGACCAGATCGCCGAGGCCGTGCGGGTGGCGGAATCCGCGGATGTCGCGATCGTCTTCGTCGGCGATCTGGCCGGGCTGTTTCAGTCGGGAACCGTCGGCGAGGGATCGGATACGGACAGCCTCGACTTGCCCGGCGTCCAGCAGGCACTGCTGGACGCGGTCGTCGCGAGCGGTACGCGGACGGTCGTCGTGCAGACCGGCGGGCGTCCGTACAACCTGGGCGGCCTGGAAGACGCCGTGGCCGCGCATATCGTCGCGTTCGCGCCGGGCCAGGGCGGCGCCGACGCGCTCGTGAAGCTGATTTCCGGCGCGGCCGACTTCAGCGGCAGATTGCCGTTGTCGATTCCGAAAAGCGCGGGCGCGGTGCCCTACGTGTACAACCACAAGCTGAAAAGCGCCGGCACGCCGATTGCCTATCATTTCGGCTCGCGTTATCCGTTCGGCTTCGGCCTGAGCTACACCCAATTCCGCTATGGCGCGCTCGACTGGATCGCTCAAAGGGCAAGCATTTCCGACGGTGTCTTCGAATTCTCGTTCGAGGTCGAGAACGTCGGGCCGCGCGACGGTACGGAAGTCGTCCAGATCTACGTGCGCGATCGCGTGGCGTCGGTCGTGCGACCGGTACGGGAACTCAAGGGCTTCCAGCGCGTGTTCGTGCCTGTCGGTGCGCGCAGAACGGTGAACGTCCGGCTGCCCGTCGATATGCTCAATTTCACCGACGAACGGGGCGAGCGGATCGTGGAGCCAGGCGAGTTCGACATCATGGTGGGCAGTTCCAGTCGCGACATCCATCTGGCCGGTTGTGCGACCGTGGTCGGTGAAACCGCGCGGACGCTCGATCGCCACTGGCGCATGGTCTGCGAGGTCACGGCAGGCAATCCGGTCGCTGCGGGCTGAGTCTCGGTGACAGAAGCGCCGAGGGCCGGTGCGTTGCGATGCCCACGCATGTCCGCGCCCGCGCCGCTCAATCCGGATCGGCTTTCAGCCCGCCTTCGATCCACCGCGCTTCCGACGCACGAAGATGCGCGCGGATCGCCGTCTGCGCGGCGATCGGGTCGCCGGCTTGCAGTGCGAGGAGCACGTCCTCGTGCTCGCGCACGGCGGCGGTCCAGGTCTGAGGATTCTCCGCGTGGCCGCGCATGGCCGTCGCGATCGGGTCGTGGCGGCTGTCGAACAGCTCGCCGACGAAGCGGGTGAGCACCGAATTGCCGGCGGCTTCCGCGATCAGCATGTGGAACTGCCGGTCGGCTTCGACTGGCGATTTGCCGGCCTCCGCGAGCCGCTTCATGCGCTGAACGGTGCGGCGCAGGCGCTCGAGCATCGCGGCCGTCATCCGCGCGGCGGCCAATGCGGCCACGCTGCCTTCGACGGCCGCGCGGGCCTGCATCAATTCCGACGGGCTGTCGCCGAGCGTGGCCATCGGGCCGACGGCATCGGCCGCCGTGTCGCGCACATACACGCCGGAGCCCATCCGGATCTCGATCTGGCCGCCGATTTCCAGTGCGATCAGCGCCTCGCGAAGCGACGGGCGCGAGACGCCGAGCGTCAGTGCCAGCTCGCGTTCCGGCGGCAGCCGCTCGCCGATCGCGAATTCGCCCTGGCGAATCAACGCGACGATCTGGGCCGCGACCGATTGGTAAAGCCGCTTGGGTTCTGTCGATTTCATCCGATGCAGTGGGATCAATGCGCTTTCGGCGCAAGCGCGTGTCGCGGAGTCTATCACGCGCGTCGTTTCGCCCGTTGTGGCGGCCCGTTCATCCGGATGTGCGGGTTTTCACTATTGGTAAGATCAGATGTGAATAGCTAAATTGGCTTGACCAAAATTGGTTTGATTGCTGTAATTCGTCTAAATTGGACTGACCAGACGGTGCCGAGGTCGATCCACTCCAAGGAGACGCAATGGCATTGCCCCGCAATCTGCCCGGTCAGGCCGCGCCGGACGAAACGGACCGGGAGATCCTGTGCCTGGAAGGGATTCGCAAGCGCTTTCCGGGCGTGCTGGCGCTCGACGGCATTCGCCTCGACCTGCGCCGCGGCGAAGTGCATGCGGTGTGCGGCGAAAACGGCGCGGGCAAATCCACGCTGATGAAGATCATCAGCGGCCAGTACCTGCCCGACGAGGGCGTCGTTCGCTATCGCGGCGCGCCGGTGCGATTTCGTTCGGCTTCCGAAGCGCAGGCGGCCGGCATCGCGATCATTCACCAGGAGCTCAATCTCGTCCCGCACCTGAGCGTGGCGGAGAACCTGTTCCTCGCACGCGAGCCGCGGCGCGGGCCGTTCGTCGATACGCGGCGCATGAATGCGGATGCGGCGCGCTGCATCGCGCGAATCGGCCTGAACGTTGCGCCGACGACGAAGGTCGGCGTGCTGTCGATCGCGCAGCAGCAAATGGTCGAGATCGCGAAGGCGCTGTCGCTCGATGCGCGCGTGCTGATCATGGACGAGCCGACGTCGTCGCTGACGGAAGCGGAAACGGTGCAGCTCTTTCGCATCATCGAGGAGCTGCGCGCAGACGGCGTGGCGATTCTGTATATCTCGCACCGGCTCGACGAAATGGCGCAGATCGTCGATCGCGTGACGGTGTTGCGCGACGGGCGCCATATCTCGACGGACGATTTCGCCGACGTGAGCATCGACGACATCGTCGCGCGCATGGTCGGACGCTCGCTCGACGACGCCTATCCGTCGCGGCAGTCGGCGCCGACGGACGACGTGCTGCTCGACGTGCGGGACCTGCGCCGCGACGGCGTGTTCGGGCCGGTGTCGTTCGCGTTGCGCCGCGGCGAGATCCTGGGCTTCGCGGGATTGATGGGCGCCGGGCGCACCGAGATCGCGCGCGCGATCTTCGGGGCGGACCGTCCCGACGGCGGCACGATCGCGCTGCACGGCCGGCCCGTGACGATCCGCTCGCCGCGCGAGGCGATCCGGCACGGCATCGCGTATCTGTCGGAGGACCGCAAGACGGAGGGGCTCGCGCTGTCGATGCCCGTCGCGGCGAATCTCACGCTCGCGAACGTGCGCGGCATCGCGTCGCGTCTCGGGTTCCTGCGCTTCGACGACGAACTGGACGTGGCGCGCCGCTACGTGCAGGACCTCGCGATTCGCACGCCGTCCGTGCACCAGCGCGTGCGCAACCTGTCCGGCGGCAACCAGCAGAAGGTCGTCATCGGCAAATGGCTTTATCGCGGTTCGAAGATCCTGTTCTTCGACGAGCCGACGCGCGGCATCGACGTCGGCGCGAAATTCGCGATCTACGGGCTGATGGACCGGCTCGCCGCCGACGGCGTCGGCGTGGTGCTGATCAGTTCGGAACTGCCGGAGCTGCTCGGCATGACCGACCGGATCGCCGTTTTTCACGAAGGTCGAATGACCGCATTGCTCGAGACGAAACACACCAGTCAGGAGGAGATCATGCACTACGCGTCGGGGCGTTCCCATGCTTGAAATGACATCCGATCGAAGCCAGGCCGACGAACGGGCGGCGCGACAGCGGCGACGCGACCTGATCCAGAAGTTCGCGGCCCTGGGCAGTCTCGTCGTGCTCGTGTTCGCGTTCTCGATCTCGAGCGCGGCGTTCTTCTCGGTCGACAACCTGATGACGGTCGGCCTGCAGGTTACGTCGATCGCCTATCTGGGCGCGGCCGCCACCTGCGTGATCATCACGGGCGGCATCGACCTGTCGGTCGGCTCGGTGCTCGCGCTGGCCGGCGTGTGCGCGGCGCTGCTGGTCAAGGCCGGCGTGCCGGTACCCGCCGCGATGGCGGCCGGCATCCTGGTCGGCGCGCTGTGCGGGCTCGTCAACGGCATCTGCGTGACGCAGATGGGGCTGCCGCCGTTCATCGCGACGCTCGGCATGATGCTGGTCGCGCGCGGCATCGCGCTGCAGATCACCGGCGCGCGGCCGGTATCGGATCTCGGCGACGCGTTCGGCGCGCTCGGCAACGGCGCGCTGTTGCGGATCTCGCGCATCGGCGCGGACGGGTTCCCCGACACGACCTTTCCCGGCATTCCGTATCCGGTCGTGATCATGGTCGTGCTGTTCGTCGTGGTGTCCGTCCTGCTGTCGAGAACGTCGCTCGGCCGTCATATCTACGCGGTCGGGTCGAACGCGGAGGCGGCCCGGCTGTCGGGCGTGAACGTGCAGGGCGTGAAGCTGTTCACTTACGTGCTGTCCGGCGCGCTCGCCGGCGTGACCGGCTGCGTGCTGATGTCGCGGCTCGTCACCGGGCAGCCGAACGAGGGCGTGATGTACGAGCTCGACGCGATCGCCAGCTCGGTGATCGGCGGCACGTCGCTGATGGGCGGCGTCGGCACGATTTCCGGCACGGCGATCGGCGCGTTCGTGATCGGCGTGCTGCGCAACGGCCTGAACATGAACGGCGTGTCGAGCTTCATCCAGCAGATCATCATCGGCGTCGTGATTCTGGGCACGGTGTGGATCGACCAGTTGCGCAATCGCCGGCCCTGACCGGCAGCAAGCAGTCCCTACCAACGAGAAGCGGAGCGAGACATGAACAAATTCATCCTGCTGGCGGCATCGGCATGCGTGTTCGCGGTGTGCAGCGGCGGCGCGCAGGCGGCGGGCGGCGAGATCGCCGTGATCGTCAAGACGGTCAATTCAAATTATTGGCAGAACGTGCAGAAAGGCGCGAAGGCGGCGCTCGACGGGGCCAAGGGCTACACGATGACGTTCCAGGGGCCGGCGGCCGAGTCGGACATCAGCGGACAGGTCAACATGGTCGACAACGCGGTCACGCGCCATGTGGCGGGCATCGTGCTCGCGCCGTCCGACCCCGATGCGCTCGTCCCCGCGATCAAGAAGGCGTGGGAAGCGCACATTCCCGTCGTGCTGATCGACTCGGCCATCGCGGACGCCGGCAAGCCGTATTACCAGGCATTCCTGTCGACCGACAACGAGAAGGCGGGCGCGCTGTGCGCGAAGGCGCTGATCGACCGCGTCGGGCAATCCGGCAAGATCGCGATCATGTCGTACGTGCCGGGTGCGGGCTCCGAGGTCAGCCGCGTCGGCGGGTTCCGCAAATATATCGAGAGCCATTCGAAGCTGCAGATCGTCGGTCCGTACTACTCGCAATCGCAAATGGCGACCGCGCTGAACCAGACGACCGACGTGCTGTCGGCGAACCCGGACCTGAAGGGCATCTTCGGCGCGAACGAGCCGACCGCGGTCGGGATGGGCCGCGCGCTGAAACAGTCGGGCAAGGCGGGCAAGGTGGTGGCGATCGGGTTCGACGGCAACGAGGACCTGCAGGGCTTCGTGCGCGACGGCACCGTGCAGGCGATCGCCGTGCAGGGCTCCTGGCAGATGGGGAACCAGGGCGTGCGCACGGCGCTCGACGTCATCGCGCGCAGGCCCGCGCCGAAGCTGATCGATACCGGCGTCGTGATGGTCGACAAGCAGAACCTCGATTCGCAGGCGGCGAAGAATGTCCTGTACTGACCGGCCGTGCCGCTTTCCCGTTTCGAGTCACGACTCATGAACGCAAACGACACACGCAGCTTGCCGCGCAGCGGGATGACGATGTCGGCCCTCGGCCTCGGCTGCTCGCAACTGGGCGGCCTTTATCGTCCGATGTCGGCCGTCGATGCCGCCGCGCTCGTCGACGCCGCGTGGACGGCCGGCCTGCGCTACTTCGACACCGCGCCGTATTACGGCTACACGCTGTCCGAGCGGCGCGTGGGGGCGGCGCTCGCCTCGCGCGAGCGCGGCGCCTTCACGCTCAGCACGAAGGTCGGGCGGCTGATGCGCGCCGACGCGAGCGTGCGGCCGGGCGACGACGGCTGGGCCGAGCCGTTGCCGTTCCGGCCGGTCTACGACTACAGCTACGACGGGATCATGCGCTCGCACGACGACAGCCGGCAACGGCTCGGGCTCGCGCGCGTCGACATGCTGTACGTGCACGATATCGGCGCGATGACGCACGGCGATCGTCATGCGCACTATTGGGAACAGTTGACTCGCGGCGGCGGGCTTCGCGCGCTCGACGCGCTGCGCTCGGGCGGCGAGATCGGCGGGTTCGGTCTCGGCGTGAACGAATGGGAAGTCGCGGCCGATGCGCTGAACGAAGCGGCGCTCGACGCCGTGCTGCTGGCCGGCCGCTACACGCTGCTCGAACAGACGGCGCTCGAACCGCTGCTCGACGCATGCGCCCGTGAAGGGACGGGCGTCGTGATCGGCGGCGTGTTCAACTCCGGCCTGCTCGCCGGCAACGGCAAGTTCAACTATGCGGACGCGAGCGCCGACGTGATCGACAAGGCCATGCGGCTCGGCGCGCTGTGCAACCGCTTCGACGTGCCGCTTCCCGCCGCTGCGCTGCAGTTTCCGTTCGGCCATTCGGCCGTCGTGTCGTGCGTGGTCGGCGCGCGCAGCGTCGCTCAGCTGAAGCAGAACATCGCATGGTTCGAGCGCCCTGCGCCGGCCGAACTATGGGATGCACTGCGCGACGAAGGTCTGATCGACGCGCACGCGCCGGTTCCGGGAGCACGCGCATGACCGCGCGCATCGACGCTCATCAGCACTACTGGCGAATCGGCGCGCGGGCCGGCTGCTGGCCGCCGGCCGAACTCGACGCGATTCACCGGGATTTCGGTCCCGCCGATCTGGCGCCGCTGCTCGATGCCGCGCGCATCGACACCACCGTCCTCGTGCAATCGCTGCCGAGCGAAGCCGACACGCGCTTTCTGCTCGATCTGGCGGCCGCCACGCCGAGCGTCGGCGCCGTGGTCGGCTGGGTCGACATGAAGGCCGACGACGCGCCGGCGCGGATCGCGGCGTTCGCCTCCGCGCCGAAGGCGCGCGGCTTGCGACCGATGCTGCAGGATCTGCCCGACGACGCGTGGATCGACGATCCGCGACTGGATCGCGCGGTCGCCGCGATGCTCGAGCATCGGCTCGGTTTCGATGCGCTGGTGATGCCGCGCCATCTCGATGCGCTACATGCATTCGCGCGGCGCCATCCGGATCTGCCGATCGTGATCGACCACGGCGCGAAGCCGTTCGTCGAGCGCGGCGTGCTGCAGCCGTGGCTGTCGGCGATGCGCAGGCTCGCGAGCCTGCCGAAGCTGCATTGCAAGCTGTCCGGCCTGTGGACGGAGGCCGGGCCATCAGCCGGCCCGGATGTCGTGCGAGTGCGCACGCGGCCGTACGTCGATGCGCTGGCCGAGCTGTTCGGGCCGACGCGCCTGATGTGGGGCAGCGACTGGCCGGTGTTGCGGCTGGCGTCGGCGTGCGGCGGCTACGGCGAATGGCTGGCCGCGTGCGAGGACGACTGCGCGCGGTTGCTCGGCGCTGCCGCACTGGCCGACCTCTTCGGCGGCAACGCACGCCGCTTTTACCGGATCGACACCGCACGCCACGAAGAATGAACCATCACGAAAGGAACCCGACATGCTCAGCGTGATTTGCGAATCCCCCGGCGTGCTGCGCGTACAGCAGCGCGAGCTGCCCGTGCGCGGCAGCGGCGAAGTGCTGTTGCGCGTGCAGCGCGTCGGCATCTGCGGCACCGATCTGCATATCTTCACCGGCAACCAGCCGTACCTCGACTATCCGCGCGTGATGGGGCACGAGCTTTCCGCGGTCGTCGTGGAGGCGGAACCCGAGTCGGGGCTCGGCGCCGGCGATGCGGTGTACGTGATGCCGTACCTGTCGTGCGGACACTGCGTCGCATGCCGTCACGGCAACACGAACTGCTGCGTGAACATCAAGGTGCTCGGCGTGCATCGCGACGGCGCGCTCGCCGAATACCTCAGCGTCCCCGCGCAGTTCGTCCACAAGGCCGACGGCATTTCGCTCGACCAGGCAGCGATGCTGGAATTTCTCGCGATCGGCGCGCATGCGGTGCGGCGGGCCGACGTCCGGGCCGGGCAGCGGGCGCTGGTCGTCGGCGCCGGGCCGATCGGCATGGCCGCGATGATGTTCGCGAAGCTGCGCGGCGCCGACGTCACATGCCTCGACACGCGGGCCGACCGGCTGGCGTTTTGCCGCCAGCACCTGGCGGTCGATGCGGCGGTGGAGGTGGGGGCGGACGACGCGGCGCGTCTCGCGTCGTTGACGAACGGCGAGTATTTCGATGCGGTGTTCGACGCGACGGGCAACCTCGATGCGATGAATCGCGGCTTCGAATTCGTCGCGCACGGCGGCAAATACACGTTGATCTCGATCGTGCGCGGGCACGTCGCGTTTTCGGATCCCGAATTCCACAAGCGGGAAACCACGCTGCTCGCGAGCCGCAATGCGACGGCCGAGGATTTCGCGACGGTGCTCGACGCGATGCGCGCGGGGCGCATTCCGGACCGCGCGCTGAACACGCACCGGATGCGGCTCGAAGAGGTGCCGGACGCGTTTCCGCGTCTGCTGGAAGCGGGGCAGACCGTCGTGAAGGCGCTCGTCGAATGCTGAGCGACCGAATCCGGCACGCGGAGCGCACGCGATGACGCCGCCGATCCTGCAGTTCGGCACGAGCCGCTTCCTGCTGGCGCACGTCGACCTGTTCGTCTCCCAGGCGCTGGACGACGGCAACGCGATGGGCGGCATCGGCATCGTGCAGACGACCGGCAATCCGGCGAGCCGCGCCCGCATCGACGCGCTGCGCGCCACCGGTCGTTATCCGGTGCGGATTCGCGGGCGCGATCGCGGCGGCATCGTCGACGAAGTCGTCGAATGCCGCGCCGTGCAGCGCGCGTGGGACGCCGAGCGCGACTGGGCGGAGATACGCCGTGCCGCGATCGAAACGGTGCGCGCGATCGTGTCGAACACCGGCGATGCAGGCTATCGCGCCGATCCGCGCGACGCCGCGGACGTGCTCGACCGGCCGGAGCAAACCCCGCGCGGCTTTCCGGCGAAGCTGCTCGCGCTGCTGCATGCGCGCTGGCGGGTGCGGCCCGACGACGGCATCTCCGTCCTGCCTTGCGAACTGGTGACGAACAACGGCGACACGCTGCGCGACATCGTGCTGGATCTCGCGCGCCGGTGGCGGCTGTCCGACGCGTTCGAAGACTATCTGTCCAACCGCTGCGTGTGGGTCAATTCGCTCGTCGACCGCATCGTGTCCGAGCCGCTGCATCCGGTCGGCGCGATCGCGGAGCCCTATGCGCTGTGGGCGATCGAACGGCGCGCCGGCATGGCGCTGCCGTGCCGGCACGCGCAGATCGTCGTCACCGACGATTTGCGCAGCCACGAGCGCCTGAAGCTGTTCTTCCTCAATCTCGGGCACAGCTGGCTCGCGGAGCAGTGGCTCGCGGCGGGGCGCGATGCATCGGAGACGGTGCTGGACGCGATGAACGATGCGCGGCTGCGCGACGGCCTCGAGGCGGTGTGGCGCGATGAAGTCGCGCCGGTATTCGTCGAGCTGGGCTTGCGCGACACGGCGCAACGGTACGTCGACAGCGTGCGCGAGCGCTTTCTCAATCCGTTTCTCGCGCATCGCATCGCCGATATCGCGGTCAATCATCGCGAGAAGGTGGCGCGGCGGATCGAGCCGTTGCTCGCGCTCGCGGATTCGCTGGCGCTGCCGGCCGAACAACCCCGGTTGCGGCAACTCGTCGCCCGCCATGACCCGGCGGCCGGCGATCCGGCGGCCGGCGCAACGACAGGGAGACATGCATCGTGAAGCAACCGGCAATCGTGATCCTTCACGGCGACGACAACGTCGCCGTCGCACTCGACGCACTGACGCCGGACGTGCCGATCGACGTGCGTGGCGCGCCGTTGCGGCCGGCGGCCGCGGTGCCGGCCGGCCACAAGGTCGCCACGGCGCCGATCGCGCGCGGCGACGCGATCGTCAAATGCGGGCAGCCGATCGGCATCGCGCTGTGCGACATCGCCGTGGGCGAGCACGTGCACGCGCACAACGTCGGGATGCCCAAGCGGCATGCGCATGACGACGCGCGTGCCGGCGACGTGCACGAGGTTCCGGCGGATCGCGCCGATACCTTCGACGGATTCGTGCGGCCCGACGGCAGCGTCGGAACCCGCAACTACGTCGGCGTGATCGCGAGCGTCAACTGTTCGGCGAGCGTCTGTCATGCGATCGCCGATGCATACCGGCACGGCGCGCTCGATGCGTTCGGTCACGTCGACGGCGTCGTCGCGATCACCCATCAGAGCGGCTGCGGCATGTCGGCAACCGGGGACGGCATCGAACTGCTGCGACGCACGCTCGTCGGCTATGCACGCAACCCGAACTTCGCCGGCGTGCTGCTCGTCGGCCTCGGCTGCGAGGTCAACCAGGTCGGGGCGCTCGCGCAACGGCTCGATGCGGCCGCGCCGGGCACCGTGCGCACGCTGGTCATCCAGGACGAGGGCGGGGTGCGCGACACCGTGGCCCGCGGTGTGTCGATCGTGCGCGAATTGGTGGAGGTGGCCGACGGCGCGCGCCGCAGCGCGGTGCCGGCCGCGCGGCTGACGGTCGGCCTGCAATGCGGCGGGTCCGACGGCTACTCGGGCATCACGGCGAACCCGGCGCTCGGCGCGGCCGTCGATCTGCTGGTCCGCAACGGCGGCACCGCGATTCTGTCCGAGACGCCCGAGATCTACGGCGCCGAGCATCTGCTGATCGCGCGGGCGGCCTCGCGCGATGTGGCCGAGCGTCTGCGCGGCAGGTTGCAGTGGTGGGAGCGCTACGTCGCCGATCACGGCGGCGAAATGAACAACAACCCGTCGCCCGGCAATCTCGCCGGCGGCATCACGACGATTCTCGAGAAGTCGCTCGGCGCGGTGTCGAAGGGCGGGCGCTCGCCGTTGCGCGCGGTCTACGATTACGCGGAGCCGGTGCGGCAAGCCGGGCTCGTGTTCATGGATACGCCCGGGTACGACCCGGTGTCGGCCACCGGGCAGATCGCCGGCGGCGCGAATCTCGTGTGCTTCACGACGGGCCGCGGTTCGGTGTTCGGGTCGAAGCCGGTGCCGACGATCAAGATCGCGACGACGACCGGCCTGTTCGAGCGGATGCGATCGGACATGGATTTCGACAGCGGCGGGATCGTCGCCGGTTCGCTCACGGTCGACGAAGCGGGCGCGCGGCTGTTTCGGCTGATGCTCGACGTCGCCTCCGGACGACGCTCTTGCAGCGAGGACAACGGCATCGGCGAACGCGAGTTCGTGCCGTGGCTGCGCGGCGCGGTCATGTGACGCGAAAGGCGAGGTGCGACCGCGTGCGCAATCGGACAGCGAAGGAGAAGCCGCGATGGAAACCCGCATGAGCGAGCCGGGGATCGGCGAACCCGGCCACGGCGGCTCGCTGTCGGAACTGGAGAAGGGGTTGCTCGATGAGGCGCTGCGGCTGCTCGCCGAGACGCGCGCGCGGGCGCTGGAACTCTGTGTCGAGGTCAGCCGGCGGCAGGGCGCCGCCGCGCCGGATGTTCACGATTTCAACCTGCCGACGATCATCGAACTGCAACGGCGCTTCGGTACGCGGTCTTGCCCGTGGGCGGCGCCGTTGCAGGCGCGATCTTCGCCGCCGGCTACGCCGCCGACAGCGTGATCGACACGCCCGTCGCCGTGTAGACCGGCGTGGCCTTGAAGCCGTCGACCGTCACCGTCGCGAACTTCGCGGCCGCCGCCGCGCCGTCGATCAGCGCGATGGTGTCGCCGGCCTTCGGCGCGTAGCCGTTCACGAATTTCACGTGCAGCGTGCCGCCCGCGATGGTGAGCGGGCCGCCCACGCGCAGCCGTCCGCCGCCGTTGCCGTCGATGTCGAGTTCGAGCGTCGTATTGTCGAGCTGCGTGTAGCGGGCGGCGATCGTCACCGGCGCGGCGGCCGCGATGCGCACGCTGCCGCCGGGGCCGACGTACACGTCGCCTTTGCCGAACGCCGTCGTCGACGCGGCCGCCAGCGTGCCGCCATTCACCTGCGTGCCGCCCGTATAGCCGTTGTTGCCCGCCAGCGTCAGCGTGCCGCTGCCTTGCAGCGTCAGCTTGCCGGCGCCCGCGACGTCGTTGCGCCACAGATCGGCGGCATTGAAGCCGCCCTGCGACGCATCCATCGACACGATCACGTTGCCGTTGAACGCGCCGTAGCCGTCGGCCGCGGCGAACAGGTTCAGACGACCCCAGCCTTCCGCGTCGTCCATGACCGGATAGCCGGACGGCAGCTCGGTCGTTTTCAGCACGACGCGCCGCTGGTCGGCGCTCAGGTACGGAAAGCGCGTCTGCAGCAGAATCTCCGCGCCCTTCGGCACGACCGGCGGTGCGTTCGTCGATTCGAGCGCGCCGAAGCCGAACGTCATGCGGCGCAGGAACGCGGCGCGGTTCGCCGTGTAGTCGGCGAACCGGTCGGTGGCCGGCGTGCCGGAATGCGCGAATGCGGAGAACGTCGTGGCGTTCGTTCCCGTCAGTTGCTGCAGCGTCTGATGGGCTTGCGTGTAGGCGGCCTGCGCGTCGCCGGCGTACGCGCTCAGGTTCGCCGCGCTGACGGCCAGCGCGAGCATGCGGCCGCCGATCACGTCGAGCGGCGAATGCATGCCGGCCAGAATCCGGTTCTCGCCGAGCTCGAGGCCGCGGCTGATCATTTCCTGGAAGCGTTCCGGCACGAGCCACGCCATCGTCGTCGCATCGCGCACCGCCTCGGCCGTGTGGCCGCTGATGAAGCCGCCGTCGGTCGCGGGCGTCGTGCTTTCGGCCGGCACGAGCGTTGGCGCGACGATCACGCTCGTGCTCCAGCGGTACGGACGCGCGTATTTGAAGAAGCGCTTCGAAGGCTCGGTCGACGCGTTGTTGCCCATTTCGTTGAGCAGGTCGACGACCTTGCCGAAGCCGGCGTTGCCGCCGCTGCTGCCGACGCCGACGTTGTTGCCGGCGTCGTTGTACAGCACGGTCGTCGCATCGGCGGGCACGCTGGTGATGCTGGTCGTCTGCTGGGCCGCGGTGCGCCACGCGGCGGTGAGCGGGCCCATGCCGTCGGTCACGCTGTAGCCCTTGCCGCGCCGGTCGTCGTAGTACGCGGCATCGGCCTGTTGCGGCGTGCGCGCGGTCGTCGCGTCGATCACGTACTGCACGTTGGCCGACAGCACCGCATCGTTCAGGATCGTGCCGCACGGCACGCCGCTGTTCGGCAGACCGGAGCAGGTCGACGGCGAGACGGCCGGGAACGCGCCGTTCGCCGGCGCGGACACGCCCGCGTCGACCAGCATCGTCGACGGTTGCCAGAGATCGAGGAAACGGCTCAACACGCGCACCGCGGCGTTGGTCGACAGCGTCGCATAGCGCGCATCGCCGCGCTGGTTGGTCGCGACGTTGTCGACGAAAGCGGGCGCGCTCGGGATCGGCGCGCTGTCGACGAAGCCGGGGGCGGCGGGCGGCGCGGGCACGGCCGCGGCGATCGTGCCGGTCGACGTGACGTCGTCGCCGCCGCCGCAGGCAGCCAGTACGATCGCACTCGACAATGCCGCGACGTGCAGCGGGAAACGGCTTCGTGACGCAAACATGCAAGACTCCATCCTGATGGTCGAAGATGGAGGATTGTGGGGAGCGATCGTTACGCGGCCGTTACGGAATTGTTTCGCGTCGTCGTCGATACGCACCAAATTCCCACTATCTGGTTAATTTCCGATGCTTAACGTGACGGCGGCGCGAACGCGTGCACCCGTCACCGAGACAGGGCGACGGACGCCGGCCTACGCGCCGGCCGCACGCACGTCGAGCCGGAACAGCGATACGGCCTCGGCAAGCCGGCTGCCCTGTTCCTCGAGCGACTTCGATGCGGCGGCGGCCTGCTCGACGAGTGCCGCATTCTGCTGCGTGACTTCGTCCATTTGCGTGATGGCCAGATTGACCTGCTCGATGCCGCGGCTCTGCTCGCTCGACGCCGCGGCGATCTCGCCCATGATGTCGGTCACGCGCGAGATCGCATGCGTGACCTCGCTCATCGTCTCGCCCGCATTGTTCGCGATATGCGAGCCGTCCTGGATTTTCCGGACCGATTGCGAGATCAGCGCGCGAATTTCCTTCGCGGCGCTCGACGAACGCTGCGCAAGACTCCTGACTTCGCTGGCAACCACCGCGAAGCCGCGACCCTGCTCGCCGGCGCGGGCGGCTTCCACGGCTGCGTTGAGCGCGAGAATGTTGGTCTGGAACGCGATCCCTTCGATGATGCCGGTGATCTCGGCGATCCTGGTGGAGCTCGTGCTGATGTCCGTCATCGTGTCGACCATCAGGCCGACCGCCGCGCTGCCGCGCTGGGCGACCTCGGATGCGTTGTTGGCCAGGCCGCTCGCCTGCTGCGCATTGTCGGCGTTCAGGCGCACGGTGGATGTCAGTTGCTCCATGCTCGACGCGGTTTCCTGCAACGATGCGGCCTGCTGCTCGGTGCGGGAGGACAGGTCCTGGTTGCCGGACGCGATTTCGCCGGCGCCTGTCGCGACGTTGCCCGATGCGGTACGCACTTCCGAGATCAGGCGGATCAGGTTCGCCTGCATGTCGCGCATGGACGCCAGGACGCTGCCGGGCGGCGCGGCGCCGGTCGTGGATTCGGCGCCGAGGTTGCCGGCGGCGATATGGCCGGCGATCTCGCTGAGCGCGGCGGGCTCCGTGCCCAGCGCGCGCAGCAGGCCGCGGGTGATGAAGACGCCCGAGATTGCCGCTGCCGCCGCCGCGGCGATGCAGAGGGCGATCAGCATCAGTCGTCGCGAGGTATAGCGGTCGTTCGATTCCGTCACGAGTTGGGCGGCCCGCGAGCGCGTGTACGTCGCATACGCGTCGGTGGCCGCGACGAGTTGGGCCAGCAGCGGGCGGCACTGTTCGTTGATCATCGCGATCGCCTGATCGCGCCGGTTGTTGGCCGCCGCATCGACGATGGCGCGCGCCACGGGGCCGTACTGCGCCTCGACCGCCGCGATTTGCCGAACCAGTTCGCGCGATTTGTCGGACGCGCCGCTTCCTTCGCGGACCGCGTTCGTCAGCTCGCCCAACAGCGCACTGACGTCGCGGTCGGCCTGCAGTGCCGCCTCCTTCTCGATGTCCGCGTCGCGTGGCCCAGTCGCCAGGACCTGGTTGCGGGCGGCGATCGCGCGCCGGTCGACCGCGACGCGAACCTTGTCCGCCAGCGTTGCGCGGGCGTTGGTGCCGTTGACGTAATGCTCGAATGCCGCGTTCGCGTTGCCGAGCGATACGATGCCGAGGAGGGAGACGAGCACAACCGTGCACGTCAGCAGTCCGAAAGCGATGATCAGCTTCGTGCGAACCGTTAACCGTCGATCGCTCATGGGGAAATTCCGGTCGTGAGTATCAAATAGCTTTCCTTATTATCGGAATGGTGAATGAACAATTTAGGACCGCTGCGCCGGGGCAATCGTTTGCGCGTAACCGACCTTCGAAAAAAATTCGCGCCGTGCGCCGCACGCATCACGCCGTCGTTCCGACATCGCTCAACTTCCCGCCCCCGGTGCCGTTAAATGGATCAGGATCGGCCTGTTCACCGATCCAGTTCAATCATCACGCGGTAACGGAGACAAAAGTCATCATGCTGTCATCAATTCGCGCCCGGATACTGGCGACGTGCGTCGCCATCGTCGTGACGGCGCTGGCCGTAACCGGGGGGCTCGTCTATTACGTCGTCAAGACCCACAACGACGAGGCCATCGACCAGAATCACCAGTCGATCCTCGCCGGCCACGCGCTCGCGATCGACGAATGGGTGGCGAGCCGGGCGCGCGAAACCCAGGCGCTCGCGGACACGATCGCGATCGGCGACGGCGACCCGGTGCCGGCGTTGAAGCTGCTCGGCAAGTCGGGCGGCTTCGCGGTGCTGACGCTCGGCCTGCCGGACAAGACGGCGTTCTCGAATGTGCCGCTCGCCCCCGGCTACGATCCGACCGCGCGACCTTGGTACAAGCAGGCCGTCGGCGCGGGCCGTCTGGTCGTGACGGCGCTTTACCGCGATGCGACGAGCGGCAAGCCGGCCGTGGCGTTCGCGGTGCCCGTGGTGCGCGACGGCGCGGTGAAGGGCGTGCTGGCAGCCAGCCTGTTCATGGAGAACGTGAGCTCGATCGTGACTTCCGTTCACCCGACCCCGGCGAGCTTCGCGTTTCTGGTCGACAAGAGCGGGCGCGTGATCGCGTCGGCCAAGACCGACCTGATCATGAAGCCGGCCACCGGTCTCTCGCCGGAACTCGATGCCGACCGCCTCGCTGCACTGCAGACGGCATCCGCGCCCGTCGCGGTCGACATCGACGGCGCCGCCAAGCTGATGCGCGCGCAACCGATCGTCGGCACCGACTGGTCGCTGGTGCTCGCGCTCGACAAGGGCGACGTGACGGCCGGCATGCGAGCGGTCGCGACGACGACGCTGCTGGCGATCGCGATCGTCGCCGTCGTCGCGGCCGCGCTCGTCGGCGCGATGACGAACGCAGCCTTCAAGCGCATCCTGATGGTGCGCGATGCGCTCACGGACGTATCGAGCGGCAGCGGCGACCTGACGAAGCGCCTGCCCGCCGACGGCGCCGACGAGGCCGCGCAGATCGCGCGAGCGTTCAACGCCTTCGCCGAGAAGATCAGTGCGATTCTGCTGCAGATCCGCGAGTTCAGCACGTCCGTCAACCTCGCAAGCGCCGAGATCGCGCAGGGCAACCAGGATCTGTCGGCCCGTACCGAACACGCGGCGTCGAGCTTGCAGGAAACGGCCGCCGCGCTCGAGGAGATCGCGGGCACGGCCCGCAATTCGGCCGATGCGGCGAGCCAGGTGAACCGTCTGGCGGAATCGGCGTCGGATGTCGCGCTGCGCGGCGGCACGGTCGTGCGCGAGGTCGTCTCGACGATGAACGACATCACGCAGGCGTCGGGAGAAATCGCCAACATCGTCGGCGTGATCGACGGCATCGCGTTCCAGACCAACATTCTCGCGTTGAACGCCGCCGTCGAGGCGGCACGTGCGAACGAGCATGGCCGCGGCTTCGCGGTCGTCGCCGGCGAGGTGCGTGCGCTCGCGCAGCGCAGCGCGCAGGCTGCACGCGAAATCAAGCAACTGATCCACGCGTCGGTCGAGAAGATCGAGGGCGGCTCCGGGCTCGTCCAGACGGCCGGCGCGACGATGGACGAAATCGTCGACGGCGTGCGCAACATCACGAGCGTGATCGCCGAAATCAGCGTCGCCGCGAAGGAGCAGAGCACGGGGCTCGAGCAGGTGAATCAGGCGGTGTCGCAGCTCGACGATACGACGCAGCAGAACGCGGCGCTCGTCGAGCAATCGGCGGCTGCCGCGACGTCGCTGCGCGAGCAGGCGGCCCGGCTCGCGCAGACGGTCGGCGAGTTCAAGCTGGCGGAGCGTATCGTGCCGGCGTGACGGTCCGGTCGACGGGGCCGGCCAGCGCCTGCTTCGTGCACCGCACCGCAGGCGCATGGCGGCGCCGTGCAGCCCGCCCGGCTGGCATGCCCGCCGGCGATGGGCGGAATCGCGCCCGTATCCTGCGCCGATCGGCGGATGCGTCGCTCACGCCGTGATTGGCTACGATCGATTGCGCGCAGGCAGGCCGGTATCGCTATCGCTGTCGTTCCAGTCAGGCAAGCAGCCCGCGTGCCGCCAGATTCGCATACAGCGCGCGCACGCCGAAGGTCCACGGCGCGATCTCCGTGCAAAGCCGCACGGTGTTGACGAGTGCGCCGAGCGCGGGCGTGGAGATGGTGACGCGATCGCCGAGGTGATGCGTGAACCCGCCGCCCGGCGCGTCGCGATCCTGGATCGGCGAGAACATCGTGCCGAGGAACAGCATGAAGCCGTCCGGATACTGGTGATGCGCGCCGCAGGTCTGCGCGACGAGGTCCGCCGGGTCGCGGCTGATCTCGCGCATGTGGCTGATGCCGTCGAGGACGAAGCCGTCGTCCGCGCCTTCGACGCGCAGCGACACGCTGCATTCCCGCACGCTGTCCAGCGTGAAGCCGTCGTCGAACAGCCGCACGAACGGGCCGATCGCGCACGAGCCGTTGTTGTCCTTGCATTTGCCGAGCAGCAGCGCCGAACGGCCTTCGACGTCGCGCAGGTTCACGTCGTTGCCGAGCGTCGCGCCCACCGGCCGGCCGTCGCTGGCGACCGCCAGCACGATTTCCGGCTCCGGGTTGTTCCACACCGACACGGGCAGCAGCCCCACGTCCGCGCCGAAGCCGACCGCGGACATCGGCTGCGACTTGGAGAACACCTCGGCATCCGGGCCGATGCCCACCTCCATGTATTGCGACCACGCGCCGCGGCGCTCGAGTTCCGCCTTCAGGCGCAGCGCGGCTTCCGAGCCCGGCACGATCTTCGACAGATCGGTGCCGATGGTCGCGGCGATGATGTCGCGTACCTCCGCCGCCTTGGCCGGATCGCCGCCGGCCTGTTCCTCGATCACGCGCTCGATCAGGCTGACCGCAAAGGTGACGCCGCACGCCTTGATGGCCTGCACGTCGCACGGCGCGAGCAGGTGCGTGGCGCCGGGCGTGCCGTCTAGCGCCGCCTGCAGCAGCGGCTCGACGCGGCCGAGCGATTCGCCGGGAGCGGTGCGCGCGACGGCGAGCGCATCGCGGCGGTCGAACAGGTCCGCGGTGGTCGGCACGGTGCGCGTGATGTCGAACACTTCGCCGCCGCGCACGGCGACGACGCTCGGGCCCGCGGGGGCGGTGTCGTGCCGCCAGACGCGGCCGATCAGCAGCGCGTGGGCGAGGTCGTGCGGCAGGCAGTCGGAAACGGTAGGAGTACGCATGGTCAGCTCGGCAAGAGTCGGGGGCGGTGGAGTCAGTGCGAATGGCGCGGGTTGCCGCGCTGCTCGATGACCTTCAGGTACAGCGTGGCCGGTTCGAGGCAGCCGCCGGTGGACAACTGGCCGACGAACCGGCGATAGAGTTCCTGCCACGGCGTTTGCGCCTGCGGCACGGTGAAGCTGGCGGTCTCGCGACGGCGCGCGAGTTCGTCCTCGTCGACGAGCACGTCGACGCTGCGGCGATTCAGGTCCACGCGCACGCGGTCGTTCGTGCGCAGCAGCGCGAGGCCGCCGCCCACCGCGGCTTCCGGCGACATGTTCAGGATCGACGGGCTGGCCGACGTGCCGCTCTGGCGTCCGTCGCCCATGCACGGCAACGACGTGACGCCGCGCTTCACTAGCTCGGCGGGCGGCGCCATGTTCACGACTTCCGAACTGCCCGGGTAGCCGACCGTGCCGCAGCCGCGGATCACGAGGATGCAGCGCTCGTCGATGTTCAGCGCGGGATCGTCGATGCGCGCGTGGTAGTCCTCGGGGCCGTCGAACACGATCGCGCGCGCCTCGAACGTATTCTCCGCGCCCGGCTCGGCAAGATAGGTCCGGCGGAACGCGTCGCCCACCACCGACATCTTCATGATCGCGCTGTCGAAGAAGTTGCCCGACAGCACCATGAAGCCGGCGCCATGCTTGAGCGGCGCGTCGGGCGTACGGATCACGTCGCGGTCGGCGTCCTGCGCGGTATCGGCGATCTCGCCGATCGCGCGGCCCGATACGGTCAGGCAGTCGCGCCGCAGCAGCCCAGCCGCGTCGAGCTGGCGCAGCACGGCCGGCACGCCGCCGGCGCGGTGGAAGCTCTCCCCGAGGTATTCGCCGGCCGGCATGCAGTTCACGAGCAGCGGCACGGCTTCACCGAAACGCTGCCAGTCGTCCAGGCTCAGCTCGACGCCCATGTGGCGTGCGATGGCGATCAGATGCGGCGGACAGTTGGTCGAGGCGCCGAGCGCCGACGCGACGACGATCGCATTCTCGAAGGCCGCGCGCGTCATGATCGTCGACGGGCGCAGGTCTTCGCGAACGAGTTCGACCGCGCGCTTGCCGGTGGCGTATGCCATCTGGCCGCGCTCGCGATAGGCGGCGGGAATGCTCGCGCAACCGGGCAGCGACATGCCCAGCGCCTCGGCGAGGCTGTTCATCGACAGCGCCGTGCCCATGGTATTGCAGTGGCCGATCGACGGCGACGAAGCCGTGGTCAGCTGCATGAAGCCTTCGTAGTCGATCTCGCCCGCGGCGAGCAGGTTGCGCGCATGCCAGATCACCGTGCCCGAGCCGACCCGCTTGCCCTCGTGCCAGCCGTCGAGCATCGGGCCGCCCGACAGCACGATCGCGGGCATGTCGACGGTCGCGGCCGCCATCAGGCAGGCCGGCGTGGTCTTGTCGCAGCCGGTCGTCAGCACCACGCCGTCCAGCGGAAAACCGTGCAGCACTTCCACCAGCCCGAGGTAGGCGAGATTGCGGTCGAGCGCGGCCGTGGGCCGGCGGCTCTGCTCGGCCAGCGGATGCACGGGGAACTCCATCGGAATGCCGCCCGCATCGCGAATGCCGGCCTTGGTGCGCTCGGCCAGCTCGATGTGGTGACGGTTGCACGGCGCGAGATCGCTGCCCGTCTGCGCGATGCCGATGACAGGGCGGCCCGACTGCAGCTCCTCGCGCGTCAATCCGTAGTTCATGAAGCGCTCGACATAGAGCGCGGTCATGTCGGCGTGCGCGGGATCGTCGAACCATTCCTGGCTGCGCAGGCGGCGAGGGGTGTGTGACATGGCAGGCTGTCTCCTGAGGGGGCCTTTCTCGTTTTGCGTGCCGGATGGTACCGGTAACATCGTCTGGATGTTAGCACGGGTTTTTTGCGTAGCGGAAGGGATTTCGTGCGCGCGTGGCGAAGGAGCGGGGCAGGGGGGCGGTACGAAGCCGCGCGCATCGCGTGTCGGGATGCGCGCGGCCGTCGGCTCGTCAGGCGCTTTCCCGCGGGATGATCGTGTAGTCGATACGGATGCTTTTCGCGTCGGTCCGCTCGCCGCCGTCACGCGCCTGGAGCGCCGCCAGCAACGCTTCGCCGGTGCGCAGCCCGATGCCGTACGCGTCGACCGATACGGTCGTGATCGTCGGGTGGCAGCATGTCGCGACTTCGAAGTTTCCGAAGCCGGCGACGGCGATGTCGGCCGGCACGGCGAGCCCGCGCCGGTGGCACTCCATGATCGCGCCGAATGCCGACATGTCGCTCACGCACATCACCGCGTCGGTATCCGGCCATTGCGCCAGCAGCGCTGCCATTGCGGGGCCGCCGTGGCTCATCGTGATCGGCGATTCGCCGAGCCGCACGACGCGCGGTTCGCCCAAGCCCAGCGCCTTGATCTCCGCCTGGTAGCCCTTGAGCCGGTCGAGGCCGCGGCGATCCAGTTCGCTCGCGCCGACCAGAAAGCCGATGCGTCGATAGCCGCGCTCGGCCAGGTGGCGCACCATCGCGCGGGCGGCGCGCACGTTCGAGAAGCCGACGGCGGTGTCGATGGGGCGCGTGGGCAGGTCCCACATCTCGACCACCGGAATCGCCGAGCGCTCCAATACCTTGCGTGTCGCATCGGTGTGCTGCGACCCCGTCAGCGCAATGCAGCGCGGCTGGTGTCGCAGCATCGACCGGACGAGCCGTTCTTCGCGTTCCAGGTCGTAGTCGGTGTCGCCGAGCAGCAACTGGAGGCCATGCGGTTCGAGCGCATCGGTCAGGCCGCGCACGGTGTCCGAGAAGTTGGAACTCGACAGCGACGGCACCAGCACCGCGACGAATTCCGACCGCCCAGACGACAGCGCACCGGCGGCGGCATCCGCCACGTAGCCGAGCTGCTCGATGGCCTCGCAGACCCGTGCGCGCGTCTCGGCGGCCACGCTGTGGCCGGCGAGCACGCGCGACACCGTCATCTTCGATACGCCGGCGAGGCGCGCTACGTCGGACATGCGGGGCGGCCCGGCGGGCCGGACGGCGGTGGGACTGGGCATCGGAATCGCGATCGGGAGAAAGCCGGAAAGGCTACATCATACCGGGGCGGCGTACCGTGCAGGCCGGCCGCGGCGTGCTCGTCGCGGTGAGGTCCGTACTAGGGAAACCACGCGTTCGGCGGCACTTGTACGCGCCTGTCGCGGCATGCTACCTTGAGGTTTGTTACCGGTATCAACGCACTGATCGCTCCCGTCGCCTCGTCGGCTTTTTTTTGCCACCGGATGTTATCGGTAACATCGATGCGTCAAGCGCACTCGCCGGTACGAAGAAGACCTACACGAACAGGAGACAGACCGATGCCATCCATTACGCAGGCCGCTGCCGCACCGGCCGCGGCCGACTCGTCCGAAGACGCCCTTTACCGCAAGGTCATGCGGCGCATCCTGCCGTTGCTCCTGCTCTGCTACGTCGTGGCTTACCTGGACCGCGTCAACGTGGGCTTCGCGAAGCTGCAGATGCTGGACGACCTGAGCCTGAGCGACGGCGTCTATGCGCTCGGCGCCAGCATCTTCTTCTGGGGCTATTTCCTGTTCGAGATGCCCAGCAACCTGCTGCTGCACCGCTACGGCGCACGCTTCTGGATCGCTCGGATCATGATCACGTGGGGCATCGTGTCGTCGTCGATGGCGTTCATCGTGCCGCTCGCGCAGTTCTTCCACGTGCAGACGACCACGATGTTCTACACGCTGCGCTTCCTGCTGGGGCTGTGCGAAGCCGGGTTTTTCCCGGGCGTCATCCTGTACATGAATTACTGGTTCCCGGCGCGCCGCCAGAGCGTGGCGATGTCGGGCTTCCTGGTCGCGATCCCGCTGAGCCTGACGCTCGGCAGTGTGGTGTCCGGCTGGCTGATGGAGCAGACGCACGGCCTGTCGGGCATGAGCGGCTGGCAATGGATGCTGCTGCTCGAAGGGCTGCCGTCGATCGTGGTGGCGTTCGTCGTGCTGGCCTGCCTCGGCGACGGCCCGCAGTCGGCGAAGTGGCTGTCCGCCGACGAAAAGGCGGTGCTGTCGCGCAACCTCGAATCCGAGGCCGCGCACAAGTCGCACAGCATCGGCGCCGCGCTGCGCAGCCCGCGCGTGTGGCTGCTCACCTTCATCCTGCTCACGTTCAATACCGGCTTCTACGGGCTGGCCTTCTGGCTGCCGTCGATCATTCGCGCGTCGGGCGTGCACAGCCCGCTGCACATCGGCGTGCTGACGGCCATTCCGTACCTGACGGCGATCTTCGCGATGGTGTGGAACGCGTCGCACTCGCGCAAGACCGGCGAACGCCGCCTGCATGCGGCGATTCCCGCGCTGATCGGCGGCGTCTTCCTGATCCTGAGCGCGGCGTTTGCGCGGAACGTGGCGCTGTCGATCGTATTCGTGACCATCGCCACGTGCGGCATTCTCGCGCTGATGCCGATCTACTGGACCTTCCCGGGGCAGATCCTGTCCGGCACGGCCGCGGCCGCCGGCATCGCGCTGATCAACTCGGTGGGCAACCTGTCCGGCTTCACGGGCTCGATGATCACCGGCGTCGCCAAGCAGATGACCGGCGACATCAACAACGGGACCTATGCGCTGGGCGCTTGTCTGCTGATCAGTTGCGTGCTGATCGCGTCGATTCCGCGCGATATTCTGCGGCCACCGGCGGGGCGGTAGGGCGTTCGCCCGACATGACATGCCGGGCCGGGACATCGCGCCGGCCCGGCGCCGGAGGCATCGCGCCACGTGGATTGATCTCGTGTGAGTTCGCTCGACCGTCACACGCGGAATTCCGGCTACCTCCAGCCAGGGACGCCCGGCGCGCTACTCCGCTTTCTCGTCGGCGGGCGTCATGCGTCCTCCAGTGCGAAGCGCACCTTGTTCCCGAGCGTGCGTAACCGCTCGACCGGTTCGTTCGAGAACACGAAACGCACGTACTGCGCGCCGTGGGTGACGCCCCATCCGGTCATAGCCGTCGCACATACGCCGTGGCGTAGCAGTCGCTCCGACATCTGCGATCCGGTCAGGCCGAAATCGGACACGCGCAGCAGCATCGACCAGCCGCCCGCCGGCATGCCGAACGGGAGTCCCGACAGTTCGGCGGCGACGGTATCCCGCCGCTTCTCGAGTTCACTCACATAGCCAGGCAGATCGGATGTGGAATGCTCGAGCGCAACCGCCGCGGCCTCCTGAGCTATGCCGACCGGCACCACGACATTGGCGAGCGACACGGCCACAAGATCCGGAATCAGCCATTCCGGCGCGACGATCCAGCCGACCCGCCAGCCAATCATGCGCAGCTCCTTCGACGCGGCGCCGACCGTGACCGTACGCTCGGCCATGCCGGGCAGGCCGGCAGGATGGATGACCGTGCGTCCATCGAAGAGCAGCCGTTCCATCGCGCTGTCGAGGATCAGCAGCAGATCGTTCTGCACACATAGGCTCGCGATCAGTTGCCAGTCGGACGCATCGAAGACGCCCCCCGACGGCATCGACGGAGACATCAGCAGCATGGCCCGCGTTTTCGGACCGATCGCTGCCCGCAGCGCGGCCTGGTCCAGCTTCCATTCGCCGCCCGGCGTGAAGGCGAACGGGACTTGCCGGGGCACACCGCCCGCAAGGCGGACGCGGTTCAGCAGACCCGCGTACGTCGGATCGGTGACGATGACTTCGTCGCCGGTCTCGATGGTGGCGAGCAGCGTATTCAGAATGCCGGAGAGTCCGCCGGCCGACACCACCACCTGGTCGGCCGTGAAGCGCTGCCCCGAAAGCGCCGATACGTGGGCGGCAGCGCTTGCGCGTAGCCGATCCTGACCGACGAAGGGCAAATATGAATTGGCCGAGTCTCGCTGGATTGCGTCTCGGGTGAAGGCGAGCGCTTCCGAAGTGGGTGGGATGTCGGTATCGAGATTTTCGAGTCGCAAGAGGTCGACGTCGGCACGATCGGCGATCGAACCCATGCGATCGACGCCGATGCCGGCAATGTGCTGCAGACGCACAGGACGGTGGTGGCGCATCGAGCCTCCGATCTTGTTACAATTTAATAGATAATATATGCATGGTGGTCGACATGAAGGTTGAAGTCAAGGACGATCGCTCGCTGGCCGATCGGATCGCTGTCGCATTGGCGGACCGCATCATCTCGGGCGTCATCGCGCCGGGGGAGTGGCTGCGTCAGGACCACATCGCGGCGGAGTTCGGCGCGAGCCATGTGCCGGTGCGCGAGGCGTTCAGACGGCTGGAAGCGCAGGGGTTGGCCGTGGTGGAACCGCGACGAGGCGTGCGGGCGGCGCCGCTCGAGCCGGCGGACGTGCTTGAAATGGCCAAGATGCGTGCCGCTTTCGAGGCGCTGGCGCTGCGCGAGGCGATGCCCGCTCTCGACGCGTGTGCGCTGGAGGAACTCGATGCGATCCTCGATCAGGAGGCGGCGGCGCATGGCATAGCCGTGCTGGGTACGCTGAATCTGAGGTTTCATCGCGCATTGACCGCGCGGTGCGGGATGCCGCGGCTCGTCGCCGCGATTGGCGACATGCATCGGGCCAGCGCACGGCATTTGTATGCGACGTGGCAGCAACTGGACTGGCAGGATCGCTCGAACGGCGAGCATCGGGATATCGTTCGGGCAATACGTGATGGGGATGTGGACGCAGCGTGTGCGGCTCTGTCCGCGCATATTCTGGCTGCGGGGGATGCGCTGGCTCAGGCGTTGTGCAGGCGGTAGGGAGGCAGGTCGAGCCCGGGAGCGTCAAGCGGTCTCAAAGCCGGTTTCGGGAATGGCGCGCGTCTTCTGCGGGACGGTTATAGCTAAACGCGTCGGGCGGCATGCGGCCACGAACGGCCGTTCGACACAGCTTTTTAGATCGTCGACAATCGGTGCGGATACGGGCGTAGCCTTTAGCGGTTACCGTCGATCAGATCGTTCAGCAGCGCATCGAACGCGGCCTGTGCGTCTTCAAGTTCCTGCAGGGCGGCATCAAAGGTTTGCAGCGCGAACGGCGAAGGCTCGCCGCTGCCTTGCGGCGGAAATTGCTTCTGCATCGAGGCGAACGTACTCTGCACGCGCAGCGTGGCGGCCACCATGCGCTCCATCGCCTGGGTTTCTTCGGCTCGGGCCTGTTCCGGATTCATTCCTCTCTCCTTGGATGGTTTTCTTGAAGAC
The DNA here is from genome assembly GCF_001532755.1 of Burkholderia sp. MSMB2157WGS. Taxonomy (NCBI): domain Bacteria; kingdom Pseudomonadati; phylum Pseudomonadota; class Betaproteobacteria; order Burkholderiales; family Burkholderiaceae; genus Burkholderia; species Burkholderia sp. MSMB2157WGS. The sequence continues at coordinate 313,811 of NZ_LPJG01000053.1, read as the reverse complement.
CAGATCGTACACGCTGTGTCCGTTCTTGCCGCCCTTGGCAGAACGACTCCGTTGAAGGTTCCAACGGCACGCTGCGGGAGAAGCGATTTAATCGGGAATGATTCCGCAGTCGCGCCGAGGCCAAGATACTCATCGAGCGTGGCTATAAAACCCCGCCGCAGGTCACAACGATTGGCCGCTTTGGATAAATCTGAAGGGCCGTTCTGGGTCTGCTACAGCCGAACACGTGCGACTGCAGCCGGCCAAGAGACGACACTCGGCCAAGTGAATCGGCCGCCCTGACGACGGAAAACTTCCCCCTGTGAACGGAACGTGCCTTGCTGCGTGTCTGGCATTTGACTCGCCAGCAGGAATATCGATGATTTACGGAACCTTTCCACCTTGGCTGCATACGCTATCGGTCACATGGATCATTTTGGGTGCGGTCTGTGCCGTTGCAATCGTCGTTGACGAAGTTCGGCATCCTCAGAAGATGTGGATCATGAACGTCGTCTGGCCCCTGACGGCGTTGTTCGGAACGGTCTTATGGATTGCCGCCTACTACGTGTGGGGACGGAATGTCACGGACGCGGGACACGACGCCGACGAACAGCCGTTCGTCGCGATGGTGATGAAGGGTACGAGTCACTGCGGCGCGGGCTGTACGCTCGGAGACATCATTGTCGAGTGGTCGGCTTTTGCCTTCCCCGCCTTGGCAGTCTGGTTCGGTTGGCACACGGTGTTCAATGAAAAAACGTTTGCCGTCTGGATCCCCGATTTTATCGCCGCCTTTCTGTTCGGCATCGTTTTTCAGTACTTCACGATCAAACCGATGCGTGGGCTTTCGGTCGGTGCAGGTTTGATTGCGGCCGTCAGAGCCGATATCGCGTCGATTACTGCTTGGCAGGTAGGCATGTACGGCTTGATGGCCATCATCCAGTTCCTGTGGTTCAAGCCGGTTTACGGGGGTATCGCGAAAGTTGCGAGCCCCGAATTCTGGTTCGCGATGCAGCTCGCGATGCTGGCAGGGTTCGCCACCAGCTATCCCGTCAACTGGTGGCTGATCAATTCGGGTATGAAGGAAAAAATGTAGTGATCTTGACTGCAAGCACGGCGAAGGCGACCCGTGGCACGACATCTTCGGCAGCGGAGCGGAATGCATGGCGAGTGGGGCGATGGACGAAGCTTCCGCCGACAATGCGCACACAAATTCCGGTTGGCAATGCGTTTTTACACGGGGCAGCGAATGCGGGGCCGCCGCGGACGACGGGACGGCGCGTCAGGCACGCATGATTCGGCATGACGCCCGCGCCGACCGCTTCGCGGCGCCCGCACCCGCAAGGACAGGCCGGCGGATGCGGAAAGCGCAACGGGAAATCGGACGCGCGGCGACGCCGGTTCAGTCGAGCCCGCCCTGACACAGATACTTGATCGACAGATAATCGTCGAGCCCATAGCGCGAGCCTTCGCGACCATAGCCCGATTCCTTCACGCCGCCGAACGGCGCGGCCTCGCTCGCGAGCGCGCCTTCGTTGATCCCGACGATGCCCGTCTCGAGCCGCGCCGACACGCGCGCGATGCGCCGCACGTCCTGCGTGTAGAAATATGCGGCGAGCCCGAACGGCGTGTCGTTCGCGGCATCGACCGCTTCGTCCTCGGACGCGAAGCGAAACAGCGCGGCGACGGGGCCGAAGGTTTCCTCGCAGGTCAGCTGCATGTCGCGGGTGGCGTCGGCGAGCACCGTCGGCGTGTAATAGTTCGCGCCGAGCTCGCTCAGGCGCTTGCCGCCCGTCAGCACGCGTGCGCCGCGCTCGACGGCGTCGCCGACGTGGCGCGCGATCTTGTCGACCGCACGCGCGTTGATCATCGGGCCGATCTGCGCGGCCGGATCGGTCGCCGGCGCGACCTTCAGCGCGGCGACGCGCGCGGCGAGTTTCGCGGCGAACGCGTCGTAGACGCCGGCTTGCACGTACACGCGATTCGGCGACACGCACGTTTGCCCGCCGTTGCGGAACTTGGCGGCCATCAGCCCGTCGACCGCGGCATCGAGCTCGGCGTCGTCGAACACGATGAACGGCGCATTGCCGCCGAGTTCGAGCGACAGCTTCTTCAACGTCGCCGCGGATTCGCGCGCGAGCAGCTTGCCGACGGCCGTCGAGCCGGTGAACGTGATCTTGCGCACGCGGGCGTCGGCGAGCCAGTCGGCCGCGGCGTCGATGCCGCGTTCGCGCGACGCCGCGATCAGGTTCAGCACGCCGGGCGGCACGCCGGCTTCCTGCGCGAGAAACGCGAGCGCGAGCGCGGTCAGCGGCGTGTCCTCCGCCGGTTTCGCGACGACCGTGCAGCCGGCCGCGAGCGCGGGCGCGATCTTGCGCGCGATCATCGCGAGCGGGAAATTCCACGGCGTGATCGCGGCGACGACGCCGATCGGCTCCTTCACCGCGCTGAGCCGCTTGCCGCGCTGCTGCTGCGGGATCAGGTCGCCGTACGTGCGCGTCGCTTCCTCCGCGAACCACAGCACGTACGACGCGCCGTACGCGACTTCGCCGCGCGCTTCGGCAAGCGGCTTGCCCTGTTCGCGCGATATCAGCTTCGCGAGATCGTCGGTGTGCGCGACGATCGCCGCATGCCAGGCACGCAGGATCGCGGCCCGTTCGCGCGCGGGCGTCGCGCGCCACGCAGGCAGCGCGCGCGCCGCGGCGTCGGTCGCCGCGCGGGCGTCGGCGGCGCCGCTGTCGGGTGCGTGGGCAACGGTCTCCAGCGTGGCCGGATCGGTGACGGCGAAGCGGCGGCCGTCGAGCGCATCGCGCCAGGCGCCGTCGATCAGGTTGGCGGTGCGAACGAGTTCGGTTCGGGACAGCGTAAGCGGCATGACAGTTCCTTGAATGAAGCGGTTCGGCGACGCTGGCTGCGCGCGGCGGGCGCGACTCCGCCCGCGCGGACAGCCGACTGCCGCGTGACGGGGCGACGCACGCCGGGTGTCAGTGACGTTCGCCGAACAGCGATTCGAGCGGGTAGTGCCGTTTGACGAACGGCGACTTGATGATCACGTAACTGAAATACTTCTCGATGCCGATGTTCTGCTCGAGCAGCCCTTCGACGATCGTCTGGTAATGGCTCACGCTGCGCGTGATGAACTTCAGCAGATAGTCGTAGCCGCCGCTCGCGAGGTGGCATTCGACGATCTCGTCGACGTTGCGGATCGCCGCGACGAAGCGGTCGAAATCCTCGCGCCGATGGTCGGCCAGCGTGACCTCGGTAAACACGACCTGCACGTCGCCGAGTTTCTCGAGCTGGATGTGCGCGCCGTAGCCGCCGATGTAGCCGGCCTTCTCGAGCCGCTTCACGCGGATCAGGCATGGACTGGGCGACAGCCCGACCGCATCGGCCAGCTCGACGTTGGTCATGCGGCCGCGCTTCTGCAACTGGGAGAGGATGCGCAGGTCGATGCGATCCAGCTTGCTGTCCGTCATGTTCACGTGAAAGGGCAAAAATGGAATGTCCGGTTACTTTAGAGTCGAACGATGGCGGCCACAAGCCCGGCTTTCCCTTGGCGCGTCAGGCCGGCAGCGCGTGCGCGGCGTCGAGCGCGCGCTGCACGCCCGCGTCGGCCAGCACGTCGTCGAGCGTCTTGCGCACGCGTTCGAACAGCAGGTCGAACTCGCCCGCGGTGAAACTCAGTGCCGGCGCGAAGCCGAGCACGCCGTCGCCGAACGCGCGAAACACCACGCCGTTCGCGTACGCGGCGGCCGCGATCTTGTCCGGCACGTTCAGCGCCGCGTCGAAGCGCGTCTTGCGGGCCTTGTCGGTCACCAGTTCGAGTGCGCCGAGCAGGCCGACCGAGCGTGCGTCGCCGACGAGCGGATGCGCGCGCAGCGCGTCGAGCCCCGCGGCGAAGCGCGGCGCCATCGCCTGGCCGTTCGCGAGCAGCCCGCCTTCGTGATAGAGCTTCAGCACCTCGAGGCCGATCGCCGCGCTGACCGGATGCGCGGAATACGTATGGCCGTGGCCGACCACGGGCGAATCGGCGCGCTCGCCCGCGATCCCTTCGTAGATTTCGTCGGACATCAGCACCGCGCCCATCGGCGCATAGCCGGCGGTCAGACCCTTCGCGACGGTCATCAGGTCCGGGTCGACCTGTTCGGCCTCGCAGGCGAACAGCGGGCCCGTGCGGCCGAAGCCGGTGATCACCTCGTCGGCGACGAACAGGATGCCGAGGCGCCGGCACGCGTCGCGCATCGCCTTGAGCCAGCCGGCCGGCGGCACGATCACGCCACCGGAACCCTGCACCGGTTCGCAGAAGAATGCGGCGACGTTGTCCGCGCCGAGTTCGGCGACCTTCGCTTCGAGCGCGGCGACCGACGCGGCGATCAGCGCCTGCGGATCGTCGCCGAGCGGATGGCGGTACGGGTACGGCGACGGAACATGGTGCTGGTCCGCGCGCGGCAGGTCGAAGTGACGGTGGAACGCCGGCAGCGCGGTGAGGCCGGCGCCGATCGACGACGAGCCGTGATAGCCGCGTTCCAGCGCGATCATCTGCTTTTTCGACGGGCGGCCGGTCGCGTTGAAATAATGCGTGATGAAACGCACCGCCGAGTCGATCGCGTCCGAGCCGCCGAGCGTGAAGTACACGCGGTTCAGCGACGGCGGCGCGAGCGCCGCGAGCCGTTCGGCGAGCTCGATCGCCGGCTGCGAGCCGAAATGGAAATAACCGGTCGCGTAGGGCAGCTTCGCCATCTGGTCGGCGGCGGCTTTCACGATGCTGTCGCGGCCGTAGCCGACGTTCACGCACCACAGGCCCGAGAACGCGTCGAGCAGCGTGTGGCCCGCGGCGTCGCGCAGGAACACGCCGTCCGCGGATTCCAGCACGGTGACGCCGCGCGCCTCGTGCGCACGGTAGTTGACGACGGGATGGATCAGGTGTTGACGATCGGCTTCGATCAGCGCGGCTTGGTTCATGGGAAGGCGGGACTCTCGTCAGGTGTCAGCGGTGAGTTCATGCTACCGGGCGAGAAATCCGCATGCGTCTTCAATTTGCGGCCCGAAACGTATGCGCGCGGCGTTTGGGCGGGGCGCTTCGGCATTTTCTGCTGCGCGCCCGACGGGCCGGGCGTGCACGTCAGTAGCCGCGCGCGCGATCGACGACGCCGATCATCGGCTGGCCCGCGCGATGGCGGGCGAGGTTCGCGAGCACGGCGTCGACCGCGGTGTCGGGCCGCGTCGCGCTGGCGATGTGCGGCGTGATGCGAATGCGCGGATGCGTCCAGAACGGATGGCCGGCCGGCAGCGGTTCGGGATCCGTCACGTCGAGGATCGCGCTGTCGAGGCGGCCGCTCGCGAGCGCCGCGAGCAGCGCCGCCGAATCCAGTTGCGGCCCGCGCCCGACCTGCACGAGCGACGCGCCGGCCGGCAGCGCGTCGAACACGCGCGCGCCGAGCAGCCCGCGCGTGCCGTCGGTGAGCGGCAGCAGGCAGATCAGGATGTCGGTGCGGGCGAGGAACGCGTCGAGCGCCGCATCGCCTGCATGACAGTCGACGCCGTCGAGCGTGCGCAGCGTGCGGCTCCAGCCGGCGCACGGGAAACCGAAGCGCCGCAGCGTGTCGAGCACCGCCTGGCCGAGCATGCCGAGCCCGAGCACGCCGACGCGCCGCGACGCGGCCGCGCGCACCGGATGCTCGCGCCACACCTGGTCGCGCTGCTGGGCCGCGTAGTCGAACAGGTCGCGATGGATCGTCAGCACGGCCTGCGTCACGTATTCGACCATCCCTTCGACGATGCCCGGTTCGATCATCCGCACGACGGGGATGTGCGCAGGCACGCGCGACAGGTCGAACTGGTCGATGCCGGCGCCGACCGAGAACACGACTTCGAGATTCGGCAGCAGCGCGACCGGATCGTCCGGCGGCTGCCATGCGGCGAGATAGCGGACGGCTTCGGCGTCGCCGAGGTCCGGCCAGATCCGGAACGGCAGATCCGGCGCCTGTTGCGCGAAGCGCGCCGCCCACTGCGCGCCGCGCACCGGGTCGGCCTTGTAGAGAAAGCTCATCGTGCGCTCCGTTCAGCCGAGCGCCTGGTTCACGATCGCGAACGCGCGCAGCGCGGGGTCGCGTTCGGGCGTCGCGCCGCGCGCCATCGCGACGACGGTGTCGACGCGCGGCAGCCCGAGCCCCTGCAGCCAGTCGGACAGCCCGCTGTCGCCCGGTACGTCGAGCCGCACGAACATGCCTTCGTGCAGCGCGAGCCAGTGGCTGATCAGCGCTTGCGCGCGCAGCGCATCCGGCGCGATCACCGGGCCGATCACGTGGCCGCGGCCGAACCGGCGGAACAGCGCGAAGCCGAGCAGTTCGCCGTCGCGATCGAGCGCGATCCCGTTCGCGACGTCGAGCAGCGCGTCGATCACCGCGCCGCGTTCGTAGCCGGCCGCGCGCGACGCGAGCGCGGCGAGGCGCGGCCCGTCGTTGGTGCCGAGCGGGCGCAGGCGCTCGCCGGGCGGCAGCGAGATCAGCGGAGGCTGGAACGCCGCGCCCTGGTGTTGGTCGATCGTGCCGATCGCCTCGAAGCCGAATTTCGCGTACAGCGGCTCGCCCGCCGGCGTCGCATGCAGAAAAATGGTCCGCGTGCCGAGGCTGTCGACCACGCGGGTCATCAGCTCGCGCCCGATGCCGCAGCCCTGGCGTTCGGGCGACACGATGACCATGCCGAGCGACGCGTGCGATTCGCCGAAGCGCCAGCCGAGCGCGGTACCGACGACGCCGGTTTCGTCTTCGGCGACGAAGCCGCCGCCGAGCTGGAACGCGAAGCGCCAGTCGTCGAGCCGGTGCGGCCACTTGACCGCCTCCGACAGGCGATGGGCGGCGGGCAGGTCGGCTTCGGCGAACGGGCGATAGATGAGCGTGCGGGAAGGATTGAGGTCGGACACGCCGGACTCCGGATGGGTGGGAACGATCCGTTCACTCTGCCAGCGCGGTGGCGGCACGGATAGGACGATTCGCCTGTTTTCCGGCGGCGGCGGGCGCGCCCGCGAGATCGATGCAAACCGGCGCGATCGGCGCGAACGAACGCGTGGATCGTGCCGGCGCGGCACGTCGATCCGGTCACGCGTGCTGTGGAATGCCACTACGATGAATGCACGCCGCCGCTGCCGCCGAAGCGCCGCACCGGCGGCGAGCCCGCTGCGGTAGCGCGGCGCCCATCGGCCGGCCGCGCCGCGCCGTGCCCGATCGCGCCGCAGATCGTGCTGCATGTGGCGGGCAACACGCGGCGATTCTGCGTTTTGAGCGGCGCCGAACGATGCGCGAACGACTTTTTGCCCTGATTCAATTTCGTTGAACCCAGCCATCCCCGGCCCTGCCGGGGCTTCACACCGACAGGACGTCACCATGATCCAGTTTGAACCGAAGTACATCACCTTCGACTGCTACGGCACGCTGACCCATTTCCGGATGGCCGAGACGGCGCGGGAAATCTATGCGGACCGGCTGTCGCCGGCCGCGATGGAAGCATTCGTGCGCGCGTTCGCCGCCTATCGGCTCGACGAGGTGCTCGGCGCGTGGAAGCCGTACCGCGACGTCGTGGTCAACGCGGTCCGTCGCACCTGTGCGCGGCTCGGCGTGAAGTTCGACGAAGCCGAGGCCGAGCTTTTCTATCATGCGGTGCCGACCTGGGGGCCGCACCCGGACGTGCCGGCCGGGCTGTCGCGGCTGGCATCGAAGTACAAGCTGGTGATCCTGTCGAACGCGATGGACGACCAGATCATGAGCAACGTCGACAAGCTCGGCGCGCCGTTCCACGCCGTGTTCACCGCGCAGCAGGCGCAATCGTACAAGCCGCGGATGCAGGGCTTCGAATACATGTTCGACAAGCTCGGCTGCAAGCCGGAGGACGTGCTGCACGTGTCGTCGAGCCTGCGCTACGACCTGATGACGGCCGAGGATCTCGGCATCAAGCACAAGGCGTTCGTGAACCGCGGCCACGAGCCGGGCACGCCGTTCTACAACTATTACGAAGTGTCGGACATCGGCCAGCTCGCGACGCAGCTCGGGTTGTAAGCGACGCGTTTCCCCGGTGCGGTGTCGCGCACACCATGTCGCCGCCCGTCGCGATCCCGGGGAAATTCCGCGCAGGCGGCAGGCTGCCGGCGTCGCCACGTCGCGCCAGCCTGCGCGCATTCGCGCCGCGCGTTCGGGATGAGCGCGTCGATGCCGGCGAACAATCCTCTGAACTTTCACGCGCGTCGGCATGCGGCCGGCACGCGCCGGCAGTCCCCGGCGCATGCAGCAAATCATGCTGCGCAGGCTACCCAAAACGGTCGATTCGTATCGTGAGGGTGCCTCGAATCGGGACAACCGCCATTTTGGCGATGCTTAAATGAATTGCATGTGAACGACGTCGTACCCGCCACCAGCAAGCGGGCGCGGCGAGATTGAACAACCACGCTGGACCCTTGGACCCACTTCCCACAGTCAGGAGCAGTTCGGATGAGCGACGATATCGACAATGACGGCAAGGGCGGCTTCACGCGCCGCGACATGATGAAGGTCATGGCGGCGGGCGGCATGATGGCCGCCGGTGCCGGCGGACTGCTGATGACCCCCGACGCGGCATTCGCCGCGCCCGCGCCGAAGCGCGGCGGCAAGATCCGGGTCGCGAACGAATCCGGCTCGACGGCCGACACGCTCGACCCGGCCAAGGGCTCGACCGGCGCGGACTACACGCGCTTCTTCATGTTCTACAGCGGCCTCACGCAGCTCGATGCGAGCCTGACGCCGCAGATGAACCTCGCCGAGTCGCTGCAGACGACCGATGCGAAGACCTGGATCATCAAGCTGCGCAAGGGCGTGACGTTCCACGACGGCAAGCCGGTCGGCCCGGCCGACGTGGTGTATTCGCTGATGCGCCACAAGAACCCGGCCACCGCGTCGAAGGTCAAGCCGCTCGCCGAGCAGTTCGCCGACGCGAAGGCGACCGGCCCCGACGAAGTCACGCTGACGCTCGCGAGCGCGAACGCCGATCTGCCGGTGATCCTCGCGACGCCGCAGCTCGTGATCGTCAAGGACGGCACGACCGACTTCTCGACCGGCATCGGTTGCGGCCCGTACAAGCTGAAATCGTTCAAGCCGGGCGTATCGACCGTCGGCGTGCGCAACGACAGCTACTTCAAGCCGGGCCGGCCGTATCTCGACGAGATCGAGCTGATCGGCATCAGCGACAGCGCCGCGCGGCTGAACGCGCTGCTGTCGGGCGACGTGCACCTGATCAACGCGATCGATCCGCGTTCGACGCAGCGGGTCTCGTCGACGCCGGGCTACGCGTTGAAGGAAACCAAGTCGGGCCTCTATACCGACCTGATCGCGCGCACCGACAACCCGATCGTCGCGAATCCCGATTTCGTCGAAGGGATGAAGTACCTGTTCGATCGCGAGCAGATCCGCTCGGCGGTGTTCCGCGGCTACTCGGTGATCGGCAACGATCAACCGATTCCGCCGGGCCATCGCTACTTCAACGCATCGCTGCCGCAGCGGCCGCACGATCCGGACAAGGCGAAATTCCTGCTCCAGAAGGCGGGGGCGCTCGGCGCCACGCTGCCGCCGATCTATGCGACCTCCGACGCGAACGGGTCGATCGAAATGGCCGTGCTGCTGCAGCAGGCCGGCCAGAAGATCGGGCTGAACCTGCAGGTCAACCGCGCGTCGCCCGACGGCTACTGGTCGAATCACTGGATGAAGCACCCACTCACGTTCGGCAACATCAACCCGCGCTCGAGCGCCGACGTGCTGTTCACGCAGTTCTTCAAGTCGGATGCGCCGTGGAACGAGTCGGGCTGGAAGAACGCGAAGTTCGATCAGTTGCTCCTCGCCGCGCGCTCGGAAACCGACGACGCGAAGCGCAAGCAGATGTACGGCGACATGCAGGCGATCGTGTCGCAGCAGGGCCGGGTCGGCATTCCGGCGTTCATCAGCTTCCTCGACGGATACGACAAGCGGCTCGCTGGCCTCGGTTCGATTCCGACCGGCGGGATGATGGGCTTCATGTTCGCCGAGAACGTGTGGTGGAACGCATGACGTTGTCGCTGGCCGCCGTCGCGCGGCCGGTGCGGATCACCGCGCCGGCCACGCGCGGTTTTTTCGGGAGTGACGCTCCATGAACCGAATTCTCATCGGGCTGATCGGCCGGCGCATCGCGGTCACCGCGCTGACGCTGCTGATCGTGTCCGCGATCATCTTCACGATCACGAACCTGCTGCCGGGCGACGCCGCGCAGGCCGCGCTCGGCCAGTCGGCGACGCCGGAGACGGTCGCCGCGCTGCGCCAGCAGTTCGGTCTCGACATGCCGGCGCACGTGCGTTACGTGCACTGGCTCGCCGGGCTGTTGCACGGCGATTTCGGCCGGTCGCTGTCCGGCGACATGCCGGTGTCGGAGCTGATCGGCGGGCGCCTGCCGAAGTCGCTCGCGCTCGCGGCGATCACGACCGCCGTGTCGGTGCCGATCGCGCTGCTGCTCGGGATCCTCGCGGCGGTCAGGCGCGAATCGGCGATCGACCGCGTGATCAGCCTCGGCACGCTGTCGCTCGTCGCGACGCCGGAATTCCTGATCGCGACGGTCGCCGTGCTCGTGTTCGCGGTGAAGCTGCGCTGGCTGTCCGCGCTGTCGTACGGCGGCCCGATCGACAGCCTGCACGATTTCCTGCGTGCGTACGCGATGCCGGTGCTGACGCTGTGCGCGGTCGTGATCGCGCAGATGGCGCGCATGACGCGCGCCGCGGTGATCGAGCAGTTGAGCGCGTCGTACGTCGAGATGGCCGTGCTCAAGGGCGCGAGCCCCGCGCGCGTCGTGCTGCGCCACGCGTTGCCGAACGCGATCGGCCCGATCGCCAACGCGATCGCGTTGAGCCTGTCGTATCTGCTCGGCGGCGTGATCGTCGTCGAGACGATCTTCAACTATCCGGGCCTCGCGAGCCTGATGGTCGACGCCGTCAGCAATCGCGATTTCCCGTTGGTCCAGGCGTGCACGCTGATCTTCTGCGTCGCTTACCTGACGCTCGTGCTGTTCGCCGACCTGTGCTCGATCGTGTCGAACCCGCGACTGCGGACCTGAGCGCCCCCGTCCACCTTCCGAGATGCCGCCCATGCACCCGACCGACCCCGTTCATCGCAGCAGCGCGCTGCCGCCGTCAGGCGAGCCGCGCTCGCCGTGGGGAGGCGCGACGCCGCCCGCCGCGCCGTCCCCCGACCAGCCGCGCAAGCGCCGCGGCGCACGCATCGGACTGACCGCCGGCGGCCGCGTCGGCCTGTCGATGGCCGGCCTGATGCTGTTCGTCGCGGTGTTCGCGCCGCTGCTCGCGCCGCACGACGTCGGCGCGATCGTCACGCCGGACGTGTTCGCGCCGTTCAGCGCGAAGCTGCCGTTCGGCTCCGACTTCCTCGGCCGCGACATGCTGAGCCGGATCCTGTACGGCACGCGGCTGACCGTGCTGCTCGCGCTGGCCGCGGTGCTGCTCGCCGCGGTGACCGGCACGACGCTCGGGCTGCTCGCGACCGTGTCGGGCCGCGCGGTCGACGAGACGATGAGCCGGCTGCTCGACGCGCTCACGTCGATTCCGTCGAAGATGTTCGCGCTGATGTTCGTCGCCGCGTTCGGCTCGTCGCTGCCGCTGCTGGTCCTCACCGCCGCGGTCAGCTACATGCCCGGCTCGTACCGGATCGCGCGTGCGCTGGCCATCAACATCAGCACGCTCGAGTTCGTGCAGGTGGCCAGGGCGCGCGGCGAAAGCGCGCTGTACATCGCGTGCGTCGAGATGCTGCCGAACATGATCCATCCGATGCTGGCGGACACCGGGCTGCGCTTCACGTTCGTCGTGCTGCTGCTGAGCGGCCTGAGCTTTCTCGGGCTCGGCGTGCAGCCGCCGTATGCGGACCTCGGCTCGCTCGTGCGCGAGAACATCGCGAGCCTCGGCGACGGCTCGGCCGTCGCGATCATGCCCGCGGTCGCGATCGCGATCCTGACGGTGGGCGTCAACCTGATGATCGACGGTCTGCCGCATCGCGGCCGCCGCAAGGGCGCGGCCGGCGCCGCCGGAGGACACTGATGCGACACGAATCGAATCCGCTCGTCGAGGTGCGCGGGCTGCGCGTGGTCGGCGGCCGGCCGGGCGGCGAGGAAACGACGATCGTCCACGGCGTCGACTTCGAGATCGGGCGCGGCGAGGTGCTCGCGCTGATCGGCGAATCGGGTTCCGGCAAGACGACGATCGCGCTGTCGCTGATGGGCCATGCGCGCGCCGGATGCCGGATCGCCGGCGGCTCGGTGAAGGTCGACGGCACCGACGTGTGCAAGCTGTCGGCGCAAGCGCTGACCGCGCTGCGCGGCCGTAAGGTCGCGTATATCGCGCAGAGCGCGGCTGCCGCGTTCAACCCGTCGCGCACGATTCTCGACCAGGTGATCGAGAGCGCGCTGATCCACAAGACGATGACGAAGCGCGACGCGCAGGCGAAGGCGATCGAGCTGTTTCGCGCGCTCGCGCTGCCGGAGCCGGAGACGATCGGCAAGCGCTATCCGCACCAGGTATCGGGCGGGCAGCTGCAGCGGCTGATGGCCGCGATGGCGCTGATCACCGATCCGGAGCTGGTGATCCTCGACGAGCCGACCACCGCGCTCGACGTGACCACGCAGATCGACGTGCTGCAGGCGTTCAAGCGCGTGATCCGGCGCTACGGGATGAGCGCGGTGTACGTGTCGCACGACCTGGCCGTGGTCGCGCAGATGGCCGACCGGATCGTCGTGCTGAGCGACGGCGTGATCCGCGAGGCGGGCGACACCGAACAGATCCTGCATGCGCCGACGCACCCGTACACGCAGAGCCTGATCGCGGCGGTCACGCCGAACGAGGCCGAACGCGGCGCGCCGGCGCGCGCACCCGAGCCGGTCGCGCCGGCGCCGCTGCTCGACATGCGCGGCGCGATCGCCGGCTACGGCGGCCGCACCGCGAACGGCTGGCCCGCGAAGGTGATCCTGCATGAAGTCGACCTGCGCATCGGGCGTGGGCAGACGGTCGGCGTGATCGGCGAATCGGGTTCCGGCAAGACGACGCTCGCGAAGGTGATCGCGGGCCTCGTGCCGGCGACCGGCGGCGAAATCCTGCTCGACGGCGTGCCGCTCGCGCGCGATATCGGCAAGCGCACCAAGGAGCAGCATCGGCGCGTGCAGATCGTGTTCCAGAACGCCGATACCGCGCTCAACCCGGTGCATACCGTCGAGCGCACGCTCGCACGGCCGCTCGCGTTCTACCACGGGATCAAGGGCGCGCGGGCACGCCAGCGCGTCGCGGAATTGCTCGAGCTCGTGCGGCTGCCGCCGGCGGTGGCCGCGCGGCGTACCGGCGAGCTGTCGGGCGGACAGAAGCAGCGCGTGAATCTCGCGCGTGCGCTCGCGGCCGAGCCCGACCTGATCCTGTGCGACGAGGTCACGTCGGCGCTTGACACGGTGGTGGGCGCCGCGATCATCGAGCTGTTGCGCGACCTGCAGGCGAAGCTCGGCGTGTCGTACGTGTTCATCACGCACGACATCGCGAAGGTGCGCGCGATCAGCGACGACATCGTCGTGCTGTATGCGGGCCGCCGCGTGGAGACGGGCAGCCGCGACGCGCTGTGCGCACCGCCTTATCACCCGTATTCGCACTTGCTTGTGTCGTCCGCGCCGGAGTTGCGCGCGGGCTGGCTCGACGATGCGGCCGAGCGTTGTCACCGGCCGCTGGTGCCGATCGGCGAGCGCGAGAACGAGGCCGAGCTGTGTCCGTTCCTGGCGCGCTGCGCGATGCGCGTGGACGGCGTGTGCAACCGGACGGCCCCGTCGCTGCGCACGCTCGGCAACGGCGCGCAGGTGCTGTGCCATCGCAGCGAGGAAGATCTCGCGCGCTTCCAGGCGGAGCCGGTTTCCGCCGGCGTCACGCCGGTGCAGCTGTAGTGCGCACCGCGCGAACCGTTCATCGCGCGGTGCGGTGGACGGCCCGCCGCATAGTGTGCCGCGGCGGTCGCGCAAAACGGCGATTTGTGCGCGTGCCGCGCGCGAATACGCGGCAACTGCGGTTTTTGCCAGTGGTTAAATGATTCGCATTGAATGGTTGCCGATCGTCGTTGCCGGCATGCACAAAGGATCCGATGAAACTGGAATCGTACTGGCTGGATACTCGCCCCGCGTTTCGCGCCGGTAGCGTCGGCCCCGTCGAAGGGCGCGCCGACGTGGTCGTGATCGGCGGCGGCTTCACCGGCTTGTCGGCGGCGCTCGCGCTCGCGCAGCGCGGCGTCTCGGTGGTCGTGCTCGAAGCCGCGCAGGTCGCGAGCGAAGCGTCCGGCCGCAACGGCGGCCAGTGCAACACGGGCGTCGCGCAGGACTACGCGTCGCTCGCCGCGCGCATCGGCGCCGCGCAGGCGAAGCAGTTTTATCTCGCGTACGAAAGCGCGGTGAAGAGCGTCGAGGCGATCGTGACCGAACAGGCGATCGACTGCGATTTCCGGCGCGCCGGCAAGCTGAAGCTCGCCGCGAAGCCGCAACATTTCGCGGGGCTCGAAAAAACCTTCGACGCGTTGCGGCGCGACGTCGATCCGGACATCGAACTGATCGAGCCGTCGCGGATCCGCGATGAAATCGCATCCGACGGTTTTTACGGCGGGCTCCTGCAGCGCAACGGCGCGCAGATGCACATGGGCAAGTTCGGCGTCGGGCTCGCGCAAGCGGCCGTGCGTGCCGGCGCACGCGTTTACGAGCACGCGGCCGTCACGCAGCTCGACCGGCTCGACGGCGAGCGCCACCGGGTCACGTGCACCCGCGGCACGCTCGTCGCCGATCGCGTGCTGGTCGCGACCGGCGCGTCGCAGCACGGGCCGTTCGCGTGGTTCCGGCGACGCATCGCGCCGGTCGGCAGCTTCATCGTCGTGACCGAGCCGCTGCCCGACGCGCAGTTGAACCGGCTGTTTCCGCATCGCCGCGCGTACGTGACGTCGCGCCAGATCGGCAACTACTTCCGCGTGACGCCCGACAACCGGCTGCTGTTCGGCGGCCGCGCGCGTTTCGCGATGTCGAGCCCGCGCTCCGACGCGAAGAGCGGTGACGTCCTGCGCGCCGGCATGGCCGGTTACTTCCCGGAACTGGCCGGCGTGCGGCTCGACTACTGCTGGGGCGGCCTCGTCGACATCACCGCCGACCGGCTGCCGCGCGCGGGCCAGCACGACGGGCTCTATTACTCGATGGGCTACAGCGGCCACGGCGTGCAGATGTCGGTGCACATGGGCCGCGTGATGGCCGACGTGCTGTATGGCGCGGCCGCGTCGAACCCGTGGCGCGAGCTCGAATGGCCGGCGATACCGGGCCATTTCGGGCACGCGTGGTTCCTGCCGCTCGTCGGCGCGTATTACCGGATGCAGGATTTCCTGCATTGAAGCGAGCGCCGGGAGAATTCGACATGACAGTGCAATTCGTTGGCTCGCCGCGTGTCGCGCGGCCCGTCTCGCCGGCGATCGGCGACGTGCTGCGCACGATCGACGCGTCGTTCGCGCAACCGCTGAACCTCGATACGCTCGCGGCGGTCGCCGGGTTGAGCGTGTCGCGTTTCACCGCGCGCTTTCGCAGCGAAACCGGGCTGTCGCCGCACCGGTATCTGTGTCTCGTGCGGGTACGGCGGGCGCAGGACCTGTTGCGCGCCGGTCTTGCGCCGTCGGTCGTCGCGACCGACGTCGGCTTCTTCGATCAGAGCCATCTGTGCCGGCATTTCCGGCGCGTGCTCGGGATCACGCCGCGCGACTACGTGGTCGCCCGCACGGGCGGCGCGCCGGTGCGAGCGCCGTCGACGCGCGTGCGCAGCGAACGCCGCGATGCGTCGTATCACGCGGCGTAAGCACGGGCATGGACATGGACGACGTGCCCCGCTGAGGAGGTCCGGCAGGCGCGCCGGCCAACGACGATTTCCGATATCGCGTGACAGCTTCCGAACGAATCCGTCACGCATTGCACAGGAGCAGAAATGACCGCAGTTTTCGTGTTGCACCGGGCCGACGGCGCACCTTCTTCCACCGCGTTCCGCCAGCAGGCGTTCGGGGCGAGCGATCCGTTCGCGTCGCATCGCGAGATCGCGTGGGAAGGCCCCGACGCGATGGCCGCGGGGCGCATCGGCTTCGCGGGCGAACTGGACGTGGCGAATTTTCCGCACATCGAAACCCTCGTCGTCGTCCAGGGCGAACTGACGCTCGAAGCGGCCGGGGCCGCACCGCTCGTGGTCGGCCCGGGACAGGGCGCCGTCATCGGCTGCGGCACGGCGCTGCGCATCGCCGCGCAATCGCCGGTGCTGCTGATGTTCTGCGCGGCAGCGTGCGCGCAACCGACGAAACGCGGCGTCTTTGCGCTGCGCGCCGACGCGGACTTCAAGCCGTCCGCCACGCTGCCGGCCGAGGTATTGCTCGGCCCCGCGCCGCAATGCCGCAGCGACAACGTGTTCACCGACGACGGCGCCGGGTACTGCGCGGGCACATGGGATTCGACGCCGTATCACCGGATCGTCAGGCCGCATCGCGCGAACGAGTTCATGCTCCTGCTGGACGGCGGCGTCCGGTTCGCGGCGCCCGACGGTAGCGTGGCGTCGCTCGGTACCGGCGACGCGCTGTTCGTGCCGCGCGGCGCGGCGATCGGGTGGGAAAGCAGCGAACGCGTGGCGAAGTTCTACGTGATGCAGAACGTCAAACCCTCCACCGAACGAGACTGAGCATGTCCCCTCCGCTGCGCCATATCGAAACCTTGTCCACGCCGCCGGCCGCGGCCGACGTCGTCGTGATCGGCGGCGGCATCATCGGCGTCTTCACCGCCTACTATCTCGCCCGCCGCGGTATATCGGTCGCGCTCGTCGAGAAAGGGCGCATCGGCGCCGAACAGTCGAGCCGCAACTGGGGCTGGTGCCGGCAGCAGAACCGCGACGCGCGCGAGTTGCCGATGGCGAGCAAGAGCATCGATCTGTGGGAACGCTTCGCCGCCGAATCCGGCGAAGATACCGGCTTTCATCGCTGCGGGCTGCTGTATCTCAGCAACGACGAGGCCGAGCTGTCCCGCTGGGCGAGCTGGGGCGAATTCGCGAAGACCGCGGGCGTGACCACCTACATGCTCGACAGCAAGCAGGCGGCCGAGCGCGGACGCGCGACCGGGCGACAGTGGAAGGGCGGCGTGTTCTCGCCGACCGACGGCACGGCCGATCCAGGCAAGGCCGCGCCGGCCGTGGCCGCCGCGCTGATCAAGCTGGGCGGCAGTGTCCATCAGCACTGCGCGGCGCGCGGCATCGAGCTCGAAGGCGGCCGCGTCGCCGGCGTCGTCACCGAGGCCGGCGTCATCAAGACCCGGACGGTCGTGATGGCCGGCGGCGCATGGGCGTCGTCGTTCTGCCGCCAGCTCGGCATCCGGTTTCCGCAGGCATCGATCCGTCAGTCGATCCTGAGCGTGTCGCCCGTCGAAACGCCACTGCCGGATGCGATGTACACGTCCGGCGTGTCCATCACGCGCCGCAGCGACGGACGCTACGCATTGGCGATCAGCGGCCGCGCGCGCGTGGACCTGACGCCGCAGTTCCTGCGCTTCGCGCCGCAATTCGTGCCGATGTTCGCGAAGCGCTGGCGCAACCTGCTGCCGGGCGGCCTCGAAGGCGTGCGCGGCGGCCATGAAACGCTGAAGCGCTGGCGGCTCGATGCGCCGACGCCGATGGAAGCGGTACGCATTCTCGATCCGAAGCCCGACATGCCGACCGTCGCCGAAACGTATCGCCGCGCGGCCGAACTGTTGCCCGAACTGCGCGACGCGAAGATCACGCACGCATGGGCCGGGTACGTCGACAGCACGCCGGACGGCGTGCCGGGCATCGGCGAAGTGCCGGGCGTGCCGGGGCTGATCCTCGCGGCGGGGTTTTCCGGGCACGGCTTCGGGATCGGGCCGGGGGCCGGGCACCTGATCGCCGATCTCGCGTCCGGTGCGCAACCGTTCGTCGACCCGACGCCGTACCGGCCCGGCCGGTTCAGCGAGTCCGCATGGGGCAAGGTCGCGGATTTCTAGTGCAAGGCCGTCGTACCGATGCGGGGCCGCCTCCCGACGCGGCGCTTCGATCCGGATCGCGAGCGAGCGGCCGGATCGGCGCGGCGATCGTTCGGCAGCGTGGAAGCGCGGTGCGATGGACAGCTTGGGAGTTTCTGATGCGTTTCAGTTCCTACTGGCTCGATACGTCGGAGCCGTTCGCGAGCCGCTCGCCGGCGTTGCCCGGCGGAAGTTGCGACGTGGCGGTGGTGGGCGGCGGGATCACGGGCTCGGCGGCCGCACTGGCGCTGGCGAAGAAGGGTGCGCGCGTGATCGTCTGCGAGGCGGGCACCGTCGGGCAGGCGGCATCGGGACGCAACGGCGGCATGTGCAACAACGGCTTCGCGCAGGATTACGCGTCGCTGTCGCAGCGCATCGGCACGGAACTGGCCAATCGTCTGTATCTCGCGTTCGACGCGGGCGTCGACACGGTCGAGCGGCTGGTCAGGGAGGAGTCGATCGATTGCGATTTCGTGCGCCGCGGCAAGCTCAAGCTCGCGGCGAAGCCCGAGCACTACGACAAGCTCGTGCGCAGTCAGGCGCTGCTCGCGGCGGGCGTGGACCCCGACACGCGCTTGATCACGAAGGCCGAACTGCGCGACGAGATCGGCTCGAACCGATATCACGGCGGGCTGCTGTTCGGCAAGAGCGCCGGGATGCACGTCGGCCGTTATGTGCGCGGCCTCGCGCGCGCCGCGCAAGCCCGCGGCGCGCATATTCTCGAGCATGCGCCGGTGCTCGACCTGAAGCGGCAAGCGGGCGGCGCCTACGCGGTGCGTACGCCGCTCGGCGAGATCCGCGCGGGCCAGGTGCTGCTCGCGAGCGGCATTTCGCAGGTCGGGCCGTTCGGCTGGATTCGGCGCAGGATCGTGCCCGTCGGCGCGTTCATCATCGTCACCGAGCCGTTGCCGAACGACCTGCTCGATCGCTTGCTGCCGACGCGCCGGATGGTCACCGACACGAAGAACTTCGTGAATTTCTTTCGCGTCACGCCCGACAACCGGATGCTGTTCGGCGGGCGCGCGCGTTTTGCCGCGTCGAATCCGCGCTCCGACGAAAAAAGCGGGGCGATCCTGCGGCAGCAGATGGCCGCCGTGTTTCCCGAGCTGGCCGACGTACGCATCGACTACTGCTGGGGCGGGATGGTCGACATGACGGCCAACCGGCTGCCGCGCGCGGGCGAGCGCGACGGCGTGTACTACTCGATGGGCTATAGCGGCCACGGCACGCACATGGCCACGCTGATGGGCACGTTGATGGCCGAGATCATGGACGGACGCGCCGACATCAACCCGTGGAAGGATTTCGACTGGCCCGCGATTCCGGGCCACTTCGGCAAACCCTGGTTCCTGCCGTTCGTCGGCGCCTGGTATCGACTCAAGGACACGCTGCAATGAATTCCCCCGTTGTTCACCTGATGCAAGCCGGCCGGCTGGATCGTTTCTTCATCGACGGCGACTGGGTGCTGCCGGACGGCCGCGACCGGTTCGCGGTCGTCAGCCCGTCCACCGAAGACACGCTGTGCGAGATCCCGCTCGGCAACGCGCGCGACGCCGACCGCGCGGTGCAGGCCGCGCGCCAAGCGTTCGAACGCTGGTCCGCGACTTCACCGCAGGAACGCGCGGCGCTGCTCGACCGCGTGCATGCGCTGATGCTGGAGCGCGCCGAGCTGTTCGCGACCGCGCTCGCGCTGGAGATGGGCGCGCCGATCGGCTATGCCCGCGGCGCGCACGTGCCGCTCGCGGCCGAACATATCCGCGTCGCACGCGAAAACCTCGCGCGCTACCCGTTCGTCGAGCGGCGCGGGACGACCGCGATCGCGCGCGAGCCGATCGGTGTGTGCGCGCTGATCACGCCGTGGAACTGGCCGATCTACCAGATCACTGCGAAGGTCGGCCCGGCGCTCGCGGCCGGCTGCACGGTAGTGCTGAAGCCGAGCGAGCTGTCGCCGCTCAGCGCGCTGCTGTTCGCGGAAGTGCTCGCCGATGCGGGCGTGCCCGCCGGCGTGTTCAATCTCGTGAGCGGCAGCGGCGAGACGGTGGGCGCCGCGCTTTCGTCGCACCCGGCGGTCGACATGGTGTCGATCACCGGATCGACGCGCGCCGGCGTGCTCGTCGCGCAGGCGGCCGCGCCGACCGTCAAGCGCGTCGCGCAGGAACTCGGCGGCAAGTCGCCGAACGTCGTGTTGCCGGATGCGGACCTGTCGCGTGCGATCCCGCCCGGCGTGGCCGCCGCGTTCCGCAACATGGGGCAATCGTGCAGCGCGCCGACCCGCATGATCGTGCCGCGCGACGCGCTCGGCGCGGTCGAGGCGCTGGCCGTCGCGGCGATGCAAACGCTCGTGGTCGGCGATCCGTTCGACGAGGCCACGACGCACGGGCCGCTGGCCAATCGCGCGCAGTTCGGGCGGGTTGCGCAGATGATCGACGTGGGCATCGACGAACGCGCGAAGCTGATCGCCGGCGGCCCGGGCCGGCCCGCGGGTCTCGACCGCGGCTTTTATGCGCGGCCGACGATTTTCTCCGACGTGCGCACCGACATGGCGATCGCGCAGCAGGAGATCTTCGGCCCGGTCCTCGCGATCCTGCCTTACGACACTGTCGACGAAGCGATCGCCATCGCGAACGATACGGTCTACGGGCTCGGCGCGCACGTGCAGGGCACCGACAAGGCGCGCGTACGCGCGGTGGCCGCCCGCATCCGCGCAGGGCAGGTGCATCTGAACTACCCGGCATGGGACCCTCAGGCGCCGTTCGGCGGCTACAAGCAGTCGGGCAACGGCCGCGAGTACGGAATCGAAGGGATGGAGGAATACATGGAGATCAAGTCGATCGTCGGCTTTTACGACTGACGCAGCCGCTGCGCGCGATCCGCGCACGCAGTACAGTTGGAAGCCCGCTACATGCCTGAGGTACCGAAATTGGACAACCCCGTCATCCCCGACTCGTCGCTGCATGCGCATCACGCGCACTGGGCGAAACTGCGCCGCGACCTGCATGCGCATCCCGAGTTGCGATTCGAAGAACACCGGACGGCCGACGTCGTCGCCCGCGAGCTCGAGGCGCTCGGCTATGCGGTGTCGCGCGGGCTCGGCGGCACGGGCGTGGTCGCGAGCCTGCCCGGCGCGGATCCGCGCCGCGGCATCGTGCTGCGCGCCGATCTCGACGCATTGCCGATCCACGAAGCCAACGACTTCGCGCATGCATCGTGCACGCACGGGATCATGCACGCGTGCGGCCATGACGGCCATACCGTGATGTTGCTCGGCGCCGCGCGCGTGCTGAAGGCGCTGCCGCAGTTGCCCGGCACCGTCCATTTCGTGTTTCAGCCGGGCGAAGAGGGCGGCGCGGGCGCGCGCCGGATGATCGACGACGGGCTGTTCGAGCAATACCCGACGGAAGCGGTATTCGGCATGCACAACTGGCCCGGTCTGCCGGCCGGGCATTTCGGGTTGCGCACCGGCCCGATCATGGCCGCGGGTTCGCGCTTCAGGATCACGGTGACGGGCAAGGGCGCGCACGCGGCGCAGCCGCATCTGGGCATCGATCCGGTACCGCTCGCGTGCTCGATGGTGCTGCAGTGCCAGACCATCGCCGCGCGGCACAAGGACCCGGTGGATCCCGCGGTCATTTCGGTCTGCATGTTCCATGCGGGCACGACCGACAACGTGATTCCCGACACCGCCGAGCTGCGCGGCACGATCCGCACGCTGTCGTCGGCATTGCAGCAGAAGCTGCAGCGCGACGTGCGGCTCGCGTGCGAGGGGCTCGCGGGGGCCTATGGCGCGCAGGTCGACGTCGAGTTTTTCCAGTACTACCCGGCGACGGTCAACACGCCGGCCGAGACGGCGCTGTGCGAAGCGGTGATTCGCGACACGTTCGGCGACGCGCGCGTCGAGCGCGACGTGCCGCCGAACATGACGTCCGAAGACTTCGGCTTCATGCTGGAGGAGCGGCCGGGTGCTTACGTGCTGATCGGCAATGCGCGGGACGGCGCGGCCTCTCCGGCGCTGCACCACCCGAAATACGACTTCAACGACGACATCATTCCGGCCGGCGTCCGCTATTGGGTCGCGCTGGCGCAGCATTACTTCGCGCGATCGCCGTGATGCGTCGGGGCGGTGTGGAAACCGGTGGACGTCAGGTCGATCGGGTGCCGCGTCCGGGGCACGCGTGCTTCCGGATCGTCGTGCGCCCAGGCCAGCCGGCGAGAACCGTGCAATCCATCGTCGCTTCGATGTGATCGCCGCGTATTTTTTCCGACGTGCCGTGTTGCACGACTACATTATTCGACAGGACTACTTGATGAACCAGGAACCTGAAGCGAAGGAGCAAGGCGCGACGTCGGCGCTTCGCTACCGCAGATTCACCGCGGCGGACGTCCCCGCCGCCCATGCGCTTTCCAGCGCGCTTCGCTGGCCGTTCCGGGCGGAAGACTGGCAGTTTTCCGCTGAAACGTCGACCGCGTTCGCGGCCGAGGAAAACGGCGTGGTCATCGGCACGGCGATGTGCTGGAAGTACGGTGCGGACCGCGCGGCGATCGGGCATGTGATCGTCTCCGACGCGCATCAGGGCCGGGGCATCGGCCGAAAACTGATGGAGACGCTCCTCGACGAACTGGGCACGCGCATCACGTTTCTGCACGCGACGCCGGCCGGTCGGCCGCTCTACGAGAAACTGGGGTTCACCGTGTGCGGATCGCTGGGCCAATATCAGGGCAACGTGGATCGACCCGCCGCGATTGCCGTGCCCGACGGCGAGCGGCTGCGTGCCGGTTCGCCGGCCGACTGGCCGCGCCTGGTCGAACTCGACGCGCGTGCGTCCGGCCTCGAACGCGACGCGCTGCTGTCCGCGTTGCAGACGCGGGGAGAAAGCGTGGTGCTCGAGCGCGACGGCGAGATCGTCGGGTTTTCGGTGCTGCGGCGCTTCGGTCGCGGTGACGTGATCGGGCCGGTGGTCGCGCCGCGTTCGAGCGACGATGCGCGCGCGAAAGCGCTGATCGGCTATTGGCTGACGAAACGCGACGGCGAATTCGTGCGTATCGATGTGCCCGACGGGAGTAGTCTGCCGGACTGGTTGAGCGAACAGGGACTGAAACAGGTGGATACCTGTTCGAAGATGGTTCGCCATGCGCCGGCCGCCGCGCACGGCGGTGCGGCCGATCCGACAGTCGGACTGTACGGGCTGGTCAGTCAGGCGATGTTGTAGCCGTCGGCCGCCGCCGCACCCGACGCATTCAGCGCGCGCGGCCCAGTTGCTCGTCGATCGTGCGCGTCAGCGGCGACTGAACGTCGCCGGTGTGCCGGGTCTGCACGGGCTCGATCAGCACGATCCAGCATTCGTCGTCGGCGATCGGATTGTGCTGCGTGCCGCGCGGCACGACGTGCATCGAGCCGGCGGGCACGTCGGCGACGCGACCGCCTTCGTACTGGATCCTGAGGTGACCGCGCACGACGAAGAACAGCTCGTCTTCGTGCGCATGGTCGTGCCACACGAGCTGGCCGCGTACTTTCGCGACTTTCACGTACTGATCGTTGACCTGCGCGACGACCTTCGGCGACCAGTATTCGGATACGTCGGCGAAGGCGGCTTCGAGGTCGAACGATTCGGCAAACGGAAGGGCGGGCAAGGTCATCTCTTCTCCAGTGGGCTGTTGTACGCAGTCGAAATCGAAACCGGCGGACTGCCGGGCGCCGATCGGCAGGACCAGCCGATTATATTGACGGCGCCGCTTCGCTGCCGGACGTGCGGACGCCGCGCAATCCGCCGCGCACGCGGCGACGCCACCGCGTGGCCGCGTCGCTGGCGACTGCATGGCGGCCAAATGGACGAACCGGCCGGGCGCGGCCGGTTCGACGGCCCGGCGATCGCCTGCGCCGCCGCCCGACGCATGAACGCTCGGCATCTCACTCAACGCGCGAGCGCAGCCGCGAAGTCGCGATACGTCCGCAGCGGGCGACCGAGGATCGCGGTCAGCCGCTCGACGTCGCCGGCCTCCGGCACCATCCCGTCGCTGACGTAGCGCTCGGCCATCAGCCGCATTTCGTAGGCCATCCATTTCGGCATGAACTGCGCCAGATTGCGTTCGAACGGCGCGGGATCGTCGCCGCCATACGCAACCGGCCGACCGAGCGTGTCCGACCAGATCGACGCCAGTTGCGGGCCGGTCAGCGTGTCGGGCCCGACCAGGTTGAGGGTTTCGACCGGCAGCTTGCCCGGCGCGTCGTTGCGGCGGATCAACTCGATCGCCGCGACTTCGGCGATATCGCGCACGTCGACCATCGCGACGCCCTTGCCGCCGATCGGCATCGGGTACACGCCGTGTCCGACGATCACGTCCTTGACCATCGATTCGTTGTCCATGAAATACGCGGGTCGCAGGATCGTCGCGCTGAACCCCATCTGCTCGATCATCCGCTCCGCGCCGGATTTCACCGCGAAGTGCGGCACGTTCACGAAGCGGTCGGCATGGAGGACCGACAGATAGACGGCGCGCTCGATGCCCGCTTCGCGGGCGAGGTTCAGCGCAATCAGCGCCTGCGTGAATTCGTCGCCCGCGACGCCGTTGAGCAGGAACAGCGTGCGCACGCCGGAGAAGGCCGCCCGCAGTGCATCGACGTCGAGCATGTCGCCCTGCGCGACGGTCACGGCCGCCGGAAAATCGGCCTTGGCCGGATCGCGCACCAGCACGCGCACGTCGACGCCGCGATCGACGAGTTGACGGACGACCTGGCGGCCCACGCGGCCGGTAGCGCCGGTAACGAGAATGGTCATGATGTTCACTCCTGAGGTAACGATGGGATGGACTGCCCACGTAAATTAGGTGATCCACTCATGATCCGGAAGATGTGATAAATAGACATGCCGTCTCACTGGTGGAACACATGGATCTGCTCGCTCTCGCCGATTTCAATCTCGTCGCCCGCCATGGCAGCTTCGGCGAGGCCGCGCGCGTCGCGGATCGCCCGAAGGCGACGCTGTCGCGTCGGGTCGCGGAACTGGAGAACAGTCTGTCGCTGCGCCTGTTCGAGCGCGGCGCGCGCGGCGTGAAGCTCACGCAGGAAGGGCGCGCGCTCTACGAGCGGACGGGCGCGCTGCTCGCGGAGCTGGCCGACAGCGCGTCCGCGATCGCAGCGGGGAGCGAGCGGCCGCGCGGCCGCCTGCGGATCAGCGCGCCGATGCTGTTTTCGCAGTTCGCGATGGGGAAGCTGGTGGCGACGTTCGCGCTGAGATACCCGGACGTCCGGCTGGAGGTGACGACCGAAGACCGGCCCGTCGACATGATCGAGGAAGGGTACGACCTCGTGATCCGCGTAAATCCGGACCCGGACGAGAGCCTGATCGGGCGCGTGATCCTGCGCGACCGGCTGGTCGTCGTCGCGACGCCCGAACTGGCGCGGCCGAGCGGCGACGCACCCGCGCCGGCCGTGATTCGCGGCGCGCAGGACACCCGTGCCGCATGGGAGGTCACGGGCGAGGCCGGGATGGTGCGCATACCGGTCGAGCCCGTGGCGCGGCTGTCGTCGCTGAGCATGGTGCGCGATACGGTCCGCCTCGGCTTGGGCGCGGCATGCCTGCCGATATCGCTCGTGAGCCGCGACCTCGCCGCCGGCGCGCTCGTCAGTTGGGGCGACGTGCCGGGCTCCGATATCGCCCTGTGGGCGTTGTATCCGTCCAGGCGATTATTGAGCGCGCGCGTGTCCGCGTTTCTCGATCACCTGAAGGACGCGTTTCCGTCAGGCGAGCCGGAAGAACTGGCGGCGTATATCGAACCCGGGCAGTGAAACGACCGCGGTCGCGGCAGCGCACGCGCATCGCCACGGTGTCCCGAGCGGAATGCCGTCGCGATCGGCAGCGCGCGTGCCGCCACCGGTCCGATTCGACCGCGGCATTCACGCCGGCTCCGTTTGCGCGCAACACACGCGGTTCCTGCCTTCGCGCTTGGCGCGATAGAGCGCCATGTCCGCCTGATGCGCCAGCGCGTGCACGGACGCATGTCGCGCGCGCCGGCCGGTCGCACAGCCGATGCTGACGGTGAATGGCGGAACGGTCTCCGCAAACCCGTCGAGCCGGTTGCGTTCCACCTCGCGGCGAATCGCGTCGGCCACCTGCGCGGCGCCGTTTTCGTCCGTATCGGGCAACACCGCGACGAATTCCTCGCCGCCGTAGCGCGCGGCGAGGTCGCCGCGCCGTCGCGTATGCGTGCGGATGCATTCGGCGAGAAAGCGCAGCGCGGTGTCGCCCAGCGCGTGCCCGTGCCGGTCGTTGTATTGCTTGAAGTGATCGGCGTCGATGAACAGCACCGACAGGCTGCCGCCGCTGCCGCGCTGCAGCCGCGCCCATTCGTCGGCCAGCGCGGTATCGAGCGCGCGACGATTGCGCAGTCCGGTCAACGGATCGGTGCGCGTGAGATCGGTCAGCAGCGTCTGCTTGCGGAAGTTGTCCCGCAATGCGAAGGCAAGCAGCCAGACCGCCGCGCAGAACGATGCGCCGATCACGGATGCCGACACGCCGACCGTCCACGACAGGCGCCGGACGCCGGCCAGCACGTCGCTCTCGGCCGGCGCGACGACCGCGATCAGCGGCGTGCCCGGTATCCGCTGATAGGTATACAGCCGCACGATGCCGTCGATGCTCGAGCGCGCCGGATAGAAGCCCGATTCGCTGTTCACCATCCGCTTGAAGGATGTCGAGCGACGCAGCAGGTTCATCTGGCCGTCGTTCAACGACGGGTTTCTCGCGAGGATCGTGCCGTCCGCGCGCACGATCGCGCTGACCCCGTTCGGCCCGACGTCGAGGCGGGACAGCAACTGCTCGAAGTAAGCGAGATCGACGGCAACGACCGCGATCCCGTCGAACGCATGGTCCGGCCGCTCGATGCGCCGCGACAGCGCGATGGATTCCTTGCCGCCGCGCGAGCGTGCGCGATAGGGCTGGGAGACGTAGAGCCCGACGTTGTCCGCATCGCGATGGACCTTGAAGTAGTCGCGATCGGCGAAGTCCCACCGGTGGGTCGTGCTGCAGCATCCGTCGATCAGCCGGCCGTGCCTGTCGGTCACGCCCATGCCGGTCACGAATTGCGCGGCGGTTCGCTCGAACAGCAGGTCGTGCCGCAGCCCGGCGTCCATCCGCTGGACGTCCGGCTTGCCGAGATCGGCAGCCAGCGCGATCAGCGCGTTGTTCGACGTTTCGACCGTCCTCGCGATCTGGCTCGCGAGCACGGCCGCGACGTTGCGCGACGTCTCGTGCGCATGCTCGACGACTTCGCTGCGCGCCACCCACAGCGTCACCGCGCTGATCGCGAGCGTCGCGAGCGACATCAGCGTGCCCAACGCGCCGACGACGAACGGGTGGCGTCCGGCCCAGTCGGCGATTTTCTCGATCGAAGTGAATGCGGGCATGCTCGCGCTCGTTTTGAGATGCCGGCTGCACGTGCGCCGGCGCGGGTCCAATCCCGGTTAACGGCACGGTTAACGAAAAATCGAGGCCGGCATGGCCGCCCGTCGACGATCCCGGCCTGGCTCGACGACGCAAACGTGTGCGGCCGTGCGGCGATACGGCCCGAGCGCGGCCCGGACGCGCGCGGATCGCGTGGATTGATAACGCTGCTGCATCAATCGTTCCAAAAATTGCACTTATCGTTTGATCGATCCCGCGCCAACATGCCGAAAAACGACAATCGACCAGTCCCTCCCGCGTATTCCAGGATTTTCAGGAGACACCCCGATGCATCCCTCGTCCCGCCTTCCGGCCGAACGCTCGAAGGCCGCCGCGATCTTTCGCGTCACGGCCGGCAATTTTCTCGAGCAGTTCGACTTCTTCCTGTTCGGCTTCTACGCCACGCAGATCGCCAACGTCTTCTTCCCCGCGCAAAGCGAGTTCGCGTCGCTGATGATGACCTTCGCCGTGTTCGGCGCCGGCTTCCTGATGCGGCCGCTGGGCGCGATCGTGCTGGGCGCGTACATCGACGAGGTCGGCCGCCGCAAGGGCCTGATCGTCACGCTGTCGATCATGGCGAGCGGCACCATCCTGATCGCGTTCGTGCCGGGCTACGCGACGATCGGGCTGCTCGCGCCGGTGCTCGTGCTGATCGGCCGGCTGCTGCAGGGCTTCTCCGCGGGCGCCGAACTGGGCGGCGTGTCGGTCTATCTCGCCGAGCTCGCGACGCCGGGCCGCAAGGGCTTCTTCACGAGCTGGCAATCGGCCAGCCAGCAGGTGGCGATCGTCATCGCGGCGGCCCTCGGCTTTGCGCTCAATCAGTGGCTGAGCGCATCGCAGATCGCCGCGTGGGGATGGCGCGTGCCGTTCTTCGTCGGCTGCATGATCGTGCCGTTCATTTTCCTGCTGCGCCGCAACCTGGAGGAAACCCAGGAGTTCAAGGCCCGCAAGCATCGTCCGGGCATGAAGGAAGTGTTCGGTACGCTGGTCCAGAACTGGGGCGTCGTGATCGCCGGCATGATGCTGGTCGCGATGACCACCACGAGCTTCTATCTGATCACCGTCTACGCGCCGACCTTCGGCAAGACGGTGCTGCATCTGAGCACCGCCGACAGCCTGCTCGTGACGCTGTGCGTCGGCGTGTCGAACTTCGTGTGGCTGCCGATCGGCGGTGCGCTGTCCGACCGGATCGGCCGCCGGCCGCTGCTGGTCGGCATGACGATGCTCACCGTCGTGACCGCCTACCCGGCGCTGTCGTTCCTCGCTCACGCGCCGTCGTTCGCCAACATGCTGCTCGTACTGCTCTGGCTGTCGTTCATGTACGGCATCTATAACGGCGCGATGGTCGTCGCGCTCACCGAAGTGATGCCGGTGCAGGTGCGCGTCGCGGGCTTCTCGCTCGCGTACAGCCTCGCGACGGCCGTGTTCGGCGGCTTCACGCCGGCCATCTCGACCGCGCTCATTCACGCGACGGGCGACAAGGCCGCACCCGGCTACTGGATGAGCTTCGCCGCCGTGTGCGCGCTGCTCGCGACGTTCGCGCTCTATCGTCATCGCACGGCGACGTTGACGCCCGCGCATTGACGCCGAGCTCGTCCGGAACGTTCACTCACACCCACCCATCCGCACGACCACGACCATGAGAAACCTGCTCCTGAAATTCTGCGCGACCGCGCTCGTCGCCACCGCGGCGGTCGCGGCCAACGTCCAGGCCGCCGAACTGCACGTGATGAGCTCGGGCGGCTTCACCGCCGCCTACAAGGTGCTCGGCCCGCGGTTCGCGTCCACGACGGGCAATACGCTGGCCACCGCGCTCGGCCCGTCGATGGGCAAGTCGCCCGAAGCGATTCCGAACCGGCTCGCGCGCGGCGAGCCCGCCGACGCGGTGATCATGGTCGGCTACGCGCTCGACGATCTGATCAAGCAGGGCAAGGTCATCCCCGAATCCCGCGTCGAGCTGGCCGACTCGCGCATCGGCATGGTCGTGCGCGACGGCGCGGCCAAGCCCGACATCAGCACCGCCGACGGCCTCAAGCAAGTGCTGCTGCACGCGAAATCGATCGCCTATTCGGACAGCGCGAGCGGCGTGTATATCGAACGCGAGCTGTTCAGGAAGCTCGGGATCGAAGAGCAGGTGAAGTCGAAAGCGAAGATGATTCCGCGGAT
The DNA here is from genome assembly GCF_001532755.1 of Burkholderia sp. MSMB2157WGS. Classification (NCBI taxonomy): domain Bacteria; kingdom Pseudomonadati; phylum Pseudomonadota; class Betaproteobacteria; order Burkholderiales; family Burkholderiaceae; genus Burkholderia; species Burkholderia sp. MSMB2157WGS. Next base: position 284,136 of record NZ_LPJG01000053.1, on the reverse strand, counting down.
TCCGGTGGCGTCGGTCGTCGCGAACGGCGACTACGAAATCGGCTTCCAGCAGGTCAGCGAGCTGCTGCCCGTCAAGGGCGCGACCTTCGTCGGCAAGATCCCCGAATCGCTGCAGTCCGTCACGCGCTTCGCCGCCGGCATCCCGGTCGGTGCGCAGCATCCGCAGGAAGCGAAGGCGCTGCTCGACTATCTTGCGTCGCCCGACGTGCAGGCCGACGTGAAATCGACCGGCCTGGATTCCGTATCCGCGCATTGAGCCCGATCGACGGGAGGGCGCGCATCAGATCGTCTTCCCGTCACGACCGCCGCCGTCTGCCGCGGCGCTGTCTTCATCGGCCCCGTCCGGCAAGGACGGCCCGGCCGCCGCGAGCCGCTGCACGAGACGCGACCGGTCGCACGCACCTTCCCACGACGACACGAAAATGACCGCGCACGCGTTGCTGATCACGCTGGTCAGCGCGCGCGCCTCCGACATGAAGCGATCGATGCCGACCAGCAGCGCGACCCCGGCGACGGGCAGGTCGGGCATCACGGCGAGCGTCGCGACCAGTGCGACGAGCCCGCTGCCGGACACGCCGGCCGCCCCCTTGGACGTGACCAGCATGATCGCGAGCATCGCCGCGACCTGCGGCGCGGAAAGCGGGACGTCGCAGGCCTGCGCGATGAACAACGCCGCGAGCGTCAGATAGATCGCGGTGCCGTCCAGATTGAACGAATAGCCGGCCGGCAGCACGAGCCCCACGACGCCTTTGTCGCAGCCGAGCGCTTCCAGCTTGACGATCAGGCGCGGCAGGACCGGCTCCGTGGACGACGTCGCGAGCACGATCAGCAACTCTTCGCGCAGGTAGCGCAGCAGCCGCCACAGCGCGAAGCCGTGCAGCCGCGCGAGCGGGGCGAGCACCAGCGCGACGAACAGCACGCAGGCCACGTAGAACGACACCATCAGCTTCGCGAGCGAGCCGACCGAGCCGATGCCGAAGCGGCCCACCGTGAACGCCATCGCGCCGCATGCGCCGAGCGGCGCGAGCCGCATGATCATCGCGAGCACGCGAAACACGACCTGGGCGATGCCGTCGATCAGCGCGAGCACGGGCCGGGCGGCGCGCGGATGCGCATTCAGCGAGAAGCCGAACAACAGCGACAGCAGCAATACCGGCAACACTTCGCCGGTCGCGAATGCGCCGAGCATCGTGTCCGGAATCACGCCGAGCGCGAACGCCACCAGGCTGCGCGGCTCCGCATGCTTCGCATAGGGCGCGAGGAGGCTCGCATCCAGATGACGGGCGTCGATGTGCATGCCGGCGCCCGGTTGCAGCGCGTACGCGGTGACGAGCCCGAACGCGAGCGCGGCGGCCGTCAACAGATAGAAGAGCGCGAGCGCCCGCACGATGGTGCGGCCGATGGCCCGCCCGTTCGACAACGACGTGATGCCCGACACGATCGTGCAGAAGACGATCGGCGCGATGGTCATCTTCACGAGCGCGACGAAGGCGTCGCTGAGCGGCTTGAGCATCGCGCCCGCCGCCGGCCACACGTGACCGATGCCGATGCCGAGCATCATCGCAAGCAGGACCTGCACGTAAAGCGATTTGAACAGCCGGGTCCACCTCACGATGCCGTCTTCCTTCGTTTGCGTTCCGTCGTCGTCATGCCGATGCGCCGCCGCCGCCGGCGTCGCCGCGCTTCGCGTTCTTCGCATCGACGACCATCCGGTAAAACGCCTCGGCGGCCGGCGTCAGCGAGCGCCCGCGCCGCTTGACGATGCCCACGCGCCGCTTCACGGCCGGCTCGACGAGCGGCACGCTCGTGAGGACAGGGTGGTCATGCCCCGGCATCGCCATCGACGGCACCGCGGCGACGCCGAGGCCCGCCTCGATCAGCCCGAGCAGGGTCGTGACGTGGCGCGCCTCGCACACGCTCGGCTTGCGCGGCGCGACGGCGGCCAAGGCCTGGTCGAGCAGCAGGCGGTTACCGGAAGTCTTGTCCACCGAGACGTAATCGTGTTCATACAGTTCGTTCCAGGTCGCGCGCTTCTTGCGCGCGAGCGGGTGGTCGCGGCGACAGGCGGCGACGAACCGTTCCTGGAGCAGGACCTTGAACTCGATCTCCGCCTCCTGGCTGCCGATGAAGCTCACGCCGAAATCCGCCTCGCCGCTGATGACGGCGCCGAGCACCTCGTTGGCGCCGGCGTCGAGCAGCTTGACCCGGATGCGCGGAAAGCGCCGATGATAGCGGGCGATGATGGGCGGCAGGAAATAGTAGGCGACCGACGGCACGCACGCGATCGTCACATGGCCGAGGCGGCTCGACGACACGTCGCGGATGCCGAGCAGCGCGGCGTCGAGATCGTCGAGCAATTGTTCGGCGCTCTGCGCGAACACGCGGCCGACGGTGGTGAGCGCGACGCGGCGCGTGGTGCGCTCGAAGAGCCGCACGCCGAGCGCGTCTTCGAGCTTGTCGATCCGGCGGCTCAGCGCGGGCTGGGAGAGGTTGACCGCTTCGGCGGCCTTGCGGAAACTGCCCGTTTCCACGACCGCACGGAACGCCTGCAAGTCGGTCAAATCGAAATTGATGCCCACCGGTCTCTCTCCACCACTCAGATGCGCAGCATTGTGCATGATTCCGTCCGCGCCATGCGTGGCGCGTCGTCCGGGCGGCAGCGTCGGCGCGGCGCTGTGTGGCGCCCGGCCGGCGTCTCGCGGGCCGCGCCGCGAATCGATCGTCCCGACGCCGCATCCTGATGTACCGTATCGCTTTCGCCCCGACGACGATTCAGCGCTGGCGCCGGCCAGTCGGGCGAGTCGCTCTCTTCAACGGATTCCAGCATGCGCATTCCGCCGCTCAAGGCCATCATCGCGTTCGAAAGCGTCGCCCGGACCAAAAGCGTCAACCGTGCGGCGGAAGAGCTCGGCCTGACCGCGTCCGCCGTGAGCCATCAGCTCAGCAACCTCGAATCGCAGATCGGTCAGCCGCTGTTTCAGCGTTCGGGGCGCGGCCTCGTTCTCACGCCGACCGGCGAACGCTACCTGGCCGACGTCACCGGCTCGCTGGCCGACCTGAGCCGCGCGACCGAGCGCGCGTCGAGCCGCACCGAAGTCGACATCCTGCGCGTGCACTCGAGCCCGAGCTTCGGGCTGATGTGGCTGCTGCCGCGGCTGTCGTCGTTTCAGGAGGCGAACGGCGACATCCAGCTGAACCTCGCGTGCTCCTACGAAAACGTGTCGTTCTCGAACGGCTTCTACGATATCGACGTCCGGCACGGCTACGGCAACTGGGACAACCTCGAGGTCCGGACCGTGCGCGGCGAGTTCATCGCGCCGCTCGCGTCGCCGCGCTATCTCGAGCGGCACCCGGTGAACGCGCCGGAAGACCTGCTCGCGCACCGGCTGATCTATTCCGAAACCCCGCTGGTCCAGTGGAAGCAGTGGTTCGGCCGCGCCGGCGTGCCGCTGGCGGCCCAGAAGACCTTCGATTTTTCGTTCGATCGTTCGTACATGTCGCTCGAAACCGCCGCGCTCGGCCTCGGCATCGCGCTCGAAAGCCTGATGCTCGCGTCGGTGAAGATCCGCGAAGGGCTGCTGGTGCCGGTCTTCGACGCGACCCATGCGGTCGAAGTCGGCGCGCATCATCTCGTTTACCCGCGGCAGAACGCGGAGCTGCCTCGCGTGAAGCGCTTCCTGACCTGGATCGAACGGGAGGTCGCGGGTCACGACGGGGCGAGCCACGCAGCGCGGCCGCCGGCGCATCCGTGATTTTGCATCGCAGCATCGGCGACGGGCCGCGCGCCGTCACCTGAAATTTTCTCAGCTATGGCTGAACGTTTCCGCGTTGATGCGGGTGTCCGGTGAGGGGACACTCCGGGCAACACATCAACACAGGAGACATGCGATGTTGCTTGACGACAGAACCATCATCGTGACCGGCGCCGCATCGCCGCGCGGGATCGGCAAGGCCACCGCCCGCGCGCTGGCCGCGCACGGCGCACGCGTGGCGATCCTCGACCTTCGCCGCGAAGACGCGGAGGCCGCCGCCGCAGAGCTCGGCCCGGATCATCTCGGCCTCGCGTGCGACGTGACCGACCACGACGCGTGCGTGGCCGCAGCCCGCGCGGCGCTGGCGCACTTCGGCCGCATCGACGGCCTCGTGAACAATGCCGGCATCACGCAGCCCGTGCGCACGCTGGATATCTCGGCGCGCGACTTCGATGCGATCGTCGACGTGAACCTGCGCGGCACGCTCTACATGTCGCAAGCGGTGTTGCCCACGATGAAGGCGCAGCGCAGCGGCAGCATCGTCTGCATGTCGTCGGTGTCCGCGCAACGCGGCGGCGGCATTTTCGGCGGCCCGCACTACAGCGCCGCCAAAGCCGGCGTGCTCGGCCTCGCGAAGGCGATGGCGCGCGAATTCGGCGCCGACCGCATCCGCGTCAATTCGATCACGCCGGGCCTGATCCAGACCGACATCACCGGCGACAAGCTGACGCCCGACATGCGCGAGGACATCGTCAAGGGCATTCCGCTCGGCCGGCTCGGCGATGCCGCCGATGTCGCCCATGCGTGCCTGTTCCTGCTGAGCGATCTGTCGAGCTATCTGACGGGCGTCACGCTCGACGTCAACGGCGGGATGCTGATTCACTGAGAACGGCGCCGCCCGAAGCGCGGCGCCGACCCTCATGCACCCGGGACAACCCGGGGCCATGGCAGGAGACAAAGATGAGAGCAAAGTACCCCGCACCGCCGGTCCACGGCGAGCCGCTGCAACGGGACGACGCGCAGACGTTCGAAGCGGCCACCTACGCGAAGGTCGCGCGCCGGCTGATCCCGTTCCTGATGTTGTGCTATCTCGGCGCGTATCTCGACCGTGTCAACGTCGGCTTCGCGAAACTGCAGATGCTCAACGACCTGCGCTTCAGCGAGACGGTCTACGGGATGGGCGCAGGCATCTTCTTCCTCGGCTATTTTCTGTTCGAGGTGCCGAGCAACCTGATCCTGCATCGCGTCGGCGCGCGCCGCTGGCTCGCGCGGATCATGCTGACCTGGGCGGCGATCTCGGCGAGCTTCGTGTTCGTCAAGTCGCCCACCGCGTTCTACGTGCTGCGGTTTCTGCTCGGCGTCGCCGAAGCCGGCTTCGCGCCGGGCGTGATCCTGTACCTCACGTACTGGTTCCCGTCGGCTCGGCGCGCGAAGGCGCTGTCGCTGTTCTTCATGGCGATTCCGCTCGCCGGGATCGTCGGCGGGCCGCTGTCGGGCGCGATCATGCATTCCCTGCACGGCACGATGTCGATGGCGGGCTGGAAGTGGTTGTTCCTGCTCGAGGCGCTGCCTTCGTTCGTGCTCGGCTTCGCGATCCTGCTGTATCTCGACGACGGCATCGCCGGCGCGAAATGGCTGACCGATGCCGAAAAAGCCTTGCTGGCGCGCAACGTGTCGACCGATGCCGAACACACCACCGCCCACCTGTCGATTCGTACGTTCGTCGCGGACCGCCGCCTGTGGCTGATGGCAGCGATCTACTTCTGCGTGGTGCTCGGCCAGTACGGCCTCACGTTCTGGCTGCCGACGATCATTCGCAAGGCCGGCGTCGCCGATCCGCTGTGGGTCGGCCTGTTCACCGCGATTCCGTACGCCTGTGCGATCGTCGCGCTGCCGCTGATCGGCAGCAGCGCGGATCGTCGCCGCGAGCGCCGCTTCCATCTCGCGGTACCGATGCTGGTCGCGGCGGCGGGCTTCGCCACGTTGCCGATGCTCGGCAGCGTCGGCGCGTCGATCGTATGCCTGAGCATCGCGTCCGCCGGCATCCTCGCGTCGTCGTCGCAGTTCTGGTCGCTGCCCACCGCGTTGCTGGGCGGGATGTCGGCGGCAGCGGGCATCGCCGCGGTCAACTGCTTTGCGAATCTCGCGGGTTTCTTCTCGCCGGCGATCGTCGGCTGGCTGAACGACCTGACCGGCAAGTCCACCGCGGGGCTCGTGTTCATCTCCGTCGCGATCACGGCCGGTGCGCTGCTGGTGTTCCTCGTGCCGCGATCCGTCAATCGATGAATCGATTGGCATTCTTTCCGACCCGATACTGGAGCTATCGATGGCTACCGAAACCATCCAAGAAGCGGTCACGCTCGCCGAGCGCGCGTACCGCATCCGTAGAAACGCCGTGCTGATGGGCGAAGTGCAAGGGCAGGGCTATGTCGGCCAGGCGCTCGACATCGCCGACGTGCTGGCCGTCGCGTATTTCGGCGCGATGCGCTATCGCGCCGACGATCCCGAATGGGAAGGGCGCGACCGCTTCCTGCTGTCGAACGGGCACTATGCGATCGCGCTGTACGCGGCGCTGTTCGAAGCCGGCATCCTGCCGGCCGCGGAACTAGAAACCTACGGCAGCGACGATAGCCGCTTGCCGATGTCCGGGATGGCGAGCTACACGCCCGGCATGGAAATGTCCGGCGGCTCGCTCGGGCAGGGCCTGACGATCGCGGTCGGCCGTTGTCTCGGCCTGAAGCGCAAGGGCTCCGATGCGTTCGTCTACACGCTGTTCTCCGATGGCGAGCTCGACGAAGGCGCGATCTGGGAAGGGCTGATGTCGGCCGCGCACTGGAAGCTCGAGAACCTGATCGCGATCGTCGACGTGAACAACCAGCAGGCCGACGGCCCGTCATCCCAGGTCATGGCGTTCGAGCCGCTGGTCGACAAGCTCGAGGCGTTCGGCTGGTACGTGCAACGCATCGACGGCAACGACATCGACGCGGTGAAGCGTGCGTTCGACCAGGCGCGCCGGCATGGCGCACCGCAGCCGCGCATCATCGTCTGCGACACGAAGATGGGGTGCGGCGTGCCGTTCCTCGAAGCACGCGAGAAGAGCCATTTCATCCGGGTCGATGCGCACGAGTGGCAACTCGCGCTCGACGCACTCGAAGCAGGGAGGCATGCATGAGCACCGTCGACAACAAGCCGCGTCTGAAGACTTCCGCGATGATCGCGTCCATCGCGGCGGAAGGGCAGGCGACCCGCTCCGCACCGTTCGGCCATGCACTGACCGAACTTGCCCGCACGAACGGCGACGTGATCGGGATGACGGCCGATCTCGGCAAGTACACCGACCTGCACATCTTCGCGAACGCCTTTCCCGAACGCTACTACCAGATGGGCATGGCCGAGCAACTGCTGATGGGAGCCGCCGCCGGGTTCGCGCACGAAGGCGCCCAGCCGTTCGTCACGACCTATGCGGTGTTTGCCACGCGCCGGGCGTACGACTTCATTCATCAGGCGATCGCCGAGGACAATCTCGACGTGAAGCTGGTGTGCGCATTGCCGGGGCTCACGACCGGCTACGGGCCGAGCCATCAGGCCGCCGAGGATCTGGCGCTGATGCGCGCGATGCCGAACATGACCGTGATCGACCCATGCGACGCGCTCGACATCGAACAGATGGTGCCGGCCATCGCCGCGCACAAGGGGCCGGTGTACGCGCGTTTGCTGCGCGGCAACGTGCCGGTCGTGCTCGACGAATACGATTACCGTTTCGAACTCGGCAAGGCCAAGCTGCTGCGCGACGGCAACGACGTGCTGCTGATCTCGTCCGGGATCATGACGATGCGCGCGCTCGAGGTCGCGAAGGCGCTCGAAGCCGATCGCGTCGATGTCGCCGTGCTGCACGTACCGACGATCAAGCCGCTCGACACGGCGACCATCGTCCGCGAGGCCGCGCGCAAAGGGCGCATGGTCGTCGTCGCGGAGAACCATACGGTGGTCGGCGGGCTCGGCGAAGCGGTCGCGACCGCGTTGCTCGGCGCCGGCGTCGCGGTCCCGTTCCGGCAGATCGCACTGCCGGACGCGTATCTCGCCGCGGGCGCACTGCCGACGCTGCACGACCGTTACGGGATCTCGGCCGGCGCGATGCGCGCGAATATCAGGTCGTGGCTCGGATGAGCGTTCGGTCGTTCGACACCCGCGTGTCGCTGCGCAACGAGACCTTGCCGGTCGGCGATGCGAAGCGGTCGGGATTCGGCCGCGACGGGAGCGCACGCCGGCATCGGCGATGCACCCGGCAGTCAAATACCGACCGGTGCGCGGCGCTTCGAGCGCCGACGAGCGACCCGGCTGCCCGCGCACGGCAACCCAATGCGCGGGCGTGCGCCGGCGTGCGCGGGCAGCCGGGCCGTCGCCGACAGCAACCGCAATCCGCGTCACGCTTGTCGGCGTACGCGCGGCGCGTTGCCCAACGCGCGGCTCGGCGCGGCTCGATTGCGTCTCACATAACGGTCCGACACGACCGACCGTCGCTGGATCCATGCGAGCGCGAGTTCGAGCGCCTGGTCGCGGGCTTCGCGGGTATCGGCGAAGTCGCCGTCGACGCCGAGCGCCCGGGTTTCACCGTCGCGATCCATTAGGATCGCCGTCGCCGAATAGCGGCCCGTCTCCGTGTCGGTCACCACGGCCCGGACCGCATATCCGCCATGTTCGATCGTCGTGTGGGTATGCATCGGATGCCTCCTGCACGGAAATGCGACATGTGCGACGACTGCGCTGTCGCAGCACGTCACGCCGCGAATGCAAGCGCGGGAGGTCCACCCGACGGCCGACGCGGCGCAAGCCGCGCGGACCGCGGGTTGACGAAACGCTCCCGCGCGTCCACTTACCCCGCGGTCACCGCGATCCGCCGCGGCTTCGCTTCCTCGCGTCGCGGGATGCTCAGTTTCAGCACGCCGTCGCGCAGTTGCGCGTCGATCCGCGACACGTCGAAATCCGGGCTCAGCGTGAATGCGCGCGAGAAGTGCGGATGCTGCACTTCACCGTGTTGCAGACGCAAGCCCGGCGGCGTCGGAACGACGGCCTCCGCGTCGATGGCGAGGCTGCCGTCGTGCACGCGGACGTCGAGCTTGTCGCGCGGCACGCCCGGCAGGTCCGCGTACAACGTGATGCCGTGCGCGTCCTCGACGATGTCGACGGCTGGCGCAATCCGCGTGCGCGGCGTGTCGCGCTGAGCCGATTCGCGGTTCGTCACGGCCGTTCGCGTATCGGCCGCACGGGTGGTCAGTTCGGTCGTGTTCGTGTCACTCATGATGTCCTCCGTCATGCGTTCGTGACGTCGTGCTGTTTACTGGACGGTAATGGCCCGCGGCTTCGATGCTTCCGACTTGCCGACGCTGATCGTCAGGCAGCCATTCGTATAGCGTGCCTCGATCTTGTCGGGGTCCGCGTGCTGCGGCAGTTCGACCACGCGGCGGAACGCGCCCATGAACCGCTCGTTCGCGTAGACGCGTCGTTCGTCGTCGGTCGTGCCGTCGTCCGGAGGCGTACGCTCGCCGCTGATCGTCAGCAGCCGGCGATCGACGGAGATGTCGATCTTCGCGGGGTCGAGACCCGGCGCGAACGCGACGATCTCGATCGTGTCGTCGGTGCTGCCGATATTGACCGGTGGAAATGCACCGGGACGCGGCGCGCGCAGACTGGCCGGAAAGCCCGTGAACACGCTGGCCATCTGCCGTTGCAGGCGGTCGAATTCCGCCAGCAGGTCGGTGGGGAAGAAGATATCGCTCATGACTGGCTCCTGTTGTGCCCCTGCGAAGGGACGAACCGGACCACGCGCTCCAGTTCGTCCATCCGCGAGAAGCTCGCTGACTAACAAATCGAAACACGCAGCGCGTCAACCGCGACTGCCTTGAGCGATACCTAAAATAGGATACGTCGAGTGAATTTCAAGGGGGGGGGGGGGGGGGGGGGAGGGCGTCATTCCGACCGCCCCGTCGATCGCATTCAGCGGTCGAACGGACGGCGCCGAGTCGTAGCCGGCGGGCCGCATACAAAGCTTTCAAATCGAAAGATTTGTGGGGTGCCGCAGCCACCGGGGCTTGCCTGTCGGCCTCGCTCAGAAGCACGGCGCGACATCGACGTGCCGTGCGCCGCCGCCCCTATACATACCAATCCAGCGTCTTCACGATCCCCGTTTCGAAGCTCTCCGCCGGCCGCCATTGCAGTTCGCGGGCGAGCTTCCCCGCGTCGATCGCATAGCGCCGGTCGTGACCCGCGCGATCGGTGACGAACCGGACGAGGCGCGCATGCGGCGCGTGTTCGGGCCGTCGCGCGTCGAGCAGCGTACAGATCAGCGCGACGATGTCGACGTTGCGCCATTCGTTGCAGCCGCCGACGGTGTACGTCTCGCCGACCGTCCCGCGCCGGATGACCGCGTCGATCGCGCGGCAATGGTCGTCGACGTACAGCCAGTCGCGCACGTTCGCGCCGTCGCCGTACACGGGGATCTCGGTGCCTTCGAGGCAATGACTGATCACGGTCGGAATGAACTTCTCGCCGTGCTGGCGCGGCCCGTAATTGTTCGAGCAGTTCGTCGTGGTGACGGGCAGTCCGTACGTATGGAAATAGGCGCGCACGAGATGGTCCGAGCTTGCCTTGGTGGCCGAGTACGGAGAATTCGGCGCATACGGCGTCGTTTCGGAAAACGGCGGGTCGTCGGGGCCCAGCGAGCCGTACACCTCGTCGGTACCGATATGGTGAAAGCGGCGGCGCGCGTGAGCGTCGGCCTTGCCCAGCTTTTGATCGTTCAGCCACAGCTGGCGGCATGCATCGAGCAGCGTCCAGGTGCCGAGCACGTTCGTGCGGACGAATTCGCCGGGACCGTCGATCGAGCGGTCGACGTGGCTTTCGGCCGCGAAGTGGACGACGGTGTCGATCGCATGGTCGCGCAGCAGCGACTCGACGAGCGGTCGGTCGCAGATGTCGCCGAGGACGAACCGATGACGATCGGCGCCCGGCAGGTCGTCGCCGAGATTGTCGAGGCTGCCCGCATAGGTCAGCAGATCCAGCGTGGTGACGCTGACCTGCGGATCGCTTTCGAGCAGATGACGCACGAAATTGGCGCCGATGAAACCGGCGCCGCCCGTCACGAGAACATGTTTCGGTCGATAGCTCATGTGGTTCGCTTCCAGGTGGCAAACACTTCGGTGAGACCCGCGATCCACGAAGGCGATTCGACCCCGAAGTGTTCTCGCAGGAGGCTGCAGTCGAGCGCGGAGTTCGCCGGTCTCGGCGCGGGCAACGGATAGGCGTCGGTCCGGATCGGTCGGACCCACGGCACGCGATCGATGAGGCCGGTGCGCCGCGCATCGGCGAAGATCGCTTCGGCGAAGCCGTGCCACGTGGTCACGGGCGTGCCGCACAGGTGATAGGTGCCCCAGCGCAGCGCTTCGCCGGCCCGGTATCGCGCCGCGATCGTCAGCAGCGCGTCGGCGATCGCACCGGCGTGCGTCGGGCCGCCGTACTGATCGGCGACCACGCCGACGACTTCGCGTTCGCGCGCCAGGCGCAGCATCGTGCGCACGAAATTGCTGCCGTGCGCGCCGAACACCCATGCGACTCGCAGAATCAGATGACGGTCGGGCAACCGCTCGCGCACCGCTTCCTCGCCCGCGAGCTTGCTCCGGCCGTACGCGCCGAGCGGCGCGACGGCGTCGGTTTCCGCATACGGGCCGGGCGTGCGGCCGTCGAACACGTAGTCGGTCGACAGATGAATCAGCGGAATCCCGAGCGCGGCGCACGCGTCGGCCAGCACGGCCGGCCCGTCGCGGTTCGCGCGCCAGGCTGCATCGGGTTCGGCCTCCGCGCGGTCGACGGCGGTCCATCCGGCGGCATTGATCACGAGCGCGGCCCGGTGTTCGTCGAGCGCGCGGCGCACCGCGCCTGCATCGGCGATGTCGAGCGCCGCGCGCGACAGCCCGACGAGCGGCTGCCGACCCGCGCGCAGCACCAGTTCGCGGCCGACCTGGCCGAGCGCGCCGGTCACGACGATCGTCATCGCGCCTCCCCGTATGTCGGCAGCAGCGTCGGCGCGCCGGCGGCCAGCTCGGCGAGCGGAGGCTGCCGACGATCCTTGTCCGACAGCTGATACGGCGCGCCGGCATCCGGCCAGTCGATGCCGATCTCCGGATCGTCCCAGCGCACGCCCGCATCCGAATCGGGATCGTAGTACTGCGTGCACTTGTACGCGAAGTCGGCCTCGTCGGACAACACGCAAAAGCCGTGTGCGAAGCCGGGCGGAATCCATAGCATCCGGTGCGATACGTCGTCGAGCCGCGCACCGAACCAGCAGCCGAAAAACGGCGAGCCGCGCCGAATGTCGACGGCGACGTCGTACACCGCGCCGCGCGCCGCGTGCACCAGCTTGCCTTGCGGATTCACCCGCTGGTAGTGCAGCCCGCGCAGCACGCCGCGACGCGAGCGCGACTGGTTGTCCTGGACGAAGGTCGCGTCGACGCCTGCGTCGCGCAGCCAGCTTGCCCGGAAGCTTTCGACGAAAAAGCCGCGTGCATCGCCGAACACGCCGGGCTCGATCACCAGCACGCCGGGCAACGGCGTTTCGATCACGCGTGTCATGCCGCGACCTCCTTGCTCAGCAGATCGAGCAGATAGCGGCCGTAACCGCTTTTCGCGAGCTTGTGGGCGAGCGTTTCGAGCTGCTCCGCATCGATCCAGCCGAGCCGGTACGCGATTTCCTCGGGACACGCGATCTGCAGGCCCTGCCGCGCCTGCATCACCTGGATGAAATTGGCCGCGTCGAGCAGCGATTCGTGCGTGCCGGTGTCGAGCCATGCGTAGCCGCGCCCGAGTATCTCGACGTTCAGCGCGCCGCGCGCGAGATAGGCGAGATTCAGGTCGGTGATTTCCAGTTCGCCGCGGGCCGACGGTCGCACGGCCTTCGCGAGTTCGACGACGTCGTTGTCGTAGAAATAGAGGCCGGTGACCGCATAGTTCGACTTCGGCTCGCGCGGCTTCTCCTCGAGGTCGATCGCGCGGCCATCCGCGTCGAACGACACGACGCCGTAGCGCTCCGGATCGCGCACGTAATAGCCGAACACGGTCGCGCCGGTCGTCCGCGCGGCGGCCTGTTGCAGCAGCGACGACAGCGCGGGCCCGTGATAGATGTTGTCGCCGAGCACGAGCGTCGCCGCGTCGCGACCGATGAACGGCGCACCGATCACGAACGCCTGCGCAAGACCGTCGGGGCTCGGCTGCACTGCATACGAAAAGCTCATGCCCCACTGGCCGCCGTCGCCGAGCAGTTGCCGGAACGCGTCGAGATCGCGCGGCGTCGAGATGATCAGCACGTCGCGGATGCCGGACAGCATGATCGTGCTGAGCGGGTAATAGATCATCGGTTTGTCGTACACCGGCATCAATTGCTTCGACACCGAATGCGTGAGCGGATGGAGCCGGGTGCCCGAGCCGCCCGCCAGAATCAGTCCTTTACGGCCAATCGCTGTTTGCATGAGGTCCCTCGCTGCAAGAGGAAAAATGCGTGCGTGATACGCGGAATACACCGAATGCTTCGATTGCACCGACTGCGCCCGATGGCCGTCGAGACCGTGCACGCGCGGCTACGGCTGCTCGGCGCCCCCGGCGTGAATCGCGCGGAATACGATCGCGAAGCCGAACGCGTACAGCGCGGCGATCACCGCGAAGCCGGCGGCCGTCGCGCGGTCCGGGTCGTCGATCACGTGCAGGATCACCGACGCGATCGCGATGCCGACGAGCGAACCGATCTGCCGGCTCGCGTTCAGCGACGCGGCGGCAAGATTCGCGTCCGCCGCATCGGCCGACTGCATCACGACGAGATTCATCGCGGGAATGGCCTGCCCGGCGCCGAAGTTCGCGAGGCCGACCGCGACGGCCAGCACCGGATACGGCATCGCCGAGACGCCGACGAGCGCCACGCTGCCGAGCGCGGCGAGCGCGAGCCCGACGAGCAGCGTGCGGCGCGTGCCGAGCCGGGCGCTTACCTTCGCGGACGCGAGATTGCCGATGCCGAACATCGCCATCAGCGGAAACAGCTCGAAGCCGGCGACGAGCGCGCTCGCGCCGCGCACGTTCTGCAAATAGAGGCTCAACAGAAAGATCTCGGCGAGAATGCCGAAGTTGATCGCGAGGCCCAGCGTGCTGCCCGCGACGAAGCGCCGGTTCGCGAGCAGCGCCGGCGACAGGATGCGCGAGTGCGCGTAGCGCTCGCGCAACGCGAATGCCGCGGTGGCGGCCAACGTCGCGGCCACGCCGGCGACGATCGACGGCGAGCGCCAGCCGGCGCTGGGCCCTTCGATCAGCGTGAAGCTCAGCGCGGCGAGCGCGAGCGCGCCGAACAGATGGCCGAGCGCATTCAACGGGCCGGGATGACGCGGCGCCCGCGCGATATGCCGGTACGTGAGCCACAGGCCGGCCGCACCGACCGGCAGGTTCACCCAGAAGATGCCACGCCAGCCGATCGCGTCGACCAGCACGCCGCCGACGCAGGGGCCGAGCGCCATCGCGGCCGACACCAGCGCGCCCCAGATGCCGATCATCCGCGTGCGCATCGGCCCCGGCGGGAACGCGAGCGTGAGCAGGCTCAGCGAACTCGGCATGAAGAGCGCCGCGCCGACACCCTGTGCGAGGCGCGCCGCGACCAGTGCGCCGCTGGACTGCGCGGCCGCGCACAGCACCGACGCGCCGACGAACAGCGCGAGCCCGGCGACGTAGACGGCCTTCGACCCGTAGCGGTTCGCGAGCGCGCCGCCGAGTAGCAGCAGCGCGGCGAAGCTGAGCGTGTACGCATCGACGACCCACACCAGCGCGGTCAGCGACATCGACAGGCTGGTTTCCATGGCCTTCAGCGCGACGTTGACGATCGTCACGTCGAGCATGGCCATCACGAAGCCGCACGCGAGCGCGACCATCACGAGCACGGGGCGCGCCGCGGCGGATGGGTAGGCGCCGGCGGCCGGCGTGGCGCTCCCGCCGCTCATGCGGCTCTCCCGCCAAGGTACAGGCGTCGCATCTCGTCGCTGTCGAGCAACGCGGCCGCGGGGCCTTCGAGCGCGACGCGCCCCATCGTCAGCACGATGCCGCGATCCGCGATGCGCAGCGCTTCGATCGCATTCTGCTCGACCATCAGCACGCCGATGTGCTCGGTGTCGCGCATCCGGACGATCGCGTCGAACACCTCGTCGACCATCTTCGGCGACAGGCCGGCCGACGGCTCGTCGAGCAGCAGCAACACCGGGCGCGGCATCAGTGCACGCGCGAGCGACACGATTTGCCGCTCGCCGCCGGACAAGGCGCCCGCGAGCGACCGGTAGCGACGCCGCAGGACCGGGTACTGCTCGCACAGCTCGTCGATCCGCGCCTCGCGCGGAAACGCGGACATCGACTGGCCGCCGAGCATCAGGTTTTCCCGCACGGTCAGCGACGCGAACACGTTGTCGGTCTGCGGCACGAAGCCGATCCCGTACTCGCGGATCTTTCGATGAACCGGCACGCGTGCCACGTCCGTGCCCTGGATCGTCACACTGCCCGCACGCGGCAGCACGAAGCCCGCGATCGCCTTCAGCAGCGTCGATTTTCCGCAGCCGTTCGGGCCGAGGATCGTCACGATGTCGATGGCGCCGACCGCAAGCGACACGCCATGCAGGATGTCGACTTCGGGCGTATAGCCGGCGACGAGTTCGCGCACGTCGATCATGACGCCTCCAGCGGACGAGGGGCGACATGGGCACGCCCGAGATACGCGTCGAGCACGCGACGGTTGCGCTCCAGCTCGGCCGGCCGGCAGTTCGCGATCGTCACGCCACGGTCGAGTACGATGCAGCGGTCGCACAGCTCGCGGATGAAATGCATGTCGTGCTCGATGACGACCAGCGTGACGCCCGTTTTACGAATCCGTTGCAGCTCGTCGATCAGTTCGCCGCGCAGGTTCGGGTGCACGCCGGCGGTCGGCTCGTCGAGCAGCAGCAGTTTGGGCTCGGTCATCATCGCGCACGCGATGCCCAGCAGCTTCTTCTGGCCGCCGGAAATCGACGCGGCGGAGAGGTGCGCGACGCCGGACAGTTTCAGTTCGTCCAGCAACGCGGCGGCGCGTGCACGGGTATCGGCATCGAGCGCGCGCGTCGCACGGCCGCGCCAGAGGGCGGCGGCGATGCCGTGGCGGGCGGACGAAGCCGCCATCGCGAGTTCGAGCACCGACATGCGCGCGGGCATCGACGGCAACTGGAACGTGCGGCGTACACCCAGCCGCGCGATCGTGTGCGGCGACAGCGTGTCGATCCGCCGACCGTCGAAGCGGATGGCGCCCGCCGCGAGCGGCGCGAAGCCGGTGATCGCGTTGAGCGCGGTGCTCTTGCCGGAGCCGTTCGGGCCGAGCAATCCGACGATCTCGCCGCCGTCGACCGACAGCGTGACCCCGGACAAGACGACGTTCTCGCCGTAGCGGATCGTCACGCCGTCGAGATCGAGCAGCGCGCTCATGGCCGCACCTCCAGGCGTTCGGGCACGAGCCCGTGCGGCCGCCACAGCACGCATGCGAGCAGCATCACGCCGACCAGGCCCAGCCGCACCGCGCCGGTCAGGTCGCTGCCGACGTCGAGCCAATCCTTGAGAAACGGCGCGAGCGCGTAGACGGCCTGCACGATCAGCGTGCCGACCAGCACGCCCTGGTGGCTGCCGAGGCCGCCGACCATCACGACGGTCCAGAGCGCGAAGGTCTCGGACGCGATCATCGCGTCCGGCCCGACATAGCCGATGTACCACGCGGCGAGCGCCCCGGCCAGCGCGGCGGGCAGCGCGCCCGCGATGCATGCACGCGTCTTCAGCGCGAGCGGATCGTAGCCGAAGCAGACCGCGAGCGCGGGTTCTTCGCGCATCACCTTCAGCGCGCGGCCGAAGCGGCTCGAGGTCAGGCGCCGGTACGCCGCGTAGGTGAGCGCGAGGCAGCCGGCCGTGACCGCGAGGAACGCGAGATCGGCCCACGGCGCGCGCAGCCCGGGGAACAGCGGCGCGATCCCGCCAATGCCTTGCGCGCCGCCGGTGAGCCAGCTTTCGTTGAGCGCGATCGTGCGCAGGATCTCGGCGATCGCGAGCGTTGCGATCCCCCAGTAGTCGGCGGATAGCTGCCGTCCGAGCCGCGCGACGACGACCGCCAGCGCACCCGCGGCGGCCAGCGCGAGCGCCAGGGCCGACGGCAACGGCCAGCCGAGCTGCGACGCGATGCCGGCCGCGTACGCGCCGAGCCCGCTGAACGCAATGAAGCCGAAATTGACGAGTCCCGCATAGCCGGCCTGCAGGTTCAACCCGAGCGCCATCGTCGCGTACAGGCAGCCGACGGTCAGCAGATGGATGACGAAGCTAGACACGCCGCACCTCCCGATCGAAGATGCCATAGGGCCGGAAGATCAATGCGGCGAGCAGGATCGCGAACGACACCGCGCCGACGTACTCGACCGGAAAGAATTGCATCGGCCGATCGACGAGCCCGCCGAAATCGACGTTCAGTGCGACGGTTTCGGCCACCGCGATCAACAGCGCGCCGGCCGCGGCGCCGAGCGGGTTGCCGAGACCGCCCAGGATCGCCGCGGAAAACACCGGGATCAGCAATCCGTAGCCGAGATTCACATGCACGCTCTCGGTGGCGCCGAGCATCGTGCCGCCGAGCGCCGCCAGCACGCCGCTCGCGAACGTGATCACGTTGGTCACGCGCGTCGCGTCGATGCCGGTCGCGAGCGCCAGCGCGCGATTCGACGCGAGCGCACGCATCGCCCGCCCGAGCCCGGTGCGGTACAGCAGCGCCGCGAAGATCGCGAGCGCGCCGGCGCCGCATGCGATCGAGCCCAGCTGCGGCATGGACAGCGCGACGCCGGCAATCACCATCGGCGGATGCACGTCCTGCGCATACTGCTGCGGCCGCGAGCCGGCGACGCCGAGCACCAGCGCGACCGCGAGCATCGAGATCGCGAGCGAGCCGATCATCGCCACCGCGCTGCCGGAGCGCAGCAGCCGCGCGAAAACGAGCAGGTTCAGCAGCGTCGCGGCCGTGCCGACCAGCGCGCAGGACACGGCCGTCGCGAGCGCGAACGGTAGCCCGGCGCGTTCCAGCCAGAGCGTCGCGAATGCGCCCAGCATCGCGTACTGGACATGGGCGATGTTGGGAAAACGGATCAGCGAATAGAGCGTCGACAGGCCGACCGACACCAGCAGCAGATCGGCGGTGCGAATCAATACGTCGACAATGAATGACAGCATGGCGGTGTCCTCGGGTTCGTCCAGGCGGGCGGTCGTTCACTGCTGCGCGACGACCGATTGGCGGTAGACCACCTTCTCGTACGGCTGGACTTCCCGCTGGCCGTCCGCATCGAACGCAATCGCGCCGGTCACGCCGGTATACGACTTGCCCAATGCCGCGAGCGCCGTGCGAATCTTCGCCGGGTCGACGGACTGCGCGCGGCCGATCGCCGCGGCGGACAACAGCGTCGCGTCGTACGCATAGCTGCCGAACGCCGAGCGCGGCGCCTCGTTGTACGCGGCCTGATAGGCGCTCGCATACGCTTTCGCGCCCGCGCCGAGCGCGGCGACTTCGAGGCCGATCTGGCCTTGCGCGATCTGCGCGGGCGTGTCGCTCGTGCACATCGTCAGGTAGATGCCGTACCACGGATGCTGGTTGAGCCGCATCTCGAATGCCTGCCGGTTCAGCGTCGCGGCCTCCTGGCCATAGGCGCTGTAGACATACGCGTCAGGCTGCGCGCGCGACGCCTGCTCCAGTTCGCGGCGATAGGTCGATTGCCCTTCCGTGTAGAGCACGGTCGACACCACCGTGCCGCCGAGCGCCTCGAAACGCTTCTTGAATTCGCCCGCGATGCCCTGGCCGTAGCCGTTGTTCGGCGCGATCAGCGCGATGCGGCGCAGCTTGCGGGCGTACACGTCCTGCGCGGCGAAGCGCGCGGACAGGTCGTCCAGCCCGATCACGCTGAACGAGCCCGCGCCGATCTTGCGCACCTGCTGACTCGACGAGCCGATGTTGATGTGCACGTCGCCCTGACGCACCAGGAACTGTCCGACCGGAATCGTCACCGACGACGAGAACTCGCCGAGCACGACCGGCACGTGTTCGACGGTCGCGAGCTTGCGCGCGGCGTCGAGCGCGGTATTGGCCGAGCCGCCCGAATCCTCGATGTGCACCGCGAGCTTCTGGCCGAGCACGCCGCCTTTCGCATTGATTTGCGCGACGGCGAGTTCGATGCCGCGCCGCTGGTCTTCGCCGATGGACGCACTCGCGCCGGTCAGCGGCAGCACCGCGCCCACGCTGACGTCAGCCTGCGCAGCGCCCGACGCAAGCGCACCGAGCGCGATCCAGACACCGACACTCCACTGACTTGCCTTCATCTTCGTTCTCCCGTCGCATGGTCGGCCGCACGGTTGGCGGCATGGTTTGATATACAGAAGTGTCGACAGAATCACAGATCAAAAATCGTTTGCAAATAAATTTTCAAGTCGCTGAGAGGAATTGCGGAATTCTTGTCTGAAGCAGAAAAATCGCCCTATTTTCATGCATTTATGCACGCCGATAAAGAGCATGGATAGTCGTGGTGCACGGGCGCGCCAATCTGGCGCAATGGCGAATATTTCTGAAAAAAGTGTATACAGAGGTGAATTGCAGTGCTTAAATCAGCCCAACTCGACACGACTCCCGGAGGGCTGTCAGATGGTGGAGATCAAGCGATACGGCGCAGGTGAACGGATGAGCCAGCTGGTGGTCGCGGGCGGGCTGGCATTCGTCGCCGGGCAGGTGGCGGACGACACGTCGCTCGACGTTGCGGGGCAGACCCGGCAGATTCTCGACAAGATCGACCGGCTGCTCGAAAGCGCGGGGCTCGACAAGCGCCGGATCGTGTCCGCGAGCATCTGGCTGGCCGACTATCGCAGCTTCGCCGAGATGAACGGCGTATGGGACGCGTGGGTGCCGCAGGGCGAGCCGCCGGCACGCGCGTGCGTCGAATCGAAGCTCGCGTTTCCGCAGTACACGGTCGAGATCGCGGCGATCGCCGCGAGCTAGGACCAGGACAGGAGAACCGGACGATGAAGACGATCGTGCTCGGCGGCGGCATCGTCGGCGTGACCACCGCGTATTTTCTCGCGAAAGCGGGCGACGAGGTGACGGTGATCGAACGTCGCGACGGCGTCGCGCTCGAAACGAGCTTCGCGAACGCGGGGTTGATCGCGCCGGGCCATTCGTATACCTGGGCATCGCCGCGCGCGCCCAGGATTCTCTTCAAGTCGCTGTTTACCGACGGCCAAGCGCTGCGGCTCAAATGGACGCCCGACTGGCGCATGTGGGCCTGGTGCGCGCTGTTCCTGCAGAACTGCACGGCCGAGCGCTCGCGGCGCAACACGTCGATCAAGGTGCGGCTGTGTCGCTACGCGCAGCAGCGGCTTCAGCAGGCGACGCGCGACGAACGGCTCGAGTACGACCGGACGAGCGGCGGGCTGTTGTACCTGTATCGCGATCCGGCGTCGTTCGAGCGGGGCGTCGCGAACATGCGGATTCTGACCGACAACGGCCTGCCGCTCGACATCCTGGACGCGCGGGCCACCGTCGAACGCGAGCCGGCGCTGCGCCACGCGGCGGCCGGGATCGCCGGCGCGATCCATTGCCCGAGCGACGAGAGCGGCGACGCGCACCTCTTCACGCGCGCGCTCGCCGAGCGCTGCCGCGCGCTCGGCGTCGAATTCCGCTTCGGCGCGTCGATCGACGGCGTGCGCGCGAGCGCCGATGCGATCGACTATGTCGAGACGTCGCAGGGCCGCGTGACCGGCGATCGATACGTGCTCGCACTCGGTGCGTACTCGCCGTTCGTCGCGCGCACGCTCGGCTACCGGCTGCCGATCTATCCGGTCAAGGGGTACTCGGTCACGCTGCCGATCGGCGACACGCACGAGCCGCCCGCGCTCGGCGGCGTCGAGGAGAACCAGCTCGTCGCATGGGCGCGCTTCGGCGACCGGCTGCGGCTGACGGCGACCGCCGAGTTCAGCGGCTACGACACCACGCATTCGCCGCACGATTTCGCGCACATGCTCGCGACCGCGCAGGCACTGTTCCCGAACGGCGCGGACTACGCGAAGCCGTCGTACTGGGCCGGGCTGCGGCCGATGACGCCGGAGGGCACGCCGATCATCGGCGCATCCCGGCACCGCAACCTGTTTTTCAACACCGGCCACGGCCATATGGGCTGGACCATGTCGTGCGGCACCGCGAAGATCGTGGCGGATCTGATCCACGGCAAGCGGCCCGACATCGACATCACCGGGATGACCCTGCAATGAGCGAACTTCTGTCACCCTCCGAGGCATCCGATCCGGGCGTCGGCGCCTACGCCCGCTTCGATTTCTCGCTCGACGCCGGCATCGCGCGGCGCGCGGCGATCGGCCTCGTCGTGCTGGCGACCGATCATACGATCGAATACGAGTGGCGGCGTCTGCTCGCGATCGATGGCGTCGCGTTCTACGAAAGCCGGATCGCGAATTCGGCCGAGATCACGGCCGAGACGCTCGCGCAGATGGACGGCGGGATCTGCGCCGCGGTTGAATTGATCCGGCCGGGCGAGCGGCTCGACGTCGTCGCATTCGGCTGCACGTCGGCGTCGATGGTGCTGGGCGAGGAGCGCGTCTTCGAGCGCATCCGCGAGGCGCGGCCGGGCGTCGCGTGCACCACGCCGATCACCGCGGCGCGCGTCGCGCTGACGGCGCTCGGCGCGCGCGGCGTCGCGCTGCTGACGCCGTACGAGCGCACGATCAACGATGCGATGGCCGCGTACCTGCGCGCGCGCGGCGTCGATATCGTGCGGGTCGGCTCGTTCGAGCACCGCGACGACAACGAGGTCGCCCGGATCGAGCGCGCGTCGATCGAGCACGCGGTGCTGACGCTCGCCGCCGATCCGGCCGTCGATGCCGTGTTCGTGTCGTGCACGAGCCTGCGTATCGTCGATGCGCTGGCCGACATCGAAGCGCGCGCAGGCAAACCCGTCTTGTCGAGCAATCACGCGCTCGCATGGCACGCGCTGCGGCTCGCGGGCATCCACGATCCCGTGCCGGGCTTCGGCAGCTTGCTGATGCGCTGACGCATGGCTCGTGCATGCAACAAGACGCGCGCGGGCGAACTGCCGATGGATAATGACGCGCGGTGACAACAGGTGGAACCAGGAGACGAGATGTCGACTTCCGTTATGGCTGGCCGGGAGACCGCGGCGCCGATGCGCACGGGCCTCACGGTCAACGAGATTTACGAGCAGTTGAAACAGATGGCCGTGCTGTACGAGATCCGGCCGGGCGAACGGTTCAACGAACTGGAGCTCGCCGAGCGCTTCAACGTGAGTCGTACGCCGATTCGCGAGGCACTGAACCGGCTCGTTGCCGAAAACCTGCTGGTGTTCGTGCCGAACCGCGGTTTCTTCATTCGGGAACTGGAGGGGAAGGATGTGTTCGATCTGTTCGAATTGCGTCGCTCGATCGAGACGACCGCGGTGATGCTCGCGTGCGAGCGCGCATCGGACAACGACATCAAGGCGCTGCGACGCTTCTGGAAGCAGGTGATGAAGAATGCCGCGCGGATGTCGTCGTCGGAGCTGGTCGTCAAGGACGAGGAGTTTCACCTGGAGCTGGCCGCGTTGTCGGGCAACGCCGAGATCGGCCGGGTGCTGCAAGGGATCAACGCGCGGATTCACTACGTGCGCTGGGTCGATGTCGATCAGCGACGCAACGAGGCGTTTACCGAGCATCTCGAGATTCTCGACGCGCTGGCGGAACGCGATGCGGCACGTTGCGCGGCGCTGACCGACACGCATATCCGCTGGCGGATGGAGGAGATCACGCGCGTCGTCCAGGCAAGCGTCGTCAAGCTGTACGCAAGATAAAACAAGACCGGCCGTGGATTTTGCGACGCTCGCACGCAGCATGCGAGCGGGCAGCGCGGGCCGGTCGACGAGACAAGCAGTCGTGCAAAGGAGGACGGGCCGCCCGGATCGACCGGCGCGGCGCATCGCTACTTGATCGTCACGAGGTGCCGTCATGACACACGGTACGTTGGTCACGCTGTACAAGCCGTCCGCAGCGCAGATCGAGCATTTGCTGACCTTGCCCGCGAAAAGCCCCGCCGTCGTCGCGGTCGACAATTCGCCCGTCGCCGATCGTGCGCTGTATGCACGGCTCGCCGAAGGCGGCGTCGACGTGATCGCGAATCACAATCGCGGTGGCATCGCCGGGGCGTTCAACGCCGGCGTCGAATTCCTGATCGGCCGCGGCTGCGACGTCTTCTTCATCTTCGATCAGGATTCTTACGTTCCGGACGACTATTTCGACCGAATGCTGGCCGGTTGCGCACGGGTGGGCGACAGCCGTTTCCTGGTCGGGCCGCGGATCTTCAACCGCAATTTTCAGCGCGACCTGCCGTTGTTCACGGTGCGCCGCTGGTCCGCGCAGATCACGCCGATCCACGGCGGCGCGCATGGCCTGCTGTCGTGCTCGGTCATCATCTCGTCGGGCACCGCGATCTCGCTCGACGCGTATCGCGCGCTCGGTCGCTTTCGCGAGGATTTCTTCATCGACCACGTCGACGCCGAATACTGCATGCGCGCGCAAGCGCACGGCGTGCCGGTGTGCGTCAACGCCGACGTGTCGCTGCCTCACGAACTCGGCAGCCCGTCCGCGCAGCAGCACTGGCCGCGTGTCGAAATATTCGACCAGAGCCCGCTGCGCCACTACTATGCGGCGCGCAACTGCATCCTCGTCGCACGCGACTACTGGCGGCGCTATCCGGCGATGCTGCTGATCAATCTCATCACGCTCAAGCATGTCGCGTTCGTGCTGCTGCATGCGCGCAACAAGCGTCTGAAGCTGAAGGCGATCTATTGCGGCGTGACGGACGGGCTGCGAGGACGGTACGGGCGCGTGTGACGCGTGATTGATCGTGGTATTGGCGGACGACCCACGCGCCATTAAATTCGGACCACTTATTACAAGAGAGGATTCCAGATGAGCTTGACCAAGCCGATTCACCGCCGCTATACGGGCGCGTTCTCCGTCGCGCCGACGATCTTCACCGAGTCGGGCGAGATCGACATGCCGGGCCAGAAGCGCTGTGTCGACTTCATCATCGACGCGGGAGCGGACGGCCTGTGCATCCTCGCGAACTACTCGGAACAGTTTTCGTTGACCGACGACGAGCGCGAGCGGCTCATCGCGGCGATCCTCGAGCACGTGGCGGGGCGCGTGCCGGTGATCGTGACGACCACGCATTTCAATCCGACGATCTGCGCGGCGCGCAGCCGCGCCGCGCAGGCGGCCGGTGCGGCGATGGTGATGGTGATGCCGCCGTACCACGGCGCGACGATCCGTTGCGGCGAGGCCGCGATCGAGCAGTTCTATGCGACGCTCTCCGACGCGATCGCGATTCCGATCATGTACCAGGATGCGCCGATGAGCGGCACGCAGGTATCGGCCGCGTTTCTGGCACGCATCGCGCACACGATTCCGAATCTGCGCTATTTCAAGATCGAGGTGCCGCAATCGGCGGCGAAGCTGCGCGAGCTGATCGCGCTCGGCGGCGACGCGATCGAAGGGCCGTTCGACGGCGAGGAAGCGATCACGCTGCTCGCCGATCTCGATGCAGGCGCGACCGGCAGCATCCTCGGCGGCGGCTATCCGGACGGGCTGCAGCCGATTCTCGCCGCGTATCTGGCCGGGCAGCGTGACGACGCGGTCGCGCGCTATGAGCAATGGCTGCCGTTGATCAATTACGAGAACCGTCAGGCCGGCCTGCTGGCGGCGAAGGCGCTGATGAAGGAGGGCGGCGTGATCGCATCGGACGCGCCGCGTCGCCCGCTCGCGCCGCTGCATCCGGCGACGCGCGCGGGCCTGATCGAGATAGCGCGACGGCTCGACGCATTGGTGCTGCGCTGGGCACGCTGACGCGGCCATCTCGCGGCACGACGTTCCGATTTCCGCCGCAGCCGGTGCGCACGACGCGTACGGGCGGCCTTCGCACGCGATAACCCAACCAAGGAACCCGAAGAATGAGCATGCCGACGATACGCGCGGTTCGCGCGCTGACGGTGCGTGGTGGCGGTGCCGACTATCACGATCAGGATAGCGGTCACTGGATCGACGACCACATTGCGACGCCGATGTCGCGTTACCCCGAATACCGACAGAGCCGCCAGTCGTTCGGTATCAACGTGCTCGGCACGCTCGTGATCGAAATCGAGGCCAGTGACGGAACGGTCGGGTTTGCGGTGACGACCGGCGGCGAGATCGGGGCGTTCATCGTCGAGCGGCATCTCGCGCGCTTCATCGAAGGGCAGCGCGTGACCGACATCGAGAAGATGTGGGATCAGATGTTCTACGCGACGCTGTACTACGGACGCAAGGGCGTCGTACTCAATGCGATTTCCGGCGTCGATCTCGCGCTGTGGGACCTGCTCGCGAAGGTCCGGCGGGAGCCCGTGCATCAGTTGCTCGGCGGCAAGGTGCGCGACGAGCTCGAGTTCTACGCGACCGGTGCACGGCCCGATCTCGCGAAGGAGATGGGCTTCATCGGCGGCAAGCTGCCGTTGCATCACGGCCCGGCCGAAGGAGAGGCCGGTCTGCGCCGCAATCTCGAGGCGCTGGCCGAGATGCGTTCGCGCGTCGGCGCCGATTTCTGGCTGATGCTCGACTGCTGGATGAGTCTCGACGTGCCGTATGCGACGCGGCTCGCGCACGAAGCGCACGCACTCGGTTTGAAATGGATCGAGGAATGCCTGCCGCCCGACGACTATTGGGGCTACGCGAAGCTGCGCCGCGACGTGCCGCGCGGCATGCTCGTCACGACCGGCGAGCACGAAGCGACCCGCTGGGGCTTCCGGATGCTGCTCGAGATGGAGTGCTGCGACATCATTCAGCCGGACGTGGGTTGGTGCGGCGGGCTCACCGAGCTGATCCGGATCTCGGCGCTCGCCGACGCGCGCGGCGTGCTGGTGATTCCGCACGGCTCGTCGGTCTACAGCTACCACTTCGTCGCGACGCGGCACAACAGCCCGTTCGCCGAATTCCTGATGATGGCGCCGCAGGCGGATCGTGTCGTGCCGATGTTCGATCCGCTGCTGCTCGACGAGCCGGTGCCGGTCGGCGGACGGATGAGGGTGCCCGACACGCCCGGTTTCGGCGTGCGCCTGAATCCGGACGTGCGCATGCAGCGCCCGTACGAACACTGAGCGCGCGCAGGCGTGCACTCGCATCGTGAGGCCGGCCGGCTCGAACGGCGGCGGCCGCTGCCGAACACGTGATGGTCGAGAGGGAGGAGGGCGCAATGACGAAGTTGCTCGAGGACAGGATCGTCGTCGTGACGGGCGGATCGCGCGGGATCGGCCGCGCGATCGCGCTGGCGTGTGCGCGGCATGGCGCCGACGTCGTCGTGAACTACTGGACCAACCCGCTGCTGCCTGCGCAGGCCGATCACGAGATCGACGCGCTCGTCGACGCGGTTCGCGCGACGGGGCGCGATGCGCTGGCCGTACCGGGCGACGTCGCGCAGCCCGACACGGCCGGCGCGCTCGTCGCGGCCGCGGTCGAGCGATTCGGCCGGATCGACGTGCTGGCGAGCAATGCCGGAATCTGCCCGTTCCACGGCTTTCTGGACTTGCCGCCCGAACTGCTGCAAAGAACGATGGCAGTGAACCTGCACGGCGCGTTCTACATGACCCAGGCCGCCGCACGTCAAATGGCCGCGCAAGGGCACGGCGGCGCGATCGTCGCGACCAGTTCGATCAGCGCGCTGGTCGGCGGCGGCATGCAGACGCACTACACGCCGACCAAGGCCGGCGTCCATGCGCTGATGCAGTCGTGCGCGGTTGCGCTCGCGCCGCACCGGATTCGCTGCAATTCGGTGCTGCCCGGCACGATCCGCACCGAGATCAACGACGACGATCTCGCCGCGCCCGGCAAGACCGAGTACTTCGAGCGCCGGATTCCGCTCGGCCGCCTCGGCGAGCCGGACGACGTCGCCGACTGCGTCGTGTTTCTCGCGTCCGACATGGCGCGCTACGTGAATGGCGCCGCGCTGCTCGTCGACGGCGGGATGTACGTGAACCTGCAATGACACCGCGAGGCATGGGCATGGAAACGATCGCCTTCAGGATGCGCCTGCACCCCGGCAAGCAGGACGAATACCGGCGCCGGCACGATGCGATCTGGCCGGAACTGGCCGACGCGCTTCGTGCAGCAGGCATTTCGGACTACTGGATCTTTCTCGACGACGACACCCATCACCTGTTCGCCGTGCTCAAACGGCCGGCCGATCACCGGATCGCGCAACTTGCCGAAACGGACGTGATGCGTCGCTGGTGGGCGTACATGGCCGACCTGATGGCGACCGGACCGGACGGACGTCCGGTGGAGAAAGCGCTGGCGCCGATGTTTCATCTGGAATGAGACCGGCCCGTTCGACGGATCGGCAGCGCTCGACGTGTGCCGACCCGTCGCAGCGGATCGTCGTGTCGCATGAACTCACGGAGCTCACATGCAGGTTGTCGATCCCCATGTCCATTTCTGGGACGCCGACGCGCTGAGTTACGGCTGGCTCGATCGCGCCCAGCCGGCGTTCTCCGGCGCGGTGGCGGATTTGCCTCGTCGCTACCTGCCTGCGGACCTGCGCGCGGACGCCGGCGCGGATCTCGACGTGCTGAAGGTCGTGCATGTCGAGGCGATCCACGATGCGTGGACGACGCCGAGCGAAGTCGATTGGCTGCAGGCGCTTGCCGACGCGCCGGCGAGCGGCGGGATGCCGGACGGCATCGTCGCCGGCGTCGACCTGTTCGCGCCGGACGCACGCATCCGGCTCGCCGACGCGGCGGCGCATCCGAACGTGCGCGGCATCCGGCAGGTGCTGAACCGGCATCCGGACCCCTGGTACAACTACGTCGACGTGGACTATCTGGCCGAGCCGCGCTGGCGCGAGAACTTCGGGATGCTGAGCGAATTCGGTTTGTCGTTCGACCTGCAACTGTACCCGGCCCAGGTCGGCGCCGCGCTCGCCGTCATCGATGCGCACCCGGACACGCCCGTGATCGTCAATCACACGGGCATGTTCGTCGACCGGAGCAGCGTGCACGGCTGGCGCGAATGGCGCGACGGACTGCGCGGGCTCGCGCGGCGCGCGAACGTGACGATGAAGCTGTCCGGGCTCGCGATGTTCGACCATCGCTGGTCGGTCGAGAGTTTCCGCCCGTACGTGCTGGAGGCGATCGACGTGTTCGGCGCGGCGCGCTGCATGTTCGCGTCGAATTTCCCGGTCGATCGGCTCCATGCCGGCTATCCAGCGCTCTGGCACGCTTATGCGGAGATCGTCGCGGGCGCCCGCGACGATGAGCGCGCGGCACTGTTCGTCGACAATGCGCTGCGAACTTACCGGTTGTGAGCCACGTGCCACCGTGAACGTCGACGGATGTGCGGTGCGCGCGTCGTCGCTCGGCGTGATGTGCA
This sequence comes from Burkholderia sp. MSMB2157WGS, assembly GCF_001532755.1. Taxonomy (NCBI): domain Bacteria; kingdom Pseudomonadati; phylum Pseudomonadota; class Betaproteobacteria; order Burkholderiales; family Burkholderiaceae; genus Burkholderia; species Burkholderia sp. MSMB2157WGS. Next base: position 255,829 of record NZ_LPJG01000053.1, on the reverse strand, counting down.
CCGGGCCGCAACGTGCGCATTCTCCGGTTCCGACGGGCCGCGAGCAGCAGGGCGGCCGACGAGATCGATGCGGCTGTGCAGGTGCCGGCCACACTGCCCGACATCGAGCGGTGCTGGCCGGCGCCTCCCCGGAGCTTGCCCGCTTTAACCGCGCAATGCAGTCGCGACGACGCTCGCCAACGGCGTCGTGGGTCGACCGATCAGTCGCGCGAGGGCGCCGCCGTCGTCGAACAGCGCACCGCGCGACGCGGCCACGTCGGCATCGGCCAGGATGCCGGCAAGCTCGGGCGGCAACCCGGCGCTCGTCAGCACGTCTGCATAGGCGTCCTGCGCAAGATCGTTGTAGACGACGGTCTTGCCGGACTGCCGCGAAACCTCCGCGGCCAGCTGCGCCAGCGTGAACGCATCGTCGGCCGCGAGTTCATACGTCTTTCCTGCGTGGCCGTCCGTCGTCAGTACCACGGCTGCCGCCTCGGCATAGTCCTTCCGCGCGGCGGAAGAGAAGCGCCCCGCCTTGGCGGCCCCGATGAACGCGCCGTGCTCGAGCGCCGCGGGAAGGGCCATCAGGTGGTTCTCGGTGTACCAGCCATTGCGAAGGATGACGGCGGGGAGGCCCGACGCCGCAATGACTTCTTCCGTCTGCCGATGCTCGATCGCAAGCCGGGCAGGCGAAGTGTCCGCGTGCAGCATGCTCGTATAGGCGAGCAACGAGACACCGGCCTGTCCGGCCGCATCGATCACCGCGCGATGCAACGGCACGCGGCCGGCGACTTCGGTCGACGAGATCAGCAGGAGCTTGTCGACACCGACGAACGCGCTGGCGAGCGTTTCAGGCCGCTTGTAGTCGGCCTCGCGCACCACCACGCCACGCGCCTCGAGGTCGCGCACCTTCGCGGGATCCCTGACCGCCGCGACGATCCGGCTGGCCGGCACGGTTTCAAGCAATGCGTCGATCACAAGGCGCCCGAGTTGCCCGGATGCTCCCGTTATTGCATACATGTTCGTTCTCTCCGTGTATCGGTAGGTGAGGTTCCAAGTGTAGGGACGAAGGTTTCTGTTGGAAACCACCTATCCATCGGTTACCATCATTTTCAAGTAACCAAATGGAAACCTCGGTGGGACGACGATGGGCTTGAGAATGCGAAAGAAGGTGGAGCCGCTGCCCGGCTGTCCGATGTCGAAATGCATGGCGTTGATCGGCGGCCTGTGGACACCCGAACTGATCTGGTGCCTGAGCAACGGCCCGCGCCGGTTTTCGGAGTTGCGGCGCGACAACCCGACCATCACCGCGAAGGTGCTGACCGGCAGGTTGCGTGATCTCGAGGAGCGGGGCGTGATCCGGCGAAGCGTGTTGCCGACGTCGCCGCCGTCCGTCGAATACGAATTGACGTCGCTGGGCAGGGAACTGCTGCCGGCGATTACGTCGATCGTGGAGGTCGGGTCGCGTCTGCTGCTTCGCGACCGGCCGCGCTAGCCATTCGCGACGGGGCCGAGAGGCGGCGCTTCAACGAGATGGGTTGAGGAAATCGCGGGCGCTCGGGAAACGATTTCACGCGACGCATTGCCCGCCGGGCGAAGCAATCGCTTGAAGACGAACGGGCTTGGCACGCTTTGCCTCTTCTTCGTCGGCGCTTTTGAAAAGTGAGCATCACGCGGATTCAGTTCGTCTCCCCGGACCTGCTGGGCGCGGAAGGACGCCGGCCATGCTGAAGAGGACGTGCATGACGTTGGCGAGACCGGCACCGGGACCGCACAGCCCACGATCATCACAAGCGGGTCGCGGCTCAACGGCCCGGCCAGCAGCCGGCTCGCGGCAATCGATCCGCACGATCGCGCCGACGCAACGCTTTACGCGTCTTTCAGCCAAGGCATTTCCACGGGCGACACGACCAGTTGCCGGAATTCGCGCTTCAGATCGAAGATGAACCCGACGAGGATCATGGAGTCGGCGTAAGGAATCGGAAAGACATGCGGATTTTCCGGCGTACGCAGCGGACGATCGGGGGTGTCTGCCGTTGCCGCGGCATTCTCGCGAACGCTTTCCAACTCGTCGGCCATGGCCACGCCACTCACTTGCAGCACACGGCTGCGCAGGTCGCTGAAGGGCTCGATGCGCGCAGCGTCTTCGTGATATTCGGGCACTTCGTAAACGAACCAGGACATTGTCGTCTCCCATGAGAAGGGGCGCTATTCTAACGCTACGCGAGAATCCACCGAAAATCGAGGCCGCCCACTTCTCCAAGCCTATCCACGAGCCCCGCGAGGTCATCGCATCTCGACCGGAGCGCAGCAACGTCACACTTCGGATAATGTCTGATGCGCCGCGCGAACAACCGCATCGACCGTAATGTCGAACTTGTCGTACACGTCCTTGATTTTCCCGGACTCGCCGAAGCTGTGCATGCCGACGAACCGGCCTGCCGGACCGAGGTACCGCTCCCATCCCAGTTCGACCGCCGCCTCGACCGCGACCCTCGCGGGAGAAGCGCCCAGCACGGCCCGCTGGTAATCGCGTGGCTGTTCCTCGAACAGCAGGCGGCACGGCATCGATACGACGGCCGTCGGCACGCCTTCGTGCTGCAGGACGTCGCGCGCCTGGACGGCGAGATCGACCTCCGAACCTGTCGCGAGCAACGTGAGTTGGCGCGGTCCGCCATCGGCCTCCCGCAAAATATACGCACCGCGTGCCGACTTGTTTTCGTTTCCAGGCTCGTTGCGCAGGAGCGGGACCGGCTGTCGCGACAATGCGAGGAGGGCAGCCCGGCGGGGCTGTTCGAGAATCAGTTCCCAGCACTCTGCCGTCTCGACTGGATCGGCCGGCCGATAGACGGCGAGTTGGGGAATGGCCCGAAGGGCGGCAAGGTGTTCGACGGGTTGATGAGTCGGACCGTCTTCTCCGAGACCGATGGAATCGTGCGTCATCACGAAGATGGACCGCACCCGCATCATCGCGCTCAACCGGATCGCCGGTCGACAGTAGTCCGAAAAACAAAGGAACGTGCCGCCGTACGGAATGAGACCGCCATGAAGGGCAATGCCGTTCATGGCGGCGGCCATGCCGTGTTCGCGGACGCCGTAATGAAGGTACGAACCGTTGAACCGGCCGGGCTCGATCGCGATTTGCTTCTTCGTCTTCGTATTGTTGGACTGCGTAAGATCCGCCGAGCCGCCCAGCAATTCCGGAATCGCGTCGACGAGACGATCGAGCACTTCACCGCTGGCCTTGCGGGTGGCCATTGCACTGCCACTGACGATAAACGCCTGCCGTGCCGCCTCGATCGCCGCCTTCCAGTTATCCGGAAGCCTTCCGGCATTGCGCCGGTCGAATTCGGCACGCAGCGCGTGCGGCGCCTGGCGGACCCGCTCCTCCCATGCGAGTCTCGTCTCGCGGCCGCGCGCCCCGATTTCTCGCCATGCTTTCAGCAGATCATCCGGAATTTCAAACGGCGGCGAATGCCAATCGAGGGCCTGGCGTGCGCCCGCAATTTCATCCTCGCCCGGGGCGTCGCTATGGGCTTTCTCGGTTCCAGCCTTCGTCGGAAAGCCGAATCCGATGACCGTCCTGCATGCGATCAAGGTCGGTCGATCATGCGTCGTCCGGGCGGTCTCGATAGCGTTCCGTATCGCGTCCGTGTCGTGGCCGTCGATTTCCAGGACGTGCCATCCCGCCGAGTGAAAACGCTCGATCTCGTTGTCCGAGACCGCGAGCCTGGTGGCGCCGTCGATGGAAATAGAATTGTTGTCCCAGAACGCGATCAGTCGGCCCAACCGGAGATGGCCGGCCAGCGAAATGGCCTCGTGGCTGATGCCTTCCATCAGGCAACCGTCACCGAGAAATACGTACGTGTGGTGATCGACGAGATCGTCGCCGAAGTGCGCATTCATGACGCGCTCGGCCAACGCCATGCCGACGGCGTCCGCGATGCCTTGACCGAGGGGGCCGGTAGTCAGTTCGATTCCATCGGCGTGCGAGTACTCCGGATGACCGGGTGTCTTGCTGCCGACTTGCCGGAACCGCTTCAGCTCGTCGATGGTCATGTCCGAATAGCCCGTCAGATAGAGCAGGCTGTAGAGGAGCATCGACGCGTGTCCGTTGGAAAGCACGAACCGGTCTCGGTCGATCCAGTGAGGGTCCGATGCATCGAATTGCATGAACTCCTTGAACAGGACCGTCGCGACGTCGGCCAACCCCATCGGCGCACCAGGATGACCGCTGTTGGCTTTCTGGACTGCATCCATGGCGAGAAAGCGGATACAGTTCGCCAGCGCGCGCAGATGGGGGTCTCGTGGGGACGGCACCGCTTTCGCAGTCGTCCCGGAATTTGCGGTGGGATCGCTCATCGGTTCTCCTATGTTGGCTACGGAAAGATGAGGCGACGGTGCAATATGCATACCTTCTCGGCGATGGCGAGGATATGGGGAGATGTTCGAAGCGTTTGCCTTCGACTTAATCGTTGATGGGGTGCGCGTCCCCGTCATTGCCTGGATGCAACGTGTCGGGAAGGATGTCGACCTCGTCTCGGTATCCACACGAGATCCACGCCAACTGCCCCTGCTTTAATAGCGGTTCAGTTCGATTCAGCCCGCCGCGCGGCCAGCTCGACGCATGCGAAACTTAACGCAGCGTCCGGGATGGGTCGACCACCACACTATGTCCCCAAAGCAGAAAGAGATGGAGCAGGCGCTAAAAGGCATTCTGGATTGGTAACGGGCCGTGACCTATCAACGCCACGCACTGCGGACGTGCAACGAATCGGTAGGCCGGCAGTCTGATCTGGTTTTTCTGGCACTTGCCGCACGGATGGGCGGCCCGCCCAGAAGCGGGCGGCCTAACCGCGAGGAGCGAAGCGGGACCGCGCCTAGGCACGGCGACAGACCGCGCAAAGAAGTCCGCAACTGCTTCGCTCAATGCAGGTCAGGCGGTTCGTAGTGAACCCCGAATTGCTCTGCCAGTTGCGCGAGCGGCCGATCGCGCGTCCAGAGTCGGGTGTTCGGGGTCAACAGCACCGATGCAAGCAGCGTGCAATCCACGGCACCGCATCCGCGCCCATACAGCCGTTCCCGCTCGATCCAGTCCGCTACTTCGCCTGGCGTCGCGCGGCGCGTCTGGCGCAATAACGCGAGATCTCCCAGCGTTCGTGCCCGCGGTTCGGGCGGCGTCCCGCACGTGAGCTCAAGCATCACCAGTGGATGTGTAAGGACGTTATCGACGCTCAGAAGTTGGATAAGGGCTGGTAGTGACCGCCGGAAATGCTCGACCCACACGGACGTGTCGACCAACACACTCATCGGACGATTACCTCAGGAGCGCGGCGCGGGACATCTGCCATGTCGGGCGCGCGACCGCCCAAGGCGGCCAGGCGTTGACCGGCCTGGACGCGCACGAAGGTTTCAAGTGCCGCCCGGAATAGGTCGGCCGGCGGCATGCCAGGTTCGGCGAGTTCGAGTGCGCGCGCATAGAGAGCGTCGTCGACGGTGACGGTGGTACGCATGATGGCTCCTTTGATGCTTTTCCGCATCAATCTTAGCATCAACTCAACAGCGATTCAGTCATTGACAAGCGGATCACCAATCGGCCTGAAGTGGGGCCGTGACGCTTTCGCCAAGGAGATCCGACTACGGTGGCGTTAGAAGTTGGCGAACGTCGCTGGCGCACGCATGGGCAACCGTTTCGATCTCTATGCTCACCCCAAGGCGGGTGTGAGGTGTCGTCAAGCATGTCGTGCCACCACGATAATTGTGTAATGGGCTGCTGCACAATTACCGGCACTGGAAAGCCGTTGCGACCGAAGGCTTATTTGTATTCTTTCGGCGTAGCCGGAAACCGACATGCTTGCCTAGTCCGGACTGTAACTTTTAACTCCGACCCCAATAAAACGATAATAGGTATTATGTTAAATATAGGCTGTCGACCCGAGACCGACTACCGGGACACATTTCTCCCCGCCGAAATTTAACCAGATCGATTCGATCTTTCAGGCGGTATCGCCGGTCGGCGACGTCGCTGAGATCTCTGGCGCATGGATCGACTATCACGGCACTTGAAGCTTACCTTGCGGATACGATGAAATTCTGGTTCAACAGATATCCCGTCCAAACCAATGTGCTGAAGGAGTCCCCGGTCAGTCGGGTAATTCGCTATCGACGATGAAGTTGCCATTCGTATAGCGATACTGCCGAGCAAGAGGTTCTGGTTTCCCGTAATTCGCCCAGCGAATACGGAAGCCGTCTCCCCCCTCGGTCCACGCGATCGCAAGATAGGGAGACTTGTTCCCCGAATCGGTGAACAAGTCGATGTTGTCGATGCAGCTCTGCACCAGCGTCGAGTAGATGGGTTCTGCACGTTTGCCATCCAAGCGAAGTACATAAAGCGTTCCTTCCTCGCCGGCCCCGCAGTAGCCCATTGGATTGTCGCTGGACGATTGATTGATCACCACCATGAGGAATTCATGGCCATCGATCACTCGGGAGCGCGCCGCGGGAAATGCGACGCTCGATGACGCCATCAATGCACGCCGTATCGCGCCAGGAACCTCCAGGGTCCGCACCTTGCCATGCCGGGCGTCGGTCACCACCAGCCGGTGTGCATGTTCCTGCACAATCGGTCCCGTGCTCAGTTGTACAAACTGCGGTTCCGGTGTTTGTGCCATCGCGACGGCACTGAAAGCGCCGAGGACCGCTCCACATAATGCTCTCTTAATTGTTCGCCATGTGGTCTGCATAACAGATACCCGAATAGATCGAGGCGTGTTCATCGGAACGACCTGACTTCCCACTTTTGTACGTGTTTGGTCATCTGTGTCATGCCGTACCCGTTACGCTGGTGATGCTACAAGATTTTCACGGCGGACGAGCATGAACAGATCGTTCTGCACGCGTGTAACGCGCCAATCCACACTGACGTTCGTTTGGCGGCCAACTCGCGCCGGTCGGTTTGCGATCGTTCCCTGTCGTTCACCGGGTCCTATGGCGATAGCCGAAGCGGGTCGCCGCGTCCCGAACATCCCGGCGAGACCTGCGGCCGGCAATCATCAACCGATGCGACGTCGCCGCCGCTGCCCGGGAAGCCAGCTTCCTGAACGAGCCGCCAACGCGTTATATTCTGGTCCCAGGCAGGACCATTCCGGAGCCTCCCGCGATCACCCCCTTCCCTACGCGCTTCTTCACCCCGAGAGAACGATAAAAATGGACCACGCGCAATATTTCAACCAAAGCTCGATCCAGGCCGCGAATCTTCGCCTGCACTATCTATCGCAGTTGCTGCGCGAGCAGACGGGCTCGATCGTCCAGTACGGCATCCTGCGCGGGTTTCCGATCGGCTTCAGTCATTGGGCGGAAGTCGCGGTCGGCGGCTATCTGCTCGGCACCTACGAGATCGCCGTTTGCGCGATCCTGGAAGCGCTCGGATCGCCTGAAAAGGTGCTGGTCGATCTCGGGGCCGCCGACGGCATTTTCGGCATCGGCCTGGTCAGGAACAACGTCTTTGCGCGCAGCCTGTGCTTCGAGATGGACGAGCAACGCCGCCACGCGATCCAGCACCGCGCCGCGGAAATGGGGCTGGCGGACCGCGTCGCCGTCTACGGCAAGGCCGATCGCAACCTGCCCGCGATCCTGTCGGAGCACGGCGGCGAGCCGGCCGGGCGGGTCATCCTGTGCGATATCGAAGGCGCCGAGTTCGACCTGTTCGACGACGCGCTGCTGGAGCACCTCTCCGGCAGCCACGTCATCGTCGAAATCCACGACTTCCTGCTTGCCGACCCGGAGCAAGCCGCCCGCGCATTCGATGAATTGAGTCAGCGCGCGAGCAAGTACTTCAACGTGTACGAGATCCGCGACGGGCTGCGGGACATTCGCAACATCCCGTTGCTGCGACACTGGTCGGACTGGGACGCATGGCTGATGTGCGTCGAGGCGCGCTACCGGATGATGCGGTGGCTCTGGCTCGAGCCGAAAAGCCAGCCGCGACGCTCCGATCAGGACATCGATCGCCTGATCCTCGACTACCAGCGCCGGATTTTCGCCGTGTGACGGACGCGCGCGGCGTGTATCCGCCGCGGCGGCCGCAACGTCACGACCGGGTGCATCCGGGCGAATCGCCGCCCGCTCGAACGAACGCGCGCTGACGATGGATGTGGACGGTAGCGCCTACCCGATTGCATCGTCGCCGGACAACGCCTGCGCCATCTCCGATATCGGCCTGCTCCAGTCACCCAATGTCGCTTGCCGATACAACTGCATCGACCGGTACCACGGCGTGTCTCGATGGCAGTTGGACCAACGCTCGTCGCACGCCGCCGACAGCAGTACCCACACTGGGCGTCCGAGCGCGCCGGCGAGATGGGCAGGCCCCGTATCCACCGTGATCAACAAATCGAGCGCATCGAGGATCACGGCCGTGTCGCCGAAATCGCTCAGCTCCTCACTGATGACGCCAATGCCATGTTTATCGAGCACCGCATATTCGTCGTCGGTGATCTTGCCGAACTGCAGCGCATGGAAACGGCTCTCGGGCGCACCGAACAACGGCGCAAGTTGCGCCAGCGGGATCGATCGATAGGGTTCGTGGCGCACCGAGGTACCGCTACGCCAGATCAGGCCTATCTCGCGAACGCCGTGGCGTCGATTTTTGAAAATGTCGGCAACCCGCGCCGTCATTTCCCGTCCGGCCGGTGCCTGCAAGTAGGAATCGGTGTAGCTGGGAAAGTATGGCGTCGCCTGATAGCGCACGAAGAGGTCGAAGGTGCAGATGACGCAATCACTTTGGTCGATTGCACTGCGGGCATCTTCTACGACGGTGATCCAATCCCATGCGGAAAATATCGCCGCCAGCGTGTTCGGCGCCTGCAACACGACAGCCTGTGCCCCTTCGTCCCGCAAGAGATGCAAATACCGAGAAAACATGATCACGTCGCCCAGCCCGCCCTCCTGAACGACGAGGACACGCTTTCCCGCGACCGATTCGTCGAATCGCAGAAGCTTGCCGACGATTTTTTCGTACTCGACGGTATCGCTTCGATAGATGTTGGAAACGATACCGGCTCGGCTCCAGGTATCGCGCAGCCTTCGGCTCAGGGCGTGGGCTTCGCGAAAACGACCTTGAGCGTATTGCGAAATCGCGAGTTCGACCTGCACGATTCTGAGATCGGGCTCGTGATCAAGTTCGGCGACGGCCTGAGTCAATAACGTTTCGGCCTGCGAAAAAAGGCCGAGATAGTTCATGTCGATGCCGATCTGCGCGCGAAAGAATGGCGCTTCGATGCGATCCGCAAGCTCCTTCGTCAATCGAATCGCTTCCTCCGCGTGGCCCGACAACCTGAGCGCGCGCCCCAGCGCGAGTCCGGTGCTCGCGGATTTCTCACGAAGGTAAGCGTTGTATGCAACGTCGAGCCCGAATTGATCGCTTGTCAATTTATCCCCGCATGGAATTCCGGTGATTCGGTTTCTATATACGATCGAGTTTTATTTTGGGCGCCGTCGGCACGACGACGTATCGCGGTCGCCATTTCCGGTATCGGCCACCACCACGCGATTCACCCGTACTGGTGCTTGCGGTCGCGGGCTGCGGGCAATATGCCGCTTGCGCGCGACCTCAACCCATGAACGCGACAGGAAGACGGCCGGCCGTCGGCGGCATGCCGCTACGACGCCGCGGTCACTTGCCGAACCTTACACTTTGCCCGCGCGACATAAAAGCCCTCCACCCGGGAACATTTGTCAAATAACTTGAATGACCGACAACGGGCCGACGATTTCCCTTAACATCCACCGTCATGTCGGCTCACGTCGAACATGATCGACCGATCGTCGGGCATCGGCTATCGATCGTTCTATTGGACGCCCGCCCGGCACCGCTTTCATCCGCACCCCAAGACCGATCATGTTCCAGACTCCGGGAGATTCCTTCGTCAACGGCTCGCTGCTGGGCCTGTGCATCGAGGTGCCGATTGCCGTGCTGGTTTCGCTGGCCATGCACGGTGTCGACTGGAACGGCCCGCGCGTCGCGATGCTCGTCGCCACGCCCGTGCTGATCGCGTGCGTTGCGCTGCTGACCCGTCCGGTCGCATTCAGCACGGTATGGAAGCACAAGCGCTCGCCCTTCGAGCTCGACGACAATCTCCGCGCATCGATCTACGGCCGGCTCTGCGGAATCGCGCTCGGCGTGGTATTCGGCATCATGGTCGCGACGACGTTCTCCTGATCCGGTCGCCCGAACCGTCCGACGAAACCCTCATCGCCGCCGGTCGGCAAGCGCTTCCCGTTTCCTCGCGTCACCTCGCCGCAACCAGCGGATCGAACAACGTATCCCACAACGGCGCGACACGGGCCGGGCCGTTCAACACGCCGATGCGGGCAAACAGGCCCGCTCCCGCCCTACCAACGCTGTGCGGAATCGATACGCGAACGTGCGTAGCGCATCGGTTGGCCCTCGCCTAGCGGGGCGTTGTGTAAACGCATCGTCATGCGAACGACGGGTATTGCGTACATCGAACGATTTCATCGATCGATATGACCGCAGAGGTACATTTTCGGCACGCAACGTTCGCGGTCCGCGCGATGCGTTCGCCGCAGCAGGCGTGCCGGACGCGATCGCGGCGCACCTGCCGGGCCGACGGCAACGCACATTACAAATCGGCCGCGCAGCGATTTACAAACCACGGATCGGCCGTTCGTCGGCGCGTTCGTCGTCAATAGCATCGTGATCCTCACAAACGTATTGATAACAACAGAGGATGGTCATGATCAAAAAAACGGTGGCGCTGGGTTTGGTTTCGATCGGTTCGGTCAGCGCGCATGCGCAGAGTTCGGTGACGTTGTACGGCGTGGTCGACGCCGGCATCGCGTATACGAACAACCAGGGCGGCGCGAGCAACATCCAGCAGACGAGCGGCAAGCTGAGCGGCAGCCGCTGGGGCCTGAAAGGCGCGGAAGATCTCGGCGGCGGCCTGCAGGCGGTCTTCACGCTGGAAAGCGGGTTCCGGCCGAGCGACGGCGGGCTCGGCCAGGGCGGCCGCCTGTTCGGCCGGTCCGCGTACGTGGGCCTCGGCAAGCAAGGCCTCGGCACGCTGACGTTCGGCCGTCAGTACGAGCCGATCACCGATCTCGTCGCGCAGTACTCGGGGGCGGGTTTCTGGTCGCCGGCCACGCACGTGGGCGACAACGACAACATGAACCAGAGCTTCCGGCTGAACAACGCGGTGAAGTTCCGCAGCGACGCGATCGCCGGCTTCACGGCCGACCTGCTCTATGCATTCAGCAACCAGGCCAATGGCGGCGCGGGCACCGGATTCTCGAACAACAACGCGTGGGGTGCATCGGCGAACTACGTGAACGGCCCGCTGTCGATCGGCGGCGGTTATGTGCGATTCAACCATCCGAATGCGACGTCGAATACGAGCGGCGCGGTGGGCGGCGCGACCTCGACCACCGGCAACGACTACAGCGGCGCGTTCTTCTACGGGCTGAACGGCGGCGTACTGAAGCAGCAGATCGGCGCGGCGGGCGCGAACTACGCGCTCGGCCGTACGACGCTCGGCTTCGCATGGAGCCACACGCAGCTCGACTATCTCGACGGCTCGTCGCGCAAGTTCAACAACTACGACGTGAACGCGCGCTACCAGATCACGCCGGCGGCGACGCTGATCGGCGTCTATACGTTTACCGATGGGCGCGCGAGCGGCTTGCCGGGCACGCGCGGCCAGACGCTGAAGCCGCGCTGGCACCAGTTCACGCTCGGGTTCGACTATGCGTTGTCGAAGCGCACCGATATCTACGTGTCGGGGATCTACCAGCTCGCGGCCGGCGATGCGAGCACCGCGACGTCGGGCGGCTATCGCAAGATCGCGGCGATCTCGAACATCGGCAGCGCGTCGTCGACGAACCGCCAGCTTGCGTTCGTCAGCGGGCTGCGCGTGAAGTTCTGACGGCGCCTGCATCGGGCGCGGCGCGACAAGCACGATGCGCAAGGCGGCAATCGTTGTTTGCCGCGCCGCACCCGGTTGCCGAAAATGCTCGCTTCCCTGCGCGCGGCTCCCGTACGCGACATGCGTTCGACCACGACCGATTCCCGTTTTCCTCGCCGTATAGGGACGGGACGCCCCTGGCGCACGTGAGAAGCCGGTTTCAGGTTGCGTGATGCATGCGCCGGGCCCGTCAGTGCTGGATGCCCCAGCGCCGCACGGTCGCGCGTTCGAGCGTGTCGAACACGAGGTTCTCGATCAGCAGCCCGATCACGATGACGGCCGCCAGACCCGCGAACACGCGATCCGTATACAGCTCGTTGCGGTTCTGGAAGATGTACCAGCCGAGGCCGCCCTGCCCCGCGCTCGCGCCGAACACGAGTTCGGCCGCGATCAGCGTGCGCCATGCGAAGGCCCAGCCGACGCGCAAGCCGGACAGGACCGACGGCAGCGCGGCCGGCACGAGAATCAGCGCGATCTGGCGCAGCCCCGTGAGCCCGTAGTTGCGCCCGGCCATTTTCAGCGTGGCGGGCACGCCGGCAAAGCCGGTATACATGCTGAGCGCGAGCGGCCACAGCACCGCATGCACGAGCACGAACAGCAGGCTGCCGGTGCCGAGCCCGAACCACAGCAGCGCGATCGGCAGCAACGCGATCGACGGCAGCGGATTGAACATCGACGTGAGCATCGTCAGCAGATCGCGGCCGATGCGCGTGGATACCGCAAGCGACGTCAGCGCGAACGCCAGCAGCACGCCCAGCGCATAGCCGCGCAGCAGTACCGACATCGAGATGCCGGTCTTGACCAGCAGTTCGCCCGACTCGATGCCTTGCACGAACGCGGCCAGCGTCGCGCCGAAAGTCGGGACGAGCAGATCGTTCGCGACGATGCGCGCGACGATCTCCCATGCGGCGATCAACACGAGCGCGATGACGCTGCGGCGAAACCACGCTGCGCCGCCGATGCGGCGCATGAGCGGCGCCGGCGCCGCGCGCTCGGCGTCGGGCAGCGCGTCGAGCGTGCGCGTGTATTCGGCGCGCACGGGCGGCAGCGGCGGCAGGAGGGGATCGAGCGTACTCACGATGCGGCGTCCTCCGTCGTCGGTGCGCGGGGTGCGTCGGTGTCGAACAGCAGGCGATGGATCCGCGCGACGTTGTCGCGGAAGTCGCCGGTGTCGACGTTCTCGAGCGAATGCTCGTGACTGTTGAGCTCGGCGCGCACGCGGCCCGGATGCGGCGACAGCAGCAGAATCCGGTTGCCGACCACGAGCGCCTCCTCGATCGAATGCGTGACGAACAGCAGCGTGAAGCGGAATTCGTCCCACAGCCGCAGCAGTTCCTCCTGCATCTTGCGGCGCGTGAGCGCGTCGAGCGCGGCGAACGGCTCGTCCATCAGCAGCACGCGCGGCTGCATCGCCAGCGCCCGTGCAATCGCGACGCGCTGTTTCATGCCGCCCGACAGCGTATGCGGATAAGCGTCCGCAAACGTGCCGAGGCCGACCTTGTCGAGATAGTGCAGCGCGCGCTCGCGTGCTTCGGCGCGCGACAGCTTCGCGGCGGTGCGCAACGGAAACGCGACGTTCTCGACGACCGTCTTCCACGGCGGCAACTGATCGAATTCCTGGAACACGACGATGCGGTCCGGCCCCGGCCCGCGTACCGGTCGGCCGTCGAGCGCGATCGAACCCGAGACGGGCTCGATGAAGCCGGCGATCGCCTTCAGCAGCGTCGACTTCCCGCACCCCGACGGGCCGAGCAGCACGAAGCGGTCGCTGCCGTACACGTCGAAGCTCACCCGATGCGTCGCGCGAACGATCCGCGCGCCGCTGCGGTATTCGAGGCTGACCTCGTCGATGGCGAGCAGGCGTTCGCTGTGCGTACCGGCGGGCGCGGCGTTCGCCGCGGGCCGCCCGGCGGCGCGTGTGTCGGGCGCGGCGGATGCGGCCGGCGACGCGCCGTCGCGCGCCGCATACGGCGGCAACCAGGTTCGGGGAGAAGTGGCGTTCACGATCGAATCTCTTGCGGGCAAAGCATCAACATACGGCCGGGCGTCGTGCGGACCAACCATCGATTGCGCATATCGAAACCGCGCCGACGCATAAGCGTCGATCGCGGCGTCGCAGCATCGGCGCCACTCAACTGCCGCCGGCCGTCGCGGGATCGTCGAAGAAATAATCGCGCCACGACTTCGGTTCGTTGCGGATCGCGCCGGTGCGATGCATGAACTGCGCGAGCGGCAGCGTATTCTGCGGCGCGGTCTTGAACTGCACCTGCGGATTGCGCAGGATCTTCAGCAGCAGCGCGCGATCGATCTTCGACGCGTTCACGCGAATATAGGTATCGGCCGCCCGCTCCGGATCGGCCGCGATCTGTCGGGCGGCATCGGCCAGTGCGGCGACGAACGCGCGGTAGGTCTTCGGGTTGTCGTCGCGGAATTTCTCGGTCGCGTACAGCACCGTCGCGGAGCTCGGGCCGCCGAGCACGTCATACGAATTCAGCACGATGTGCGCGTTCGGGTTGCCGGCGAGCTCCTGCTCCTGGAACGGCGGATTGCCGAAGTGACCGGTGATCACGTTGCTGTTCGCGAGAATCGCGGCCGTCGCGTCGGGATGGGGAATCGCCTGCGTGAGGGCGTCGAGCTTGTCGAACTGCTTGTCGCCCCACTGCTTCGCGGCCGCGTACTGCAGCACGCGCGACTGCACCGACACGCCGACCGCCGGCACCGCGATCCGGTCCTTCGCGCTCAGGTCGACGATCGTCTTCACGTTCGGGTTGCTGCTCACGAGGTAGTACGGAAAATTGCCGAGCGACGCGACGCCCTTCACGTTTTGCCGGCCGCGCGTGCGGTCCCACACGGTCAGGAGCGGGCCGACGCCCGCGCCCGCGACGTCCACCGCGCCGGACAACAGCGCGTCGTTCACGGCCGCGCCGCCCGACAGCCGCACCCAGTCGACCTTGATGTCGAGGCCGGCCTTGCGCCCTTCCTTCTCGATCAGTTGCTGGTCGCGCGCGACGTTCAGCATCAGGTAGACGACGCCGAACTGCTCGGCGATGCGGATGCGGCCCTCCGCGTGCGCGGCTTGCGGGATCGCTGCGCCCGCGAAAGCGAGTGCGGCGGTGAGCGTGGCCGCCAGCGCGCGGCGCGCCGGCAAAAACGAAAACGACATCGGAACTCCGTTCAGGAAGGGGCGGAAATGAACGACGCGGCGCGCGGCTCAGAAAGGCGCGTCGCCTTCGATCGTCGTGCGGTACAGCTTGCGGCGCAGGTGGTCGGGCGTGCCGGCGGCGAGATGCATCAGCGAACGGTTGTCCCAGAACACCAGGTCGTGATCGCGCCATGCGTGCCGATACAGGTGTTCGGCGCGCACGCTATGCGCGAACAATTCGTCGAGCAGCGCGCGGCTTTCGTCGTCGGGCAGCCCGACGATGCGCGTCGTGAAATGCTCGCTGACGAACAGCGCCTTGCGGCCGGTTTCCGGATGCGTGCGCACGACCGGATGAACGACCGCCGCGACCTGCGCGATCTGCTCGGGCGACAGGTTGGGCCGCCACGGGCTGCGCGCCTGCAATTCCGCATAGCGCGCGAGATACGTATGCTCCGCGCGCCGCCCTTCGACCGCGCGGCGCAGATGGGCCGGCAGCGTGTCCCATGCGAGATGCATGTTCGCGAACAGCGTGTCGCCGCCTTCCGCCGGCAGCTCCTGCGCGTGCAGCAGCGAGCCGAGGCTCGGCTTTTCCTTGTACGACAGGTCGGAATGCCAGAAATGGCCGGCGTCGCCGAGCCCGATCGGTTTGCCGTTCTCGACGATGTTCGACACGATCAGCACTTCCGGGTGGCCGGCCAGCGCGAACTGGTGCAGCACGTGAATCTGCAGCGGACCGAAGCGGCGACTGAACGCGATGTGCTCGTCCGGCGTGATGCGCTGATCGCGAAATACCAGCACGTGGTGATCGAGATGCGCGCGATGGATGCGCGCGAAATCGTCGGCATCGAGCGGTTTCGACAGGTCGAGGCCGATCACTTCGGCGCCGAGCGGCGCATCGAACGGCACGATGTCGAAGTGCTGCGCCAAGCCGTCCGGCCGCGCGGCGGGATGCCCGGTGGACAGCGTTGCGGCGTCGCGGATGGCGGTAGTCGTCACGGCACGGCTCCTGATTCGGTCAAAACGCGAATCTACGAGGGCGTGCCGGCGGGCGTCAACGAAGCGATTCGGATACGTTTATCTGCTGCGGTGATAAAGATCGCTGCTCGCGCATACGGCGCCGATTCGGGCGAAATCGGCGATCGCCATCGATGGCGGGAGGGTCCGGCCGCGCAGCGCTGCGCTACGCCGCCAGCCAACTAAGGTTGTCCAGCGCCGCCCGACGCACCATAGATCTGCCCGGTCACATAGCTCGCGCGCGACGACAGCAGCTCGACATAGATCGACGCGATCTCGGCCGGTTGCCCCGGCCGCCCCATCGGCACCTGCTCGCCGAACGTCTCCACGTTGTGCGTCGTCTGTCCGCCGCTGACCTGCAACGGCGTCCAGAACGGCCCCGGCGCGACGCCGTTCACGCGGATGCCGCGCTTGATCATCTGCTTCGCGAGCCCCTTCGTGAAGTTCGCGATCGCCGCTTTCGTCATCGCGTAGTCCAGCAGGTTCGCGGACGGGTCGTACGCATTGACCGACGTCGTATTGACGATCGCCGAACCGGGCGGCATGTGCGCAATCGCGGCCCGCGTGATCCAGAACATCGCGTAAAGGTTGGTGCGCAGCGTCCAGTCGAACTGCTCCGTGCTGATGTCGAGGATCGATTCGTGGCTCTGCTGGCGAGCCGCGTTGTTCACGAGGATGTCGAGCCCGCCGAGCGCGGCAACCGCCCGCTCGACGAGCCCGTTGCACGCGCCTTCGCTGCGGATGTCGACCGGCAGCGGCACCGCCTTGCGTCCCGCGCTACGGATGAGATCCACGACTTCGCGCGCATCGGGCTCTTCGTCGGGCAGATAGACGATCGCGACGTCCGCGCCTTCTCGCGCACAGGCGATCGCCACCGCGCGGCCGATGCCCGAGTCGCCGCCGGTGATCAGCGCCTTGCGGCCGTCGAGCCGGCCGCTGCCGCGATAGCTGCGCTCGCCGTGATCGGGACGCGGCGTCATGCGGCCCGCGAGGCCCGGCCACGGCTGGTGCTGCTGCGGAAACGGCGCATGCGGATAGAGCGTGCGCGGATCGCGCGGCGCCGTATCGCCGACGTCGGGCGGGCCGCCCGTTTGCGCGATCGTCGGCAGGGCGACGCTGGCGACCAGTCCGGCCGTCGTGCCCTGCACCCATTTGCGACGGGATTCGGAAACTTCGTCTGATGACATGATGGACTCCGGTGCGTGGATGGCGAAACGGAACGTCGCGATTCGGGCGGCGGCGCCGCTACAGCGGCCGCGGCCGGTTGCCCGAATCGTCGGGCGCGTCGTGCTCGTCCGGCCATGGCTTGCCGGCCGGATCGCGCGCCTCGGTCTGGCGCGGATCGTCCGGCACGACCTTGCGCGCCTGGTCGTCCGGAATCGTGTCGAGCTCGCCGCCGCCGGACGCATGGCCGGAGCGCACGGTCGATGCGCGGCCGGGTGTCGGCTTGCGCCGGTCCGGCGCGTCGGCCGCTTCGCGTGCCGGGTCGGGCGACGCGGGGTTCTTGCGTCGAGTTTCCTGGGTCATGACTCTCTCCCTGTTCGGATGGTGTCGGGCCGACCGCGCGCCGGGCGCACGGGATCCGCCATCGTGCGTGTCCCGCATGCTCGTCCCGGTACGGCCGTCGCCGGATCGCGGCCGGACACGTTTCACCGCCGGCGCCGCCTTTCGTGCGCAACCTCGCCGGTCGGTACCGCATCGACGTCCTGCAGCGGCTCGCCGGGGATGCGGCGCTTCGCGGACTGATCGGCCGGCAAATCCTCCGTCTGCCCGGCGCGCGCGTCCACGCTGCCGCCTTCCGCATCGAGTTGCTGCTCGGCCCGCCGCCAGTATTCGTCGGCGCTGCCGTCCGGCGCGCCGTCCGCCTGCCACAGCCGGTACGCCCGCTCGCGGATCCGCGTTTCCCTGTCTTCGTTCATGCCGTTCTCCGTGTCTGCCATGGCGATCACCGATCCGGGCGCGACGGCGCCGACACCGCACCGAGCGTCGACGACATCGCGCCGTCCGCGGCCGTCGCCAGATCGCCCAGCGCGACGATGCCGACCAGCCGCTTCTGTCGGTCGACCACCGGCACGCGGCGAATCTGCGCGTCTTCCATCTTCTTTTGCACCGCCGAAACGTCGTCGTCCTCGTAACACCAGTTCGCGGGTCCGCTGACGACGCCCTCGACCGCCTCGTCCGGCGGCACGCCCATCGACACCGCGCGCACGACGATGTCGCGGTCCGTCAGCATGCCGATCAACCGTGTGCCGTCACATACGGGCAGCGCGCCGACGTTCAGGTCGTCCATCAGCCTGGCCGCATCGCGCAGGCTCTGCGTCGGGCCGATGGCCGCGGCGTCGCGGGTCATCACTTCCGATACACGTGTCATGTTTCGCTCCTTGGAAAGCCGCCCACGGCGGCCTGCTTCACGAGCATCGCGCGTTCCGGCCGTCGCGCGGGTCAGTCCTCCGTCGAGCAGCGCACCGACGTCAGGCCGGCCGATTCGACGATCCGCATCAGTTGCTTCAGCATCGCGTCGGCGTCGGGCGCTTCGCGCCACTGCACGAACATTTCCTCCTCGCGCACCGCGCATGCGGTCGTTTCGCTAAAACGCTTGGTCCGGCACGTGAAACCCGCGGCGCACAGTTGCTCGCCCAGTTGGGCGCGCGCAACCGACCCCAGCGGATATTCGACCGTGACCCGCGCGGTCCTGACGCGCCGCAAGCGCTGCTCGACCAACCGCAGCGGCCAGACGACCAGCAGCGCCAGCACCAGCCCGAGCGCGCCGAGCGACAACTGGCCGCCGCCGATGCACAGCCCGATGACCGTCACGAACCACAGCGTCGCGGCGGTCGTGACGCCGGACACGAGGCCGTCGCGATGAAGGATCGCGCCGCCGCCGATGAAGCCCATCCCGGTCAGGATGCCGAGCGGCAGCCGCATCAGGTCGAGCACCGAGAACGCGCCCTCCGGTTTGCCCGCTTGCAGCAACAGCGCATTGACCTGCAGCATCGACAGGCACGCGGCGAGACAGACGAGGATCGTCGTGCGCAGTCCGGCCGTCTTGCCGGATTCGCTGCGATCGACGCCGATCAGCCCGCCCGCGACGAGCGCCAGCAGGATCCTGACGAGAACGTCGTGCCACTGCAGTACGACCGGCATCGGTTCCATGCGCGCCTCCCATGCAAATCGTCATGTGTCGGGGCGCGAACGCCGCCGACGACGCTCGACCGAGCAAGGACCGGACCCGCGTTCGGGGTGCGGCGGCGCGTGTAGCGAGTCGGACGGAATTGTAGAAAGGGGCGTTGCGCGCGTACCGCGCGTACCGCGGGAGAGCGACCGACGGCCGCCGTCGGCTTTGGCCCGCGCTTTGCGACGACCGGACAAAATGCATTCGAGCGATCGTGCCGCACGGGCCCGAATCGTGCCCCGCACGCCCGATTACGCCGCGGCGACCGCCGCCCACGCTCGCCCTGCCCGATACGCCCCCTTACGAAGGAGTTCGACCATGCTCACGCAGAAAACGAAAGACATCGTCAAGGCCACGGCCCCTGTCCTCGCGCAACACGGTTACGACATCATCAAATGCTTCTATACGCGCCTGTTCGACGCGCATCCGGAGCTGAAGAACGTGTTCAACATGGCGCACCAGGAACAGGGCCAGCAGCAGCAGGCGCTGGCGCGCGCCGTCTATGCCTATGCGGAAAACATCGAAGACCCGGGCAGCCTCGCGGCCGTGCTGAAGAACATCGCGAACAAGCACGCGAGCCTGGGCGTGCGGCCCGAGCACTACCCGATCGTCGGCGAACACCTGCTCGCGGCGATCAAGGAGACGCTCGGCGACGCGGCCACCGACGACATCATCTCGGCGTGGGCGCAGGCCTACGGCAACCTCGCCGACGTGTTGATGGGCATGGAAAGCGGCTTGTACGAACGGTCGTCGGGACAACTCGGCGGCTGGACCGGCTGGCGCAGCTTCGTCGTGCGCGAGAAGCGGCCGGAGAGCACCGTGATCACCTCGTTCATCCTGGAACCGGCCGACGGCAAGCCGGTCGCGAACTTCGAGCCGGGCCAGTACATCAGCGTCGCGGTCGACGTGCCCGAGCTCGGCCTGCAGCAGATTCGCCAGTACAGCCTGTCGGACATGCCGAACGGACATACGTACCGGATTTCGGTGAAGCGCGAAAGCGGCGGCGCCTATCCGCCCGGCTATGTCTCGTGCCTGCTGCACGACCGCGTGAACGTCGGCGACGAGATCAAGGTGGCGGCGCCGTACGGCAGCTTCCACATCGACGTCAACGCGAAAACGCCGATCGTGCTGATCAGCGGCGGCGTCGGGCTGACGCCGATGATCAGCATGCTCAAGCGCGCGATCCAGGATCCGCAGCGGCAGGTGGTGTTCGTGCACGGCGCGCGCAACAGCGGCGTACATGCGATGCGCGACCGGCTGCGCGAGACCGCGAACACGTATGCGAACTTCAATCTCGTCGTGTTCTACGACGATCCGCTACCGCAGGACATCGAAGGAACGGATTACGACCTGAAGGGTCTGGTCGACGTCAACGCGATCAAGGGCGCGATCCTCTTGCCCGATGCCGATTACTACATCTGCGGCCCCGTACCGTTCATGCGGATGCAGCACGATGCGCTGAAGAACCTCGGCATCCACGAGGCGCGGATTCACTACGAGGTGTTCGGGCCGGATCTGTTCGCCGAATGAGCGCGGGCCTCCGCTCGTCGCGCGGGACGGCGGCGGCGGACTCACTGCCGCCCGCAACCATCTTCCGGACCTCCTCGTCGGCATGGCCGACGGAGCACGCGTGCCCACGCACGACGCGCGCCCTCGATCTCCGTATCCGATCGGATACCGACGTCCTCGCTGCAATCATTTCGCGACATTCGGTTCCCGATCGGGTACGAAACGACGTCCCGTGTGTCGCGATTGCTTCTTCGTTCCCGTACGAATACGAATTGATGCCCGAGCCCGCGAGTTATGCAATACTGTTCCCGATCAGATACGAAGCACGGAGAACGTCATGTCGGAGTCCCGGTCCGTCGACACGATCGGCGCGCTCGCCCACCTCATTCGCGCGACGCGGATCCAGCAGGGATTCACGCGGGACGAACTCGCGAACGCAACCGGGCTGTCGCCGAAATTCATCAGCCAAGTGGAAGCCGGCAAGCCGACCGCGCAAATCGGCAAGGTCATGCTGCTGCTCGGCGAACTGGGTGTGCGGCTGTATGCCGAATCGTCGATCGAGATTTCCGAAGCCGCCGCGCTGAAGGCCGCGCAACGCCGCAGGAGCAGCCATGGCGGCTAGAACGCTGATCGCGTCCGCGAACGGCGTGCGCATGGGCACGCTGACCGACGACAAAGGCATCTGGTCGTTCGCGTACGACGCGAACTGGCTCGCATCGCCCGCCGCGTATCCGCTGTCGCCGGCGTTCCCGCTTCGCGCCGGCGTCTTCACCGACACGTCGACCGATCGCCCGGTCCAGTGGTTCTTCGACAACCTGCTGCCGGAGGAAGGCATGCGCACGTCGCTCGCGCGCGAGGCGAAGGTCGATGCGGCGGACGCATGGGGCCTGCTCGCGTACTTCGGCCGCGAATCGGCCGGCGCGCTGACGCTGCTGGCCGACGGCGAGCACGAAGCGGCCGGCGGCCTGCAACCGCTGCCGCTCGACGAACTCGAGCGCCGGATTCAGGCGATGCCCGAGCGCGCGCTGACGGCCACCGCGCCCAAGCGCATGTCGGCGGCCGGCGCGCAGCAGAAGCTGCTGCTGG
Organism: Burkholderia sp. MSMB2157WGS; assembly: GCF_001532755.1. Lineage (NCBI taxonomy): Bacteria > Pseudomonadati > Pseudomonadota > Betaproteobacteria > Burkholderiales > Burkholderiaceae > Burkholderia > Burkholderia sp. MSMB2157WGS. The sequence continues at coordinate 233,946 of NZ_LPJG01000053.1, read as the reverse complement.
TGCTGCGCGGCGATGCGCCCGACTACGCGCTGTTCGAGCCGGTCGGCAGCGAGCCGTCGATGCACCTGCTCAAACCCGACATGCGCGCGGCCGGCTATCCGCATTCGGCGATCAACGAGTTCTTCTGCATGCGGCTCGCGAAGAAGATGGGGCTCGACGTGCCCGACGTTCATTTCCTGCGCGCGCCGTCCGCCTGCTACGTGATCGACCGGTTCGACCGCGACGTCGCATCCGAGCCGGCCGGCCGCGTGCATACGATCGACGCGATGCAACTGCTGAACTACGACCGCGGTTTCAAATACCAGCGGGCCAATGCGCAGGAGCTTGCCCGCGCGATCGACCGCACCAGCACGCGCGCGCTGACACGCCTGTCGGTGTTCCGCTGGACCGTGTTCAACGTGGTGGTCGGCAACGCCGACGCGCACCTGAAGAACCTGTCGTTCTTCGTCGATGCGCGCGGCTACCGGCTCGCGCCGTTCTACGACATCGTCAGCACGGTCGCGTATCACACGCCGACGCACCGCCCCGACCATCGCGGCGATCACTGGCCGCACTGCGAGCTGACGATGCCGCTCGGGCATGCGACGCGGTTCGCCGATATCGACGTGGAGGCGCTGGTCGCGTTCGGTCAGGCGCTCGGGCTCAGGGAGAAAGCGGCCGCCACTGAACTGCAGCGTTTTCTCGAACCGCTCGATCGTCACGTCGAGCAGACGCTCGATGACGTGCGGAACGTCGCGCATCCGGACGCCGGAGAAATGCGGTTGCTGAATTCGATCGTTGCCATGCCGATCGCGGAGATGGGGCGCGTGCTGCGGACCCCGCACGGGTAAACGGCGATGCGCGGATGGCCGGCCCACCTCGCTGAACGAATCTTTCGACACATCAGCGAAGGCATGAAATTTTAATTCACAATTTACCGCACCTTTCCCTGACGATTATCTTCCTATACTCGCCAAGCTCCCCACCAATAACAACAAACGAAATATACGCCAACCCTGAAATTTTCCCGAATAAGACTGTTCCGACCACCCCAAATGTCGACATTGACGCGGTCAATATTCCAGCCCCGGTATAAAACGAAGAGGAGGCAAAGATTTTCTTCTCAGACAGGAAGTTAATCGACTCTATGACATATCTGCTGACGAGGTAAACGCAAACCGCACCAGATAGTCCATATGCAATGTAATTTGCAACCAGATTCGGCTTTGACACGGCAATCAAAATTATACCAAATACACACGCAACAGCATTGATTTTTATTATCTTGACAATGCCACTCTCAGGACTATTCATCATGATCAACGCGGCCTCAACAATTTGATAATGAAAGAGACGGAAGCGGATATATCCATATATCCGCTTCGCCTTCCTCAAGTCATATTAGGGGCCGTTTTTACCCGTGATGGCTTTCCACATGCCATCCGGGATATTTCCGCCAATATAGCCGCCCAATGCCGCTCCTGCTCCCGGGCCATATATCGCACCCAAGCCGGCTCCGATAACTGCACCTCCAACAGTACCCACACCGGGAACAACTGATCCTATACATGCCCCTAGTGCGCCGCCTGCTTCTGCACCACCGACTCGGCCAGCGAGCCATCCGACAGCGGAACCGACCAGCGCTCCCTCTCCTGCCGCCCCGGAAACAGCTGCGATTTCTTCTTTAGTAAGCTCTGCGAACATTACATGTCACCTCGCTTGATTGAACTAAAAATTGGCGGTGCTGATCCTGCGATAAGGATCAGCCCGGCAATTCTATCCCTGCTCCCCACTAAATGCAAATGATTCGTATTTGCATTTAGTGGGGAGATCACGTCTCAGTTGGATGCCTGGCGGATTGCTCGCGCATCCGGCAGACACTCGATACGCGTGCCGATGCACATCCGATGGCACGATGCTTGCAGGTTGATGGACGGATCGACCATCTATCCCGGTTCGGCGACCACGGTCGCGGCGGTGCCGGGTTCTGGCGCGGTAATCGTCCGCGAGCGCTTCACCTCGCTTTCGGTCGGGCTCTGGTCGATTTTGATCATCGCCGCGGCCGATCTGTCACAGATGGTCCTTGGGTCGCCAAGCTCCCATGTCACGGAGGTATCTGCACTACATCTATCGGGATAAGTCTTCTTATCACAATAGCTTCATTAACCCATCAAACCTGCATTTGCGAAAACGCCCCACTTGCGACGAGGCGTCCACCGGTTCACCGCCCGATCGGCAAGCCGGTCGGTTCGATCCAGCCGAGCTTGTACGCGATCAGCAGCGACAGAAACAGCGTGACCGACAACCCGACGCGCGCGGCGAGCGACCACGCCATCCGCTTGGACTTGCCGCGATCGTGATTCATGAAGTACAGCGCGAAGATCAGGCTCGCGATGATCATCGCGAATGCCACAGAGACCAGCAGGGTTTTCATTGCCGTTGCCTTTGAAGTTCCGAATCGGCCCGAATCAGTTCGGCCAGTTTGTGCCGCTCGTCGGCGACGCCGCCGACGCCCGACGCCGGCCAGTCCAGCGCGACGCCGTTGCCGAGCGAATCGCGCACGAGTGCCTGGTAGCGCCGGTCGTTGATCGTGCCGTGCGCCATCGTGTCGGAGATCTCGCGCCGAAACGGCAGCGGGAAACTCGCGTACGCGCGCGACAGCGCCGCGTATTGTCTCGCATCGATCTCTTTCGACGATGGTATGACGGTCCAGATCACCACGGCGACGATGGCCGTGAACGGAATCGCCGTGTAGCGAAGGATGAACTTGATCGGGGTCATGAAGCGGTGAGCAGAAGTGATCGCAAGCGCGCGCTGCGGCGAAACGGCCAGCCGGCGGCGCCTCGCATCATTGTACTGAAAGCACCATCCAGCCAACAGAGTATGATAATAGAATTATCATGTTCATCACATGAATAGATGGCCCGGCATCCGGCGCGGGCGGCGTGCGCGCCACGCTGCCCACGCCGGTTTTCCACCTGTACCCGCGCATCCGCGACGATCGAGCGAAGCCCTTATGCCAGCGCAGTACTTCCGAAACCTGACGGGAAAACACCGCAGCGCGACCGCGAACCGCCAGCTCGGGTTTTCGCTCGCGTTCGTCGCCGGCGCGGCCAATGCCGGCGGCTTTCTCGCGGTCAAGCAGTACACGTCGCACATGAGCGGCATCGTGTCCGCAATCGCCGACCAGACGGCGCTCGGCGACGTGCGGTTCGCACTCGCCGGCATCAGTTCGCTCGGGTCGTTCCTGATCGGCGCCAGTTGCTCGGCGATCCTCGTCAACTGGGGGCGCCGCCGCGGGCTGCACAGCCAGTTCATGCTGCCGCTGCTGCTCGAAGCCGCGCTGCTGTTGCTGTTCGGGCTGCTCGGCAGCCACCTCGCGCTGTGGGAAACCTTCTTCGTGCCGGTGACCGTGACGCTGCTGTGCTTCATCATGGGGCTGCAGAACGCGACGATCACGAAGCTGTCGGGCGCGGAAATCCGCACGACGCACGTGACGGGCATCGTGACCGATCTCGGCATCGAGCTCGGGAAGCTGTTCTACTGGAACCGCTCGGCCATCGACGTCGACGCGCACGCGGTGATCGCCAACCGTTCGAAACTGAGGATTCACGCGACGATGCTCGCGTCGTTCTTCGTCGGCGGCCTCGCCGGCGCCATCGGTTTCAAGCATGTGGGCTACGTATCGACCGTGCCGCTCGCGGCGATGCTCGTCACGCTCGCGATCGTGCCGGTGATCGACGATCTGCTCGCGCTGCTGCGCAGCAGACGCTGACCGTGCGCCACGGGCGGCGCTTGCGCACGGCAACGCCGAAAGCGGAGCGATTATAATTTGATTAACATACCGACCACCCTCGCCCCGTCATGGAAACGAAAACCGCCCGCCTGACCGTCCTGATCGATCCCGCGAAGAAGGAAGCCTTCGAGATGCTCTGCGCGGAGCAGGATCTTACGCCGTCGCAAGTCGTGCGGCAGTTGATCCGCGAATATCTCGACCGGCACGGCGTCACGTACAAGACCCGGAGCGCGATCGGCAAGCGCGTGAAATAAGCGCGGCCGCAAAGGCACGCGCCGCCGCTCAGTGCCCCCAGGTATCCGCAACGACCGTTACGCGCCGATCTCCCAGCGTTCGTGCGATTGCGCGCGCCAGACCAGCCGGCGCGGATCGATGCCCTCGCCGTGCTTCATGCGCCTCGCGGTGGCCGCCAGCTTCAGTTCGCCGGCCTGCGGGCAGGCAAGCGCCCGCTCCAGCAGGATACGCAACGACGGCAGCCGGCTGCCGTCCTTCCATGCGAATGCAACGAAGTTGTTGTCGTCGCCGCACGGCGCCAGCGCATACGACGAACCGAATACCGATCGCAGTTGCTCGAGGTGCTGCGGCAATGCCGGATCGTCGTCCATGAAATTGATCGCGAGCACCCCGGATTCGCTCAGGCGCGCGCGGCACGCGTCGAGGAAGGTGCGGCCCGCACAGCGGCCGCGCATACCGTCGGCGACGAACGCATCGTGCAGGATCACGTCCGTGCGCACGTCCGCCCGTTCCAGATGATCCGCGCCATCCGCGCATATCACGCGCAAGCGCGCATCGTCGGCAGGAATCCTGAACACGTTGCGCAGCGCGATCACGTCAGGATTGATCTCGACCGCGTCGATCGTCGTGCCGGGCAGGTGGCGATAGCAGTACTTCGCGAGCGAACCGCCGCCGAGCCCGAGCATGCAGATGTGTGCGGGCTCGGCCTGCAGCAGCAGGAAACCCATCATCACGCGCGTATAACCGAGCGTCAGCTGCACCGGATCGCGCAGCGACATGAAGCTTTGAGTGCCGAAATGATCGAAGTGCAGCGAGAGCGCGTGCTGCGTCTCCAGCACGAAGGGCCGGCCGTTGTTCAGCGGCGTCGCCAGGAACCTGACGAACGCGTCGTAGGAAGTTCGATCCTCGGCCATGCGCGGGTACTCGGCTGAAAACTCGTCGGATGAAAACGCGGATGCGACGGTCACGTGAACCGTGCGCTCAGACCTTCTTCAGGTAGCACGCCTTCAGCATGAAACCGCCCATGTCGGTCTTGCAGTCGACTTCGTGATCGCCGCCGACGAGCCGGATGCTCTTGACCTTGGTGCCCATCTTCAGCGTGATCGACGAACCCTTCACGCGCAGATCCTTGATCAGCACGACCGAATCGCCGTCCGACAGCACGTTGCCGTTCGCGTCCTTGACGACGTCGCCTGCCGGTTCGTCGCCGGCCTCGGCGCCGGCGTCAGCCGACCATTCATGGCCGCAGTCCGCGCACACGGTCAGCGCGCCGTCGGGGTAGGTGTTTTCCATCGCGCATTGCGGGCAGGCGGGGGCGTTCATTGCGGTTTCCATTCGGGGAGGCGTTCGGGTCGATCGAGGATGCCGGACGAGCAGGTTGCGCGCCCGGAGGTGCGGCGACGCGCCCGCGGCAGGACCGCGAGCCGGCATCGGCGCACACGGCATTATAATGCAATTCACATGATCAGGCCGATGCATTATAATCGTCCACTTTCGACAATCCGCGAATTTGAATGCACCTTTGCAGCGGATGTCGGCAAGTTCGCACCGAATGGCGCATGCAATCCGCCCGGCCGGCGCCCCGCGACCCTGCGGGAAATCGTCGATGCCGGCCGCCCGAGGTCCCGCAGCACGTGCGCAACCGTGCATGTCGCGCGCTGCCGCGCCCACCCGCCCGGAGGCTTCCAGCATCGTGCCAACCGTCGTGTACGTTGAAATCGGCCCCGCCTGGAACCGCAATCGGGGGCGCGCCGCGCGCGACGCGGCCGTCGCCGCGGCACGCCGCTTCGAGAGCGACATCCAGTTGATCGCGAACGGGCACGGCAGCAACGCAAAAGACAGCGGCGCGATTGCGGCGCTCCAGGTTCACGGCGGCACGTCGGCCCAGGTGCTCGCCACCGGCCCCGACGAGGAAGCGGCGCTGCACGCGCTGCTGCCGTTGCTCCAGGCAAGCTGACGCCCGGCGCCGCCGATCCCGCGGCCGCGCGCCGTCCACCGAAACGCCATTTCCAGAGGAAGCGATGAACGACAACCTGACGTCCAACACCCCCAACCTGTCGGCCTCCGCGATCTGGGCGCTCGAACGCCTCGCGGATGTTCGTTACGGCCGCGACGCGCCGGCGCTCGGCTGGTCGATCGAACAGGAACTCGTCGGCGCGGGCTTCGTCAGCCATGCGGCGAACGGACGCTCAGGCGCGTCGATCACCGCGCAGGGTCGCAATTTCCTGAAGAGCCGCAAGTAACCTGCCGTTCGGCACGGACGCGATGCCGCGTTGTGCGCAACGCGCGCGCATCGATGCGCCGCCGTCGGGAAGCGGGCCGACCGCTCGCCGCAGTCGGTATGCGCGACGGGGATTCGCCATCGGGCGGCGAACGGCCCGCATTCGTCGAGCGCCCCGCGGACGCGCCGGACCCCGACGTCGTCACTCGGGCCGGTTGGTGCGGGCAGCGCCGGACCCGGCCATCCGCGCGATGCGGTCGCATGCACCGATGCAGGTGGGGATTTGCGTCCGCAGCGCCGTTTACGCGGTATCGTACGAGGCCCAAGCGCGGCGCGCTGCGTCGCCGCCCCTTCCTCATGGAACGCCCGATGACATTCAGCGCCGTACCCCCCGTTTCGTCCCCGCCCGTTCTCGATACGCCGCGCCTGATTCTCGAAGGCCATCCGCTCGGCGACTTCGACGCGCTCGCCGCGATGTGGGCGGAACCCGGCGTCGTCGCGCACATCTTCAACGGCGAGCCTTCCAAGCCGCGCGACTCGTGGATGCGCATGCTCGCGTATCGCGGGCTGTGGCCGCTGCTCGGCTATGGCTACTGGGCGATCCGCGAAAAGGCGTCGGGCCGCTATGTCGGCGATCTCGGCTTCGCGGATTTCCACCGGAACATCGAGCCGCCGATTCGCGGCGTGCCGGAAGCCGGCTGGGCGCTGGCGACGTGGGCGCAAGGCAACGGCTACGCGACCGAGGCGCTCGCTGCCGCGCTCGAATGGCTCGACGCGCAGCGGCGGTTCGAGCGCAGCGTGTGCCTGATCGCACCGACCAACGTCGCATCGATTCGGGTCGCGGAGAAAGCCGGTTACGGCGAGCCGCAGCGCATCCGCTTCAACGATGCCGATTCGTTGATGTTTTCGCGCAGGCGTCGCTAAGCGCGGCGAGCCGGCGGCCGGGTCAATCGGCGACCGGTTCGTAGCAATGCATGAACAGGCCGTCGTCCATCGGCCAGCAGTTGCCGCATTCGTCACGCAGGATCCAGTCGCCCGGCTTCACCGAGCGCCAGCCTTCCGGCGTCGCGACCGCCCACCTGCCGTGACGGCGCTCTACCCGTTCATGGTCGCCGTCGGCGAACCAGCGCGTTGCCTCGACCTGCCCGGCGCGTTTTCTGAATTTCATGCCACCACCGAAAGAAACGAATCTCAGTGTCGCGTTGCCGCGGCACCGGTGTCGAGCGACCGCGGCCGCACCCTCAGCGCGCTCGTTGCCGCGCGGGCCGCGTGCAACGCCGTCCAGCCTTCCGCGATGAGCGCCTCCAGCGTGTCGCGCGCGACGGTGGAGATCCGGACGTCGATCTCCTGCAGTTTCAGCAGCGCCGACACGACCTCGTCCGGTTGATCGGGTGCGAGCGCAACGATGAACGCCGAACGCCTCTCGGCAGCCCGGACGGCCTCGCTCCAGTCGGCACGCGCCACCGCTGCTTCGATCGCATGCGTGAGCGACTCGAGACTCAGGACGACTTGCAACGGCGTCATTTCGCCTCCCCGTGAATAATTCGCACTGTCCGCTTGCCCGCTCGCCGGGAGCCGGCGCGGCGTCGATCCCACCCGTGCGCCTCCGGTCCCGCACGCGCGCAGCATGACTCGACGTGTCGTCGACGCAGGCAGTCGATGCGGCCGGGAAACGGACGCCACCGCAGTATGCGAGGCGAGTGAGTCAGGTTCGGGAATTGTAGGAACGGGACGCGCCCACGTCGGTAATATTTTGTAATGATATGTCGACTAACCTTGCCTGGCTTGGGTTCCGCCGGTGCGGACGCGATTCGCGAGGCCGGATTGGCGCAAACGTTTTCGTCTGAAGGATGCCCGCTCGCGCATCGCCGCGAGCGCCGCGCCGGATCTCGCCTCGCCCCGTTTCAATCGCGCACGCGGCCCGGCGCCGCCCGCCCCGCGCTTTCCCCCCTTCCGGCGGCGATTCGCCCATAGCTCAGTTCACCGAACGATTCAGATTTCGTCACATACCGCCGGAATGTTGCGCAGTATCATCCACGTCGCTTCGGCTACGACGCGCTCGGACTGGGCCTGACCGCTCGCCACCTTCCCGTTTTGCCCCTTCGTTTACCGATGCCGATCCGAATCCTGCTCGTCGAAGACGACGTCCCGCTGTCCGCGCTGATCGCCGACTATCTGCGCCAGCATCATTACCAGGTGGACACGCTGTACGACGGCGCCGGCGCGGTGCCGGCGATCGTCGCGAGCCGCCCCGACCTGGTGCTGCTCGACGTCAACCTGCCGGGCAAGGACGGCTTCGAGATCTGCCGCGAGGCACGCGTGCATTACGACGGCATCGTGATCATGGTGACGGGCCGCGACGAACCGTTCGACGAATTGCTCGGCCTGGAACTCGGTGCGGACGATTTTCTCCGCAAGCCGGTCGAGCCGCGCCTGCTGCTCGCGCGGATCAAGGCGCAGTTGCGGCGCACGCGCGTGCCGGCGGGCGACCCCGTGCCGGATTCGCCGCAGCGATACGTGTTCGGCAAGTTCTCGATCGACCGGGCCGATCGCCGCGTGCATCTTCCCGACGGCAGCATGCCACGTTTGACGTCGACCGAATTCGACCTGCTGTGGGCCCTCGTGTGTCGCGCGGGCGAGGTGGTCAGCCGGGAGGACCTGACGCTGCTGCTGCGCGGCATCGCGTTCGACGGCCTCGATCGTTCGATCGACGGCCGCATCTCGAAGCTGCGCCGCAAGCTGCGCGACGATGCGAACGAACCGAAACGGATCAAGACCATCCGCTCCAAGGGCTATCAGTTCAGCAAGCACGCGTGGGATTGAGGCCGTGCGTGGACCGACGGACGGCATCGTGCAAACGCGGCCCGCGATGTCCGGCGCGCGCTCGCGGCTATTGCGGGCGAGCCGCGCCGGCATCCGCATTCGTGCCCGGGCCGGCCTGCCATCCGCCGCCGAGCGCCTTGTACAGCGCGACGAGATCGGTCGTCGTCTGCAGCGCACCCTGCTCGGCCTGCTGCCGGCCCTCCGACCATTGCCGCTCGGCGTCCAGCACGTCGAGAAACGGCGACAACCCCTTCCGGTAGCGATCGCGCGCGAGGTCCAGCGCGCCCTGTTCGGCCTTCACCGCATCGTCGAGCGCGGCCGCGCGCGCCTGGTCGGTGCGGTACACGGCCAGCGCATTGTCGACGTCGCGCAGCGCGACGAGCACCGCCTGCCGGTAGGTCAGCGCCGCCTCGGCCTGGCGCGCCTGCGACAGCCGCAGGTTCGACACGAGCGCGCCGCCGGAAAAGATCGGCAGCGACACGGCCGGCCCGAACGCATAGAACAGATGCGACCAGTGCGCGAGCTCGCGGACGTGCGACGCGCGCAGGCCGACCTGCCCCGTCAGCGAAATGTCCGGATAGAACTGCGCGACCGCGACGCCGACGTCGGCGGTGGCCGCATGCAGCTCGGCTTCCGCGCGGCGGATGTCGGGGCGCCGGCGCGCGAGCGTCGACGGCAGGCCGACGGGTACGGTCGGCGGCACGTCCGGCAACGCGCGCGGGGCGGCAAGCCAGTCGTCGAGCGCGCCCGGCGCGCCGCCGACCAGATACGCGAGACCGTTGCGCAGCAGCACAATCTGCTGGTCGAACTGCGGCAGTTGCGCGCGGATCTGCGCGAGCCGCGCGTCGGCGCTGCGCACGTCGAGATCGCTCGCGAGACCATGCGCGGCCTGCTCGCGCGTCAGGTCGAGCAATTCGCGCTGCGCGCGTTGCAGGTCGTCGGCGAGCGCGCGCTGCGCTTGCGCGCCGCGCAGTTGCAGATAGGTCTGCGCGACCTCGGCCTCGAGCGACAGCAGCGCGTCGTCGCGGCTCGCGACCGCCGCGCTCGTCTGGGCGCCGGCCGCTTCGACCGAGCGGCGCACGCGCCCGAACAGGTCCAGTTCCCACGACGCGTCGAACCCGGCCTGCCACAGGTTGACCGGCGCTTCGAGGGCATCGAGCGCGCCGCGCGCGCCTTGCTGCACGCTCGCGCCGGTTCCCGGCCCGAACCGGTCGAGCGGCGAGCCCGGCGCACCGAGGCGATCGACGCGCTGGTCGATGCCCTGTTCCTCGACGATGCCTTTCAGGCCGAGCTGTTCGCGCTGGTAGCTCGCGGTCGCACGCACGTCCGGTAAACCCTGCGCGGCGGCGGCGCGCACCTGCGCGCGCGCCTGTGCGATGCGCAGCACGGCGGCCTGCACGTCGAGGTTGTCGTGCGCGGCGCGCTCGACGAGCCGGTCGAGCAGCGGATCGCCGAATGCGCGCCACCAGCGCGGATCGGGGTCGGCGTCGATCGTCGGCGAAGACCGAGCGGCCGCGCCGGATGCGGGGGCCGCCGCCCGGCCGTCCGTCTGCATCGCATGCCAGGTGTCCGGAACGTCCGCGTGCGGCGGCTGGTAGTCGGGCCCGACGGTGCAGCTGGCGACACCGGCGCATCCGATGAATATCGCCGCCGCGCGACACGCGATAGCGCGAATCAGGCGGCGGTTGCGGTGATCCCGATGCATGTGCATGTCAATGCCCTCCCGCGCCGCCCGCGGCCTTCGCCGGCGTGAACAGGAACGTCAGCGGAATGCTGAACGCGCAGAACACCGCGAGGATCGCGAACACGTCGATATACGCGAGGATCGTCGCCTGCGCGATGAACGTCTCGTACAGCCGCCCGTTCGCCGTCTGCAGCGCGGCCGACGGCGGCGCGCCCGTCAGCGCGGCGATCGCGCGCGCGTTCTCCTGCAGCGCGTCCTGGAAGTTCTGCGACAGCGTCGACATGTGCGTGGACAGATGGGCCATGCGCGCCTGCGTGCGTTCGCGGATCAAGGCGGTCGACACCGAGATGCCGATCGAGCCCGCGACGTTGCGGAACATCGTGAACAGCGCGGACGCGTCGTCGTTGAGCCGCTGCGGCACGGTCAGGTACGCGAGCGTCGTGATCGGCACGAACATGAAGCCGATCGCGAGCGACTGCGCACACCGGATCATCATGAGATGCGTGTAGTCGATGTCGGGCACCAGCGTGCGCGAATAGATCAGCGACGCGCACAGCAGCACGAAACCGAACCCGACGAGATAGCGCGTCTGCACGTGCGGCATCAGCCGGCTCACGAGCGGAATCTCGAGCGTGATCAGCAGCGCGCCGGGCGACAGCACGAGCCCCGCGAGCGTCGCCGTGTAGCCGAGACGCTGCTGCGCGAGCTGCGGCACGATCACCGCGCTGCCGTACAGCACGGCCGCGAACGTCGCGATCGTCACGCAGCCGAGCGCGAAATTGCGGTCGCGCAGGCACGACAGGTCGACCACCGGTTTCTTCGTGCGCAGCAGCCACAGCGTCGCGCCGATCAACCCGAGTGCGGACAGCACCGCAAACACGCGGATGAAGTTCGAGCCGAACCAGTCCTCGTCCTCGCCGCGATCGAGCATCACCTGCAGGCAACCGAGCCCGATCGCGATCAGCCCGATGCCGATGTAGTCGATGGAGATCCCGCGCTCGGCGCCGCGCCGCCACGGCGGATCCTCGACGAGCTGCATCACCGCGAGCACCGTCAACGCGCCGATCGGCACGTTGAGCAGGAACACCCAGCGCCACGAGAAATGGTCGGTGATCCAGCCGCCGAGCGTCGGCCCGAGCACCGGCGCGACGACGATCGCGATCGCCGAGATCGAGAACGCGCGGTTGCGCTGCTCGGGCGGAAACGTATCGAGGATGATCGACTGCTGGTTCGGCTGCAGCCCGCCGCCGAACAACCCCTGCAGCACGCGGAACACGATCAGTTCGCCGAGGTTGGTCGCGACGCCGCACAGGAACGAGCACACGGTAAACGCGGCGATGCACAGCAGGAAGTAACGCTTGCGGCCGAGCATGCGCCCGAGGAAGCCCGAGATCGGCAGCACGATGCCGTTCGCGACGAGATACGACGTGAGCGTCCAGGTCGCCTCGTCGTAGCTCGCCGACATCGTGCCGGCGATGTGCGGCAGCGCGACGTTGACGATCGTCGTGTCGAGGATTTCCATGAACGCGGCGAGCGTGACGACGATCGCGATGAGCCACGGGTTCGCGGCGGGACGCCACGTGCCGTCGGATGCGCCGCTGCGATCGGGCGGCCGGTTCATCGGCGGGCCTCGTCAGGCGGGAACGGCATGCGGGTATCGGGCATCGGATCGCTCCGGTCGGAACCGGCCGCGGCACGGCGGCCGGTCATTTCAGATGGACGGTCGGCACGACCGACAGGCCGAGACCGAGCGGCGGACGGGTCGGCAGCGGACCGTCGAGCACGATCTTCACCGGCACGCGCTGCACGATCTTCACGAAGTTGCCGGTCGCGTTCTCGGTCGGAAACGCGGAGAAGCGCGACCCGCTGCCGACCTGGATGCTGTCGACGTGGCCGTGCAGATCGAGATCCGGATACGCGTCGACCGACACGTCGACGCGGTCGCCGATGCGCATCCGCTCGAGCTGCGACTCCTTGAAATTCGCGGTGATCCACACGCGCGGCGTGACGATCGAGAAGATCGACGTGCCCGGTTGCAGGAACGAGCCCAGTTGCACGTTGCGTCGCGTGACCCAGCCGTCGGACGGCGCACGCATTTCGCAGTACGACAGGTTCAGGTTGGCCGTCTCGAGCTGCGCGCGCGCCTGCAGCACCTGCTGGCGGCGCTCCTCGACGGCCGTCTCGGCCTGCCGGATCTGCTGCGGCACGAGGCTCGCGGTACGCGCCTGCGCCTGGGCCATCGCGACGTTCGCGTCGGCGGTCGCGCGCTGCGCGTCGGCGGCGTCGATCGCCTGCTGCGACGTCGCGCGCGCATCGACCGCGCGCTGCCGCGCCTGCGCGGCGAGCGCCTGCCGGTACGCGGCTTCCGCGGATTCGATCTGTGCGCGCGCCTGCCGGTACTGGGCCGGATACTGCACGCGCGCGATATCGAGCTGCACGCCCGCCGCGTCGAGCTGCGCCTGCGCGAGACCGAGCTGCGCCTGCGCCGCGTCGACCTGCGCGCGGTAGTCGCGCGGATCGATCTCGACGAGCACGTCGCCGCGCCGCACGAACGTGTTGTCGTCGACCGCCAGCCGCGTCACGTAGCCGGACACGTGCGGCGCGACCGCGATCGCGTTGCCGTCGGTATACGCATCGTCGGTGCTGACCTGGTTGCGCGTCGCGAACCACCAGACGAACCCGGCGACGAGCAGCACGAGCACCACCGCGCCGAGGATGAACAGCGGCTTTTTGCCGGGGCGCTTGCGTTCGCCGTCGCCGTTGCCGCCTTCTCCGTCGCCGCCGGTGCGGCCGCCGCGATCGTCGTGCGGACGGTGGTCGCCGCCACCGCCGCCCGGGGCGTCGGTCGGGCGCTCGCTGCTGCCGTCCGGCGCGGCGCCCGAACCGCCGCCGCCAGGCTGGCTGTCGCCCGCACGCATGACGGCGGTCGGCCTGCGGGCGGGCAGCGGTGTCGACGGCACGGCATCGGGCAACGCCGGCGCGAACGCGTCCGGCGCACCGGCGCCGCGTCGTCCGGGCGTCGACGCGCGCCGGAGCGCGACGCCGAGTCGCTCGCGAACGGATAACGGGCACAGGATCGCATCGGGCATGAAACGGGGCTCCAGGCGGCGGCCGCGAGCGTCATTGCCCGCGCCGACCTCAAGCGCGCGGTCAAGCAAACAGCGGACCCGGCGACGTACTTCGCCCGAACCCGGCACGCCCGATGCGCGACGGGTACGCTTCGACGGCCCCGACAGGATTCGCGAACCATGACACGCTCGACCTCGCTCGATACCGACACGCGCGACGAAGATCGCGGCGACAGCACGCCCGGCCCCGAAGGCAAGCGCCGCGGCACGGCCACGCCGCCGCCGCGCAGCGCACGCGACCCGGCCGAAGGCAAGCCGGCCGAGTCGGAAGGCGGAACGCCGCCGCCTCGCACGCCATCGGGCGAACACGGCGATTCGTGAGCACCGCGCGTCGCATCGAAGCGCCGCCGGAGCGGCCGCGACAGGCGGCGGCAGAAATGACAAGCCGTTGAAAAATCGCGGACCGGCGGTCCGGCAGGTTTCCCCGCAACGCTCGTGCGACGGCCGGCGCGGCGGCGACGCAGGAACGCACGTTGCGGCACCGGCCCATGGATCTTTCATTCGCCCGTCGCCTGCCCTTCATGACGCTACCCGACCCGTCCGATTTCCCTGTGCGCGCGGTGCCGCTCGCGCCGCTGGCGAAGGAACGCGCAACGATCGTCTGCCATCGCAACCGGCGCGTGCTGCTGGTCGCGCGCGGACCGTCGTCGCGCTGGACGCTGCCGGGCGGCGTGATTCGCCGGGGCGAATCGGCGCTCGACGCCGCGCATCGCGAACTTCGGGAGGAAACGGGGCTCGCCGATCTCGAACTCGCGTATTTCTTCTACGTGGACGGGAGCGTGAAACGCCATCACGTATTCGTCGCGAACCTGCCGCGCGGCGCCCACGCGTGCCCGGGCCGGGAGATCGCACTGTGTCGCTGGGTCCGAATCGACGCGGTGCCGCACTGGCCGGCGAGCGCGCCGACGCAGCGCATCATTCGCCAGTTCGCGGACCTGGACGCCGCGTGCGGTCGGTAACCGGCGCCGGTCACGCGTCTTTCGTCGTCTCGCCGAGCCCGGCGACCGGCGGCTGCGGATCGCGCGCGAGCCCCTGCGCGAAGACCTTCAACCCTTCCAGCAGCGGCGTCAACGCATCCCACAGCGCCTCGTCGTGCAGCAGCCGGTAGATGCCGCGCACGCCGGGCGCGACGTGCGCGTGCTGCGCCGGTTGCCATGCGCCGACGTGACGCAGTGCGTCGGCTGCCGCAAACGCGGCGCGGCCGAACTGTTCCGGCGGAATGCGCGACAGCGCCGTCACGAGCATCGCGAGATTCTGCATGCCGCTCTGCATGCCGGGCTTGTCGAGCGCGTCGATGAACGTGTCGGCCAGCCGCGCGTTCGCGCTGACCACTTCGTTCGCGAAGCGCAGGAAGCCGTGCCGATGCAGGCTGCCGAGCAGGTGTTCGAGCGCGTCATGCGCGCCGGGCTCCGGATGCGGAGGCGTCGTGTCGGGGGGCTGGCGTTCGGTCATGGGCTTGCTCCGGTTGGGGCGCCAGGCCGCCGTCGTGCCGGCAGCCGTGCGTGCGCCGAATGCGTGTCGGATTCGTTCGCCGGCCCCCGTCGGTGCGGGCGGCCGCGGCCGCGTCAGTGCGAATGACCGCCGGGCGGCGCCTTGTATTCGCTGCGCGCGCCCATCGCGTCCTCGACGTGATGCACGCCATGCAGTGCGGCGACGCCGTCGATCAATGCCTGCCGTTCGGACTCCTCGACCTGCCCGGTCAGGCACACGTTGCCGCGCTCGACGCTCACGTCGATGTCGCGCGGGCGACCGACGAGCCGGCCGAGCGCGGCACGCACGCGCTCGGCGACCTGCACGTCGCTCGCATCGCCCGCGAGCCAGTCCGCCCGCAGGCCGGCGATCGCGCCACGTGCGTGGTCGGCCGCCCGCTTCGCCTGCGTATTCGCATAATCGGCCACGCCATGCCGGCCCGCAACCGCCTTGTCGCGCAGATAAGCGCGTCGCCGCCGGCCGGACGAAGGATCGAGGAAGTACATCGCGGCCGCCCCGCACGCAACGGCCACCGCAAGATTCAACAACGGATTCGAAGGGGTTCTGGAGTTCATGGAGGCACCGTAGGCAATACCCGGGACAGCCGGGCTTCGTTTCGGCATGCAGCACGTGCCGTTCCCCGGTGCGAGCGTCGCGTGCAAGCCGTCGCGTCGCGATGCGCCGCCGGAAACGACAAGCGTTTGAAAAATCATCGGGCCGCGCATCGCTCGACCTGAAAATCGGAGAATCGGAAGCTCAGGGCTCGGGCGTGCCGGCCGTTTCCGCGCGCTTGCCGCCCGGCTCGTCCTCGCCGCGCTCGGCCGCGCGCTGCGCCATGTCGACGTAGGTCTGCGCCAGCGCGCGCAACTCCTCCTCCGACGCATCCTCGATCCCGATCAGCCGGTCGCTCGCCGCGCGCGTGACCGCGAGCAACTCGTCGAGCTTCAGGTGCAACGCCACGCTGTCGCGATTCTGATTGCGCTGCAGCAGGAACACCATCAGGAACGTGATGATCGTGGTGCCGGTATTGATGACGAGCTGCCACGCATCGGAGTAATGAAACACCGGCCCGCTCACGAGCCACAGCACGGTGATGGCGACCGCGCTGCCGAACGCCACCGGCGAGCCGGCCCACGTGGTCACGCTCGACGCAAAACGTTCGAACGCGCGGGTGACGGCGTGCTCGGCCGGTCGAGTACCGGCGCCGGGCTCGCACGCCGTATCGCGACGGTCGCGCGGTGGTTCGTTGGGTTCGCGCATGAAAGCCTCCTCCGATTCGATGGTTTGTTTGAATGGGCATGAACCGCGTCGCGCCCGCCGCGAAGCGGACGCAAGCGTGGGCCGCCGGGGTCGGCCCCGTCTGCACGCCATCGAGAGACGAGCATCGTGCGTGCCCGGCCCGCACGCCCATGCGGCCGCGGCTTCACCGCGGCGCGTGCGTGTCCTCGTCGTCCGGGAAATAGCGCGTGTCGGTCAGCTGCGCGATGCCGTCGAGATCCGGAAAGATCGTCGCGACGCTCACGCCGACGCCGGCAAGCTCCTGCCGGATCGTCGCGAACCGGGCGCCCGGCACGACGATGCGCACGAGACGGCCGGCGAGGTCCGCGTGCGCGTCGAGCGGCACGAAACGCTCGGCGCCGGCGTCGTAACTATGAATCGTGAACCAGCCGTCCTGCGCGGTGATCCTCGGCATCACGTGGCGCGGCCGGAACACCTTGGTGCGCGTGACCTGCAGCGGGGCGCGCCGTTCGGCGGCGGTCGCGATGTCGTCGGCGTCGTGCGACAGGCACCACACCACGCCGTCTCCGCCCGATTCGCCCGCGCGCCGGACCGCGAACCACAGCGCGGCCAGTGCGTTGCCGGACCAGTCGAGCAGGCGCGTGCGCATCCCGTGCTGCTGCGCGAGCGCCAGCCAGTCGCACGCATCGAGGCTCTGCCCGGGTTCGAGATGCGGCAGCGCGCGCCGCGTGAATTCGTCGAGCATCCGCGCTTCGACGTCGGGCGACGCGCGCTGCCGCGCGATGCCCGGCACGAGCGGCCAGTCGGCGTTGCACTGGCCGCGAAAGAGTCGCAGCGCCATCGTCCGGCGCTGCGCACCGATCACGGCCATGTAGTCGGCCACGCTGTCGACCGAGCGGTCTGCCGCCTCGTGCTCACCGTCCATGTCTCGCGCCTCCTGTCGCGTTTGCCCGTATTCGCGGCCGTCGCGGCGGCTCGTGTCCGACAGGGTCGCTTGCCGGATGCGGCGCCATCGGAGCGGCCGGCTGCGTATCGCCGTATCGCATCGCGCTTCACGGCGCCTTGCCGTGCTCCTTCTGCCAGCGCTCCATCAACGCGATCTCGTCGCGCTGCGCGGCGACGATCCGGCTCGCGAGCTGCCGCAGCGTCGGGTCCTTGCCGTATTTGAGCTCGACCTGCGCCATGTCGATCGCGCCCTGGTGATGCGGCGCCATGTGCGCGACGAAATCGCGGTCGGCGTCGCCCGTGTACGGCGCACTCTCCATCGCTTCCATCATTTTTCGGTCGGCGCGCTTGAACGCCTGCGTGGACGTGTCGGGCACGCTGACGGGATTGGCGGGGCGCAACTGCCCGGCCGCGGGCAGCGCCGACGCGCACGCCGCGAGCAGTGCGCAGGCGGCGCAACGGCGCGGGAATGAACGGTTGAATGCTGGCATGAGACGATTCCTCGACAAGAAAGTGAATGGTTCGCTTGCGGCATCCTCGCGCGCAAGCACACGCCGTATCGGTCGCCGCCGGAGCCGCGCCGCGCGATTCACCGCCATCGCCGGCGCGCATGCGCATCGCCGCGTGCGACCAGCGCGCGGATACGGTCGGCGGTGCGGCACGCGATCGCCTGGATCGTCAGCGACGGATTCACGCCGCCCACCGTCGGAAACACCGAGCCGTCGCACACCCACAGATTCGGAATGTCCCAGCTGCGGCAATCGGCATCGACGACGCTCGTCGCCGGGTCGTCGCCCATCCGCACGGTGCCGGCGAGATGGCACGTGTCGTCCTCCTCGTGCCAGATGTCGCGCGCGCCGGCCGCTTCCAGCGAACGCCCCATCTGCGCGAGCGCATGGCGGATCATCCGGCGATCGTTGTCGTCGTACGAATAGGTCACGCGCGCGATCGGCAGCCCGAACGCGTCGCGTTCGTCGGCGAGCGTCACGCGGTTGTCCGCGCGCGGCAGCGTCTCGCCGACGATCTTCAAGCCGGCCTGGAAGTTGTAGCGCGCCATCTCGCGCTTCAGCGCGTCGCCCCACAGCCCGCGCGCGGCGACCTTGCGCGCCCATTCGATCGGCAGCGGGCCCTGGCTCATCCAGCAATAGCCGCCGAAGAAATCCTTGCCTTCGTCCGCGTAGTTCCAGTGCTCGGTGATCGACAGCGACGGCGGCCCCTTGTACCAGCGCACTTCGTCGTCCATCGTCCCCCACGACGCCTGGTTGAGCTGCGCCATCAGGTAGCGGCCGACGAGCCCCGAGCGGTTGGCGAGCCCCTGCGGATGCCGTCCGTTCGCGGACAGCAGCAGCAGGCGCGGCGTCTCGATCGCATAACCGGCGACGACGACGTTGCGCGCGCGCTGGAACCGCGTGCGGCCGTCGCGCGCGTAGTGCACGCCGGTCACGCGATCGCCGTCGGCCTCGATCCGCAGCGCCATCGCGAGATCGCGCACTTCGGCGCCGGCCGCGACCGCCCGCGGAATCCACGTGACGAGCGCACTCTGTTTCGCGTTGGTCGCGCAGCCGGCGATGCAGAAGCCGCGATACACGCACGGATGCGCGCGGCCGCGCGGCGCGGACAGCGTCGCGAGCGGCGTCGGCGTCCAGTCGATGCCCAGTGCCTCGGCGCCGCGCGCCAGCACGAGCGCGGCCGCGTTCAGTTCGTGCGGACGATACGGATAGCGCGGGCGCGGCGGCCCCCACGGGTAGTTCACCGGCCCGCTGATCTTCAACGCCTGCTCGACCTCGCGGTAGTAGCGCCACATCTCGCGCCAGTCGAGCGGCCAGTCGACGCCGTAGCCGAGCACGGTGCGCGAGCGAAACCACTCGGGCCGGAACCGCAGCGACACCATCGCGAAATGCACGGTGCTGCCGCCGATCGCGCGGCCGCTGTTGTTGGTGCCGAGCGTGAGCGGATCGGCGCCGTCGCAGATCCGTTCGTCGGTCCAGAACAGCTTGTGCTGATGCGTCTCGTCGGACGCGAATTCCTCGAGCGGCCGCCACCATGCGCCCGCGTCGAGCGCGACGACCGAGAAGCCGTATTCGGCGAGCTTGCACGCGAGCGTGCCGCCGCCGGCGCCGGTGCCGACGATCACGAAGTCGACCGCGTCGTCGTCGCGGAACATCCGCATCGGCGACCAGCCGCCGACCCGCAACGGATCCGGCGCACGGCCGTCGCGGCCGCGCGGCGACGGGGCGGACAGCGGTTCATCGGCGGCCATCGCGATCGCCCTCCTCCACGCGCATTTCCGCTTCCCACGGGTCGCGCCGGTTGAAGTCCATCCGCACGTAGCCGCGCGGGCTCGCGGGGCCGCCGAAGCCGATCTCGTTCCACGCGAACGGATGGCCGTAATACGCGCCGCAGATATCCATCAGCACGCGCTTCGCGAAGAACGTGCGCGGGTCCATGCCGGCCCAGGCCGGTTCCACCTGTCGATCGACGTCGCCTTTCTGCACCGCGTGCAGCAACGCGTCGGCGTCGCGCGCGGCGAGCGCCGCGAACGGGCAGCCGTGCGCGTGCCGCGCCATTGCGTCGAGCGCGGCGAGACCCGTCTGCCACGCGGCGCGTAGCGGCGGAAGACGCGCATCGCGATAGCCGTCGCCATCGTCGGCCGCGAGCCGCGCATCGACCAACGCGGCGGTCGGGATCGCGCCGGCGCCACCCGGTTGCTGCGGCACGATGCGCGCGCACAACGCACCGAGCGTCGCGAATCGTTCGGCATCCAGATGACGCGGTGCATTCGCCGCCACGCGCAGGCGCGCATCGATCGCGCGTCGCGTCGCATCGTTCCACGACGGCGTGTCGCGCTTGGCGAGCACGTCATAGCCCGGATAGCGCGGCAGCGCGACCGGCTTGCGGTTCGCATCGTTCATGGCGCCTCCTGTTCGGCGAGCGCGGTCGCGGCCAGCCCCGCGATCGCGAGCGCGGTGAAGCTCGGCGGCGCCGGCAGCGGCGGCCCCGACAGCAGGTTCTGCGACCAGTTGCGCCAGCCGCCCATCTGCCGCGCGACGCCGCGCGCATGAAACGCGACGCCGACGAACCCGAGCACGGCCGTCGCGCGCAGCCACCCGCGGCAGAGCCACCGGTCGGCGCGCGGGCGCGACAGCGCGAGCCGGGCAGTCGCCAGCGCGGCAAGCGGCGGCACGACGAGCGGCGCGAACATCGCGCGATGCTGGAACGCGCCGCGAAAATGCAGCAACCCGACTTCGCCGAGCGTGCCGACGAGCCCCGCCGCGACCAGCCCGGCAAGCGCGCGCCCGGCCGGCAGCCCTGCGAGCCGCGGCGCATCGGCAGGGCTCTCGCGCAACCGCTCGCCCGCCGCGCCCAGCGCGCCCGACAGCAGCAGCGCGAACGGCGCGCCGAGCGGTGCGCCATAGAACAGGTTGTGCCAACTGAAACCGCCCGGCCGCTTCGTCACGTTGTACAGATGGAACGCGGAACCGGCGACACCAACCGCGGCCGATGCGACGTGCACCGCGTCGCGCAGCCGGTGACGCACGGGCGTATCGTCCGCGTGGCCGTGCACGCTCGCGATCACCGACAGCGTCGACATCGCGAGCGGCGCGAGCATCGCGCGATTGTGAAAGGTGCCGCGATAGTGTTCGACGCCGCTGTCGGCGAGCACCGACCCGGCCAGCAGCAACGCGCTGCGGTTCAGCAGCCGCGCGGCGTCGGCCAGCAATCTGTCGCGCTCGGCGGCGCGATGTCGGCGGTGTCGCATCGTTCCTCCTCGTCGGGGTTAAAGCGCGAAATCCAGCAGATCGGCGGTGCGCAATTCGAGGCCGTGCCCGGCGCGCGTCGCGTCGATTTCCAGTGCGCCGTCGACGAGCGTCGGCGCGCCGTCGAACAGCATCCGCTCGAGGCGGACATGATCGTGAAACCATTCGACGTGGCGCAGGCGCGGCGCCGCGCAACCGATGTGCCGGTGCAGCGCGGGCGCGCAATGCGCGGACAAGCCGACGTGGTGCGCATCGGCGAGCGCGGCGGCCGCGAGAAAACCGCTGACGCCACCGCAGCGCGTCGCGTCGGCCTGCAGCACGTCGACCGCACGGCCTTCCAGCAAGCGCCGGAAATCGTCGGGCGTATACGCGTACTCGCCGGCCGCGACGTCGATGCGTGCGCCGACGTGCTCGCGCACGAATCGCAGCCCGGCGACGTCGTCGCTGCTGACGGGCTCCTCGAACCAGCGAACGTCGCAATCCGCGGCCGCTTGCGCGAACGCGAGCGCCGTGCGCGGCGCGTACGCGCCGTTCGCATCGACGAACAGGTCGACGTCAGGCCCGAGCGCATCGCGCGCCGCATGCACGCGCGCCGGATCGCGCGCATCCTGCACGCCGATCTTGATCTTGCATGCGTGCACGCGCTCGGCGCGCCATCCGTCGAGCTGCGCGGCGAGCGTCGGCGCATCGTAAGTCGTGAACCCGCCGCTGCCGTACACCGGCACGCGTTCGCGCAGGCGGCCCAGCAGCAGCGCGAGCGGCACGTCGGCGAGCTTCGCCTTCGCGTCCCACAGCGCGGCATCGAGCGCCGATATCGCGGTCGCCGCGATCCCGCTGCGGCCGACGTTGCGCACCGCGCGCCACAGCGCGTCGACGGCGGCCGGGATGTCCACCGCCGGCCGGTTGCGCAGCACGCCGGCCAACAGCGACGTGACGAGCGGCACGGCGCTCGCATCGGTGTACGTATAGCCGAGCCCCGTCACGGGCCCCGCGTCGATCTCGACGACGACGACCGTCGTCGCGGTCCATGCATAGGTGCCGTCGGCTTCGGGCCGGTCGGTCGGCACGCGGTACGCGCGAGCGCGCACGGCGTCGATCGCCGGCGCGGTGGAAAGGGCCATCTTTGCGCTCCGGTCTGCTTGCTTTTTGCTTGCGGAGAACCCGTGCAACCGCTGTGCCCGACGCATGCGGCGCGGCACGTGCCTTGCGCGGCTGCCTCGCATCGACTCATCCCGAACCAAGGAGAAACGGCATGGCGACAGTGGCGGATTTCATCGTCGAGCGGCTGTACGAGTGGGGCGTGCGCCGCATCTACGGCTACCCGGGCGACGGCATCAACGGTTTTTTCGGCGCGCTGAACCGCGCCGACGGCAAGATCGAATTCATCCAGGCGCGCCACGAGGAGATGGCGGCCTTCATGGCGTCCGCGCATGCAAAATTTACAGGCGAGCTCGGCGTATGCGTCGCGACGTCGGGCCCCGGCGCCGCCCACCTCGTGACCGGCCTGTACGACGCGAGGCTCGACCACATGCCGGTGCTCGCGATCGTCGGCCAGCAGGCGCGCGCGTCGCTCGGCGGCCACTATCAGCAGGAAGTGGATCTGCCGGCGCTTTACAAGGACGTTGCGGGCGCATTCGTTCAGCTTGCGACGGTGCCGGGCCAGGTGCGCCATCTGGTCGATCGCGCGGTGCGCACCGCGCTCGGCGCGCGCACGGTCACCGCGCTCGTGCTGCCGAACGACCTGCAGGAGCTCGACTACGCGCCGCCGAAACGCGCGCACGGCACCGTGCATTCGGGGGTCGGCTATACGGCGCCGAAAGTCGTGCCGTATGCGGACGACCTGCGGCGCGCGGCCGACGTGCTCAACGCGGGGTCGAAAGTCGCGCTGCTGGTCGGCGCCGGCGCGCTGCACGCGACCGACGAGGTCATCGCGGTGGCCGACCGGCTCGGCGCGGGTGCCGCGAAAGCGCTGCTCGGCAAGGCCGCGCTGCCGGACGACCTGCCGTGGGTCACCGGCTCGATCGGGCTGCTCGGCACCAAGCCGAGCTACGAGCTGATGACCGAATGCGACACGCTGCTGGTCGTCGGCTCCGGTTTTCCGTATTCGGAATTCCTGCCGAAGGAGGGCCAGGCGCGCGGCGTGCAGATCGACCTGAAGGCCGACATGCTGAGCCTGCGCTACCCGATGGAAGTCAATCTGGTCGGCGACAGCGCCGAGACGCTGCGCGCGCTGCTGCCGCTGCTGAACGAGCGTCGCGATACCGCGTGGCGCGACCGGATCGCGAAATGGAACCACGACTGGCACGAGACGCTCGCGGCCCGCGCGGCCGCGAAAGCCAGCGCGGGGCGTGGCGTCAATCCGCAGCGCGCGTTTACCGAGCTGTCGCCGCGCCTGCCCGACGACGTGATCCTGACGAGCGATTCGGGCTCCTGCGCAAACTGGTATGCACGCGACCTGACGATGCGGCGCGGGATGATGGGCTCGCTGTCCGGCGGGCTCGCGTCGATGGGCGCCGCGGTGCCCTATGCGATCGCCGCGAAATTCGCGCATCCGGTGCGCCCGGTGATCGCGATGGTCGGCGACGGCGCGATGCAGATGAACAACATGGCCGAGCTGATCACGGTCGCCAAATACTGGCGCCAGTGGCCCGACCCGCGCTGGATCTGCATGGTGCTGAACAACGAGGACCTGAACCAGGTCACGTGGGAGCAGCGCGTGATGGAGGGCGACCCGAAGTTCGACGCGTCGCAGCAGATCCCGAACGTGCCGTACTACCGCTTCGCGACGCTGCTCGGCCTCAAGGGCATCTACGTCGACGATCCCGAGCAGCTCGGCGCCGCGTGGGACGAGGCGCTCGCGTCCGACCGGCCGGTCGTGCTCGAAGTGAAGAGCGACCCCGAGGTGCCGCCGCTGCCGCCGCACGTGACGCTGCAGCAAGCGAAGCATTTCGCCGAAATGCTGGTGAAGGGCGACGCGCGCGAAGCCAACGTGATCGTCGAGACCGCGCGGCAGGTGCTGTCGGCCGTGCTGCCCGGCAACGGCGAACACGGCGACAAGGCCGGCAACGGAGGGAAAGGCGAATCGTAAGGCGGGCACGCGCGGGACGACGCGGCTAGTCGATGTCGACGTCGTCCCGCCCGTCGCCGTGCAGCGCGAGCGCCGCATTCACGAGCCCGACCTGCGCGAGCGTGAACGGAAAATTCCCGCATAGGCGCCGCGCGTTCACGTCGTACTCCTCGGACAGCAGCCCGACGTCGTTGCGCAAGCCGAGCAGCCGCTCGAACAGCGCGTGCGCGTCGTCGTCGCGCCGCTGCAGCCGGTACACCTGCACGAGCCAGAAGCCGGCCGCGAGAAACGCGCCTTCGTCGCCCTCGCAGCCGTCCGCGAAACGCGGCGGGCGATAGCGGAACGGCAAGCCGTCGTCGACCAGCTCCCGCTCGATCGCGGCGACCGTCGCGACCACGCGCGGGTCGGTCGCGTCGAGCATCCCGGTGAGCGGAATCAGCAGCAGGCTGACGTCGATGCCGTCGCCGTCGAAACGGTCGACGAAGCGGCCGAGCTGCGCGTGGTAGCCTCGCTCAAGCACCTCCGCGCGCACCGCGTCGGCCCAGCGCCGCCACACGTCGAGCGGCGCGTGATGGCCGAACGCGCGCGCGGAGCGGTACGCGCTTTCGACCGCGGCCCACACCATCACCTTCGACGACGTGAACGGGTGCCGCCCGCTGCGCACCTCCCAGATACCTTCGTCCGGCTCGCGCCAGATCGTCGCGAGATGTTCGAGCAGGCGCCGCTCGAGCGTCCACGCGTCGTCGTCGGGCGGCAGCCCGTGCCGGCGCGCCTGATACAGCGCGCCGAGCACCTCGCCGTACACGTCGAGCTGCAACTGGTCGGCCGCCGCGTTGCCGAAACGCACCGGCCGCGCGCCTTCGTAGCCGGCCAGATGCGCGGCCTCCCATTCGGACGCGCGCCGCCCGCCATCGGCCGCATACAGCACCTGCAGTTGCGACGGATGATCGGCGATCGCCCGCACGAGCCAGTCGCGCCAGCGCGCGGCTTCGTCGCGATGACCGCAGCGCACCAGCGCGCGCAGCGTGAAACTCGCATCGCGCAGCCAGCAGAACCGGTAGTCCCAGTTGCGCGCGCCGCCGAAGCGCTCGGGCAACGAACTGGTCGGCGCCGCGACGATGCCGCCGGTGCGCAGGCTCGACAGCAGTTTGATCGTGATCAGCGCACGTTCGACCGCGTCGCGATACGGGCCGTCGGCCGCGTTGCAATTCGACCAGACGCGCCAGAATGCCTGCGTGTCGCGCAGCGACGCATACGCGTCGGGCACGGCCGGCGCCGGGTCGAACGAACGCGCGTAACTGATGCAGAAATCCGTCCGCTCGCCCGCCGAGATCCGGCGCGTGCCGACGAGCCGGTCGCTCTGCACGTCGAGCCGCGCATCCGTGTCGAGCCACATCGCGTCGCCGCCCGTCATCATCCTCCAGCGCCGGCCGAAACGCCGGCACCACGGCAGCGCGCCGCCGTAGTCGAAGCGCACGCCGAGATCGACGTCGACGTCGACCGTCCCGCGCACGCCGCACACGCTGCGGATCAGGCACGGATCGCGTGCGTTCCAGCTCATCCAGTCGGTGATCGCGATGCAGCCGGACGGCGTGTCGAACGTCGTCTCGAGTATCGCGGTGCCCGGCAGATAGCGCCGCGTCACGCGCGCATCCGGCTCGCCCGGCGCGATCCGGAACCGGCCGTTGTCCGGCGTGCCGACGAGCGCAGCGAAGCACGGCGGCGAATTGAAGTCCGGCCAGCACAGCCAGTCGATGCTGCCGTCGCGGGCGACGAGCGCCGCGCTGCGGCCGTCGCCGACGAGCGCGTAATCCTCGATCCGCATCGCGCTCACCGGTTCCGCTTACGCGCGACGGCAACCGCGGTCGCGAGCACGGCGACCGCTGCGCCGAACGCGAGCGCACGCGACGCGCCGAGCCCGGCCTCGACGCCGGTGCGGCACGCTTCGTCGGTGAACGCGCCGCGCGTCGCATGGCCGCCGGGCACGCTCGTCCACAGGTTCGACGGGCGCGGGCCGGCAGGCGCGGCGCGCTGCTGGCCGCGCACCGCCGTGCGTGCGAGATAGCGGTCGAACAAGCCGGGCGCGATACCGTTCGCAACGATCGCCGCGAGCGACGACCAGCCGACCCAGCGTTCGCGGCACGGATGCCGCGCGGCATGCACGATCGCATCGGCCGCCACCTCCGGCGCATAGACCGGCGCGACCGGACGCGGTGCGTGCGGCAGCGCGGATTCGGCCCAGTCGAACTGCGGTGTGTCGATCGCGGGTAATTGCACCATCGTCACGCGCACACGGCTGTGCGCATGCAGCAGCTCGCAGCGCAGCGCGTCGGTAAAGCCGCGGATCGCGTGTTTCGCGCCGCAGTACGGCGCTTGCAGCGGAATCGACCGGTACGCGAGCGCGGAGCCGACCTGTACGATCGTGCCGCGGTTGCGCGGCCCCATTCGCGCAAGCGCGGCCCGCGTGCCGTATACGCAGCCGAGGTAGGTCACGGCCGTCACGCGCGCATAGTCTTCCGGCGAAATTGCGTCGAACGGAGCGAACACGGTGACCATCGCGTTGTTGACCCACACGTCGAGCGGCCCGAGCTCGCGTTCGATCCGCTCGGCGGCCGCGTCGAGCGCGGCCGCATCGCTGACGTCGACGGCGATCGGCAGCGCCCGGACGCCGTACGCCCGCACCTCGCACGCGGTGTCGTGCAGTGCATCCGGGTCGCGAGCAAGCAGCGCGACGTTCGCGCCGCACCGCGCGAACGCGTGGGCGGTCGCGCGGCCGACGCCGGCGCTCGCGCCGGTGATCGCGACGGTCTTCACGGTCGGTTCCTCCCGTTTCCGATGAGGGCCGGCATGCGGACGAAGCTTTTGCGCCGCAGCGTGCCGGAACGCGATCGGCGCAGCAAACGACATGCCGCCGGCGATGCGGACCCATGCGGACCGTATCGCGCCGGCGCGCGCCGTGAACGGCCACCCGATTTACAAACCGGCTGTAACGCACCGGCGCGTTGCGTGCGCCATTGCGCGTTGCCGCAGCCGCCTGCGTGCGAGCCGCGTACGCACGGAACTTGCTCCGCCGCGAACGGCTTTGGTCATGCCGCCGCCATCGGCAAGGAGTCGCGTTTGCTCGTTCCGCTGCCCAGAAAAACGCGTCGTATCGCATGCATCGCACCGTTCGCGTGGGCGGTCGCGCCGCTCGTCGCGCGCGCGGCCGCCGAGCCTGCGGCGCCCGGCAATAATCCGACCGCGCCGCTGCCGCTCGCCTACGTCGTGCACGCGGCCGGCCCCGCCGCGCAGCCGGTCTTCGTGCTCGGCTGGGCGCTGCTCACGCTGTGCCTGTTCGTCTGCGTCGCGATCGCCGTGCTGCTGCTGATCGCGCTGTTTCGCCGTCGCGCGCGGGCGGGCGGCGGCCACGGCAGCGGGCTGACGATCGTGACCGTGGGCTCGGCGATCTCGATCCTGCTGCTGTTCGGCGCGCTCGTCTACATGCTGCGCGTGCTCGGCGCGATCGCGACGCCGCCGCGCCCGCCCGCGCTGACGATCGCGGTAACCGCGCACGACTGGTGGTGGGCCGTTCGTTATCCCGACGATGCCGACGGCCCGGCCTTCGTCACCGCGAACGAAATCCATATTCCGGTGGGCGAGCCGGTCGCGATCGAACTGAAGAGCGCCGACGTGATCCATGCGTTCTGGGTGCCGCAACTCGCCGGCAAGACCCAGACGATTCCCGGCCAGACCAATCGCCAGTGGCTGCAGGCTGACCGGCCTGGCATCTATCGCGGGCAGTGCTCGCAATACTGCGGCGCGCAGCATGCACACATGGCGTTCGAAGTCGTGGCCGAGCCGCCGGCCGCGTTTCGTGCGTGGCTCGCCGCGCAACGCCAACCGGCCCAGGTGCCTGAGGCCAGCGCGGAGCGTCGCGGCCAACGCGTGTTCGCCGCGCGCTGCGCGGGCTGCCACGCGGTGCGCGGCACCGACGCAACGGGCGACGCGGGCCCCGATCTCACGCACGTCGGCACGCGCCGGCTGCTCGCGGCCGGCACGCTCGACAACACGCCCGACGACCTGCGCCGCTGGATCGCGCATGCGCAGCAGATCAAGCCGCAATCGCTGATGCCGTCGATCGCGCTCGCGCCGCGCGACGCCGACGATCTCGCCGCGTATCTCGCGACGCTGCACTGAACCGAGGATGCCGATGGCCATCGCCCGCGACACGCCCACCCCGCTCAGCCGCGTACCCGATCTCGGCGAAGCGCCGCCCGGTTCCGCGCACGAGCGCGCGCTGGCCGAGCAGTGGGAATCGGAACCCGGCTGGCGCGGCTGGCTCGGCACCGTCGATCACAAACGCATCGGGCTGCGCTACATCGTCACCGCGTTCGCGTTCCTGCTGCTCGGCGGCGTCGAGGCGCTCGTGATGCGCATCCAGCTCGCGCGGCCGAACGCGACGCTGCTCACGCCCGCGCAATACGATTCGCTGTTCACGATGCACGGCGTCACGATGATCTTCCTGTACGCGCTGCCGGTACTGTCCGGTTTCGCGAACTACCTGTGGCCGCTGATGCTCGGCTCGCGCGACATGGCGTTTCCGCGGCTCAATGCGTTCTCGTACTGGGCGTTCCTGTTCGCCGGGCTGTTCCTGTACGCGAGCTTTCCGCTCGGCGCGGTGCCGGACGGCGGCTGGTTCAACTACGTGCCGCTCACGTCGCTCGACTACAGCGCCGGCGCGAACATCGACATCTACGCGCTCGGGATGATCCTGCTCGGCATCTCGACGACGGGCGGCGCCGCGAACTTCGTCGTCACGCTGCTGCGAATGCGCGCGCACGGCATGTCGATCGACCGGCTGCCGATCATCGTGTGGGGCACGCTGACCGCGTCGGTCGCGAACCTGGTCGCGGTGCCGTCGGTGAGCCTCGCGTTCCTGCTGCTGTGGCTCGACCGCAATGCGGGCACGCACTTCTTCGACGTCGCGCACGGCGGCCGGCCGCTGTTGTGGCAGCACCTGTTCTGGATGTTCGCGCATCCGTGGGTCTACGTGGTCGTGCTGCCGGCGATGGGGATCGTGTCCGATGCGCTGCCGACCTTCTGCCGGCGGCCGCTCGTCGCGTACGAGGCCGTCGCGGTGTCGACCGTCGCGACGATGCTGATCGGCTTCGAGGTGTGGGTCCATCACATGTTCGCGACGGGCATCGCGCCGCTTGCGCTCGCGTTCTTCGGCGCCGCGAGCATGCTGATCTCGATTCCGAGCGCGGTCGCGGTGTTCGCGTGGATCGCGACGATCTGGACCGGCCGCCCCGTGTTCCGCACGCCGTTCCTGTATTTCGCGGGCTTCGTGCTGATGTTCGTGATCGGCGGCGTGTCGGGCGTGATGACCGCGGCCGTGCCGCTCGACTGGCAGCTCACCGATACGTACTTCGTCGTCGCGCACCTGCATTACGTGCTGCTCGGCATCAACGTGTTTCCGGTGCTCGGCGGCGTCGCGTACTGGTTCCCGAAGTTCACCGGGCGGATGATGAACGAGCGGTTCGGCCGCTGGACCTTCTGGGTCGTGCTGGTCGGCTTCAATCTCGGCTTCTTCCCGATGCACGTGTCGGGGCTGCTCGGGATGCCGCGCCGCATCTATACCTATCCGTCCGGAATGGGCTGGGATACGTCGAACCTGCTGACGACGATCGGCTCGTTCGTGTTCGGGATCGGCATCGTGATGTTCGTCGTCAATGCGCTGGTGAGCGCGCGGCGCGGCGCGCGCGCCGGCGACAACCCGTGGGGCGGCGCCGGCCTCGAATGGTCGGTCGCGTCGCCGACGCCCGTGTACAACTTCGCGGTGCTGCCGCTCGTCGCGTCGCGGCATCCGCTGTGGGAAACGCGCGACGATCCGGCGCGCACCAGCCTGCGGGTCGGCTACCGGCTCGCGGACGGGCGCGAGGCGCTCGCGGTCACGCCGCTCGCCGCGGCACCCAGCGCGATCCTGAAGATGCCCGAAGACAGTTGCGTGCCGTTCGTGCTCGCGCTACTGGCGACCGCCGTGTTCGCGGCGATGCTCGCGCGCTCGCCGACCCTCGTCTGCGCGGCCGTCGCCGGGTGCGCGATCGCCACCGCCGCGTGGCTGTGGCCGCGCCGCACGCTCGGGCAGCGCGCGCGCCTGCCGGCCCGCGCCGACACGCAGGCGCCCGCCGCGGCCGCCGGGCCGCATCCGGACGAGCCGCCGTCGGCAACGGCGCCGGCCGGCGCGCCGGCCGCGTACATCGAGCCGCTGCCGGTCGGCAGTTGCGGCGAGCGCGCGGGCGGCTGGTGGGGCGTGCTCACGCTGATCGTGACCGAGGCCGGGCTGTTCGGCTACCTGCTGTTCTGCTATTTCTACCTGCAGTCGCAATGGTCCGCACCGTGGCCGCCGGAAGGGATGCCGAAGATCGGGCTCGCAGCCGCCAACACGGTCGTGCTGCTGTCGAGCAGCGTGTTCGTGTGGCTCGCGGAACGCGCGGTGCGCGCCGACAGGCAGGCGCGCGCGGTGGCGATGCTCGTCGTCGCGCTGGTGCTCGGCGCCGCGTTCGCGCTGGTCCAGTGGCACGAATGGCGCGACCATCCGTACGGCCCGACCGCGCATCTGTACGGCAGCCTCTACTTCACGATCACCGGGTTCCACCTCGCGCACGTCGTGGCCGGCCTCGCGATCCTCGCGCTGCTCGCCGGGTGGACGGCCGCCGGTTTCTTCAGCCGCGAGCGACGCGTCGCGCTGACGGTCGGCGGGCTCTACTGGCACTTCGTCGACATCGTGTGGCTGTTCATCTTCACCGCGCTGTACGTATCGCCGTTCTGGCTGAGGAGTACCGGATGAACGACACACGCCGCGCGTGGACACCGCTGCTCGCGATCGCGGCCGGCCTCGTCGGCGCGCCCGCGCTGTGGTTCGCGCAGATGCTCGTGTCGGAGACGCTCGCGTCCACCGCGTGCTATCCGCTCGGCGTCGCGCAGGCCGCGCCGCGCTGGGCGCACGTCGGCGTGTGGCTCGCGCTGATCGCGGCGGGCGCGTTCGCGCTGGCCGCGGCCTGCGCGACGTGGCTCGCGCGCGCGTGGCGGCGCCGGCACGATGCCGAAGCGCCCGCCGCGACGCGCGACGACAGTACGCGCTTTCTCGCGCGCTGCGGGATGCTCGCCGCGCTCGGCTTCGTGATCGGTCTGGTGTTTACGGGGATCGTCACCGCTTTCGTGGGGCCTTGCAGCCCATGGCGCTGATCTCGTTCGCTTCGTTCCCGTTCCGGGCTCCGGGCCGCCGCGCAGGGGTCGCGTTCGCGGTATGCGTCGCGCTCGGCGGATGCGACATGCAGCATGACGACAACACCGCCGCACCCGCCGATGCGGCCGACACCGCGTCGGCGGCGCAAGCGCCTGAACCCGCGTCGGGCTGGCGGTTCGTGCGGATTCGCACGGCGGCGGCCGATGCCGGCGCGTCGATGTCCGCTCGTGTGCGAAACGATCCACGCCTTTCCCGGTCGCGGGAGGCGGGGGCGGCGGATTCCGGCGCATCTGGCGCATCCGGCACATCTGGCGCGGCCGCCCAGCCGCCGCATGCGGCATCCGCTTCGACCGCCCGCCGCCCGGCGATCGCCGCGGCTGCCGCGAGCGCCGATGCCGCGACGCTCGCGCGCGGCCGCTACCTCGCGCTCGCCGGCGATTGCGCCGCATGCCACGACGCGGCCGACCATACGCCGTACGCGGGCGGCCAGCCGGTGAATTCGCCGTTCGGGCCGATCTACGCGCCGAACATCACGCCGGACCCGACGCACGGAATCGGCCACTACACGCTGCGCCAGTTCGACGATGCGTTGCGGCGCGGCGTGCGCGCGGACGGCAGCCGGCTGTATCCGGCGATGCCCTACCCGTCGCTCGCGCACCTGAGCGACGACGACGTGCGCGCGTTGTATGCGTATTTCATGCGCGGCGTCTCGCCCTCCCCGAACGCGGCGAAACTCACACAGTTGCCGTTTCCGTTCAACCAGCGCTGGGCGCTCGGACTGTGGAGCCTCGCATTCGCGAACCGCGAGCGGTTCGCGCCGCAGCCGTCGCGATCGGCGGAGTGGAATCGCGGCGCCTATCTCGTGCAGGGGCTCGGCCATTGCGGCGCGTGCCATACGCCGCGCGGGCCGGCCTACAACGAACGCGGCTACGACGAGCGCAGCCCCGCGTTCCTCACCGGCGGCATCAACGATCACTGGTTCGCGCCGAACCTGACCGGCGCGGACCCGGACGGCCTCGGCCGCTGGTCGGCCGACGACATCGCCGCGTTCCTGCGCAGCGGCCATGCGGCGCGCGGCGCGGTGTTCGGCGCGATGGCGCCGGTCGTCGGCGAAAGCACCGCGTTGCTGACCGATGCCGACCGCCATGCGATGGCGGTGTACCTGAAGTCGTTGCCGGCGCAACCGACTGCGGCGACGAATCCGCTCGCGGTCGGCGTGCCGCGGCTGACGGTGGCCGGCCCGCGTCCGGAAAGCGGCCAGCAGGCGCCGGGAGCCGGCGTGTATGCGGGGTTCTGTGCGCGTTGCCACGGGGCCGAAGGTCAAGGCGTCCCCGATCGCGGGCCGGCGCTCGCGGGCAGTTCGATCGTGCTCGCAGCCGATCCGACCAGCACGATCCGGATCGTGGTCGAAGGTGCGCGGCCCACGCCGGGGAAGCCAGGGCCGGTGCAGCGGATGCCGGCGATGCGCGGCGCGCTGACGAGCGGCGAGATCGCCGCGGTGGTCAGCTACGTGCGCGGTGCGTGGGGAAATCGGGCTGCGCCGGTGTCGGAGCGGGATGTGAGGCGGTTGCGGGGGGCAATCAAGCGGTAGCGTCGAGCTGCGCTGCGCGCAGGGCTTCGCGCGATGCCGGCCGGATCGATACGGGCAGGCCCGGCGCGAAAGTTCCCGCCCGGCCCTGACGACATCACCCGTGGGCCACCGCCCGTGCTGGCGAACGCGTGCGCGCCCGGTGATCCTGACTGCCATGGCGACGGTGCTCGCGTTCATTCCCCTGACCCATTCGGTGTTCTGGGGAACGCTCGCGTACACGCTGATCTACGGCACGTTCGCCGGCACGGTGCTGACGCTGGTGTTCCCGCCGGCCATGTACGCGATTTGGTTCCGGATCCGGCCCGGACATGCCGCCGGCTCGCTCGACGCGGCGCGGGCGGCCTGCGCCGCCCGCATCGACATGCACGGCAACCGCGACGCACCGCGGCCCCCCCGTCCGTCACTTGCACGAGTAGTTCGCCGCGTCCCTGATCGACCCCGAGCCGATGTACGTGGCCTTCGTCGGATACATGCACACCGGCTGGCTCGCGCTGCCGTCCGCCGACGTGAGGTCGATGCGGGCCGGCGCCTGCCCGTGCTCGACCCAGTCGACCAGCCGCGCGTACAGATCCTGACGGTCCGCATGCGGCAGCGGCACCGTATTCGCCGTCTGCGCGGGGCCGGCCGTGCCGTTCACTCCCCCGTAGCCGCTGCAGTGCCCCATGCCTGGCACGAGGAACAGCCGGTCGAACTGCTGCACCGCCGGTATGCCGCCCATCCGGCTCGCGACGCGTTCGTAGTAGTTGATGCTGCCCGACGGCGTGATCAGCGGATCGGCAAGACCGTGATAGTGCAGGACCTTCGCACCGGCCCGCACGAGACCCGACAGGTCCGGGTTGTCCGTATTGATGTTGCCGAACGACGGCTGCAGCGCGATACCCTGATCGTACGCATGCGCAAGACCTGCATAGCCGAGGCGCTTCCACTGGTTCGCGCCGTTGCCGGTCGCGTTTGCGAAGCCGGCGCCGGCGATCGTCGGATCCTGCAGCTCCAGCGCGACGAGGTCGGTCGAGATGCTGAACGGGGTCGCGCCGGCCAGCGCGCCGGTGCCCGTGCCGCGCATCAGCCCGAACCACATCTGGTTGCCGGCGAGCGACGTCGCCGTGCCGGTGTCGAGCGCCGGGCTCGGCACCGAGCCGTCGCGCGTCATCCCGTACCAGGTCTTGTTCATCGCGCTCGCCTGCGCGGCCGTCACGCACGCGGCCGTCGTATTCGTTCCGGTGACGGTGCCGACCGTCACGCCCGCGCACAGCACGCTCGCATCCTGCGTCGGATCGTAGCGGCATTGCGCGGGATCCATCAGGTAGCCGAGGTGCTGGCCGGCGACCGCATCGCATGCGCTGACGGCCGCGCCCGACAGCAACGCCTGTTGTGCATCGGTCAACGTCGCGCCGCCGAGATCGGTTTGCGCGACGACCTGCGGATACAGTTCGCCGGTGATGAACTTCGACCAGTTGAACGCGGGGGCGCCGGTCAGGTAGCCGTCGTAGTCGGACGGGTTGTTCTGCGCTTCGTTGTAGCCCTGCCGGCCGCCGGTCGAGCAGCCGTCCCAGTACGCATACTTCTGCGGCGCCGCGTAATAGGCGGCGGCCAGCGCCTTGGTCTTCAGCGCCAGCTCGTGCAGGCTGCGCTGCGCGAAGTCCGTCCACAGCGTCGTGTTGATCGTGCCGTCGGGATTCATCGCGAACGAGCCGTTCTGGATCGTGTGCCCGGTATCCGTCGTGCCGACCACCGCGCCCTCGGACGCCGCGATCGTCGCGGCGCTCGGCGTGCCGCCCGCGCTGGCGATCTTCGTCGGGTCGCCGTACGCACCGCCCTGCCACCCGCCGCCGCCGAGGTTGTGAATCCTGCGATTCCAGTTCGACGGCGCGGGCAGCCAGATTTCCATTCCGATGCCGGCCGACGTCGACGGCGCGCCCGACGGGCCCGCGTTGCCGGGGCCGACGTTCAGCTTGACGAGACACAGATCGTTGCCGGCGACGGGCGTCGCGGAGGTGACGGCGGACGCATCGAGCGCCAGTGGATCGCCCGCCTTGAACGACTTCACCGCGATCACCGTCGTGTTCGCATCCGGCGCGAATCGCGCCTTCATCGTCTGATCGCAGGTCAACGCGGCGTCGGCCGTGCCGCCTCCTGCATTCCGGGCTTCGTCGTCATTGCAACCGGACACCATCAGCATGCCGGCCGCGGACGCCGCGACAGCCATGCCGAAACACCATCCACCACGACGGGTTCTACCGTTGAGCATCGACACCATTGCATCCCTCCGTTCTCTCTCGATCGATTTGCGTATAGGGAAAGCCGATACCCGCGCGAAAACCGCGGGCATCGCATTGCATCGCATGCCGGGCCGCTCATGCGTCGCCCGACACGTCCGGTCAGAACATGTGCCGGATTCCGGCCATCACGCCGACCTGGTTTTGCCCCGGCGCGGGCGTCGTGCCGCCCCCGCCGGCGCTGACCGTGAATGCCGCGTGCGCGCTGTTGGCGAGGTACGCACCCTGCAGGTACACGGCGGATCGTTTCGACAGGAAATAGGTGCCGCGCAGCGCGCCGAGCGTCGCGCGCGCATCCTGGCCGGACACGTTCACGTGATAGACGCCGCCATCGGCGACGAACGCCGGCGTCACGTAGTAGCTCGCGGTGAGGTAGTAGATGTTCGAGTGCAGGTTCGGACCGCCCGACGCGCCGGCGTCGGCCCAACGGCCGATCCAGCCGCCGCCGAGCTTCATGCCGAATGCGTTCACGTAGCCGTTGACCTGCGCGCGGTCGTCGCGGTCGCCGTTCGACGCGAGCGGGACCGGCTTCACGCCGTCGAAGAAATTCGCGGCCGCGGTCGCGCTGCCGCCGCGCTGCTCCTCGTACGATGCCGCGATCCCGAACGCGGTCGAGTCGTACTTCAGCATCGCGGACCACAGGCGGCACGCGGTCGTGTCGCCGGGCGTCTGGCCCGCGCAGGTGCCTTGCCCCGGCGAGTTGCCGGTGCCGGCCGAATCGCGGCCGAACGAATACATCGCTCCGGCCGTGAAGCCGCCGAACTTGCCGCGCCATGCGACCGCGTTGTCCGCGCGCCCGTTCGGAATGTATGCGTCGAGCGACGGGAGCCCGTAGATGTTCGGGCCGAGCAGATCCGCGTCGAGCACCGCGTAGTACGTCATCGTGTACTGACGGCCGAACGACAGCGTGCCGTACGGGCTTTCGATCCCCACCCAGCTTTGCCGGCCGAACAGACGGCCGCCCTGCCCCATCGTGCCGTTGCCGACGTTGAAGCCGCTTTCGAGCGCGAACACGGCCTTGTAGCCGCCGCCGAGATCCTCCGCACCACGCAACCCCCAGCGCGACGGCAGCTCGCCGGTAATCGACGGCATCCGCACGATGCCCTTGCCCTGCGCATTCGCGTGCGACACGTATTCGACGCCCGTATCGAGAATGCCGTACAACGTCACGCTGCCTTGCGCGAAACCGGTCGTTGCGATTCCGAACAAAGCTCCGCCGACGAGATGCCGAAGTCTCATGCT
Organism: Burkholderia sp. MSMB2157WGS; assembly: GCF_001532755.1. Classification (NCBI taxonomy): domain Bacteria; kingdom Pseudomonadati; phylum Pseudomonadota; class Betaproteobacteria; order Burkholderiales; family Burkholderiaceae; genus Burkholderia; species Burkholderia sp. MSMB2157WGS. The sequence goes on along the minus strand of NZ_LPJG01000053.1, from coordinate 197,265 downwards.
GTCTCCAAACCTTTTGATGGTCGATTCTGTTTATATGTAGAGCTGATTGATCGCATCGACCGGCCGGACGGGCGATGCGCCGCCGCGACTAGGGCCGCAGCACCGCCACCGCCTTGATCTCGACGATATAGCCGGGCGAGCCGCCGAGCATGTGCGCGCCGGTCGCGGTCCATGCCGGCCGCGGATGCGCATGGAAATAGCGGTCGCGTACCTGCATGAACAACGGCAGGTCGCGCATGTCGGTATGGAAGGTCATGAGATCGACCACGTCGTCGAACGACGCGCCGCAGGCGTCCAGTACGCGCTTGAGGTTCTCGAAGGCCTGCACGATCTGGGCTTCGCGGCCCTCGACCAACTGCATCGCCGCGTCGCGGCCGATCTGGCCGGATACGTAAACGGTATCGCCGACCTTGATCGCCGGCGCATAGCCGATTTTTTCGTATACGGCCTCCATGCCGGCCGGGATGATCGCTTCGCGTTTGCTCATGAGTGTCTCCGTGGCCGGGCTTGCCGCGCCGGCCTGTTGTGTCATGGTCGTCGTGCACCAGGCCGCGACACCTGCCCCGTGAGGCAAGCAGCTCGGCAGGCGCGCGCTTCAACCGGTGTCACCGCCCGCGACCGGCAGCACCGTACCCGTGATGTAGCTCGCCTCGTCCGACGCGAGGAACAGGATCGGCGCGATCTGTTCGTCGAGCGTGCCGTAGCGCTTGAAGTACGTCGATTCGGTCACCTGCCGCACGGCCTCGGCCATCCACGCCTGTTCCTGCTCGGTGTCGCCGGCCGCATTGCGCGGCACGCGGCGCGGCGGCGCACTGGTGCCGCCCGGCGCGGTGGCGACGACGCGGATGTTGTGCTCCGCATACTCCATCGCAAGCGCCGACGTCAGCGCGTTCACGCCGCCCTTCGCGGCCGAGTACGGCACGCGGCGAATGCCGCGCGTCGCGTTCGACGAGATGTTGACGACCGTGCCGCCGCCGCGCGCGATCAGATGCGGCAGCACCGCATGGCACGCATAAAGCGTCGGCATCAGCGAGCGGCGGATTTCCGCGTCGATCTGCGCGGGCTCGAACTCGGCGAACGGCCGCATGCGGATCGCGCCGCCGACGCCGTTGATCAGGATGTCGATGCCGCCGAAGGCCTGCACCGCGCGCGCCATCGCCGCATGCGCGCCTTCGTACGTCTCGAGATCCGCGACGAAGCCTGCCGTATCGCCGCCCGACGCCTGCGCGGCCACCTCGGCCACGAAATCCGCGCGATCGACGAACAGCACCTTGCCGCCCTCGGCCGCCGCGCGCAGTGCGACGCCGCGACCGATGCCCTGCGCCGCGCCGGTGACGACGACGACCTTGCCGGAGAATCGTTGCATGGTCATGCCGCCTTTGCCGTGACGTTGGGGGTGAACTTCTCGTAGTGGAAGCTGTTCGGCTTCACGCCTGCGTCGTCGAAATACTGGCGCACCGCATCGACCATCGGCGGCGGCCCGCACAGATACACGTCGACGTCGCCGTCGTTCAGCGCGTCGGCCGGGATGTGGTGCGTGACCCAGCCCTTGCGCGGATGGCTCGACGCGGCGTCGGCGACGACCGTCGCGAAGCTGAAGTTCGGCAGCTTCGCCGCCACCGCGTCGAGCGCATCGACCAGCACGAGATCGAGGTCGCGCGTGACGCCGTAGATCAGGTGCACCTTCTGCTGCGAGCCGCTGCGCGCGAGCACGTCGAGCATCGACAGGAATGGCGCGAGGCCCGTGCCGCCGGCGAGGAACAGCAGCGGCCGCTGCACGTCGCGCAGATAGAAGCTGCCAAGCGGCCCGTGCAGCTCGAGCGTGTCGCCCGGCCGCGCCGATTCGAGCCATGTGCTCATCACACCGCCGGGAATCTTCTTGATCAGGAAACCGACCTTCGCGTCGCCCGGCGCGGACGAGAACGAATACGAGCGGTGCTGGCCGCTGCCCGGCACGCCGATGTTCACGTACTGGCCCGGGAGGAACACCGGCGCGCTCGCGCCGACATCGAGTTCGAGCACGACGGCCGCATCGTTGTGCTGCTCGATCTTCGCGACCGTCGCGGCAAAGCTGCTCTGCCCGGTCTTGCAGGCGACCGACGACGTCGGCACCGCGATCACGCAATCGCTTTGCGGCACCATCTGGCAGGTCAGCACGAGGCCGCCGTCCTTCTCGTCCTCGGTGAGCGCGTCGTCGATGTAATCGTCGCCGAGGTCGTAGCGGCCGCTTTCGGCGCGGCACTTGCAGGTGCCGCACACGCCGTCGGAACAATCCATCGGCAGGTTGATCTTCGCGCGAAAGGCCGCGTCGAGCACCTTCTCGCCGGCCTTGCAGTCGATGAAGCGGGTGACCCCGTCCTCGAAATTCAGTGCAATCTTGTAGGTGGACATGACGTCGCCTCCCTTTCCTTCCTGTCGAAACGATCGGCGTCAGACGTGGTACACGTCGAGCACCTGCCGGATGTAGTCGTTCTTCAGCACGATCTTCTTGCTCGAGATCAGCAGCGCGTCGTCCACCTTGCGCAACGTGACGAACATCGTGCCGAAAAAGTGATCGGTCACGCGGTAACGGTGGTTCAGCGTGTGAAAGTTGTAGCGCACGTCCACCTCGTCGTCGCGTTCGGCCAGCACCTCGACGTTCGTCACGTTGTGGCTGGTGCGCGGCTCGGGCGTCGATGCGCCGCTGCGCTCGGTCTTGATCCGGAACACGCGATCCTCGAGGCCGCCGCGGTCCGTGTAGTACATCAGCGAGATCTGGCTGGTCGGATCGTCGGTCGGGCGATCGTCGTCGTCCCACGCGGGCATCCAGTACGTGACGTCCTCGGCGTAGCAGGTCAGCCATTCGTCCCACGCACGATCGTCGAGCAGGCGCGCTTCGCGATACAGCGCCGCGCAAATCGTCCGGTAATCGAAGCTCATGCCGCCACCTCCCCGCGTTCCTTCTTCAGCGCATCGCGCATCACGTTCACCCAGTGTTCGTGCTGGCACACGAACAGCCCTTCGTCCTCGCTGCGCTCGCCGGAAATGCGCGGGTTCAGCCCCATCCTTCTCGCGTTCTCGTCCGGCCCGTCGATCCACAGCGGCGCGCCGCGCGACAGGTCGTTCCACATCGCCGTGATGCCCGCATAGCCGGCCTGGCACGCGCGGAATTCCTCGAGATCGTCGGCCGTGCCCATGCCGGTCACGTTGAAGAAATCCTCGTACTGGCGAATCCGCGTCGTGCGATCCGCTTCACTCTCGCCCTTCGGCGCGAAGCAGAAGATCGTGACCTCGGTCCTGTCGACGCCGAGCGGCCGCACCACGCGAATCTGCGTGCTGAACTGGTCCATCAGGAACACGTTCGGGTACACGCACAGGTTGCGCGTCTGGTTCACGATGAAATCGGCCTGCACGTCGCCGACGCGCGCACGGATTTCGTCGCGATGCCGGTACACGGGCCGCACTTCCGGGTTCATCGTTCGGGTCCACAGCAGGATGTGGCCGTGGTCGAAGCCGTACACGCCCGCGACCGACTTGCTCCAGCTGTTCGCATCGACCGCCTTGGTGCCGTCTTCCTTGCGACGGCCCATCGTCGCCGCATAGTTCCAATGCACGGTGCTGACGTGATAGCCGTCGCAGCCGTTCTCCATCTGCATCTTCCAGTTGCCTTCGTAGATGTAGGACGAGTTGCCGCGCAGCACTTCGAGGCCGTTCGGCGCCTGGTCGACGATCTGGTCGATGATCACACGCGCCTCGCCGAGATAATCCTCGAGCGGCAGGACGTCCGCATTGAGGCTGCCGAACAGGAAGCCGCGATAGTTCGCGAAGCGCGCGACCTGCTTCAGGTCGTGCGAGCCGTGCGTGTTGAACTGCACCGGGTATTCGGTCGTCTTCTCGTCCTTCACCTTCAGCAGCTTGCCGGTGTTCGAGAAGGTCCAGCCGTGGAACGGGCACGTGAAGCTGCCCTTGTTGCCGTGCTTGCGGCGGCACAGCATCGCGCCCTTGTGCGCACACGCATTGATGACCGCATGCAGCTCGCCGGTCTTGTCGCGCGTGATGACGATCGGCTGGCGGCCGATCCACGTCGTGTAGTAATCGTTGTTGTCCGGAATCTGGCTTTCGTGCGCCAGATATACCCAGTTGCCCTCGAAGATGTGCTTCATCTCGAGTTCGTACAGTTCCGCGTTCGTGAAGATGTCGCGGCGGCAGCGGAAGATGCCGGCCTCCTTGTCATCCTGCACGGCGGTTTCGAGCAGGTGATCCAGTGTGTCGGTGTGGTCGATCGTGGCGGACATGATGGCTCCTTCCATGCGCGTGCCGCGTCCTGCAAGCACGCTCGCATCGGTATCGGTTGAATCTCGGGGGACCGGCCGACAGCGGCGGCGCACGCGCGCCGCCGTGCCGCCGGCAGTTATGCCGCTGCGGAAGCGCGCGGGCGTTCGACGATCTGGTTGTCCCGGCCCTGCACCAGCGGCGTCAGCACGAAATTGAACTCGATGTCCTGGTACGCATCGGCCTTCATGCCGAGCGCCGTGCCGCCGGTCCTGGCGACCACGGGCGGAATCAGCTCCTCGCGCGTCGCATACGCGAAGTCGTCCCAGATCAGCGGATCGCCGTCGATGTTGAACTGCGTCGTCAGCTTGCGGTGGTCGTCGCTCGTCACGAAGAAGTGCACGTGCGCCGGGCGGTTGCCGTGGCGGCCGAGGCGGTCGAGCAGTTGCTGCGTCGCGCCCTGCGGCGGGCAGCCGTAGCCGACCGGCATCAGCGTGCGGAATTCGTATTTGCCGTCCGCACCCGTCCTCACCGCGCCGCGCAGGTTGAAATCGCTCTGCGCGCCGGTCGGGTCGAAGTGCGAGTAGAAGCCATGCGAGTTCGCGTGCCAGCACTCGACCAGCGCGCCGGCCATCGGCTTGCCATCCAGGCCCGTGACCGTGCCGTGAATCACGAGCGGGCCCGCGCCGTCGTCGGCATCGAGGTCGATCTTCGCGACGCCTTCGCGCACCGGTGCGCCGGCCACGTACAGCGGCCCTTCGATCGTGCGCGGCGTGCCGCCGTGCAGCCCGATCGCTTCGTCCTCGGCGTCCATCCGGATGTCGAGATATTTCTCGAGACCGAGGCCGGCCGCGAGCAGCGCTGCTTCGCCATCCTGACCAAGCTTGTTCAGGTAGTTCACGCCGGCCCACACTTCGTCGGGCGAGATGTCGAGATCGTCGATCGCCTTGAACAGGTCGCCGAGCAGGCGCAGCACGATCTGCTGCGTGCGCGCGTCGCCCTTCGTGCCGTTCGCGCCCGCGTTCGACGCGGCCTTCAGCAGGTCCTGCACTTCCCGGGTATCGAAAACTTTGACGCTCATGATGCTGTCTCCACGTGTATTTGGGGGAATGACGGTCTTTGCCTGACTCGGTTACCGCACGACTTTCGTCAGCCCGTCGCGGGTGAAGCGCCTGACCTTGTCCTCGTCGAGCGCGATGCCGAGACCGGGGCCGTCCGGCACGGTCAGTTCGAAGTCGCTGTAATCCAGCGGCTGCGTCAGGATTTCTTCGGTGATCAGCAGCGGCCCGAACAGCTCAGTGCCCCACTGCAGGTTCGCGACACTCGCGAACAGGTGCGCGGACGCCACCGTGCTGAACGCACCTTCGAGCATCGTGCCGCCGTACAGCTCGATGCCGGCCGCGTCCGCGATTGCGGCCACGCGCTGTGCGGCGAAGAGGCCGCCGCTCTGTTCGATCTTGATCGCGAATACGTCCGCGCCGTGATGCTTCGCGATCTCGAATGCGCTGTCGGGGCCTTGCAGGATTTCATCGGCCATCAGCGCGACGGGGAAGCGGCGCATCAGGCGCGCCAGCGCCGCCGCGGACGCCACCGGCTGCTCGACCAGTTCGCAGCCCGCATCGGCCAGCGCCGGAATCGCGCGAGCGGCCTGCGTCTCGCTCCACGCCATGTTCACGTCGACGCGCACCGACGCGCGCTCGCCGAGCGCCTTCTTGATCTCGGCCACGTGGCGGATATCCGTTTCCGGCGCTTTCGCGCCGATCTTCAGCTTGAATACGTTGTGGCGGCGCAGGTCGAGCATCCGTTCTGCTTCGGCGATGTCGGTGGACGTGTCGCCCGACGCGAGCGTCCACGCAACCGGCAGGCGATCGCGGCGACGCCCGCCGAGCAGTTCGCTGACCGGCACGCCGAGCCGCTTGCCGTGCGCGTCGAGCAGCGCGGTTTCGAGCGCGCTCTTCGCGAAGTGGTTGACCTTCGCGAGCTTGCCGACGAACGCCATCAGCGTCTGGACGCGCGTCGCGTCCTTGCCGACGATCGCCGGCGCGAGGTACGCGTCAATCGCGAGCTTCATCGCTTCCGGGCTTTCCGGGCCGTAGGCCATTCCGGCGATCGTCGTGCCTTCGCCGATACCGATCGCGCCGTCGCTGCAGAACACCTTCACGAGCATCAGCGTCTGGCCGTGCATCGTGGCCACCGACAGCTTGTGCGGACGGATCGTCGGCAGATCGACGAGGCGGGTTTCGATGCGTTCGATGGTGGCGGAGGACATGGGGCACGCTGCGTGGGGGGAGTTCATGGGACGGATTTATACGCGGCGGGGAAATGGAGCGTCCAATACTTTTAGGCGGGATTTTTGATACCTGGTGGGTATGGAAATCGCGGTCAGGATGCGAAATATTGCGTTGCACCATACCTGATTTGGCTAGGTATACGGGCTGGAAGGCTTGCTGGAGCGGGGTCGCTGGGGGGCGGGATATCGCTTGGCGGGGGGCGCGGCGCGGTTGCTTTCTGCAGCGGGCAAATCGGCTGGAATCGGCGGCCGGCCTGGGTCGATCAGGGTTTTCCTGATGGGAAAACGGTGGGCTGGCCTTGCAGCTTTCGGCTTCGGCGTCGGTTTCTGCGAACGACGGGAAGTAAGGGGGTAGGTAGAAACCTACGTTGTTGACGATACTCGTCGTTCATCAGAGGCTGACGGCAACTATCGGCAAGGAGCGGTCCTTGGGAATCCCTTACCGAACGTCAGCGTGTAGACCGATAGCAGCCGAATTGAATGGCCAACCCCAATCGGCCATCGAATCGAACGCCTCGCAAACGAGCGGTATTGATCCTGTAGGCGGTCGCTCTATGCGCTGATACTCCCTGCAAAAGAACACTCAGTGCTCCGCGCGCCGATCTTCGAGCGAGAGGTCACCTTCTCCTTCGGCCGCAGCGGACTCACAAGAGACTTCCCGAAAGGGACTATCTCTCCTTTCTTCGTCTGTAGCACGAACGAGGCGATTGCGACAGTTCAGGGCAATCTCGATGTCTTCCTGCTATAGGCGTTCCCCGTAGGGATCCCGTGACAAAAGCAGGCTGCACGTGATGCGCTTGAACCTGGACCTTATCAACGCTTCGGAGATAGTCCAATATAAAAATGTTTCATCATCAATCCATTTTTTAGACTCTGACAATTCTGCCAGGCTATCCATCGAGAAAAATAATAATCATGTTCTAAAGTTAATTTTAGACCAAAATAAAATAATTTTTCGTCTCCGCTGCCGTTAGAATCCGTGAACTTGCTTTCGTGACGGATTTTTGATCTGAGATCCGTCGAATTCCTTCAATACCACTGAAACCGTCGGAGGCTCTAATGTCGAGTCGTGTACGTATTTCGATCGTATTTGGCGGGAAGTCTTCGGAACATCGAGCATCGGTAGAATCGTTCCGTCACGTTGCCAGGGAAATCCATCAAGGTGATTTGATAGAGATAGAAGACATCTACTACGTAGATGTCGAAGGCCGCGTCACCATCACGCCGTTCCAGCCTGATCTCTCTCTGGACGACTACATGGGGTCTTGCAAGCCCATGCCATACTGGGCTGCTCTAGGACGAATGGCGAACGCTGGCACATTTGTCCTGAACCTGCTGCACGGAAACTTCGGCGAAGACGGCCATGTTCAAGGTGCGGCAGCAATAACATCTGTGCCTGGAAGTTTCGGGCCCGTTCTTGCAGCCAGTCTGGCGATGAGCAAATACCACATGAATCAATTTGTGGCCAGCACGCATCCGGAGGTACAAATCCCTGACACGCTCTTGCTACAGGACCACGACCTCCTTGAAGCCGGCACTCGCATCATGGATCGATTTTCCGGAATGGCCGTCGTCGTCAAGCCAAATTCCCTTGGCGCATCCCTATTCACGCATCGCTATATCGTCGACTTCGACAATATAACGTCGATCAACGAGAATCTAGAGCAAATTTTCCAACATGACACACATGCCCTCGTCCAAAAATATATTTCAGGCACTGAGTATTCAATCGGATGCATCCAGAAGAATGACTCCATCATCGCATTGCCTGCAGTCCGCATCGAAACGGATGGCGCATTTTTTGGTCACGAACAAAAGCATCGTACCGGAAAAGCGAACGAGATCGTCGTAACGAATGAATCGACAGTCATTCGGGCTATGAAGAAGATATCAGTCGACATATTTCGATCCGTCGGTTTTAGAAACATGTGTCGATTCGATTTCATTTCATCCTCAGATGATTCTGTTTTCTTCCTCGAGGCCAATCCGATCCCAGGCCTGATGCGTAACAGCCTGTTCCCAAAGATGCTCGGGGCATCCAATATCACCCTCGCCGAAGCAATCTTGCAGTTCCGCAGCAATCTTCTTTCTGAGAAGCCGCGGAAAAGCTTCGTCGATTATCAAATCGACTGACGTGGAGGCATGAATGGAACGGATTGGCTTGATAGGCGGTGTAAGCTGGGTATCGACGATGGAATACTATCGGCGGCTGAACATGCGAGCACAGCAATCGGGAGGCTCGCATGTCTCTGCAGATCTCGTCATGGTAAGTCTGAATTTCGAAGAGATCCTCGCACGGCAGCAGGCAAACGATGTCGACGGGGAGTACGGCATTCTCGCCCGGGCGGCGGAGGTTATTCAGCATGCAGGAGCACGAAAGTTGCTGATTTGCTCGAATACGACGAGCAATACCTGCGACCGGCTTCAACGCAGCTTCGATCTGGACATCGTCAACATCATCGACTCAACGCGGTCGCACATTCTGAATTGCGGCTATAGGCGTGTCGGATTGTTGGGAACCCGGTACGTAATGGAGCGCGAGTTTTATCGAGAGCGACTCGAATCGGCCGGTGTCAAAGTGGTGACGCCTGAAGCAAGCGACCGCGCCGTTATTCACAACATCATCTATCGCGAACTGTGCCACGGTATTTTTTCCCAAGTATCGCGCGATATCTTCATGGGGGTCGTGAAGAACTTCGCGCTGTCCGGCGTCGAGGCCGTAATTCTGGGATGCACCGAAATCCCGCTCATCCTTCCGAACTTCGCCTTCCACGGCGGAATTGCGATCATCGACTCCATCGACGTGCATCTCGATTCGGCACTCGGCGTATCGAGCCATCGATCCACGATTGAGGACAGCAACCTTGAGCTTGGTACAGGCCGAATTTTTTCTGGTAATTCTGCTGCTCGTCACCGTTCGGACGCTACTGTTCAAGCGGGTCGTTGACGACATTGACCCCGATGCCACCTCGCTGTGTGTAGGCCTCGGCACAGTCGTGAGCTGCGTCGCATTGTGGTCGGTTCTGGCTATAGCCGGCCGCGCGCCGGTTCTGCACTCACATCTTGGCGGCGTTGGCGCAGGTCTAGTCAAGGGCGCGTTGCTCGCTGTGCTGATGAGCATGCAGCAGCGTCTCATCGGGCGGAGCTTGTCCGCGACGACTTATACGTTCCCAATCGCTATCGGCTTCATCGCGGCCGTCGAATCGTGGGCATTTGGAACCCACCTCACGCCAAGCGGTATCGCAGCGATCTCGATATTGTTTGCGGCTGGGGTCGGTTTTGCCATGTTCGGTCATCTCGCTTCGATGCAAGTGGCAGACAAGCGGCGGTTTGTGTGGATGATCGTGATAGTCGTTGGTTTCGCTGTCTGCGACAAGATTGGCATCCCGCGAGCCGGCTGGCTTCCCTATTTGTTCTGGACCGGTCTCGGAAACGTACTTGCGGCATGGTGCGTCCGGCGCACGCTTTTCGGCATTCGCGTCCGCCCGCTCCTGTTTGTGGGGGCAATATGGGCGCTCCCCGAGTTATTCTTCAATTTTTCATTACAAACGATCTTGCCCGTCGCGTTAGGTTACCTAGCGATTGCGCTGCGTGTCCCGTTGCTATTGGGCGTCTCAGCCATTCTCTACGACGAAGGCAAACTTCGCGAGCAACTCGTGTTCGGCGCAGTGGCGGCCGTAGGCGTTGCACTTCTGTTCATGGGATGAAAAATGATTGACGTGCCGTATTTTTCGCAATGGGAATCAAGGGCCTTGGTCTCTCAATTCGTGTCGCGCGAACTGCGCGCCGAGGACGATCCGCTCTGGCGCAACTCAGGCGCCAGCAGCCCAGCCGAGTATGCTCAATGGAGCCCGCACATTTGCGGCATCACATGCTTGAAGATGTTGCTGGCACATCGCACCGCGCGAGTGATTCCGCTGTTGGAACTCGTGCGTGAGGCCGTAACCTTCGGTGTCTATCAACCCGAGATTGGCGACAAAGGAAAGCGCCTGCTCTACCGACCATTCGTCAACTGGATTCGCGAGCGCTTTCAGATCGATGGTCGTGTCGTCGAGCATACGGAATCATCTATGATCGAATGCAGCTTGCGCGACGGATATATGTTCATGGCGTCTGTTCATCCGGGAATCCGGCATGCAGGGTTTGAGCCTCCTACGCGTGGCGGGCATCTTGTCCTGGTGCTTGGAGTCAATCCCGCGACCGATGAGTGGGTGTTTCACAATCCGTCAGGCTTTGAACATAACACGCAGGAATACGTGTCGATGGAGCGTAGTACATTCGATCGCTATTTCGCAAACAGAGGGATTCTGATTGCACCATAAGCGCACAAAAGACACAGCACACGTCCCGCCGCACCAGCCATACCTGTCGTGTCATCAGACAGCATGCGGCAAAAATCGCGCAACGACTGTTCAGTTTCCGCACACAGAATCGCAAACCCCCCCCAATCCACGCGCCCTCCGCGCGTGGGAAGAAACCCGGATAGCCCCGCCTCTCCGCCCCCGCCTACCCTCCCGCGCATGCCGGCCAGCCCCCAAGCACCAACCCCGCCCCGGCCGATCCGATTTCCCCAGGAGCGCACATGGATATCACCCACCCCGCCCTATTCGACCCCGACGTCTGGCGCGGCAAGACCTTCACCGGACGCTGGCATGCGAGCCCGCACACGGCCGACGTGATCGAACCGGCGACCGGCCACACGCTCGGCCGCGTCGGTCTCGCCGACGGCGCGGCCATCGCCGAAGCATCGGCCGCCGCCCACCGCACCCAGCCCGCATGGTTCGCCCTGCCCTACGACGAGCGCGCAGCGGTCCTGCGCCGCGCGGCGGCCGTCGCGCAAACGCACTTCGATGCAATCGTCGACTGGCTCGTGCGCGAAAGCGGCTCGACGCGCGCGAAGGCGGCGTTCGAAACGTCGGTCACGATCAAGGCGCTCCACGAAGCAGCCGGCCTGCCATCGCGCGCGGCCGGCGAAGTGCTCCCGTCCGCAGCCGGCCGGCTGTCGCTCGCGCGCCGCCGCCCGCGCGGCGTGGTCGGCGTGATCTCGCCGTTCAACTTCCCGCTGTACCTCGCGATGCGTGCGGTCGCGCCCGCGCTCGCACTCGGCAACGCGGTCGTGCTGAAGCCCGATCCGCGTACCGCCGTATGCGGCGGCGTCTCGATCGCGCGCGTGTTCGAGCTCGCCGGCTTGCCCGAAGGCGTGCTGCACGTGCTGCCCGGCGACGGCGCGGCCGGCGCGGCGCTGGTCGCCGATTCGCACGTCGCGATGATCCAGTTCACCGGCTCCACCGCGGCCGGGCGCAAGGTCGGCGAAGCGGCGGGCCGCCACCTGAAGAAGGTGTCGCTCGAACTCGGCGGCAAGAACTCGCTGATCGTGCTCGACGATGCCGATCTCGACCGCGCGATCGCCAACACCGCATGGGGCGCGTACCTGCATCAAGGCCAGATCTGCATGACGACCGGCCGCGTGCTCGTGCAGCGCGCGATTCACGATCGCTTCGTCGCGAAGCTCGTCGAGAAGGCGCGCAGCCTGCGCGTCGGCGACCCGGCCGCCGGCGACGTCGGCCTCGGCCCGCTGATCAACGCCGCGCAACGCGACCATGCCGCGAACCTGGTCGACGCGGCGCGCCGCGCGGGCGCCCGCGTCGAGACGGGCGGCGGCCATCGCGGCCTGTTCTTCGAGCCGACGGTGCTGAGCGGCGTCGCGCCGGGCAATCCGGCTTTCGACGAGGAGATTTTCGGGCCGGTGGCGGTCGTCGTGCCGTTCGATACCGACGAAGACGCGATCGCGCTCGCGAACCGGACCGAATACGGGCTGTCGATGGCGATCCTGTCCGCCGACGTCGGCCGCGCGCTGCGCATCGGCGAGCGCTTGAACACGGGGCTGCTGCACATCAACGACCAGACGGTCAACGACGAGGCGATCAACCCGTTCGGCGGCGTCGGCGCGTCGGGCAACGGCTCGAGCATCGGCGGCGCGGCAAACTGGGAAGAATTCACGCAGTGGCAGTGGCTGACGATCAAGGGCGAAGCGCCGCTCTATCCGATTTGACGAGGAGACCGACCATGTACACCGAACACGATACACGCGCCGTCACCGCGGCCGTCGCGCGCGCCGCCGGCGCGCCCTTTTCGATCGAAGCGGCCCGGATCCGCGCGCCGCGCGGCGACGAGGTGCTGGTGCGCGTCGTCGCGACCGGCTTGTGCCATACCGACCTGATCGTGCGCGACCAGTACTATCCGGTGCCGCTGCCGGCCGTGCTCGGTCACGAAGGCGCGGGCGTGGTCGAGGCGGTCGGCCCGAACGTGAAGACGCTCGCCGCCGGCGATCACGTCGTGCTGACCTACGGCGCGTGCGGCCACTGCGCGTCGTGCGTCGGCGGTCACGGCGCGTATTGCCGGCAGTTCTTCGCGCTGAATTTCGGCGGCGCCGACGCCGACGGGCAGACCGCGATCCGGGACGAAGCCGGGCAACCGCTGCACGATCATTTCTTCGCGCAGTCGTCGTTCGCGAGCTACGCGCTCGCGCGCGAGAACAACGCGATCAAGGTGCCGAAGGAAGCGCCGCTCGAGCTGCTCGGCCCGCTCGGCTGCGGGATCCAGACCGGCGCGGGCGCGGTGATCCATTCGCTCGCGGTGCGCCCGGGCAGCAGCTTCGCGAGCTTCGGCGCGGGCGCGGTCGGCATGAGCGCCGTGATGGCCGCGCGCATCGCGGGCGCGACGACGATCATCGCCGTCGACATCGTGCCGTCGCGGCTCGCGCTGGCGCTCGAGCTCGGCGCGACGCACGCGATCGACAGCCGGGAAGTCGATGTCGTCGACGCGATCCGCGAGATCACCGGCGGCGGCGCCGACTTCGCGCTCGAATCGACCGGGCTGCCGGCCGTGCTGTCGCAAGGGATCGAAGCGCTCGGCTCGCGCGGCACGATGGGCGTGGTCGGCGCGCCGAAGCTCGGCACGAAGGCCGAATTCGACGTGAACAGTCTGCTGCTCGGCGGCCGCACGATCCGCGGCATCGTCGAAGGCGACAGCGTGCCGCAGACGTTCATCCCGCAACTCGTGCAACTGCATCTGCAAGGACGGTTTCCGTTCGACCGGCTGGTGAAGTTCTATCCGCTCGACCAGATCAATCAGGCGGCTGCGGACAGCAGCGACGGGAGCACGCTCAAGCCGATCCTGCGTTTGCCGCACTAGGCGCGGGGCACCGCCGGCCGCCCGCCGACGCCAACCGGCGTCATGCGGTGGACGCCGTTGCCGGGAACGAAAATACCCGGCTTCGGGCACCGGGCTATATTACGCATTCGCGCGACACGCCGGGCCGGCAATACCCGGCCCGGACATCGACCCCACTGGAGCGCAGCGTGAACCCAGCCCCCGAATCCCTGTCTCGGCCGGTCGACCTCGACCGGCTCCGCGCCCGCTTCGCCGCGGGCGAACCGCTGCCGGAAACGGCCTTGCCGGCCAGCGTCGCGCGCTCGTGGCTGCGTTCGCGCGACGCCGGGCTGCGGCCGTGGCAAACCGCCCGCTACGAAATGCAGCGCGAACTCGACGAATCGCGCGCGGACCGGCGGCTGACCCGCTGCGTCGCGCAGGAAATCGAGCCGCTGTGGGCCGCATTCGGCGGCAACGAATGGACGATCATGTGCGTCAATCCGCACGGCACGATCGTCCATGTACGGCGCAGCCCGCAATGCGACGACGCGCTGCTCACGCCGATCGTCATTGGACGCCGGATCGTCGAACCGAACATCGGCACGACCGCCCCGAGCTGCGTGATCCACGACGGCGCCGAAACCGTCGTCGCGGGCGCGCAGCACTATCTCGACGCGTTTTCGCGGGTGTTCTGTCTCGCGGTGCCGCTGGTCGGCTTCGACGGCGAAGTGATCGGTGCGCTGGACATCACCGGCGTCGGCCGGCGCAATGTCGCGCAGTTGCGCGAGTCGTTCCGGCACGCGTCGCTGTCCGCCGAGCAGCGGCTCTATGCGATGCTGCGCGACTGCCATCTGCTGCAGGTTCAGCACGACGCGCGCTGGCTCGGCACGCCGCTCGCCGGCGTCGTCGCGCTCGACGAAGCGGGCCGCGTGCGCGCGGTGAGCCGGCTGGCGCGCCGGATGCTCGATCTCGCGCCGGAAGGGCCGCTCGGGCCGTACGATCTCCGGCAGCTGTTTCCCGGCGCGACGCCCGCGCAGCAGCGGCGCTTGCTGACGCCGTCGCGCACGCCGCAGCGGATCGCGCGCGACGACGGTAGCCACGTATGGGTGCGCACCGTGCGTGCGCCGCTCGATCGCGCGACGCTCGCGCGTCAGGCCGATGGGCTCGAAGACGCCGCCGACGTATGCAACGCGGCGCCGGCCGCCGGTCCGCAGGCGAGCCTGCACGAACAGTCGCTCGATGCGATCCGCCGGGCGCTCGACGAACACGACGGCAATGTGTCGGCGGCCGCGCGGCAACTCGGCATTTCACGCACGACGCTGTACGCGAAACTTCGGCAGCTCGATACGGCGGGAATCCGGCCCGACGGGCCGCATCGGCGATTCGGGACGAAGCCCTAAGCCTCCGCCCGCCGCTCGTGCAGCCGCAACGCGAGCCACGCGATCCCGGCCGCGAAGATCGCGACCGCGCCGCCGAAGGTGCCGATCCACGGCAGCCCGAAGTCGCCCGCGATATGGTTGCCGAGCAGCGCACCGGCGCCGATGCCGACGTTGTACAGCCCGGAATAGATCGATACGGCCAGGTCGGTCGCCTCCGGCGCCAGCTTCAGCACCCACGCCTGCATCGCCAGCCCGAAACAGACGATCGCGCCGCCCCACGCCAGCGTGTGCACGGACAGCGTGACGATGTTCAGCGCGCACGGGAACAGGATCAGCAGGCAGCCCGACAGCGCGACGATCGACGCCAGCAGGAAATCGTCGGGCCGGTGCGGATAGAGGCGATTGAAGCAGACCGCGGCCGGCAGGCCGGCGACGCCGAACAGGATCAGCACGTACGTGATCCGGCTGCTGCTCGCATGGTTGACGCTCTGCACGAACGGTTCGATGTACGTGTACGACGTGAAGTGCGCGGACACGACGAGCACGGTAATCGCGTACAGCGCGACCAGCGCCGGCTTGCGCAGGAATACCCCGATGCTGCTCAGCGAGCCTGCGCCCTGGCTCGGCAGCAACGGCAACGTCGCGCGCAGCAGCAGCAACGCGACGCCCGCCGCGCCCGCGATGATCAGGAACGTGACGCGCCAGCCGAACGCCTCGCCGATCACGCGACCGAGCGGAATCCCGGCCACCATCGCGATCGCCGAGCCCATCGCGAGCAGGCTGAGCGCACGGCTTTTGCGGTCGCTCGGCGCGAGCCGCACGGCGAGCGGGACCGAAATCGACCAGAACACCGCATGCGCGCACGCGATGCCGAGCCGGCCGATCATCAGCACCGTGAAATTCCACGCGACGCCGGTCACGACGTGGCTGCCGACGAACACCAGCAGCGCGACGCTCAACAGCTTGCGGCGCTCGACGTGACGCGTGACGAAC
Organism: Burkholderia sp. MSMB2157WGS; assembly: GCF_001532755.1. NCBI lineage: Bacteria > Pseudomonadati > Pseudomonadota > Betaproteobacteria > Burkholderiales > Burkholderiaceae > Burkholderia > Burkholderia sp. MSMB2157WGS. Next base: position 181,200 of record NZ_LPJG01000053.1, on the reverse strand, counting down.
GTCAGCGGCAGCGATACGACCGCAACGGCCCACGCGTAGATCGTCAGCATCAGGCCGACCGCGGTCGGCTGCATCTGCAGGCTGTCGCCGATCGCGCTCAACAGCGCGACGGGCACGAATTCGGTGGTATTGAAGATGAAGGCGGCGAGTGCAAGGGCCAGAACGCCCCACCACGATTGCTCGGAACTGACGGCGTCGGGGGTTGCCATACGGGAATTCGGCGAAGGTTGGGCGCGCGGGCGGCCCGCCCGGCGCATCGGCGCGATTGTACCAGCGCCGTTCGACACGCTGCCGCGGACGCGGCGCGTGCCGCGCGGGACATGGCGGTGACACGGCCGCGCGCCGATAATGTGACGAACCGGGTTTTGCCGACGATTTGCCCGAACGCTACCGGGCCAGGAGATTCGCATGCGTATTGAAACGTCATTTCTGTTCGATCTCGACGGCACGCTCGTCGACAGCGTCTATCAGCACGTACTCGCGTGGAAGGAAGCACTCGACGCCGAAGGCATCGAGCTGTCGGTATGGCGCATCCACCGCAAGATCGGGATGAGCGGCGGCCTGTTCCTGAATCAGTTGCTGCGCGAGACGGCCGGCGACATCGACGCGGCGCGCGTCGAGCGGCTCGCGCGGCTGCATGCGGCCGCATACCAGCGGCTGCGCGCGCAGGTCCGGCCGCTGCCGGGCGCGCGCGAGCTGCTGGCCGCGCTGTCGAATGCCGGCATCCGCTGGGCGATCGCGACTAGCGGGCGGATGGAAACCGCGGCGATCAATCTGGAGGCGCTCGGCGTCGATCCGGCGAAGAACGTGGTCGTCACGCGCGATCAGGTGAAATATGCGAAGCCGGACCCGGACCTGTTCCTGACCGCCGCCGCGAAGCTGAACGTGCCGATCGAGCATACGGTGGTGGTCGGCGACAGCATCTGGGACATGCTCGCGGCCGCCCGCTGCCGCGCGCTCGGCGTCGGCCTGCTCTCGGGCGGGTATGGCAGCGACGAACTGGAACGCGCCGGCGCACTGCGCGTGTACGACGATCCGGCGGACCTGCTGTGGCACCTCGACGAGGTGGCGGCGCGGCCCTGAGCGCCGGGCGGCCCGTCGATGTCGGCAACCGGCCCACCCGAGGGCCGGTGCGGCGATCGCATGCAAGTTTCCGGCAGCTTGCGTGGGCGACAAGCTCGACGTGAAGGCGCGGCCTGCCCGAACCGGCAGGCCGCGCGCGTCGTCGTTACTGCTTCACCGGAGCGGCGATGCCGTCGATGTCGGGCGCCCAGCCCGTGGGGTTCGAGAAACGCAGCGTGTTCGCACTGCCCTGCTGGAACGTGCCGGTCACCGTCAGCGTCGATACGTTCCCCCAGCCGCCCGTCGACGGGAACGATACCGTGACCGGCGTCGCGCCGTCGAAGCTGATCTGCGCATTACGCGGCGCCCCATCGCCGTTCGCGTAGCTGACCGACACACTGTACGTCCCGCTCGCCGCCACGTTGATGCCGTTGATCGTCAGCGTGCCGTTGCTGGTTCCATCGCCGTTGCCGATGTAGCCGACGTCCTGGCCGCCCGAGCAGCCGTTGCAGGGCGCAACGCGCGCCGCGCCACCGAGCGTGTTGCCGGCCGCCTCGGCTTCGTACGCCAGCGGAGGCGGGGGCGGCAGTTTCACCGGCCCGGCCACCACGGCGACCGATGCGATCTCGGGCGCCGGCGTGGCACCGTCGAGGCTCGACAGCGTCAACGTGTTCAGCCCCGACTTCAGCCCGACGTATACCGTCACGGTGCCGACGGATTTGCCGGCAGGCGGAAATGCCACCGTCGTCGGATTGCCGCCGTTCACGCCGAGCTGCGCCTTGGCGGTTTCCGGCCCGGCATTCAGGTAAGCGATCCGGACGAAGCCGCCGACCGTCGACGACGCGACGTCGCTGAACGTCACCGTGCCCAGCCCCGTGACCTTCCTGCCGCTCGCGCAAGCGATGCAATGCGCATACGCGGCGCCCCCCGACAGCGTGCTCGGCAGGAACGTGGACGACGGCGCGTCCTTGCCGCGCAGCACCAGCATCACGGTGCCTCCGGCCGGAACGCTCGCGACCGTATAGGCGTCGGCGGCCGTGCCGAGATTCTTGTGCGCCCAGACATCGCGCACCGTGGCCCGGGTGCCCGCAGCCAGCCCCAGTTGCTTCCACGTCACCGTCATCGGGCTCGCCGCGGCGCCGTTGTTGAACAGCAGGACCGCACGCCTTCCGCTGCCGGCCAGCAGCTTCGCCCAGATCTGCTGCCCGTTGGCGTCCGCGACCTTCAATCCCTGCAGTCCCAGCGCATCCTGGTCGATCGCGATCAGTTCGGGGTTGGTGAGCAGGGTCACGCTGTCGCTCGAAAGCGGCTTCGACAGATCGTTGCCGAGGATCATCGGCGCGCCGGCGATCGCCCATAGATTCACGTGGGCGAGATCGTTCGCCGCCGTCATGCCCATGCCGGCAACCATCATGTCGGGATCGTTGTAGTAGCCGGTGTGCTGCCCTTCCGGATGATAGTTTCCGTTGAAGTTGCCCAGCACCGAGCCGAACTTCGGAACGCCGCTTCCGGGGCCGTAGATGTCCCCCGTCGTACGCCACGACGTGGCGATCCCCGCGCCCCAGGCCCACGGCCCCAGCCCAGCATCGGGATAACCGCTCTTGCCCAACGTGCCCCAGTCGCACATGTTCAGCACCAGCAGCTTTCCGGTCGCGGCGTAGGCTTTCTGAATGGCCTGCGAGATCGCCGTATACGCTTGCTGCGGATCGTATCCGGCCGCGCTGCCGCCGCACCAGTCGACCTTCACGAAGTCGTAGCCCCATTGCGCGAACTGCAGGAAATCGTGATCGTAGTGCGCGTAATCGCTGCCGACGAAGTGCACGCCGTTCGTGCTGCCGCAGCCCTGCGGCCCCGAGTCGATATAGATGCCCGCCTTCAGCCCCTTGCCGTGAATGTAGTCGGCCATCGCCTTCATGCCGCCCGGCCACTGGTTGGTGGGATTGCCGTTCATGTCGACGTTGATAATGAAGTTGCCGTTCGCGTCGCGCTTTCGGGAGGTCCACCAGCCTTCGTCGATATTCACATACTGGTATTTGTTGCCCGACGCAATGCTCTCGTTCAGCTTGGCCAACCCGTCCGCTTGCGCCTTGATCGTATCGAAACTGACATCTTCCGCGAGGCTGTTCCATGACGACCAGCCCATCGGCGGAGGATTCACGGCGATCTGCTTTCGCGCGGACGGTGCCGCGTCCGTCGTCGCGTCACTGTCGGACGTCGCGGTCGTCTCGGTACCGCCCGCTCCGGTAGCCGCCATCGCGGCGCTGCTGCTGACGGAGGCGGGGCTCGCATCGTCACCGCCACACCCGGATATCACGCCGGCCGCCAGCAGCATGCCGACAGTCAATATTCCTAACTTATTTTTCAAATTCATCTGCGTCTCCAGATTATTTGAGTGGCGCGTACCCGTGTGCGCGGCACGCGTTCGCAGATTAGTGAGTTCCTTGGCGTTTATTCAATCTTTGCGACGCGCGGCCAGATACTGGGATCATTTCCACAATCAAGCCGAAAGATGCAATTATTTAACCGATTCAATCAATTTCGGTTGACACGCTCATGCTGCCGGACCGCTCCCGTCGGCGTGGATAGCGTCGTCTTGCTGTCCGATCCCATCGCTGCATGATCCGAGCAGCCGGGTCACGCATCCGACAACCTCGCGAGCAACCCGCTCATCGCGTCGACATGCCCCGCAGGCCCTGCGTCTCGATTTCGGCGCGGATCGCGACTATCGCATGCTCCTGCACCATCGCAAATCCTCCCTTGATCGCGTACACATGCCGCAGTATTTCTTCGGTATCCTTGATATCGCGGCGCACGTCCGGACAATCGCGTTCATCCAGACGTTGACGGTCAAGGCGATTTATATGGGACAAAAAAGATGACCGCGGTGAGGCGTGGAGGCGGCCAAGCGGACAAATGCACGGGATTGAAGGTCACCCCTGGCACGCGAACCGGGATTCGAGGTTCGTGCGCTGAATGTCGAGAACGATCGGAGGCGCATGGTCGAGCATCGAACGTACGTCGGGGCCTCCAGCACGGTGATCCTGAGACACATTGAGAATGACGCAGCGACCTCGACCCACGTCATGCGCTATTCAGCGTTTCAGCCGGCAACCACGCCGAAGCGATAGACCTTTCCACGACGACCCATCGAAGTCGTGCGCGTCGCGCTTCATCGCCATGTCGCCTTCCAGGATGGACGGCTGGACGGCGCGACGACCTCTGCTGCAACTGCTGACCGCGGTATTGTCATCAGTTCCACGGCAAGCATTCAGGCGTCGCGCGTCACACCGTCCGCCTGACCAGCATCGTCCGGATCTCCGAAATCGCCTTCGTCGGATTCAGCCCCTTCGGGCACACGTCTGTGCAGTTCATGATCGTCCGGCAGCGGAACAACCGGTACGGATCCTCGAGATCGTCGAGCCGCTCGGCCGTCGCCAGATCGCGCGAATCGGCGATGAAGCGGTACGCCTGCAGCAGCCCGGCCGGCCCGACGAACTTGTCCGGGTTCCACCAATAGCTCGGGCACGACGTCGAACAGCACGCGCACAGGATGCATTCGTACAACCCGTCGAGCTGGTCGCGCTCTTCCGGCGATTGCAGCCGCTCGCGCGCGGGCGGCGTCGTGTCGTTGATCAGGTATGGCCGGATCGAGTGGTACTGGTTGAAGAAGTCGGTCATGTCGACGATCAGGTCGCGCACCACCGGCAACCCCGGCAGCGGCCGCAGCACGATCTCGCGCGGCAGCGTCTGCATGTTGGTCAGGCATGCGAGGCCGTTCTTGCCGTTGATGTTCATCGCGTCCGAGCCGCAGATCCCCTCGCGACACGAGCGCCGGTACGCGAGCGTCTCGTCGTCGCGCTTCACGCGGCCGAGCACGTCGAGCAGCATGCGGTCGGCCGGGTCCACGTCGATCTCGTAGCGCTGCAGGTACGGCTGCGTGTCGCGATCGGGATCGTAGCGGTAGATATGCAAGGTGCGCGGATCGCTCATCGGTTCCTCCCGGCGCGGGCCGGCATGGGTTCACGGGATGCTGCGGGACGGCGTTGCGGCGCACGGCGCCGCAAGCGCCATGCCGATCAATCGTCGTCCACGCGCTTGTCGACCAGATAGCGGCCGCGCTCGACGCCCGCGCGCAGCGCCTCGACCTCGGTCAGCCATTCGGGGCCGGCGGCCTCCGGTACGGCCAGTTCGATGCGCGCGCCGGCGGCGTACACCTGTACCTCGTCGCGCCACGCGCCTCGCTCGTTGGGCCGCGCCCATACGAGGATTTCATGACCGCGATACGGGTCCCGAACCTGTGCGTCCTGTTGATGTGCCACGGTGGCCTCCTGTCTTATCTGCGATGGCGATGCAAAAAATGCGCGCCGGCGGCGCGCCACGCACGCCGTCGGCCTCGTGCGCACGCGCCGTGCCCGGCCGGCACGCCGCTTGCGTCCCTTTTCCGCGTCGAAGCGCAACGGGCCCGCCTCGCGCAGGGCCGGAAGGAATGCACATCATGATCGGCCACCTCGAATTACTCGGACGCCTGCTGCTGGCCGCGCTGCTCGGCAGCGTGATCGGGCTCGAACGCGAGCGCCTGAACTGGGCCGCCGGGCTGCGCACGCACATGCTCGTGTGCGTGGGCGCCGCGCTGGTGATGCTGGTGTCGACGTTCGGCTTCGAGGACGTGCGCGGGCAAAACGGCGTCGTGCTCGATCCGTCGCGGGTCGCCGCGCAGGTGGTGTCCGGCATCGGCTTTCTGGGCGCGGGCTCGATCCTGCTGCGCGGCGAAATGGTGCGCGGGCTGACGACGGCCGCGAGCCTGTGGGCGGTGGCCGGCGTCGGGCTCGCCGCGGGCGGCGGCATGGTGGTTGCGTCGATCGGCGCAACCGCGATCGTGCTCGCGATCCTCGCGGGCGTGAAGCCGCTCGAGCGCAGCTTCATCGCGCAGCGCCAGCAGCGCACGCTGCTGCTCGTGGCCGAGCGCGGCGGGCTGACGCTCGGCACGCTGCACGAAGCGCTCGGCCCCGGCCGCGTGCGCGTGAAACGATTCATCGTCCAGCAGTCGGACGACGATCCGGACACCGACGACATCTCCGTCTCGTTCTCGCGCACGAGCGGGCCGGAATTCGCGGCGATCTGCGAGACGCTGCAAAACATCGCGTGCGTACGGACCTGTCGACCCGACACCTCGTCAAGGAGTTTCGCGTGACCCAGACCGACCTGCTCTCCTATCTCGTGACGAGCCAACTGGCCGCGCGCATGCGCAGCGGGGCCTGGCTCACGACCAGCCAACTGGTCGGCGCGTTACGCGCGTGGCTCGCGTGCCGCCACGCCGAATGCGACTGGCTGGACCGGATCAGGATCGCGCACGCGTCGGCGACGATCGCGCAGGAGATCTACGAGATCGCGGTCGCGCACGGCGATCCGCACAGCGGCGAGCGCGTGCGGCTCGACGCGGATTCGCCGGAACTGCAGGCGCTGCGTGCACGCTGCGATGCGCTGTTGCAGTGGCTCGACGGCGACCGGGACGTCGGCGCCCGATGATCGTGCCGGATCGCATCGCCCGCGCCGACGATGGTCGGCTCGACGCCGCGCCGGCGGACGGCCCGCCGCAGCACGGCCTGCTCGAGCGCGGGCGCAACTGCGACGCGATCCGCGGCGCGGACCGCTTTGCGATGCTGGTCGACGGCGACGCGTACTTCTCGACGCTGCGCGCGGCGCTGCTGCGCGCACGCCATACGGTGTTCATCGTCGGCTGGGACGTGGACAGCCGGATGCGGCTCGCGCCGGGCGGCGCCGACGACACGTTGCCCGACACGCTCGCGGCCTTTCTGCACGCGCTCGCATCCGCCCGCCACAACCTGCGCATCTACGTGCTCGCGTGGGACTTCGCGATGATCTACGCGCTGGAGCGCGACTGGCCGCCCGTGTATCGGGCCGGCTGGCGCGCGCATCGCGGCATCCGGTTCCGGCTCGACGATGCGCACCCGCGCGGCGCGTCGCATCACCAGAAGCTGGTCGTGATCGACGACCGGCTTGCCTTCGTCGGCGGCCTCGATCTGACGCGTGCCCGCTGGGACACGCCCGCGCATGCGGCCGACGACCCGCGCCGCCGCGACGAGCACGGCATGCCGTACGGGCCGTTCCACGACGTGCATGCGATGTTCGACGGCGACGCCGCCGCCGCGATCGGCGAACAGGCGCGGGCCCGCTGGCTGCAGGCATGCGGGCGCCCGATCGCGATCCGCGCGCAGCGCCATCTCGACCGGGCGGACGACGACGATCCGTGGCCGCCCGATGCGCGCGTCGACGTGCGCGACGTGCGGCTCGGCATCGCGTATACGGCGCCGCGCCACGGCGGCCGCGAGCCGGTGCGGCAGGTGCGCGCGCTCGTCGAGGACGCGATCCGCGCCGCCCAGCGGCACCTGTATGTCGAAAACCAGTACTTCACCGCGGCGGTCGTGCGCGAAACGTTGTCCGCGCGCCTCGCCGACGCGCACGGGCCGGACGTGACGGTCGTCGCGCCGCGCGTGCAGAGCGGCTGGCTGCAGGAAGCGACGATGGGCGTGCTGCGCGCGCGGCTGCACGCGACGCTCGCGTCGGCCGACCGCTTCGACCGCTACCGGCTGCTGTATCCGCACGTCGACGGGCTCGGCGACGCGTGCGTGAACGTGCACAGCAAGGTCGCGATCGTCGACGACGAATGCATCGTGATCGGCAGCGCGAACCTGAACAACCGCTCGATGCTGCTCGATACCGAATGCTGCATCGCGCTCGTCGCGGCCGGCGACGCCCGCATTCGCGGCGCGATCGCGCGCATGCGCGAGCGGCTGCTGGCCGAGCATCTCGGCACGACGCCCGATGCGGTGGCCAACGCGTTCGCGTGCGGGGAACGGCCCAACGTCGTGCTCGACCGGCTGCGCGCGAAGCCGGGCCGCACGCTGCGCACGCTCGACCCGGCCGTGTCGCCGCAATTCGAGGCGCTCGTGCCGGTCAGCGCGCGGCTCGACCCCGAGCAGCCGATCGAGCCGGACCGGTTCGTCCGCGAATTCGTGCCGCACGAGCAGCATCGCTCGCTCACCGCGCGCTTTTTCGTGCTGGGGGCGATCGTGCTCGCCATCGCCGCGCTGGCGCTCGCGTGGCGCTTCACGCCGCTGGGTGCGTACCTGAACGTCGCGTCGCTGTCCCGCGCGGTGGCCGGCATCGCGCGGCTGCCGGCCGCGCCGGTGCTGCTGCTCGCGGCCTACGTGGTCGCGGCGGCCTGCGCGGTGCCGATCACGCTGCTGATCGCCGCGACGGGGCTCGTGTTCGGCGCGTGGCCGGGCTTCGCGTATGCGGGGGTCGGCTCGATGGCGGCCGCCGCGGCGACCTACGCGCTCGGTCGCTGGCTCGGACGCGACGCGGTGCGCCGGCTCGCCGGCCCGCGTGCGAACCGGCTGAGCGAGCACATCGGCCGGCGCGGCGTGGTCGCGATGGCCGTGCTGCGGCTGCTGCCGATCGCACCGTTCACCGTCGTGAACCTCGTCGCCGGCGCGTCGCACATCGGGCTGCGCGACTTCCTGATCGGCACCGCGCTCGGGATGCTGCCCGGCATCGTGCTGACCGTCACGTTCGCGCACCAGTTGACTGCCGCGCTCAGCCATCCCGGACCGGGCGCGTTCGCGTGGCTCGCGGCGATCGGCCTCGCGCTGGTGGGCGTGTCGATCCTGCTCGTGAGGGTGCTGCGACGATGGCGCTGAGCACACACGCGGCCCCGCCGCCGCACGTCGTCGCCGCCGACGCGGCGCCCGTCGCCGCGCCGGGCGGACGCGACTTGCGGATCGCGACCTACAACATCCGCGGCGGCTACGGCGTGTGGCACGCGCGCGCGGCCGACCGAATCGCGGCGGTGATCGACGAGCTCGACGCGGACGTGATCGCGCTGCAGGAAGTGCCGCTCGGCGGCACGCGTGCGCCGGACGTGCTCGCGCACCTGCGCGACGCGACCGGCATGCACGCGGTGGCCGGCCCGACGATCGACACGCCGGAGCGCCGCTACGGCAACGCGGTGCTGTCGCGCTGCCCGATCCGCGCGGCGCGCACGCTCGACCTGTCGTTCCACCCGCGCGAGCCGCGCGGCGCGCTCGACGCCGACATCGATTGCAGCGCCGGCCCGATCCGCGTGGTCGCGACCCATCTCGGGCTGTCGGCCAGCGAGCGCAGCGCGCAGGTGCAGCGGCTGCTCGCGGCGTTCGACACGGGCGCGATGCCGGTGATCCTGCTCGGCGACATCAACGAATGGTTCGTGCGCGGCCGCGCGCTGCAGGCGCTCGTCACGCGGTTCCGGCGCGCGCCTGCGCCGCGCACGTTCCCGACCGTGTGGCCGGTGTTCTCGCTGGACCGGATCTGGATCCATCCGGGCGAGCTGCTGGTGGACGTGGTCGTGCATCGCAGCGCGCGGGCGCGGCACGCGTCCGATCACTACCCGCTGGTGGCGCGGATGCGCGCGACGCCCGCGACGGGCACGGCGCTTGCGCGGTGAGCTTTTTTCGATCCGACGGAGCCCGCTCATGCGAACCGACGCCCTCGACGGAAAGGATCTCGATTACTGGTGCGCCCGCGCGTTGTGCGCGGATGACGAAGACACGCTGCGCTTCACGGCCGTCTCGCCCACCGTCGTCGTGACGGCCGCATGCGACGCGCTCCGGCATCTCGACGCGCCGTTCGCGCCTTCGGCGTCGTGGGCCGATGCGGGCGCGGTGCTCGATCGCGTGATCGACCTTCGGATCGCCGGCCACGGCGACACCGTCGAATGCGACGCGACCTTCGTCGACGGCCCATCGACCTGCGGCGCCCGCGGCCGCACGGCCCGCGAAGCGCTGCTGCGTGCGTTCGTGCGCGCGCGCTTCGGCGACGAGGTGGGCGAGCCGCCGCCGTTCCCGCACCGGATCGAACATGGCGCGGTGGTGCGGTATGACCCGGGGGTGCCGATTCCAACTTCGGACGACGACCCGGCGGCCGGCGATCCGGCGGCCGGCGACAGTTCGGATATTCGGTCGATTCCGCGCATGTGAGTGCAGGCGCGAGTCGGCGGTCATGTAAAAACGACAGTCCCCTTCAATCCGCATTCCCGCCGACGCCTGCCCGGCCGGCGGTCGCGCAGCAGGCACGCGCGTTGCGACGCACCGGCTTTACCGCTCGCCGCCACTCGCCCGCGCCACGCCATGGACTCCACACCGCCGTTCGCTCCGCACCTCTACTTCTGCGACGCCCGCCTCGTGGGGCCGCTCGACGCGTGGCCGGCCACCTTCGCGCATATCGCCGGCATGGGCTTCGATCACGTGCTCGTCGGTGCGTTCTGGGCCGCGAGCGTCGCCGGCTTTCCGCGCCACGTGGCCGATTTCCGGCGGCCGGCGCAGTCGTTCGCGACGCGCGCGAGCGCACTCGAAACCTTCTCGCGGCTCGCGCAACTGGCGAAGGGCCACGGGCTGCGCCTGCTGCTCGAAGTCGTGCCGGATCGCATCGCACGCGAGAACCCGCTGCGCGCCGACCATCCCGACTGGTACGTCGAGCACACGCACGACGACGCGCTGATCGACCCGCGCGGCACCGCGCACGCACTGGATATCGCGCAGGCGAACGCCGGCGACGCAGCGGCGCGCGACGCGCTCTCGGCATGGTGGTGCGCGCATCTCGCGACGTTCGCCGACGCGGGCGCGGCCGGCTTCCTGATCGACGCCCCCCATCATCTGCCGGCCGACTGGTGGCCCGGCTGGCGCGCGGCGCTGCGCCGTGCGCGCCCGGACGTCGCCGTGCTCGCCGGCGTGCCCGGCCATGCGCGCGACGCGCTCGCGCAGCTCGAAACCGCCGGCTTCGACGCGGTGTTCTCCTCGGTGCGCTGGTGGGACCTGCGCGCGCCGTGGTTCGCGGACGAACACCGGCTGCTGCGGCGCATCGGCGCGCCGATCGCGTTTCCCGATGCGCCGGACGGCCCGCGTCTCGCCGACGACTGGCCCGACGCACCCGACGACACCGTCGCCCGCGCGTATCGCCGCGCGCTGTGGACGGCCGCCGCCGTCGGCACCGGCTGGCTCGTGCCGATGGGCTTCGAGCGCGGTGTGACGGTGCCGCTGATGGCCCGCGACGCGGATGCCGAACGCTACCGCGCCGCGTTCGAGCACGCCCGTTTCGACCTGTCGGGCACCGTCGCCGATGCGAATGCGTGGCGCCGCGCCACGCCCGTCGTGGCGACCCGCGGCGAGATCGTGCAACTGAGCGCGACGGGCGCGCATGCGACCGCGCTGCTGCGCGGCACCGGCCCGTTGCTCGAACACGACGACACGGCGTTGCTGATCGCGTTGAATCCCGATCTCGACGCTCCGGCCACGGTCGATCCGGCGACGATCCTGCCCGGCGTGCCGGGCGGTTTCACGCGCGTCGCCACGCACGACGGCGCGCACACGCATCCGCCGGCCGCGCTCGAGCCGTTCACGCTCGCGCCCGGCGCGTATGCGCTGCTGCACGCGTGGCAGGCGCCGCCCGTCACCGCGCGCCCCGACGCCGCGCGCGAGCGCACCGTGCTGTCGGCGGCGCTCGCGGCCGACCGGATCGCGATCGAGCGCGTCGAGCCGTCGGTCGACGACGGCCGCTTCGCGATCAAGCGCGTGATCGGCGAGCCGCTCGTCGTTCGTGCGTCGATCTTCACGGACGGGCACGCGCATCTGGCGGCCGTGCTCCAGTGGCGCGCCGCCGACGACGATGCCTGGCGCGAAATCCCGTTCGAAGCCGAGCCGAACGACCGTTGGCATGCGCGCGTCATGCTCGACCGGCTCGGTCGCCATGAATTTCGCGTGCTCGCGTGGCGCGACGACTGGGCGTCGCTGGTCACCGACATCGCGAAGAAGCGGGCGGCCGGCCAGGACGTGACGCTGGAGGTGCGCGAAGCGCAACTGCTGCTCGCGACCGCGCTGAAGCTCGCCGAGCCGGCCGATCCGCGCGCGGTCGCGCAGATGGAACGGCTCGCCGCCGAGCTCAAGGACGCGTCGCCCGACGACCGCCTCGCGCTGATCGGCGCGCCCGCGCTCGCCGACGCGTTCGCGGCGCTGCGCTACCGCCCGTTCGTCACGCACGACGCGACGACCTACCCGGTCGACGTCGAGCGCCGCAAGGCTCGCTTCTCGAGCTGGTACGAAATGTTTCCGCGCTCGGCGAGCGACGACCCGCACCGGCACGGCACGTTCGACGACGTGATCGCCCATCTGCCGCGCATCCGCGACATGGGTTTCGACGTGCTGTATTTCCCGCCGATCCACCCGATCGGCACGTCCGCCCGCAAGGGCCGCAACAACAGCCTCACCGCCGGCCCCGACGACGTCGGCAGCCCGTACGCGATCGGCTCCCCCGACGGCGGGCACACGGCCGTGCATCCGCAACTCGGCACGCTCGAATCGTTCCGCGCGCTGGTCGACGCCGCGCGCGGGCACGGGCTCGAGATCGCGCTCGATTTCGCGATCCAGTGCTCGCCCGACCATCCGTGGCTCGCCGCGCATCCGGGCTGGTTCGCATGGCGGCCCGACGGCTCGCTGCGGTTCGCGGAGAATCCGCCGAAGCGCTACCAGGACATCGTGAACCCCGATTTCTACGCGCCGGACGCGCTGCCCGACCTGTGGCTCGCGCTGCGCGACGCGGTGCTGTTCTGGGTCGACGCGGGCGTGCGGATCTTCCGCGTCGACAATCCGCACACGAAGCCGCTGCCGTTCTGGGCGTGGATGATCGCCGACGTGCGCGGCCGGCATCCGGACGTCGTGTTCCTGTCCGAGGCGTTTACGCGGCCGGGGATGATGTACCGGCTCGCCAAGGTCGGCTTCTCGCAGTCGTACACGTACTTCACGTGGCGCGAGTCGAAGCGCGACTTCATCGACTATCTGACCGAGCTGACGGCCGGCCCCGCGCGCGAATTCTTCCGGCCGAACTTCTTCGTCAACACGCCCGACATCAACCCGCGCCACCTGCAGAACGCGCCGCGCTCGCAGTTCGTGATCCGCGCGGCGCTCGCGGCGACGCTGGCCGGCTCGTGGGGCCTGTACTCGGGCTTCGAGCTCGGCGAATCGGCGCCGCTGCCGGACAGCGAGGAATACGCGGATGCCGAGAAATACGAGCTGCGCGCGCGCGACTGGAGCAAGGCCGCGCACATCGGCACGGAAATCGCGCGGCTGAACCGCGCGCGGCGCGATCATCCGGCGCTGCAGACGCATCTCGGGCTCGCGTTCGTCGAGGCCGACAACGATTCGGTGCTCGTCTTCACGAAGGCGACGCCCGCGTTCGACAGCGTGGTGGCCGTCGCGATCAGCCTCGACCCGTGGCATCCGCAGGCCGCGAACTTCACGCTCGATGCGGCGCTGTGGCGCGGCCTCGGGCTGGCCGACGGCGAACCGCTCGATGCGCTCGAACAGGACGCCGCGCACGCGGAAACCTGGCGCGGTCATCGCCAGTACGTGTCGCTCGATCCGCACGTGCGGCCCTACGCAATCTGGCGGCTCGCGCCGTCTCCGGGCGCCGCGCGGGCAGCGGCGCCCGCAGCGGACGACGCCCGACCCTCCTCGGGAGCCCACGGATGATGAAACGCGAAGATTCCCTCGACGACGTACGGCGCGCGCAGTTCCCGTCGCTCGCGCCGGCCGGCACGCCGCGCCGGCGCCGCGCGCGCCGCCGCGAAACCGCGCTCTGTGCGGACGATCCGCTGTGGTACAAGGACGCGATCATCTACCAGGTGCACGTGAAGTCGTTCTACGACTCGAACAACGACGGCATCGGCGATTTCCCCGGCCTGATCGCGAAGCTCGACTACATCGCCGAACTCGGCGTCGACACGATCTGGCTGCTGCCGTTCTATCCGTCGCCGCGCCGCGACGACGGCTACGACATCGCCGACTACCGCGACGTGCATCCCGACTACGGCACGCTGGCCGACGTGCGGCGTTTCATCCGCGAAGCGCATGCGCGCGGCATCCGCGTGATCGCCGAGCTCGTGATCAACCACACGTCGGACCAGCACCCGTGGTTCCAGCGCGCGCGCCGCGCGAAGCCGGGCTCCACGCATCGCGACTATTACGTGTGGTCCGACACCGACACGAAATACGCGGGCACGCGGATCATCTTTCTGGATACCGAAACGTCGAACTGGACCCACGACCCGGTGGCCGGCCAGTACTACTGGCACCGCTTCTATTCGCACCAGCCGGACCTGAACTTCGACAACCCGGCCGTCGTGCGCGAAGTGATCCAGGTGATGCGCTTCTGGCTCGACCTCGGCATCGACGGGCTGCGGCTCGATGCGGTGCCGTATCTGGTCGAGCGCGAAGGCACGAACAACGAGAACCTGCCGGAGACGCATGCGATCCTGAAGCGGATCCGCGCGACGATCGACGCCGAATATCCGAACCGGATGCTGCTCGCCGAGGCGAACCAGTGGCCGGAGGACGTGCAGGAATACTTCGGCAACGAGGACGAATGCCACATGGCGTTCCACTTCCCGCTGATGCCGCGCATCTACATGTCGATCGCGAGCGAGGATCGCTTCCCGATCCTCGACATCATGCGGCAGACGCCGGCGCTCGCGCCGAGCAACCAGTGGGCCGTGTTCCTGCGCAACCACGACGAGCTGACGCTCGAGATGGTCACCGATTCGGAACGCGACCTGCTGTGGCAGGCCTATGCGAGCGACCGGCGCGCCCGGCTGAATCTCGGCATCCGGCGCCGGCTCGCCCCGCTGATGGAGCGCGACCGGCGCCGCATCGAGCTGATCAATTCGCTGCTGCTGTCGATGCCCGGCACGCCGGTCATCTACTACGGCGACGAGCTCGGGATGGGCGACAACATCCACCTCGGCGACCGCGACGGCGTGCGCACGCCGATGCAGTGGTCGTCGGATCGCAACGGCGGCTTCTCGCGCGCCGACCCGGAACTGCTCGTGCTGCCGCCGGTGATGGGCTCGCTGTACGGCTACGACGCGGTCAACGTCGAGGCGCAGACGCGCGATCCGCATTCGCTGCTGAACTGGACGCGCCGCATCCTCGCGACGCGCCGCGCGTCGCAGGCGTTCGGGCGCGGCACGATCCGCTTCCTGCGTCCGGAGAACCGCAAGGTGCTCGCGTACCTGCGCGAGCTGGACGGTCACGAGCCGGTGCTGTGCGTCGCGAACCTGTCGCGCGCGTCGCAGGCGGTCGAACTCGATCTGTCCGAATTCGCGGGCCGCGTGCCGATCGAGATGACGTCCGATTCGCCGTTTCCGCCGATCGGCCAGCTCCCGTATCTGCTCACCTTCCCGCCGTACGGATTCCTGTGGTTCGTGCTCGCCGAGCACGGCCGCGAGCCGTCGTGGCGGCAGCCGCATGCGGAGCCGCTGCCCGAATACGTGACGCTCGTGATGCGGCGCGGCGATACGCGGCCGGACGTCTCGCAACTGCATGCGCTCGCGCACGACGCGCTCGCGTCGTGGCTCGCGCGGCGGCGCTGGTTCGCGTCGAAGGATCGCGCGATCGGCGACGCGTGGCTGAACGTCGTCACGCCGGTGGCGGACGAGCCGTTCCAGTATGCGGAGGCGTGGGTGTCCGCGAGCGACGGCGGCGTCGAACGCTACGTGGTGCCGCTCGCGACCGCGTGGGGCGGCGAGACGTCTCATCCGTTGTTCACGCAACTGGCCCTGGCGCGCGTGCGGCGCGGCCACACGGTCGGCTACCTGACCGACGCGTTCGCGCTGCCGGCGTTCGCGCGCGGGATGCTGCGCAAGCTGCGCGACGGCGCGACGGTGCCGACGGCCGACGGCGGCCGGCTCGACTTTCTTCCGGAAGACGCGCTCGCCGGGCTGGACCCGGGCGACGACGCGGAGGTGCGCTGGCTCGCGGCCGAGCAGAGCAACAGCTCGCTCGTGATCGGCGACGCGATCGTGCTGAAGCTCGTGCGCAAGGTCGCGCACGGCGTTCATCCGGAAGCGGAAATGAGCCGGCACCTGACGCGCATCGGCTATGCGAACACCGCGACGCTGGCCGGCGAAGTCGTGCACGTCGATCCGGACGGTTCGCCGCACACGGTCGCGATCCTGCAGCGCTACGTCGACAACCAGGGCGACGCATGGACGCGTTCGTTCGATTTCCTGCGGCGCGCGATCGACGAGCTCGCGCTGCCGGCCGCGGACGACGGCGAGGCCGCCGAGACGGACGAAGCGCCCGATGCGCTGCTCGGCTACGCGGCGTTCGCGGGCATCGTCGGCACGCGGCTCGGCCAGTTGCACGTCGCGCTCGCGCAGCCGTCCGACGATCCCGCGTTCGCGCCGGAACGCGCGACGCCCGAGCACGTCGACGGCTGGTGCGTGGACGCGATCGCGTCGTTCGAGCGTGCGCTAGACGTGCTGCGCACGCGGCTCGACGCGCTCGATGCGGCCACGCGCGCATCGGCCGACGCGCTGCTCGCGTCGCGCGACGCGGCCGTGCTGGCGCTCGGCGAGCTCGTGCCGCGCACGCTCGATGCGCAATGCACGCGGATTCACGGCGATTTTCATCTGGGCCAGGTGCTCGACGTGCAGGGCGACGCGCTGCTGATCGACTTCGAAGGCGAACCGGCGCGCCCGCTCGAGCGGCGTCGCGCGAAATCGCACCCGCTGCGCGACGTGGCCGGCCTGCTGCGCTCGCTGTCGTACGTGAGCGCGACCGCGCAGTTCGCGATCGAAAAAGCGCCGCCGCAAGCCGCCGGCCGCAAGCGCGCGCTGTTCGACCGCTTCGGGCAGGCCGCCGCCGACCGCTTCGTCGAATGCTATCGCGCGGCCGCCGACCTCGCGCCCGCGCGCTTCGTCGACCCGCGCTACGCGGACCGCCTGCTCGCGCTGTTCCTGATCGACAAGGCGTCGTACGAGCTGTGCTACGAAGCCTCGAACCGGCCCGACTGGCTGAGCGTGCCGGTCGGCGGGCTCGCGGCGCTGGTCGAGCGCCTGCTCGACGACGGCGTGCCGCCCGACGACGGAGAACACCCATGACCGACACGCTGTTCGAACGCGCCGACATCGACGCACTGCTCGCCGGCCGGCATCCCGACCCGTTCGCGTGCCTCGGCCCGCACGAACAGGCCGACCGGATCGTCGTGCGGGCGCTGCTACCCGGCGCCGAACGGGTGCGCGCGCTGGCGCCGGACGGCGCCGAGCTCGGCGCGCTCGCGTGCGTCGATCGCGCCGGCTGCTTCGCGGGGACGATCGCGCACGACGGCGGCTGGCCCCATTACCTGCTCGCGATCGACTGGCCCGGTGCGCACCAGGTAACCGACGACGCGTACGCATTCGGCACACTGCTCGACGATGCGGCGCTCGCGCGCTTCTCGGCCGGCGATCCGGCCGCCGTGCTCGAGTGCCTCGGCGCGACGCCCGTGCGCATCGACGATACCGACGGCGTGCGCTTCGCCGTCTGGGCGCCGAACGCGCAGCGCGTCTCGGTGGTCGGCGATTTCAACGGCTGGGACGGGCGCCGCCATCCGATGCGGCTGCGGCGGCCGTCGGGCGTGTGGGAGCTGTTCGTGCCGGGCATCGGCGCGGGCGAGCGCTACAAGTACGAGCTGCGCGCGGCCGACGGGCGCGTGCTGCCGCACAAGGCCGATCCGTGCGCGCGCGCGACCGAAGCGCCGCCGCGCACGGCGTCGGTGGTCGCCGACGTCGCGGCGCTCGACGCGTTCGCGTGGCACGACGACGGCTGGATGCAGGCGCGGCCGCGCCACGATCGCTATCGCGCGCCGTGGTCGATCTACGAGGTCCATCCGGAGTCGTGGCTGCGCATCCCCGAGGAAATGGAGCGCAGCGCGACCTGGGACGAGCTGGCCGAGCGGCTGATTCCGTACGTCAAGGGCATGGGCTTCACGCACGTCGAGTTCATGCCGATCGCCGAATACCCGTTCGGCGGCTCGTGGGGCTACCAGCCGCTCGCGCAGTTCGCGCCGTCCGCGCGCTTCGGACCGGTCGACGGCTTCGCGCGGTTCGTCGATCGCGCGCATGCGGCCGGCATCGGCGTACTCGTCGACTGGGTGCCCGCGCATTTTCCGAACGACGCGCACGGGCTCGCGCAATTCGACGGCAGCGCGCTGTACGAGCACGCCGATCCGCGCGAGGGGATGCATCCCGACTGGAACACCTGCGTGTTCAACGTCGGGCGCACGGAGGTCGGCGCATTCCTCGTCGCGTCGGCGCTCGCGTGGGCGCGCCGCTATCACGTCGACGGCATCCGCGTCGACGCGGTCGCGTCGATGCTGTACCGCGACTATTCGCGCAAGGAAGGCGAATGGGTGCCGAACGTATACGGCGGCCGCGAAAACCTCGAATCGGTCGCGTTCCTGCGCCGGTTGAACGACACGCTGCACGGCGCGGGCGCGCCGGCCGGCGTCGTCACCGTCGCGGAAGAATCGACCGCGTGGCCGGGCGTCACCGCGCCGACCGGCGACGGCGGGCTCGGCTTCGACTTCAAGTGGAACATGGGCTGGATGCACGACACGCTCGCGTATCTGCATGAAGACCCGATCCACCGCCGCTATCACCACGACCGCATGACGTTCGGGCTCGTGTACGCGTTCTCCGAGCGCTTCGTGCTGCCGCTGTCGCACGACGAGGTCGTGCACGGCAAGGGCTCGCTCGTCGCGAAGATGCCCGGCGACGCGTGGCAGCGGCTCGCGACGCTGCGCGCGTATTTCGGTTTCATGTGGGCGCATCCCGGCAAGAAGCTGCTGTTCATGGGCAGCGAATTCGCGCAATGGGCCGAGTTCGCGCACGATGCGTCGCCGCACTGGGACTTGCTCGACGCGCCCGCGCATCGCGGCGTGCAGCGGCTCGTGCGGGACCTCAACCGCGCGTACGCGGCCGAACCGGCGCTGCATGCGCTCGACTGCCATGCGGCCGGGTTCTCCTGGCTGATCGGCGACGATCGCGACAACAGCGTGTTCGCGTTCGCGCGCCGCGACGACGCGGGACACCTGGTCGTCGCCGTCTGCAACTTCACGCCCGTGCCGCGCGCCGGATACCGCCTCGGGCTGCCCGCGCCGGGTCACTGGCGCGAACTGATGAACACCGATGCCGCGTCGTACGGCGGCACCAACGCCGGCAACGACGGCGCCGTGTGGGCCGAAGCCGTGCCCGCCCATGGCGAGGCGTGGTCGGCGACCTTGCGACTGCCGCCGCTCGCCACGCTGTGGCTGACACCTGCTTGATTTACCGCGCCCTCGACACGGAGATCCGCCCCATGCCGACCGCCCTGCCCGCCCGTCTCGAACCCGGCCGCTGCTACCCGCTCGGCGCCACGTGGGACGGCCTCGGGACCAACTTCGCGGTATTTTCCGCGCATGCGCAGCGCATCCAGCTGTGCGTGTTCGATCCGACCGGCCGCAAGGAGCTCGCGCGCCTCGACCTGCCCGAATGCACCGACGAGGTGTGGCATGGCTACCTGCCCAACGCGCATCCGGGCACCGTGTACGGCTTTCGCGCGGACGGCCCGTACCAGCCGCAACACGGCCACCGCTTCAATCCGACCAAGCTGCTGCTCGATCCGTACGCGCGCAAGCTGGTCGGCCAGTTCCGCTGGTCGGACGCGTTGTTCGGCTATCGCGTGCATTCGAACCGGGCGGACCTGTCGATCGACCGCCGCGATTCGGCGCCCGCGATGCCGAAGGCCGTGGTCGTCGACGAGGCGTTCGACTGGAGCACCGATCGCCGCCCGAACGTGCCGTGGCGCAGCACCGTGATCTACGAGACCCACGTGCGCGGCGCGTCGATGCGCCGCGCGGGGCTGCGACCGCCGGAGCGCGGCACGTTCGCGTCGCTCGCGCATCCGGCGTTCGTCGATCATCTGCTGTCGATCGGTGTGACGACGGTCGAGTTGCTGCCGGTCCATGCGTTCCTGCAGCAGCGCGCGCTCGTGCATCGCGGGATGCGCAACTACTGGGGCTACGACACGGCCGCGTTCTTCGCGCCGGAGCCCGCGTATCTCACGACCCGGCGGCTCGACGAAATGCGCATCGCGATCCGCCAGCTGCATGCGGCCGGCATCGAAGTGGTGCTCGACGTCGTCTACAACCACACGTGCGAAGGCAATCAGCTCGGCCCGACGCTGTCGTGGCGCGGCCTCGACAACGCGAGCTACTACCGGCTGCGGCCCGACGATCCGCGTTACCACGTCGACGAAACCGGCTGCGGCAACACGCTGAACCTGTCGCATCCGCGCGTCGTGCAGATGGTGATGGACTCGCTGCGCTACTGGGCGACCGCGTTCAACATCGACGGCTTCCGCTTCGATCTCGGCGTGACGCTCGGCCGCGAGGATCACGGCTTCGAGCCGGGCGCGGGGTTTTTCGACGCATTGCGGCAGGACCCGGTGCTCGCGCAGCGCAAGCTGATCACCGAGCCGTGGGATCTCGGCCCCGGCGGCTATCAGCTCGGCCGCCATCCGCCCGGTTTCGCCGAATGGAACGACCGGTTTCGCGACACCGTGCGGCGTTTCTGGCGCGGCGACGCCGGACAGCGCCCGGAACTGGCCGCGCGCCTGTCGGGCTCGGCCGACCTGTTCAACCACGGGCGGCGCCGCACGTGGGCGTCGGTCAATTTCATCACCGCGCACGACGGCTTCACGCTGGCCGACCTCGTGTCGTATGCGGGCAAGCACAACGACGCGAACGGCGAGGACAACCGCGACGGCCGCGACGACAACTGCAGCGCGAACTGGGGCGCCGAAGGGCCGACCGACGACGCGGCGATCCGCGACGTGCGCGCACGCGTCGCCCGCTCGATGCTCGCGACGCTGTTTACCGCGCTCGGCACGCCGATGCTGGTCGCCGGCGACGAGTTCTGCCGCACGCAGCACGGCAACAACAACGCGTATTGCCAGGACAACGAACTGTCGTGGCTCGACTGGGACCTGGCGCAGAGCGAAGAAGGCGTGCAGATGACGCGCTTCGTGTCGCGGCTCGCCGCGCTGCGGCGCATGTACCCGGTGATGTCGGCGCCGCGCTATCCGTCGGGCGACCGCGACGGCGCGCCGGGCATGCGCGAGATCGACTGGTTCGACGAACGCGGCGACGCGCTCACCGTGCCCGCCTGGGAAGACGGCGAAGGCCGCGCGCTGACGATGCGGCGCGTCGGCACCGGCCGCACCGGCCGCACCGAGGCGTTGCTCGTGATGCTGAACGCGTCGGCCGCGACCATCACGTTCATGCCGCCCGCGCCCGTGCTCGAGTACCGCATCCTGCTCGATACCGCCACACCCGACGCCGGCCCGCGTTCGTGGCCGGAAGCCGGGCTCGACGTCGCCGCGCACGCGGCCGTGATCGCGGTCGCGGCCGTGCCGCCCGATCACCCTTCCTGAGGACCGCCATGACCACCCGTTCCGCGCGCCCCACCCGCACGCATGCATTCGAATCGTCGTTCGGCGCGACCTGCGTCGATGCCGAGCGCACGCGCTTCCGGCTGTGGGCGCCCGCGAGCCGCACGGCCGCCGTCGAACTGCAGGACGAAGGCGGCCGCGCGATTCCGATGACGCCGGCCGGCGACGGCTGGTTCGAGACGGTCGCGCCGTGCGGCCCCGGCACGCTGTATCGCTACCTGCTCGACGACGCGCTCGCGGTGGCCGACCCCGCATCGCGCTTCCAGCCTTACGACGTGCTGGGCCCGAGCCAGGTCGTCGATCCGGCCGCGTACCGCTGGCGTCACGACGGCTGGCGCGGCCGCCCGTGGCACGAGACGGTGCTGTACGAGCTGCACGTCGGCGCATGCGGCGGCTACGCGGCCGTCGAGCGGCGGCTGCCGTCGATCGCCGAACTCGGCGTGAGTGCGATCGAGCTGATGCCCGTCAATGCGTTTCCCGGCGCGCGCAACTGGGGCTACGACGGCGTGCTGCCGTTCGCGCCCGATGCGTCGTACGGGCGGCCCGAAGAGCTGAAATCGCTGGTCGACACCGCGCACGGGCTCGGGCTGCAGGTGTTCCTCGACGTCGTGTACAACCACTTCGGCCCCGAAGGCAACCTGCTGCCGCGCTACGCGCCCGAGTTCTTCCGCGCGGACCGGCAGACCGCGTGGGGGCCGGCGATCGACTTCTCCCGCCCGCAGACGAGCGCGTTCTTCATCGACAACGCGCTGTACTGGCTCGACGAATA
Organism: Burkholderia sp. MSMB2157WGS; assembly: GCF_001532755.1. Classification (NCBI taxonomy): domain Bacteria; kingdom Pseudomonadati; phylum Pseudomonadota; class Betaproteobacteria; order Burkholderiales; family Burkholderiaceae; genus Burkholderia; species Burkholderia sp. MSMB2157WGS. Next base: position 159,012 of record NZ_LPJG01000053.1, on the reverse strand, counting down.
CCGTTTCGACGGGTTGCGCATCGACGCCGCGCACGCGATCGACGACGACGCGTGGCTGCGCGAACTCGCGCGCCGCGTGCGCGCGTACGCGGGCGATGCGCGCCACGTGCATCTCGTGCTGGAGAACGAGCGCAATACCGCGAGCCTGCTCGGCCCCGGCGGCTTCGACGCGCAATGGAACGACGACTTCCACAACAGCGCGCACGTGCTGCTGACCGGCGAGCGCGACGGCTACTACCGCGCGTACGCCGACGCGCCGCTGCGCCATTTCGCGCGCACGCTCGGCGAGGGCTTCGCGTACCAGGGCGAGCCGTCGCCGCTGCACGACGGCGCCGCACGCGGCGAGCCGAGCGCGCATTTGCCGCCGACCGCGTTCGTCGCGTTCCTGCAGAACCACGACCAGATCGGCAATCGTGCGTTCGGCGAACGGCTGCGTGCGCTCGCGAACGACGACGCGGTGCGCGCGGCGACCGCGCTGATGCTGCTCGCGCCGTCGATTCCGCTGCTGTTCATGGGCGAGGAAGACGGCAGCACGCAGCCGTTCCAGTTCTTCACCGACTATCGCGGCGCGCTCGCCGACGCGGTGCGCGACGGCCGGCGCCGCGAATTCGCCGCGTTTCCCGCGTTCGCGGACGCCGCGCATCGCGACGCGATTCCCGACCCGAACGACATCGCCACGTTCGTGCGTTCGTCGTCGCACCATCCGCCCGACGAGTCGTGGCCCGACGCGGCCGCGTGGCGGCGGTTCTACCGCAGTGCGCTGGCGGTGCGCGCGGCGCTCGTGACACCGCACCTGCCCGGTGCGCAGTCGCTCGGCGTCGACCTGCTCGCGGGCGACGGCGATCCGCAGGCGCTCGTCGCGCGCTGGCGCCTCGGCGACGGCAGCACGCTGACGATCGCGCTGAATCTCGGCTCGCACGACGCGGCGCTGCCCGCGCTGCCGGTCGGCAAGATCGTGTTCGAGACGCCGCCGCGCGCACGCGACCGGCTGCCGGGCCGGCACTTGCCGCCGCGCGCGTGCATCGCGTGGCGCGACGGCGCGGTCAACCAGGATGCGCGGCAGCATCGCGCGAACGGACGGAGCCCATCATGACGACCGACGTCCCGATCGCGGCGCTCGCCCGTGCGGCCGGGCTGGAGCCCGACTGGACCGACGCGGGCGGCGTCGCGCGGCGCGTGGACGACGACGCGCTCGTCGCGCTCGTCGACGCGCTCGGCTGGCCGTGCGGCACCGCGATCCAGCGGGTCGACAGCGCGGCGGCGCTCGCCGACGCGAACGCGTCGCCGCCGCGCGTCGTGACCGGCGACGCCGGCCTGCCGCTGACGCTGCCCGCAACCGTCGCGTCGCCGGGCGCGCGCTTCCGGATCTCGCTCGAAACCGGCGGGCACGTGGACGGGCGCGTGGGCGACGCAGGCGAACACGGCACGCTGCCGCCGCTCGCGATGCCCGGCTATCACGCGCTCGACGTCGGCGAGCAGCGCATCGGGCTGGCGATCGCCCCGCCGCGTGCGCAGCCGTTCGACGGGTTCGCACGCCGGCCCGACGCGAGACGCTGGGGTATCGCGGCGCAGCTCTACAGCCTGCGCCGCGCCGGCGACGACGGCGCGGGCGACTACACGGCGCTCGCGCGGCTGGCCGCGCAGGCGGCGCGCCACGGCGCGCAGGCGGTGGCGATCAGCCCGACGCACGCCGGCTATCCGGCGCTCCCCGCGCACGACAGCCCGTATTCGCCGTCGTCGCGACGCTGGCACAACGTCGCGTATCTCGACTGCGACGCGGTGCCGGGCGCCGAGGCCGCGTCTCGCGCATCCGCGGCCACGGCCGACACCGCGCTGATCGACTGGCCCCGCGTGCTGCCGATGAAGCTGCGCCGCCTGCGTGCGTGCTTCGATGCGTGGCGCGCCAGCGACGACCCGTCGCGCGACACCTACCAGCGTTTTCGCGCGGCGGGTGGCGCGGCGCTCGACGCGCATGCGCGCTTCGATGCGCTGCAGGCGTTCTGCATCGAGCACGGCATCGGCGCGGACTGGCGGCAGTGGCCCGCGCCGTGGCGCATGCCGGGATCGGCGGAAGTCGACGCGTTCGCGCACGCGCATGCCGACACGATCGCGTTCCACACGTTCCTGCAATGGTGCGCGTCGCGCGCGCTCGGCGACGCGCAGCACGCGGCGCGCGGCGCGGGCATGGCGACCGGGCTGATCGCCGATCTCGCGGTGGGCTCGGATCGCGCCGGGAGCGACGCGTGGGCGCACGGCACGACGCTGCTGCGCGGCGTGTCGCTCGGCGCGCCGCCCGACCTGTTCAACGCGGCCGGCCAGGCGTGGGGCGTGACGACGTGGTCGCCCGAGGCGCTGCGCGCGGACGGCTTCGTGCCGTTCATCGAGCTGCTGCGCGCCGCGTTCGCGCACGCGGGCGGCATCCGCATCGATCACGTGCTCGGCTTCGCGCGGATGTGGATCGTGCCGGACGGCGGCTCGCCGCGCAGCGGCGCGTACCTGCGCTATCCGCTCGACGATCTGGTGCGGCTTGTCGCGCTCGAGGCGGCCCGCCATCGCGCGATCGCGATCGGCGAGGATCTCGGCACCGTGCCGGCCGGATTGCGCGAACGGCTCGGCGCGCAAGGTGTCGCGGGCATGCGCGTGCTGTGGTTCGAACGCGACGCGAATGGCGCGTTCCGGTTGCCGTCCGCGTGGGATCGCGATGCGATCGCGACGACCTCGACGCACGATTTGCCGACCGTGGCCGGCTGGTGGCGCGGCGTCGATCTCGGATGGCGGCGTATTGCAGCCGAGGCCGACGCCGCGAAACGACGCGACGCCACGCCGCCGCGCGACGTCGCCGCCCCGGCGCCGGACGATGCGAGCGCGCACGATTCGGACGAGATCGTGCAGAGCATGGCGTTCGGGCACGACACCGTGCCGCGCCCCGAACCCGGCAACCCGACGCCTCCGCCGGCGCCGCCTGCCGAGCTGCTCGCCGCGCACGCGGAACGTGCCGGCGAGCGCACGGCGCTGTGGCGCGCGCTGCAGGAGGCCGGGTGCGTGCCGGCCGGCGCCGCGATGCCGCCGGCCGACATGCCGCCGGTGACCGCGATCCTCGGATACGTCGCGAGCGGCCCGTCGCCGCTCGCGCTGCTGCCGCTCGAGGATCTGCTCGCGCTCGACGCGCAGCCGAATCTACCGGGGCCGCCGTGCGGCCATCCGAACTGGCGGCAGCGGCTGCCGCGCACGATCGACGCGCTGTTCGACGCCGACGTACGCACGCGCATCGCCGCGATCGTGCACGCGCGCCGCGCGCCGAGGCACGGCCCATGATCCCGCGCGCGACGCTGCGACTGCAACTGCATGCGGGCTTCACGTTCGACGACGCGGCCGCGCACGTCGACTACTTCGCGCGGCTCGGCGTCAGCCACCTGTACCTGTCGCCGGTGTCGACGGCCGAACCCGGCTCGCTGCACGGCTACGACACCGTCGACTACGGCGCGCTCGGCGCGGAACTCGGCGGCGAAGCCGGCTTCATGCGGCTCGTCGGCGCGCTGCGCGCGCGCGGCCTCGGCGTCATCGTCGACATCGTGCCGAACCACATGGGCGTCGGCGGCTCGTCGAACGGCTGGTGGAACGACGTGCTCGAATGGGGACCGGCGAGCCCGTACGCGCGCACCTTCGACATCGACTGGCATCCGCCCGACCCGGCGCTCGACGGCAAGGTGCTGCTGCCGTGCCTCGGCGCGCCGTACGGCGACGCGCTCGCGGCCGGCGACATCACGCTGCGTGTCGATCCGGCCGCGGGCCGCTTCACCATCGCGTGCCCGGGGCGGCGGCTGCCGGTCGCCGTCGCCACCTACGCGGAGATCCTGCGCATCGCGAACCGCGCGGACCTGAACGCGCTCGCCGAGCGCTTCGACGCCGCGCCGGCACGCGACAGCGCGCGGCTCGCCGCCGCCCATGCGGCGCTGCGCGACCATGGGCGCGCGCACGGCCCGCACGCGTTCGACGCGATCTTGCGCGGCGCCGACCCGCGCCGCGCGCGCTCACGCGCGTGCCTGCACCGGCTGCTCGAACGTCAGCACTACCGGCTCGCGTGGTGGCGCACGGCCGCCGACGAGCTGAACTGGCGGCGCTTCTTCGACATCGCGACGCTCGCGGCCGTGCGGGTCGACGACGATGCGGTGTTCGACGCCGTGCATGCGCTACCGCTGCGCCTCCATGCGGCCGGGCTCGTCGACGGCGTGCGCGTCGATCACGTCGACGGCCTCGCCGATCCCCGCGCGTATTGCCGCCGGCTGCACGCGCGGCTCGCCGCGCAGCGCGACGCGCGGCCCTACGTCGTCGTCGAGAAGATCCTCGCGCCCGGCGAGGCGCTGCGCACCGACTGGGCCGTCGACGGCACCACCGGCTACGACTTCATGAACGACGTCGGCGCGCTGCTGCACGACCCGGCGGGCGCCGAACCGCTGGCCGCGCACTGGGCGGCCGTATCGGGTTGCGCGCGCACGTTCGCGCAGCAAGCCCTCGACGGCAAGCGGCGCGTGCTGATGCGCCAGCTCGCCGTCGAGCATGCGCGGGTCGCGCGTTTGCTGCACGGGATCGCGCGCGCATCGCCGGCGACGCGCGACGTCAGTCGAATCGCGATCCAGCGCGTGCTCGGCGAACTCGCGGTGCGGCTGCCCGTGTACCGGATGTATCCGGCGCCGGGCGACGAACTCGCCGAGGCCGACCGGCGCGTGCTCGCGCATGCGTACGACGGTGCGTACGCGGCGGTCGATCCGGCCGACCGGTTCGCGCTCGAGCGCGTCGCCGCGTGGCTCGGCCTGCCGGTCGTGCGCGTGCCGCGTGCGAACCCCGACGCGCTGGCCGCGGCGCGTGTCGCGTTCGCGCAGCTCACCGCGCCGCTGGCCGCGAAGGGCGTGGAGGATACGGCCAACTATCGCTATGGCCGGCTGCTGTCGCGCAACGAGGTCGGCGCCGACGCCGGCGACTTCAGCCTGTCGCGCGGCGCCTTCCATGCGCGCAACCGGCGCCGCGCGCGCACCGTGCCGCACGGGCTCGTCGCGACGGCCACGCACGACCACAAGCGCGGCGAGGACGCGCGTGCGCGGCTCGCGGTGCTGAGCGAAGCGCCCGATGCGTGGCGCGCGGTGTCGCTCGACTGGTCGGCGCTGAACCTGCCGCATCGCGGCGGCGCGCACCGCGACCTCGCGTGGACGCCCGGGCCGGCCGCCGAGGCGATGCTGTACCAGACGCTGGTCGGCTGCTGGCCGCCGGCGCTCGCACCCGACGATGCGACCGGGCTCGCCGCGCTCGCGACGCGCGTCGTGCAATGGCAGACGAAGGCGCTGCGCGAAGCGAAGCAATACACCGACTGGCTCGCGCCCGAGCCGGATTACGAGCACGGCTGCGAAGCGTTCGTTCGCGCGATCCTGACGCCGCGCAGCGCGGGCGATTTTCCGCATCGGCTGCACGCGTTCGTCGCGCGGATCGCGCCGGCCGGCATCGTCAACAGCCTGACGCAAACCGCGCTGCGGATCGCGTCGCCGGGCGTGCCCGATCTGTATCAAGGCACCGAGTCATGGGATCACTCGCTCGTCGATCCGGACAACCGGCGCGACGTGCCGTTCGCGACGCTGGCGGCGCAGCCGGTCGACGGCCCGGTCGCGTCGTATCTGCCGACGTGGGCCGATGCGCGCGTGAAGCGCGCGCTGATCGAGCGGATGCTGGCGCTGCGGGCGCGGTGGCCGACGACGTTCGCGGACGGCGCATACGTTCCGCTGCGCGTGCGCGGCCCCCTCGGGCGGCATGCGGTGGCCTTCGCGCGATGCGACGACGCGGCCACCGTGGTGGTGGTCGCGACGCGGCTCGCGTGCCGGTTGCTGGGCGAAGCGCCGGGGTTGCCGCGTGTGGCGCCTCGCGAATGGGGCGATACGGCGGTCGTGCTGCCGCGCGGGGTGGAAGGGCCGTGGGTCGACTGGCTGAATGCGCGGGACGCGCTCGACGTGCCGGATGGCGTGCTGGCGCTCGGTCGCTGTTTGGGCGAGTTGCCGGTGGCGGTGCTCGTCGCGGCATCGGCCAATCAGGATCGTCTTCGCGACGCACGCGCCCGGTAGCTCGATCCTGTCGGATCGTCGGCACCTACCAAACGGAGGCCCCGGTTGAGCGGTAGGATATCGATTTCCACGGCCGCAGATTGGGGGTAATCAAATTTATGCAAAACAGGCCGCAGATAATCATTTTTGTGCATCCGTAATCGATTGGTGTACAAACCGGACGTTTCTAATCGATTTTGCGCAGAAGTCGAGCCGACCGACAGGCGCTTCTGCGTGCTCGAGGGAATCGTCGAAATGCCGGATCACCAAGCCGATCGAGTCCTGCGCTCGATCGAGCAAAACCATGGACAACTCAGCAACGTCCTGGCGAAGGAAATGCCCGTTCTGCAACAACCCGGTATCTGGCCCGCTATCGTCGATGCAGTCGCCGCGGCATTTCGCGACGGTGAGTCGGTCAACGTCGCGATTGCCGATCGTTACCGGCCCGAACGGCCTTCGGGCCAGTAACGGCCGCCCCCTCACGACCACTCTTCCGGCGGCATCTCGCCGCGGTCGTCCTCCCACAGCGGCTTCCTCCCCTCGTCTTCTCCGCGGCTCGGCGTCACCGGGCCGTTCCCGCCGTCGTTGCCGCGCCCGGCTCGCCGCGCGCCGTCGCGCGCCCCCGCCGCCTGCGTGCGTGCTCGCGTGCGCGTCGGCGTCACGGTCCGCTGTCCGTTGCGGCGGCGTTCGTCCGTCGCTGCGTCGTTAGTCTGTCGTGCGTTCGAATCCGTAGCCATTTTTTCTCCCTGAGTCATCGAAGGAACCGGTCGCCCGAACGCCGCAATTTCGGTGCCGCCCGCCGGGCAAGCGTCTTGCTATCCCGATTCGACCGCAACCGTTCCGGAGGTGACGATGCCGACGAATCGCAACACGCCGCCCGCCACACGCCGCCGCCTCGGCGGATGGATGGCCACCGAGGAATCGCACATGGCCGCGTTCCGCGAAAAAATCGCGAGCGAAGCGCGCGCGCATGCCGGCGACCGGCTGCGCACGCCGGCCGTGCAGGCACTCGCGCGGCTGTTCGACGACGACGCCGTGCTGCGCATGAGCCTGAGCCGCGCGATCGACGAAGCGCGGGAAGCGGGATACCGACTCGGCTACGCGTCGATCGGCGAGCTGATGACCGTGCTCGACCATCTGATGACCTACACGCCGCCGTTCAGCGAGGAAAGCCTGATCGTGTGCCCGTTGAACGCGTTCTTCGACTGGCCGATGTGCATGCCGTCGGGCCACGCGGTGTTTCGCGACGCAGCCGTCAATGCGCAGTTGAAACGCGTGCTGAACGTCTGGTGCGACTTCCTCGGCGGCCCGCATTCGCGCGCGCATCTCGACACGTCGGCACCCGACGGCTGGTTCTGCGACGCCGCGCGCAAGCGTCTGGGACTGTCGCAGTTCCAGTATCGCGAAGACCAGCCGCACTGGGGCTTCGATTCGTGGAACGATTTCTTCACGCGCCGCTTTCGAGACGGTGCGCGGCCCGTTGCGGCGCCCGACGATCCGCACGTGATCGTCAGCGCGTGCGAGGCCGCGCCCTATCACACCGAAACCAACGTCAAGCTGCGCGACACGTTCTGGATCAAGGCGCAGCCGTATTCGCTGCGCGACCTGTTCACGCCCGCCTGGCTGTCGCTCGCCGAGCGCTTCGTCGGCGGCGACGTCTACCAGGCCTATCTCAGTGCGTACAACTACCATCGCTGGCATGCGCCGGTGCGCGGCGTCGTCACGCACGCGTATCGGGTAGACGGCACGTATTACTCGGTCGCCGAAGCGGAAGGCCCGGATCCGGCCGGACTCAACGACTCGCAGGGTTACATGACGGCGGTCGCCGCGCGCGCGGTGGTCGCGATCGCGAGCGACGATCCCGGCATCGGCACCGTGGCGGCCGTGTTCGTCGGGATGGGCGACGTGTCGTCGTGCGTGATCGAGGTCGTGCCGGGCCAGCGCATCGACAAGGGCGACGAGATCGGCTATTTCCAGTTCGGCGGCTCGACCTACTGCCTGCTGTTCGAGGCCGGCGTGATCGACCGCTTCCTGCACGCACCGCCGTTCGAAGGCCAGCCGCCGGTCGTGCAGGTCAATGCGTCCGTCGCGATCGCGCGGTGAGCGCCGCGCGCGGCGCGGTGCGTCACGCGTCGCCGACGTCGAGCGCTCGGGATTCGTCGGCGTCGTGACGCTGCACGCACCGCAGCACCGACAGTCCGTCGGCCGTCAACGCGGGCCGGCGCGCGCCCGAGGCGTCGTCGCGCTGCAGCACGATCAGCGCTTGTTCGACGAGCGCGACGACGTCGTCGCGGTCGATCTGGATCTGTTCCGGCGCGCGGTGCACCAGGAACAGCGCGGCAAATTCATGGGCGGTCAGCATGCTCGTTCCCCGTTGGCGGCGACGCGCGACGCGACACCGGCGTCGCATCGGCAGCCGGCGCGAAGCGCACGCCGGCGACGTTACGAGCATGCAGGGATCGTGCCCACCCGCGTCGCGCGACCGGCGTCCGTACGGTGCGCGCGCCGCGCGATGTGGCACCGGACGGCGCGTTGGAGCCGCTGCAAAGTTTTCAACGGCATGTAAGGGCGGGCGAGTGAAGGCGGGCGAGTGAAGGCGGCGGAAGCAACACGCCGGCAAACGCGATCCCGTCACCCCTGGCGAAACAACCCGCCCCGCCCGCGCTTGGCCGGCGCACGGAAATACCCGCTATGCAGCACCACGTCGTGGTCGCCGCTCGCCAGCACGTCCGCGCACGCGGCTTCGATACGCGCGCGGCCGCGCTCGAACGCGTCGCGCAGGTCGGCTTCCAGCGCGGACTGCGCGCCGAAATGATCTTCCAGCGCCTCGACGGTGATCGCGCAGGTCTGTGGCACGCCGGCGACGTCGACGACGAAGCGCAACTGCAGCGCCGCACCGTCGAACGTGGGCGGTTCGTCGGCGAGCGTCACGGGGCGGGCGGAATCGGCCGGCATCGGCTCATGCCCCCCGCGACGCGAGGCGCTCGACGAGCGCGCCGTTGAACGCGGGCAGGTCGGCCGGCTTGCGGCTAGTGATCAGGTTGCCGTCGCGCACGACCTCCTCGTCCACCCACTTGCCGCCCGCATGGCGGATATCGTCCTGCAGGCTCGGCCAGCTCGTCATCGTCTTGCCCTCCACGAGCCCGGCCGACACGAGCAGCCAGCCGCCGTGGCAGATCGCCGCGACCGGCTTGCCGGCGCCGACGGCCGCCGTCACGAATTCGCGCGCGGCCGGCAGCATCCGGATCGCGTCGCCGTTCACGACGCCGCCCGGCAGCACGACCGCGTCGTAGTCGCCTTCGCGTGCATCGTCGAACGTGCGGTCGACCTTCACGCGCTCGCCCTTGTCGACGTGCCGGAAACCCTGGATCTCGCCGCGCTTCTGCGAGATCACGTCCACCTGCGCGCCTTCGGCCGCGAGCGCGCGCTGCGGTTCGACGAGCTCGGCCTCCTCGAAGCCGTCGACCGCGAGAATCGCTACCTTGCAATGATCCAGCCTGCCGCTCATGAATGCCTCCGTGAATGGGGGATAGGGATAGGGCGGCACACGTCGTGCCGTGCCGTGATGCAGCAATCGCCGTTCCGGCGGCCCGACCGCGGCGCGCCCAACGCCCTTTCCGACATCGGTCGGGGAACGACCCGCAATCGGGTAAGACATACTCCACCGAGGCCGCTCGCCCTGTGACGACACCGCCCCGCTGCAAAGATTTCAACCCGATGTAACACGACGCCGTGCGTCGAGCCGGCGATTACTGCAGATGGCGTGCGGCGTCGAGCATGGCGTCAGTCAACTCGATCGTCAGCGTCAGGTTCTCGTCGGTATCGGGCAATTGATCGAGCGTCTGCTGCACGGCATCGTGCAGCATCGCGTGCACGCGCATGCGCGCGCCGTCGTCGAGGTCCGCGTAGCGTTCCATCGTCGAGCATTCGAGCGCGAGCACGACCGAATGTCGGGCCGCCTCCGGCGGCGCCTCGACGGCATTCGCCCACGCCGCATGGAACATGACCCTGCCCGTCTCGACGTCCACGTGGACCGTCGTGTCGAGATCGTCCGTGTCGACTGCATCGTCGTCGAGCCCGTCGTGCTCCAGGGAAATCCGGGAATTCGATTGCATGATGTCCTCCTGCGTGGTGGCGGCGCGCCCGTCCGGGGAAACCGCGCCGCCATCGCGCCGTGCCGGCCGCGCCGGCACGACACCGTCAATAACCGCTGGACCCGCCGCCGGCGGCCCCGCCGCCGCCCGAGCCCGTCGAGCCCGCCGAACCGCCGCCGCCGGTACCCATACCGCCGGCACCCGTCCCGCCGGAGCCGCCCGCACCGCCGGCCCCACCCGAGCCGCCGCCGACACCGCCGCCCGTGGCGCCGCTGCCGCCCTCGCCCGCGCCGTTCGGGCCGCCGCCCGGCTTCGTGTGACGGGCCGACGCGCCGTGCGAGCGCATCCCGTGCTTCGCGCCGTGCCGTTGCGTGCCCGCGGGCGGCGGCGGCGCGGCCGTATTGCCGTTGGCGCTCGGCGTCGACATGTCCATCGACGGATTCGGCGCGCCGGTGCCCTCGTCCGAGCGCTGCGAGTTCTGCGCCCACGCGGCCGGCGCGGCCGCGACGATCGCGACGGCCGCGCAGGCCAGCACGTGCCGCGCGACGAACTTCGATTCGAATGCTGACTTCATGGCGTTTTCTCCCTATGGATGATCGCGTGATGGAGATTCCTGCTCCGATCTTTCAGCAAGGGCCATGCCGGAGCGCGGACGACCTGCGCGACGCGGCACGCGGTTTGCGTCGCCCCCTTCCGTCCGCCTGTCCCGCAATCCCATACGGAGCCCCTGCCTTATGCCTTCCGCTTCTGCTTCCCACTCGCACGGCAAGCGCCACACGCGCCGCCCGGGCCGCGCGCGAAGCGCCGATCCGGCCCACCGCAAGCGCTGGTCCGGCGAAGTCATGCAAAAAAGCGATGCGCTCGACCTCGAGCCCGACATCTTCAAATCCGACGATCCCGCCGCGATCGCCGCGTCGCTGAAGCGCTCGGCCGAACACAGCCGCCGCCGCAAGGCATCGCCGTTCCAGTCGGCGATGTCGATGCTGAATTTCTACGTGAACCGCGCGGGTCGCAACCTGCCCAAAACGCGCCGCACGACGCTCGAACGCGCAAAGAAAAAATTGCGCGAGGCGTTCGGCCGCAAGCCCTGACGATCGGCGCGCAATCCAATCCGAATTGCCGCGATCGCACGCATGCACGAAACCCTCTGGTACCTGATCATCGGCGCGGTGCTGTTGGGCATGGGCGTGGTGACGTCCACGCTGCGCCACCTTCCATGCAGCTCGGCCATGATTTACCTGGTGCTCGGCATCGGGCTCGGCCCGGCCGGCGCCGGCCTCTTGCACCTCGACCTCGAACGCGACGGCCGCCTGCTGCGCGAGATCGTCGAAGTCGCGCTGCTCGTGTCGCTGTTCGCGATCGGGCTGCGGTTGCGCGTGCCGCTGTCCGACAAGCTGTGGCTCGTGCCGTGCCGGCTCGGGCTGTTCGCGATGATCGTCACCGTGCCGCTGCTCGCGGCGTGCGCGGTGCTCGCGCTGGGCCTCGGCTGGGGCCCGGCGCTGCTGCTCGCGGCGATCCTCGCGCCGACCGATCCGGTGCTCGCGCACGACGTGCAGGTGCACGATCCGGGCGATCGCGACCTGGTGCGCTTCGCGTTGTCCGGCGAAGGCGGGATGAACGACGGCATCGCGCTGCCGTTCGCGCTCGCGGGGCTCGCGCTGTGCGGCGCCCCCGGCGCGACGCACGGCATCCCGCCGCTGTCGGGTACGTTCGCGCTCGTCGCGCTGTGGGGCATCGCGGGCGCGGCCGCGATCGGCGGCGGGCTCGGCTGGGTCACGACGAAGACGATCGGCTGGCTGCGCACGCGCCACGCGCAGGCGCTCGGCCTCGAAGGCTTCTTCGCGCTGGCGCTGATCGTGCTGTCGTTCGGCGCCGCGCAGCTCGCGCATACGTTCGGCTTCATCGCGACGTTCGCCGCCGGCGTCGCGATGCGGCGCGTCGAGCATCGCGCGAGCGGCGACCGCCCGCCGCGCGAAGTGATCGGCCAGATCGATTCGGAAGACGTCGTCGCCACCGAAAAGCATCCGGAGAAAGCGCATGCGTTCATGGCCGAATCGGTGCTCGGCTTCACGATCGAGCTCGAACGGATCGCCGAAGCGATCGTGATGACGATGATCGGCAGCGTGCTCGCGACGCTGCCCGGCCCGCTGATCACGTGGGGCGCCGCCGCGCTGGCCGCCGTGCTGTTCGTCGCGGTGCGCCCGCTCGCGGTGCTGGTCACGCTTGCCGGCTCGCGTGCGACTCATGCGCAGCGGCGGCTGATGGCGTGGTTCGGCATCCGCGGGATCGGTTCGTTCTACTACCTGCTGTTCGCGCTCGAGCATGGACCGTCCGACGTCGTGCGCCCGCTCGCGGCGCCGGTGCTGGCGGTCGTGTCCGCGTCGGTGGTCGCGCACGGGATTTCCGCGACGCCGCTGATGAACTGGTATTACCGGCTGCAGCATCGGCGCTGACGGTCGGTCATGCGTCGGCGCCGAGCCGTGCCCGCATCGCGGCGGTGATGCGCTGGCGCGCCTTCGCGTAACCGTCCCACGGATCGCGCTTCAACGTGTCCAGACGTTCGTGCAGCGTGTCGATCGTCCATTGCGCGCCGCCCGTCGTGTCGGGCACCTCGTCCCAGTCGAGCGGCACCGACACGCCCATGCCGGGGCGCGCGCGCACCGAATACGCGGCGATCGTGCTCGCGCCGCGCCCGTTGCGCAGGTAGTCGATGAATATCTTGCCGCGCCGGTGGCGCGGCCCCATCGTCGCGGTGAAACGGTCGGGCAGCGTGCCGGCGACGTGCTGCGCGACCGCGCGCGAAAAGTCCTTCACGTCGTCCCAGCCCGCATGCCGCGTAAGCGGCACGACGACGTGCAGCCCCTTGCCGCCGCTGGTCTTGCAGAACGACACGAGCCCGAGCTCGTCGAGCAGCCCGCGCACGAGTTGCGCGGCGTCGATCATCGTGCGCCACGGCAACGCCGGGTCGGGATCGAGATCGAACACGATGCGGTCGGGCCGCTCGATGTTCGACGCGTGCGCGTTCCACGTGTGCAGTTCGACCGTGCCCATCTGCGCCGCGCCGAGCAGCGCATCGACGCCGTCGATCGACAGCAGCGGCCCGTGGCCCGGGTCGAGCCCTTCGTGCTGCGTGACGAACGGGATCTCGCGGCGCTCCGCGTGCTTCTGAAAGAACAGCTCGCCGGCGATGTCGCCCGGTGCGCGGACGAGCGAGACGGGGCGGCCTTTCAGGTCGGGCAGCAGCCACGGCGCGACCCATTGCCAGTACCGCGCGAGGTCGATCTTGCGCGTGCCGCTTTGCGGGTCGAGCACGCGCTCGGGATGCGTGATGCGCACGCGGCCGAGCGTGTCGGCATCGGCCCGCGCGCCGCGCGCATTGCCCGCGCTCGCGTGACGATCGTTGCGCGACGGCCGCCGCGGCTTGTCCTGCGTGGTCGAACGCTGATCCATCGCCCCCTCCGTTTCCATGTGTTTCGGCCTCTCGCGGACGATCTGTTCCGCCGGCTTGTCCTCGCGCAACGCGATGAACGCGGCCTGCCGCACGATGCCGTCGCCGGTCCATTCGGCGAATTCGCATTCGGCGACGAGGACCGGCTCGACCCAGTGCACGCGCGTGCGCGTGCGTTCGCGCGGCGGCGCATCGAACGGCATCGTGTCGCGTTCGTGCCGGCGCAGGATCGCGGCGAGACGATCGAGCATCCGTGCGTCGAAGCCGGTGCCGACGCGGCCGACGTAGCGCAGCGGCCCGGCCCCGCGCGGCCGTTTGCCGGCCGGCGCCGGTTCGTGCACACCGAGCAGCAGCGCGCCGAAGCCGTGCCGGCTGCCCGACGGCTCCGTGAAGCCGCCGATCACGAACTCCTGCCGGCGCCGGCATTTGAGCTTGATCCACGCGGGAGAACGGCCGGCGCGATAGCGCGAGTCCGCACACTTGCCGATCAGCCCTTCGAGGCCGGTGTCGCAGGCACTCGCGATCAGCGACGCGACGTCCTCGCCGAGATCGGGCGAAAAACGCACGCGCGCCGGATCGCTGTTCGCGAGCAGCGGTTCGAGCAGCGCGCGACGGGCCGTAAGCGGCGCGTCGCGCAGGTCGTATCCGTCGAGATAAGGCAGATCGAACACGAAGAAAACGATCGCGTCGGCCCGTCCGGTGCCGAACGCGTTCTGCAACGCCTGGAAATCGGGCAGGCCGTTGTCGCCGAGCACGACGGCCTCGCCGTCGAGCCATGCGTCGTCGACGTCGAGCGCCGCGAGTGCGTCGCGCTGCGCGCGCAGCTTCGCGGTCCAGTCCCGGCCTTCGCGCGTCATCAACGTGACGCGCCGGCGCGCGCCCTTCCCTGCGATACGCGCCAGGATCCGATAGCCGTCGAACTTCAGTTCGTAACCCCAACCGGCCTGGGTCGGCGGTGCGTCGACGAGCGTCGCGAGTTGCGGCGCGACGCGCTCGGGCAGCGGCGCACGCACCGCACCTTCGACTTGCGACGGTTCGGCAGGGCGCCGGCTGTCGCGTCGCGCGTTGCGGGCCGCGCCGGTCGATCCGCGGGGCCGCGCCGCGCCGTTGGACGCACCGTCGTGCACGCTTCCCGGCCGCTCGCCGACGACGTCGAATTCATCCGCGCCGCGTGCTTCGTCGTCGCGCTCCTTGATCAGCAGCCACTGCTCCTGGCGCCCTTCCTGCCGGCCGCTGCGCACGAGCGCCCAGCCGCCGTGCAGCTTGCGGCCGTCCAGCCGGAACGTCAGCTTGCCGGCCCGGTAGCCTTCGCGCGCGTGCGCGATGCCGCCATCGGGCGTCCACGTACCTTCGTCCCAGACGACGACCGACCCCGCGCCGTAATGCCCGGCCGGGATCTCGCCTTCGAACGACGCGTATTCGAGCGGATGGTCCTCGACGTGCACGGCGAGCCGCTTCACCCGCGGATCGAAGCTCGGCCCCTTCGGCACGGCCCACGACTTCAGCGTGCCGTCGAGCTCGAGCCGGAAGTCGTAGTGGAGCCGTCGCGCGTGGTGCTCCTGGATCACGAAGCGCAGCGGATGACGTGTGCGCGCGGCAGGCTTCGTGTCCGCTTTCGTCCGCGCTTGCGCGCGACGCTTTCCGTGCGCCCCTTCGGGCTCGGGCGTCGCGCCGAAATGGCGCTTGCGGCGATACGGATCGAGCTTGCCGGCCATCGCGTCACCTCGTCGGAGTCGGAGTCGGAATCGGCGACATCGGCATCACGCCGCGTGCTTGCGGCGCACGGCGGTCTTCTTCGCCGCAGGGTCGCTCGCCGCGCCGCGTTTCGCGGCGGTTCGCTTCGCCGCGGTTTTCGTCGCCGCGCCTTTCGATGCGGATTTCGCCGTGGTTTTCGCCGCCGGCTTGCGGCGCGCGCCGCCCCGCGACGACGACGCGTCACGCTCCGCTTCATCGCGCTCGTCACGCAGATCCGCCGCGCGCGCGCCCGCGCCGCCCTTCAGGCTGCGCTTCAGCAGCTCGGTGAGATCGACCACGTTGCTCGCCGCGCGGCCGGTCTGCGCGGGCCGGTCCTCGATCTCCTCGATCTTGCCCGCGCGCACCTTGCGCTCGACCAGTTCGAGGATGTCGTCGCGAAACGTGTCGTGATATTCGTCGGGCGTCCATTTGCCGGACATGTCGTCGATCAGCTTCTTCGCCATGCCGAGTTCGCGCGCGGTGACGCCCGCGCCCTTCGCGTCGTCGGCCGGCACCGACAATTCGTCGAGCGGCCGCAGTTCCTCCTGCCAGCGCAGCGTATCGAGCGCGAGCATCGGCCCGACCGGGATCAGCGCGCCCAGATGCTGGCGGTCGCGCATCACCACGAGCGCGATGCCGATCTTGCCGCTGTCCTTCAGCGCGTCGCGCAGCAGCGCGTAGACCTTCTCGCCCTTGCGGTCGGGCACCAGGTAGTACGGCGTGTCGAGGTAGAGAAACGACACGGCATCCTCGTCGACGAAGGTCAGGATGTCGACGGTCTGCGTCGATTCCGGGTTCGCCGCGCGGATCTCGTCGTCGCTGAGCACGACGTAGCGCTCCTTCTCGTATTCGTAGCCGCGCACGATGTCCTCGCGCGCGACCTCCTTGCCGGTGCGCTTGTTGATCTGCCGATAGCCGATCGGGTCCATCGAGCGCTTGTCGAGCATCCGGAACGACGGTTTCACGGTGCGCGTCGCCGGGAACAGCTGCACGGGCACGTGCACGAGCCCGAAGCTGATCGCGCCTTTCCATATCATCCGCGGTGCCATGCGTGGTTCCTCCTTGCCGGATGCGCGCCCGCCCGAGAGCGGGCGCGCCGTACGGCGCTAGCCGCCGCCGGCCCTATGCCGGCAGTTCCGCCGCCTGCTGTTCGCGCGCCCACACGCGATGCTGGCCGAGGTGATCCGACAACGCGTTCAGCACCTTGTCGAGATCGACCGCCTGCCCGACGCACACGCCTTCGGCCGGATCCGGCAGGTGGGCGGCGCTGAGCAGTTGCCGCCCCGACCCGACGGCCGCGATCGGCTTCAGGTGCTTGAACGCCTCGCGCACGAAGTGGCGTGCTTCGGCGCTGTGCGCGAGGTCGCGCCCATCGCCGTCGCCGCCGCACACGAACACCGCGTCGAACATCACCGACGGCATGCCGGCCAGCGTCGCCTCCGGCACGATGCCGCCGATCGGCGCGAGCGTCGGTGCGACGATCGTCGGCACCGCGTGCGCGGCCTGCAGCGCGTCGCGCACCTGCTCGACCAGCACCTGATTCACGCCGGGCGTCGCGATCAGCGCGATCTTGCGCGAGCGGATGCCGGGCTTCGCGCGGCCGATCAGGCTCAGCGCGGGCGAGCGCTGCGCGACGGCCGGCGTGGCCGCCGCCTGCGGCGCGGGCAGCCCGAGCCGTTCGGCGACCTGCGCGGCGAGCCCCGCGTCGAAGCGCGCGATGATCTCGTTGACCACCCGTTCGCGAATCTTCGGCTGCGTCACCTTGCCGAGTTCGAAGCAGTACGCGTCGCGGATATGCCGCTGCTCGATCTCGGTCATGCTCTGGTAGAACAGCGCGGCTTGCGAGAAATGGTCGGCGAACGATTCGCTGCGCACGCGCACCTTGTGACCTTCGAGCGGCTCCGGCACGGTCTCGAAACCGCCGCCGGACGGCGCCGGCGGCGTCTCGCGCGGCCAGCCGCCGCTCGTCGAGTTCGGCTCGTACGACGCCTGCCCGACGTTGATCGTCTGCCGGTGCATCGCGTCGCGCTGGTTGTTCGCGAACGGACACACCGGCCGGTTGATCGGAATCTCGTGGAAATTCGGGCCGCCGAGCCGGCTCAGTTGCGTATCGGTGTACGAGAACAGCCGCCCCTGCAACAGCGGGTCGTTCGTGAAATCGATGCCCGGCACCACGTGACCCGGGTGAAACGCGACCTGCTCGGTCTCCGCGAAGAAGTTGTCGGGGTTGCGGTTCAGCGTCATCCGGCCGATCGGCCGCACCGGCACGATTTCTTCCGGTACGAGCTTGGTCGGGTCCAGGAGGTCGAAGTCGAATGTGTCGGCATCGGCCGGATCGATCATCTGCACGCCGAGCTCGAACTCCGGATAGTCGCCGCGCTCGATCGCCGTCCACAGGTCGCGCCGGTTGAAATCCGGGTCGTGGCCGGCGATGCGCTGCGCCTCGTCCCACAGCAGCGAATACGCGCCGCTCACGGGCCGCCAGTGGAATTTCACGAAACGCTCTACGCCGGCCGCGTTCACGAAGCGGAACGTGTGCACGCCGAAGCCGTCCATCGCGCGATAGCTCGCCGGCAACGCGCGGTCCGACATCAGCCACAGCACCATGTGCGTGGTTTCCGGCACCAGCGACACGAAATCCCAGAACGTGTCGTGCGCGGACGCGCCGGTCGGCATCTCGTTCGGCGCCTCCGGCTTCACCGCGTGCACGAAGTCGGGGAACTTGATCGCGTCCTGGATGAAGAACACCGGCATGTTGTTGCCGACGAGGTCGTAGTTGCCTTCGTCGGTATAGAACTTCACCGCGAAGCCGCGCACGTCGCGCACGGTGTCGGACGACCCGCGCGGCCCCTGCACGGTCGAGAAGCGCACGTAGACCGGCGTTTCGGCGGCCGGGTCCTGCAGAAACGCGGCCTTCGTGTAGTCGGCCATCGGCTCGTACACGCGGAACACGCCGTGGGCGGCCGAACCGCGCGCATGCACCACCCGCTCCGGAATTCGCTCGTGATCGAAATGCGTGATCTTCTCGCGCATGATGAAGTCTTCGAGCAGCGACGGGCCGCGCGCGCCGCCTCGCAGCGTGTTCTGGTTGTCGGCGATCCGCACGCCCTGGTTGGTGCGCAACGCTTCGCCGTCGGGCCGCGCGCGGTTCTCTTCGAGCTGGCGCGACTTCGCGCTGTCGGGCGGTTGCGTCGGCGGGGTCTGGCCGGCGGATGGGGGATTCGTCATCGTCAGGAGTCCTCGTGGGATTCGCTAGGGAACCGCCGCACGACGACGCGCCGCGGCGCGCGCGTGCGGACGGCAGGGAAAGCCGGCCCGATGCCGCGAAACGGTCTCGAATGGCCGCGAACGACCGCGGGCCGGCCGTGGCGTCAGGGCGCGCGCAGGGCCGCGTCGAATTCGGCGCGCGTCACGTCGAGCGCCACGTTGCATTCGATCGCGGCATCCTCGATGCGCGGCTTGTGCTCGTCCACCGCGCGCCGCGCGCGGTCGCACAGCTGCGTGCGCACGCGCAGCCGGTCGGCCGCTTCGAGCGACGCATAGCGTTCGACCACGTCCGCATCGAAGCGCATGTCGACCGCGCAGCGCCATTCGCGCGCGTCCTCGGCGGACGGTACGCGCACCCACGACACGTGGATCGTCAGCCGTCCCGATGCGTCGTCCGCATGCACGACGACGGTCGACTGGGACGGAAAGCCGATCGCGAACGCGTGCTCGAGTTCCTTCACGCGCTGCGACCGGTCGGGCGTCACGCTCATCGTCGCACGACGCCCAGGAGCAGCGTGACCAGGAAGATCACGACGAAGATGTAGAACAGGATCTTCGCGATCTCGGCCGCGCCGGCGGCGATGCCGCCGAAGCCGAACACGGCCGCGATGATCGCGATGACGAAGAAAATGATGGCGTATCGAAGCATGGAACCCTCCTGGATGACAGCAGTCGTCACTAAACGTCGGCGCCGGTCACGCATCGTGCTTGTGTTTCGGTTTGCCGTGCGTGGGCGTGGACGCCATTTTCTCGAGCTCTTTCTCGCTCATCGACTTGGCCATCGATTTCGCCGGCGGCTTGAGATCCTTCATTTTCGCGTCGCCGCGCTTGGCCGACAGCGCGGCCCCCGCGGCACGCTGCTGGGCCTGGGATTTGGCTGGCATGGTTGCGCTCCTCTCGTTGGCGCGCGAGCCGACGCAACGCGCGGCACGCGCGGGTTGGAACAATCGGGCCGTCACGCGGCGTCGCGACGCCGCAGGTCGGCCGGCGGAATCTTCATCGCCTGGCGATACTTCGTCACCGTGCGACGCGCAAGAAGAATGCCGCGGCCCGCGAGGTTCTCGGCGAGCGCGACGTCGGACAGCGGATCGGTCTGCCGCTCGGCCGCGATCATGTCGCGGATCAGCACCTTCGCGGCCGATGCCGAACACACGCCCTTGCCCGCCGCCTCGAGCTTGCGCGGGAAGAAATGCTTGAACTCGAACGTCCCGTGCGGCGTGGCCATGTACTTGTTGCCGGTGGCGCGCGAGACGGTCGATTCGTGCAGGTCGAGTTCTTCCGCGATGTCGCGCAACACGAGCGGCTTCATCGCGATCTCGCCGTAGCGGAAGAAATCGCGCTGTCGCGCGACGATGCATTCGCCCACGCGCTGAATCGTGTCGAAGCGCTTCTGCACGTTGCGGATCAGCCAGCGCGCCTCCTGCAGCTGCTGGCCGAGCGGCGAATCGCGCTCGCCGCTGGACTGCGCGAACAGCGTCGCGTAGCGCTCGTGCAGGCGCGCACGCGGCAGCACGGCCGGATTGATCGTGACGATCCATTCGTCGCGCACCTGGCGCACGATCACGTCGGGCACCACGTAATCGCCGCGCGTGCTGCCGTAGTGATTGCCGGGGCGCGGGTCGAGCCCGCGCACCAGCGCGCAGGCCGCGTGCAGCGTCTGCGCGTTGCAGCCGAGGCGCCGCTGGATCTCGGCCGTCTCGCGGCGCGCGAGCCGCTCCAGATGCTCGCGCGCGATCGCTTTCGCTTCCGCGAGCGCCGGCGTGCCGGCCGGAATCGCATCGAGCTGCAACACCAGGCATTCGGACAACGAACGGGCGGCGATCCCCGGCCGGTCGAGCATCTGCACGAGCCGCAGCGCGACCGCGAGATCCTGCTCCGACAGCAGCCACGCCGGA
Organism: Burkholderia sp. MSMB2157WGS; assembly: GCF_001532755.1. Taxonomy (NCBI): domain Bacteria; kingdom Pseudomonadati; phylum Pseudomonadota; class Betaproteobacteria; order Burkholderiales; family Burkholderiaceae; genus Burkholderia; species Burkholderia sp. MSMB2157WGS. The sequence continues at coordinate 138,491 of NZ_LPJG01000053.1, read as the reverse complement.
TCGGCGGCGACCAGGAGTTCGGGTAGCGCCTGACGCAGGTAGCCGTCGTCGTCCAGCGCATCGATCACGAGGCGCGCGGCTTCGCGATCGCGCTTGTTGAGCGGATAGAGCCGGAGCGCATCGTGCAGCTGCTGATGCAGCGACGGCTCGGCGGCCATCCATTCGCCGGGCGACAGGCCGTCGCCGTCCTCGCCCTGGCGGCTCGTGCCGCGCGGCGCGGGCGCGGCGGTAAACGGCACCTCGCCATCCGGCGGACGGATTTCGTCGGGCTCGGGCGCCGCGTCGGGCGCGGTCGCTTCGGTCGGCTGCTCGGGCGTCCCGGCAACCGTTTCCTCGTCGCCCAGACCGTCTTCGAGAAACGGATTCATGTCGAGCGCCTGACGCAATTCCTGTTGAAATTCGAGCGAGGACAACTGCAGCAGCCGCAGCGACTGCTGAAGCCTCGGCGTAAGTGCCAGATGCTGTCGCATCTGCAGCGCAAGCGAGACGGGCATCGAAAGCCTCCTGACGGTTCGGTTCGCGGTATGTCTTCTACCGGACGTCATGCAGCTTCCGTGCCAATCGCGCGAAGCGCGGTACGTCGCGGCTCTCGCGGGTTCGAACCCCGTCTCGCCCCATGCCGAGAAAGCTTTTTTACAAGCGGGGGGAAGTTTGGGGCACGCATTTCGCTCGGGGAAAAAACGCGCGTCGTCACCGCTTCGCATCGATGCGGTCGACCGCCGAACGATCGAGAAACGCGGTCGTCAACTCGGGCAGATGACGCAGCAACCATGCGGCCATGTCGCGCTCCTGCTGCAGGATCCGCTCGCAACACGCGCGGATCTCTTCCTCGCCGGCCGCCTGCGCCGCCGCGACGAGCGCCGTGTACGCGGCGATTTCGAGTTGCTCGAACGCATAGCCGGCCAACACCGTCTTCACGACTTCGTCGTCGGCCAGCATGTCGCTCGCGATCTGCCCGTAGGCGGCGACGCGCGCGGACAGATCCTTGGTCGCCGACGGCGACGTGCCGAGCCGCATCAGGCACGCTTCGACGAGCGCCTGCTGGCCGAGCGTCTCGTCGAGATGCAGCCGAAGCCGATCCTGCAATTGCGGATAGTGACCGACCCGCTTCATCTGCGCGTCGATCATCGTCTCGGCCTGGCGCTCCATCGCGTATGCATCGCGCAGCCAGTCCTCCAGGTGCTCGTGCTGATTCGCCATCGCATTCCTCCGGCCGCATCGCGATGCGGCATGCCGTGACGCGGCGTCGCGTCACGACGCGTCAGGTCAGTACTGCATCGGCGGCGGCGTGCCCGGCAGCGGCGGATCGCCCTGCGTGCCGTTCGGGCCGGGCGGCGGCACGTCGGCCGGTTCGCCGACGGTCGCGCCCTGCGGCATCGTGTTGCCCGGCGACGGACGCGTGTCGTAGCGCGTATTCGCGTCCGGCATCGTCGTGGTCGACTGCCCGCCGCGGCCGTCGGGCGGCGCGGGCGGCGCCGCATGCGCGCCGTACGGGCCGCTGGTCGGTTGCGTGCATGCGCCCAGCGCGCACGCGGCGGCGAACGCGCAGGCGCCCACCCGTATCGTCTGGATCGTGTTCATCGAATCCTCCCGGGAGTCGACGGCCCGGAGCAACGCCGCGGCGGCGCCGCTCAGAGCCGGTTGAAATGGAAATCGCCCGCGTACGCGGTCGGCCCGCGGCGCGCCATCATCGCGTCGAATTCGGCCGCGACGCGCGTGAGCGCGCCGCGCTGCCGTTCGACATCGGCCCGTTCGAGCGCGGCGAAGGCGTCGGGGTCGAACGTGACGGTCAGCGACGCCGGATGGCCGTCGACGTGAAAGCCGACGTGCAATGCACCGGCCGGCTGCTCCTCGACGTGGAACGGCATCTCGCGCGCCTCGAAATGGCGGCCGAGCGTCTCCGCGATGTCGCGCAGCAGGCCGGGTTTCACGCGAATGCTCATTGCAGGCCCTCCCTGCGTACGAGCGGCATCGCGCGCACCGGCGGTTCCGGGGACGGTGGATCGCGTTCCGGCGGCGCATGCCCGGGCGGGTCGCCCTCCGGTTCCCGGTACGGTTCGGGCATGTCCGGCGGCACGTCGTCGGGATCGGGCGGCTCGGGGTCCGGCTCGATGTCGGGGATCGGTGGCTCGGGCCGTTGCAGCCACCGTGCGAGTTCGGGTGTCATCGGCATTTCCTGTCGTGGCGGGGTTCGGATCGATACCGGCGCGACGGCCGCGTATCGACGATTCGCAAACCGAAGCTTCGCAAACCGCGTGCCGTCCGCTCCGTCGCCCCTGCACGGGCGTCGACGCGCTGCGGCGCGGCTCGACGCGACGCGCCATGCCTTCGCTACACCGTTCGCTGCAAAACTTGCAAGCACGCCGCTACGCGTCGTACGCGGCCATGACCAGCCACAGCTCGCGGCCGTCGTCCCGCACGCGCGCCGCGAGCGCGTACGGATCCGACGGCTCGCACGCGCGCTGCAGCGCGAAGCGCGCCGGCTCGGTCGCCCCGAACGTCTCGTCGCCGAGCGGCCGCACGTCGGCCTTGCCCTCGAACATCCGGCGCTCGGGCCGGTAGATCAGCGGTTCGTGCTTCCACGTATCGAAATGGCTCTTCACGGAATCGAATCCGCCGCCGCATACGTTCACCTCGTAGCGCACCCCTGGTCGTCGTTTCGGAATCATCGTCGTACCTCCCGCTCGATATGCGCGCAGCAGGCCTGCTGTTGCGCCGTGTCGTCATGGTCGTCGTCGTGGTCGGCGTGGGAGCGGCAAATCACGTGCCGTGCGCGCGGACCGGGAACGCCCGTTGCGCCGGAGGCGGCTCATCGTTCCCGATACGGAGCACCGCCATGAAGGATTCGACCCGGCACGGCCACGACGCACCGGCGCACGAGCGGCAGCCCGACCCGCACCCGCCGCTGAAGGACCAGGACCGCGCGCACACGCGCCACTCGGAGCGTCACATCGACAAACAGCTCGAGGACACGTTTCCGGCGAGCGACCCGCCCGCGACCGGCGGCGTCACGCGCATCGAGCCCGACACGCCGCCCGGCACGCACGACGACGGGCCGTGGCAGGACAAGCGGGAACGCGACGACGAATGACGCGACGCCCCGCGCACGGCATGCGGTTTGCTGGATCGCAGCGGCCGCAGCGGCCCATTGCTTCACCCACCGCCAAGGAGAATTTCATGCATCGCGTCAACGAAATCATGTCGCAGGACGTCGTGCGGATCTCGCCGACTGACTCGATCCGTCACGCCGCGCAACTGATGGAGCGCTACGACATCGGCGCGCTGCCCGTGTGCGACAACAACCGGCTGATCGGGATGGTGACGGACCGCGATCTCGCGGTGCGTGCGATCTCGGCCGGCAAGCCGCCGGAGACGCGCATCCACGAGGTCGCGTCCGGCCCGATCGAATGGTGCTTCGACGACGATTCGCTGGACGAGATCCAGCATTACATGGCCGATGCGCAACTGCGCCGGCTGCCCGTCGTCGATCACGACAAGCGCCTGGTCGGCATGCTGTCGCTTGCCGACATCGCGACGCGCACGGCCAGCCCGGAGCGCGACGACGTGGCGAACACGCTGGAAGGCGTGTCGCAACCGAAGCAGACGTGACGGAGCGATTTTCGCCCCGCCCCGACAACCCGCGCGACCCGCAGGGCCCGCCCCCCGGGCACGGTCGCGCCCCACGCAGCCTGGAGGAAACCATGCAGACTCCCGATCAAGGTCAGACCCGCATCATCGGCAAGGGCGCCGCGACGGCGGCCGGCCCCGGCCCCGACGTGATGGCGGCCGATACGCTCGAAGGCGACAAGGTCTATACGACCGACGGCGACGATGTCGGCAAGATCAAGGACATCATGCTCGACGTGCGTTCCGGCCGCATCGCGTACGCGGTGCTGTCGAGCGGCGGCATCCTCGGCATCGGCGACAAGCTCCATGCGATTCCGTGGAGCGCGCTGACGCTCGATACCGAGCGCAAGTGCTTCCTGCTGTCGGTATCGTCCGAGCGGATCCGCAACGCGCCGGGGTTCGACAAGGACCACTGGCCGGCGATGGCCGATCCGCAATGGGCCGAGCCGCTGCACGAGTTCTACGGCAGCACCCCGTACTGGAGTGCCGGCGACGAGCTCGGGCTGACCGACCCGACCGAAGACCTCGACGATCCGCGCACGCGCGGCCGCCACTGACCGCACCGCGACGCGGCGCCGGTTCGCCGGCGCTTCCGTTCGCCACGCCCCGCCCGCGCGGGGCGTTTTTTTGCCCGCGCCGCGGCGCGCCGCCGGCCTTTTTACAAGGGTCGTGTAACGCCCTCGTCCGGCGTCACCGCGCCGCCGCTCGCCGATTCGAGGTAGCCCAGCAGCCGGTGCGGCGTCAGCGGCTTCGCGCAATGCGCATCGAAGCCGGCCTCCTTCGCCTGTTCGCGATCCCGCCGCGACGCCAGTCCGCTGCACGCGATCAGCAGCATGTCGGCCGTTCGCGGATCGCCGCGCAGCCGCGTCGCCAGTTCCAGTCCGTCGAGGCCCGGCATCGCGATATCGAGCACGACCGCGAACGGCTGCCAGTCGCGTGCGACGTCGCACACGGCGAACGGATCGTCGGCGACCCGGCACTCGAAGCCGCGCGCCTCGAGCAGCAGGCGCAGCGCGTCCGCCGCATCGCGATAGTCGTCGACGACCAGCACGCGGCGCGGGCGGCGCGGCACGCTGTCGGGGGCGCGCCACAGCAGCACGTCGTCGGCGGCCGGGTCGTCGCCGGGGTCGGGTAGCATCTGCTTCTCCTGTCGTTGGACGGACCTGTCACGCAAGGCGCGCGCCCATACCGACTGCATGCGGCATGCCGGTTGCTGCATGGTTCGCATCGTCGATCCGGGAGTCCTTCATGCGTGCGATGCGGCATCAATCGTCCCGTTTGCGTCCCTCTGCGCGTGCGACCATGCGATCGCCGAAGCGTTCCGCCCGCTCGCCGCGCGCCGCCGCGCCGGCCCGCACCGGAGCCGCCGCATGACCCGCAAGGCGCCCGACGCGCCGGCACCGCCGCCCGACGACGAGGCCCCGCGCACGCTCGACGCGTGCCGCCGCTGCGCGCTGTGGGAACACGCGACGCAGCCGGTGCCGGGCGCCGGGCCCGTCGACGCGACGATCATGCTGGTCGGCGAGCAACCGGGCGACCAGGAGGACCGCGCGGGCATGCCGTTCGTCGGCGCGGCCGGCCGCATGCTGGACCGCGCGCTCGACGAAGCCGGAATCGAACGCTCGCACGTCTACCTGACGAATGCGGTCAAGCACTTCAAATGGGAACCGCGCGGCAAGCGGCGACTGCACAAGACGCCCGCGCAGCGCGAAGTGGCCGCGTGCCGCTACTGGCTCGAACGCGAGCTGGCAGCCGTGCAGCCGCGCGTGGTGGTCGCGCTCGGCGCGACGGCGTTGCGCGCGGTCCTGCAGGACAACGACGCGACGCTCGAGCGCACGCGCGCGCCGGTGCGCACCGACGACGGCCGGCTCGTCGTCGCCACCTATCATCCGTCGTACGTGCTGCGCACGCGCGGCGCCGATTCCCGCGAACATGCGTACCGCACGCTGGTCGACGCGTTGCGTACCGCGTCGCGCCTCGCGCGCGAGCGACGCGGCGGCGGCGCTCGCCCGTCGCACGGGGACGCCGGATGAGCGGACTGGGCGATGGCGCGCGAGCGGCGGCCGAGGCGCCGCCGCCCGCCGCGAAACCGTGGTATCGGCGGCTCGGCCCCGGCCTGCTCGCGGGCGCGTCGGACGCCGATCCGAGCAACGTCGCCGTCTACGCGCAGGCCGGCAGCCAGTTCGGCTTCAACATGCTGTGGATGATCGTCGTCACGCTGCCGATGATGGTCGCCGTGCAGCTCGCGGCGGCGTTCGTCGGGCGACGCAATCGCGAAGGCCTCGTGGCCGGCATCCGCGAACGGTTTTCCGATCGCGTCGCGAAGACGCTGATCGCAATGGTCGTGATCGTCAACGTCGTCAACGTCGGCGCCGACCTCGCGGCGATGGGCGATGCGACGGCGCTCGTCGTCGGCGGCCGCAGCTACTGGTATGCGCCGCTCTATGGAATCGCATCGCTGGCGTTGCAGGTGATGCTGTCATACGAACGCTACGCGCGCTGGCTGAAATGGATGACGCTCGGCCTGATCGCGTACGTGCTCGAACTCGGCTTCGTGCACGTCGACTGGGGCGGCGTGCTGCATGCGATCGTGCTGCCGCAGATCGCGTTCACGCATGCGTATGCGACCACCGCGGTCGCCGTGCTCGGCACGACGCTGAGCCCGTACTTGTTCGTCTGGCAGGCCGCGCTGGAAGTCGAGCAGACCACGGCCGAGCAAAAGAACGGCGAGCGCGACACGCGCCGCGAGACCGAGCAGCGCGTCACGGTCGATACCTGGACCGGCATGGTCGTCACCAACGCCGTGTCGTTCTGCATCATGGTGATCGGCGCGGCCGTCTTCTTCGCGCACGGCCGGCACGACATCGGCAGCACCGCGCAGGCCGCCGAGGCGCTGCGGCCGATCGCCGGCGAAGCCGCGTTCCTGGTGTTCGCGTTCGGCATCGTCGGCTGCGGGCTGCTCGCGATTCCCGCGTTCGCGGGCAGCGCCGCCTACGGTTGCGCGGAAGCCTGGCGCTTCCGCGAAGGGCTGAACGAGCCCGTGCGGCGCGCGCCCGCGTTCTACACGGTGCTGGCGCTGTGCGTGATCGTCGGCATCGCGATCTGCTTCAGCCCGATCGACCCGATCCGGGCGTTGTACTGGAGCGCCGTGCTCAACGGCGTCGCGGCGGTGCCGATGCTCGTGCTCGTGATGCTGCTGTCGGGCAAGCGCGATGCGGCCGGCCAGCCCGGAAGCGGCCCGGTATCGAAACTGTTCGGCTGGGTGGCGGTCGCGCTGATGGCGGCGTCGGTGGTGACGATGCTCGTCGACCTGCTGACGTGAAGGACCGACACAATCGATCGATGTCGGTTGCGCACGCAACCTTCATGGGCGGCGGGCGGGCGCTGCGCGGAGCGCGACGCCGCCCGCCCGGGCGTTACATCATCTTGCCGCGCGAGCGCTCGGCACGTGCCGCATCGGCGGCGGATTCCACCTTCTTCACTTCCTCCGGCGGCGGCAGCACCGCCTTGAAGCCCATCGACTCGATCCACATCTCGCGCGCCCAGCCGCGCGTGTGATACAGATGATGATCCTCGTCGGCCTCCACCTCGTCGTGCGCGGCCTTCAGCGCCTTCGCGGCGTCACTGTCGGGCAACTGGTCGGCCGCGTAGCCGATCAGCTCCCAGTTCAGGTGATCCTTGGTTTCGGCCAGCACCACGCACTCGGCTGCCACCACCTGCGCGACGGCCGGGTCGGCCTGTTTCTTCGCCTGCTCGATCACCTGCACCAGCGACTTTCCGGTGGCGGCCACCGCGGCGCGTCCCGGCGATTGCGCATCGGGATCGAGGCCGAGCGTTTCGAATACCTTGCGCAGCACCTCCTGGTGATGCAGCGTCTCGCGGTGGTACTTCTCCCATTCCTTGTGCAGATCCTCGTCGGTCGCGCACTGGAGCGCGGCCTCGTAGATCTGCGCACCGCCAAGCTCGGTCTCGTATGCCTGGCAGAGCAGTTCGAGGATGCCTTCGTGCTTCGATTGCCGTTGGGCCATGACTGCTTCTCCGAAAAAGCGGGCCGCCCGTGCGGCCCGAGGGTGGAACCGGGCGCGCGTTATTGCGCGCCCACCTTGCGTGCAACCGTCTCTGCCATGCTCAGGTGATGCTTGAGCGTCGGCAGCGTGGACTTGGCGAACGCGCGCAGTTGCGCATCCTGGCCGTCGCGCGCTTCGTCTTCGAACAACGCGACCGCCTTCTTGTGTGCATCGGGGCCGGCTGCCGTCAGATACGCGGTGTCGAAATCGCGCCCGCTCTTGCCGCGCAGCGCCTCCACGTCGGGATCCGAGATCTGATCGACCTGCGGCTTCATGCCCTTGCGCGCGGCGAGTTCCTCGAGCTTCGCATTCGCCTTGCCGTGATCCGCGACCATCCGTTTCGCGAACGCGCGCACGTCCGCCGACTGCGCCTGCTTCAGCGCGAGCTGGCTGGCCTGCACTTCCGCCTTGCCGGCCATCGCGGCCTTGTCGACGAACTCCGCGTCGGCGCCCTTCGGCGCTTTCGCGATGCCGGGATCGCCCGCGGCGCCCGCGCCCGACGACGGATTGATCACGCCGCCCGGCACATGCGAATTCGACGCCGGCGGCTCGCTCGGCATCTGCGCGCGGGCGAAGCCCGACACGGCGAGCACGCCGGCGGCGAGCGCGGCGATCGTCCAGTTGGGTTGTCTCATCTGCTTTCTCCTTGGCATTGCGTGAGTGCGGCCGTCAGCCGCCGACGATCGAGCCGCCGTTCGGATGCAGCGTCTGCCCGGTCATGTAGCTCGCGCCGTCCGACGCGAGCAGCACGTAGCAGTCGATCAGTTCGTCCGGCTGCCCCGGCCGCTTGAGCGGCACGTTCGAGCCGAATTTCGCGACTTGTTCGGGCGTGAACGTCGACGGAATCAGCGGCGTCCAGATCGGCCCCGGCGCGACCGCGTTCACGCGGATGTCGCGCTCGGCCAGCTCGATCGACAACGACCGCGTGAACGCGACGATCGCGCCCTTGGTCGCCGAGTAGTCGGGGAGTTTCGGGCTGCCGTGATAGGCGGTGACCGACGCCGTGTTGACGATGCGCCCGCCCGGCTTCAGGTGCGGCAGCGCGGCCTGCGTGCAGAAGAACATCCCGTACACGTTCGTGCGGAACGTGCGTTCGAGCTGTTCCTCGGACACGTCCTCGATGCCCGGCTGCGGATGCTGCTCGCCCGCGTTGTTCACGAGCACGTCGAGACGGCCGAGCCGTTCGACCGTGCGCGCCACCGCGTCGCGCGCCTGCCGGCGATCGCCGACGTCGCATGCGATCGCCTCGCAGCGCCGGCCGGCCTGCTCGATCAGCTGCTTCGTATGGGCGGCGTCGTCGGATTCCTTCAGGTAGACGATCGCGACGTCCGCACCTTCCTTCGCGAAGCCGATCGCCACCGCGCGGCCGATCCCGCTGTCGCCGCCCGTCACCAGCGCGACCTTGCCGGCGAGCTTGCCGCTGCCGACGTAGTCGGCCGCTTCGTCGCGCGGCTTCGGATGCATCTCGCGCTCGGTGCCCGGCCGATGCGACTGCTTCTGCGGCGGCGGGGTCTGTTCGTGGGTCATGGGTTCCTCCTTGAACGAATGCCGCCGATGCCGCGCAAGCGGCGTGCCGCGTGCGCCGCACGCCGGCCTGCGCGCGGCGAGCGTGTTTCGACGGTTGGCGTTGCAAGCGTCTGGAAAAAGGGCGTAGTCAGCGCGGGCCGCCGGACGCGGCTTCGTCGGGCCGGCGCACCGGATCGAAATCGCGCCATTCGCCGTCCTGCCAGTCGCCTTCGACGCGCTCGATCGACTTCGCGCCAGTCGCGCGCAGCACGTCTTCCGCGGTCGTCGCGGTGTCGGGCGTCACGCGCGCGGCGAGGATCACGCCGGTTTCGCTCTGCGCGAGCGTGCCCTTGCCTTCGGCCTGCTCGCCGCGCATCCGGCCGAGCGCGCCGCCGAACGCGCCGAGATACGCGCCGGCCAGCGCGCCCGCGGCCGGCACGAACCAGTAGCGCACGCCGAGCGCATACACGATCAATCCGACGACGACGCCGATCAGCAAGCCGCGAATCGCGCCGACCATCGCGCCGCGGCCGCCCGGTTTCGCCGCCGTATCGGCATACACGTCGCCGCCGATCGGGAAGCGCGCGTGCTGGCCGCCGGGGTTCAGGAAGAAGATCGACACGTCGTCGCGCCCGAACGCGCGCTCGTAAAGGTGACGCGCCCCACCTTCCGCTTCATCGAACGTCGTGAAACGGCCTGCGACGATCATCGCCATGGTCGTGCTCCTCGTGATGGGTGCGCCGCGCGCTCGCGCTCGCGCTCGCGCACGCGGCGCGACGGGGCGGCGCCTACATCAGCCGCCCGAGTTCCTTCGATACCGACGCCGGTGTGTCGTACTCGCGCTCGGGAATCTTGCGCAGCATGTCGAGCACCTCGCGGTCGGCATGCGCGCGTTCCGCGCACTGCACGACGTCCGACTTGCTGGCCGGGTAGTCCATCCCCTTCAGCGCCTTCTGCACGTCGACCGGGCTCGGCGGTTTGCCGTGCCCCGTCTGGTGCCCGCCCTTGTCGTGGTCCTGCTGCGTGCGCTCGCCTTCGTGCGCGCGCGAGTGGCTGTATTCGTGGCCCGTATGTTGTCGGGATGTCATGAAAGCCTCCTTGGAAAATCGATGAAATCACGCGGACGAGCGGCGCGAGCGCGCGTACGCGGCAAACACCACCGCCGCCGCGCCCAGCGCGACCGCGCCGGCCATCTTCGGCCGCTGCACCACCGTGTTGTACGCACAGCTGCGCAGCACCGGCCCTTCCATGCCCTCGCGCTCGTGCAGCGCGTGGCGCGAGTCGTACAGCGCGTTGTCGTCGCGCGGCCGCGCGGGGCGCACCGTGCGCTGGCCGCGCGAGAACAGCGTGGCCGCGACGCGATCGAACAGGCGCGGCGCGTGGTACGCGCTCGCCGACGTGAACTTCGCGGCGCCGCCGACGAACAGCGTGCGGCGCGCGTGCGCGGCCGCGAACAGGATCGCGTCGGCCACCAGGTCGGGGTCGTAGATCGGCGGCGGCAGCTTCGCCTCGACGTTCATGTAGTTCTTCGCGTGCATCACGAACATCGTGTCGATCGCGGCCGGCTTGATCAGCGTGACGGACACCGGCAGGTGGTCCGCTTCCATCTCGAGCCGCAGCGAATCGGTGAAGCCTTTCACCGCGTGCTTCGACGCGACGTATGCGCTTTGCAGCGGCACGGGCGCGTCGGACGCCTCGCTGCCCATGTTGATGATCGCGCCGCCGTGGAAATCGCTTTTGCGCCGGAAATGGTCGGCCGCGACGAGCGAGCCGTGCACGACGCCCCAGTAGTTGGTGTCGAACAGCCGGCGCTGATCCTCGAGCGGTACCGCGGCCGCCGTGCCGAAGATCGACACGCCCGCGTTGTTGACCCAGGTGTCGAAGCCGCCGTACGTGTCGGCCGCCGCCGCGGCCGCGCGCTGCAGATCCTCGATATTGCCGACGTCGCCGGCGACCGGCACCGCGAGGCCGCCGTGCTGGCGGATTTCCTCGCACAGCGTGTTCAGCGCTTCCTCGTTGCGCGCGAACAGCACGAGCTTCGCGCCGCGCCGTGCCGCCTTGCGCGCGGTGACGAGACCGATGCCGCTGGTCGCGCCGGTGATGACGATCGTCTGTTCGCCGACGGGTTTGAGCATGCAGTTCATCGCTGGACTCCTTTGCGGCCGCGCGGTTATTTGGGCCGGATGGTCAACTGGTCGCGCACGGACTGCACGCCGTCCACCTGCTTCACGACGCCGACGGCCTGCGTGCGCTGCTGCTCGTCGGGCACGCTGCCGGTCAGCGTCACGGTGCCGTGCCGCGTCTTCACGTGGATGTCGCCGGCCGACAGGCCGCTCGTGCCGACGAGTTCCGCTTTTGCCTTGGTCGTGATCGTTGCGTCGCGGATCTTCGTGCCGGTACTCGAATGCGACGACGACGTCGACGACGATGCGGCGCCGTCGTCGCCGGCGGCGACCGCGTTCGGTGCGACGACCATGCACGCGGCGACCGCGGCGGCCGCGACCGCCATGCCGGTGCGCATCGCGCGCTGGCGGCGGATGCGCGGGGAGCGGGCTTGCAGCTGGAATACCTTCATCGTGACCTCCTTTTCATCGGGCCGGGCGAGCCGGCAGGTGAACAGAGGTCGCGCAAATCGCGTGCCGCGGCGTGCGCGCCGCATGCCGGCGGGAAACCGCGATCAGACGCCCTTTCATCCAACGCGTTGTAATTTTTTCGGCACACCGGGAAGCGGTTTTCCCCGCAATCCGGCGGGCATGCCGATTGCCGATGTACCGACGACGGCGGCCCATGAGCGCGGCCCCGATATCGGGAGCAAGACCATGCAAAGAATCGCGTTGATCAGTGAACATGCATCGCCGCTGGGCGTGATCGGCGGCGTCGATGCCGGCGGTCAGAACATCTATGTCGCGAACGTCGCGAAGCAGCTCGCGGAGCGCGGCCTCGACGTCGACGTCTACACGCGCTGCGACAATCCGCATTTGCCGGAAGTCGTGCCGATCGGCTCGCACATGCGCGTGATCCACGTGCCGGCCGGGCCGCCGACCGACGTGCCCAAGGAGCGGCTGTTGCCGTACATGGGCGCATTCGCGCAATACATGATCGCGCGAATGCGGCGCGAGCCCGACCCGGTCGACGTGATGCACGCGAACTTCTTCATGTCGGGCGACGCGGCGCTGCGCGTGAAAAAAGCGCTCGGCATCCCGCTCGTCACGACGTTCCATGCGCTCGGCCGCGTGCGGCGGCTGCACCAGGGCACGGCCGACGGCTTCCCCGATGCGCGCTTCGCGATCGAGGACACGCTCGCGCGCCGCTCGGACCGCCTGATCGCCGAATGCCCTCAGGATGCGCTCGATCTGACGACGCACTATCGCGCCGACACCGCGCGCATCGAGATCGTGCCGTGCGGCTTCGACGAGCGGGAATTCCGGCCGGTGCCGCGCGTCGATGCGCGCGCGCGGCTGGGCTGGCCGCAGGACGCGTTCGTCGTGCTGCAACTGGGCCGCCTGGTGCCGCGCAAGGGCATCGATACCGTGATCGACGCGCTCGCGCGCATGCCGCGCGATCCGCGGCGGCCGACGCACCTGTACGTCGTCGGCGGCAGCCAGGCGACGCCCGACCCCGCCCGCGACCCGGAACTCGCGCGGCTCGCCGCATTCGCGCACGAACTCGGGATTGCCAACCGCGTGACCTTCGTCGGCCGGCGCGATCGCGACGCGCTGCACCTGTACTACAGCGCGGCCGACGTGTTCGTGACGACGCCGTGGTACGAGCCGTTCGGCATCACGCCGGTCGAGGCGATGGCGTGCGCGGCGGCGGTGATCGGCAGCGACGTCGGCGGCATCCGCACGACGGTCGACGACGGCACGACCGGCTATCTCGTGCCGCCGCGCGACCCGGCCGCGCTGGCCGCGCGCCTCCTGCAACTGCGTGCGAAGCCCGAGCTGTGCGCGGCGCTCGGCCGCGCCGGCTACCTGCGCGCGCATCGCTTCTACACCTGGCAAGGCGTGGCCGACCGGCTCGTCGACATCTACCGCGACGTCGCGCACGCGCAGCGCGCCGGCACGTCGGCCGGCACCGGCCGGCGCACGCCCGTCGGCACCGCGACGGCCATGCTCGCACACCGCAAGGAGAATACGTAATGAAGGGCTACGATCGAAAACGCGTCCTCGTCACCGGCGGCGCCGGCTTCCTGGGTTCGCATTTGTGCGAACGGCTCGTGACGGCCGGCCACGACGTGCTGTGCGTCGACAATTTCTACACGGGCACGAAGGACAACATCGCGCACCTGCTCGATGCGCCGAACTTCGAGCTGATGCGCCACGACGTGACGTTTCCGCTCTACGTCGAAGTCGACGAGATCTACAACCTCGCGTGCCCGGCGTCGCCCATTCACTATCAACGCGACCCCGTGCAGACGACGAAGACCAGCGTGCACGGCGCGATCAACCTGCTCGGCCTCGCGAAACGCGTGAAGGCGCGCATCCTGCAGGCGTCGACGAGCGAGGTGTACGGCGACCCCGACGTCCATCCGCAGGACGAGCACTATTGCGGCCGCGTCAATCCGACCGGCATCCGCGCGTGCTACGACGAAGGCAAACGCTGCGCGGAAACGCTGTTCGCGGACTATCACCGCCAGTACGGCGTCGACGTGCGGATCGCGCGGATCTTCAATACGTACGGCCCGCGCATGCATCCGGCCGACGGGCGCGTGGTGTCGAACTTCGTCACGCAGGCGCTCGCGGAACAGCCGTTGACCGTCTACGGCGACGGCAAGCAGACGCGCTCGTTCTGCTACGTGGACGACATGGTCGATGCGTTGGTCCGGCTGATGGACGAACCGGGCGATGCGAGCGAGCCGGTCAATCTCGGCAGCGACGTCGAGATCGCGATGATCGACGTCGCACGGGAGGTCGTGCGTATCGTCGGCGCGACCGTACCGATCGAATTCCGGCCGCTGCCGTCCGACGACCCGCGCCAGCGGCGGCCGAATCTGGCCGCCGCGCAGAAGCGGCTCGGCTGGCGCGCGACGACGACGTTCGCGAACGGGCTCGCGCACACCGCGCGCTACTTCATTCAACGTCAGGTCACGCACCACACGCCCGGCGACCTCGTGCGCAGCACGCGCATCGCGTCGCATCTGCTCGCGCAAGTGCACACGCAGAACCGGCCGGCGCCGACCACCTGACGCGGCCGGTGCGCAAAGCGCGTCAGCCGCGTCAGCCGTCGCGCTTCGTCACGTGCACGATCTTGTGCGCCAGTTCGCGCACGTCGACCGGCTTGCACAGGTAGCCGTCGAAGCCGGCCTCCAGCGCGCGGCGTTCGTCGGCGAGGCCCGCGTGCGCGGTGACGGCCAGCACGCGCACGTCGGGCGGGCCGCTGTCGCCGTTCGTCGTGCCGCGCCGCAATGCGTCCAGCAGCCAGAAGCCGTCGCCGTCGGGCATCGCGAGATCGGACAGCACGACCGTCGGCCGCATGTCGGCCGCCATCGCGAGCGCTTCGCGCCCCGACGACGCGATCGCGACGGCCGCGCCGAACGTGGTCAGCGCGGCCGTGAGGCTGGCACGCGTGGTCGGATCGTCGTCGACGATCAGGATGCGCTGCGTATCGAGCACGAGCGCGTCGCGACGGCTGCCCGCCTGCACGATTCCCCACGCTATCGCGCCGCCCGGCTGCCACCCGGCCGGCAGCGTCACCGTGAACGTCGTGCCGCGATCGCGACCCGCGCTCGCGACGGTCACCCGGCCGCCGTGCAGCTGCGCGATGTGCCGCACGATCGACAGGCCGAGACCGAGCCCCCGCCGCGGCGACGCGGGCGAATCGTCCGCACGGCGGAACATGTCGAACACGTACGGGACGAACTCCGGCGCGACGCCCTGCCCCGTATCGGCGACGGTCAGCACCGCATGCGCGTCGTCGCGCGCAAGCCCGACCCTCACGCTGCCGCCGGCCGGCGTGAATTTCAGCGCATTCGAAATGAGGTTCGACAGCATCTGCCGCAACCGCTCGGCGTCGCCCGACACGATGCACGCCGACGCGTCGCAGTCGAATTCGAGCATGATGCCGGCCGACGATGCGGCGGTCTGGAACGTGCCGACCTGGTCGGAGAACAGCCGGACGATGTCGACCGGCGTCGTGTCGAGCCGCAGCTTGCCGGTCGCGAGCGACGACGCATCGAGGATGTCGCCGACCATCCGCGTGAGCGAGCGCGCGCTGCGGTCGATCGCGTCGATCGCCTGATGCTGCAGCGCGTGGTCGCCGGTATTGCGCAGCACCTCGATCCACCCGTAGATCACGTTCAGCGGCGTGCGCAATTCGTGCGACACCGTGGCCAGCAGCTCGTCCTTCAGCCGGTTCGACGTGTCGGCCTGCTCGCGCGCATGGCGCGCGCCCTGCAACGAGCGCCGCGCCCCGAGGTCGTGCCGGCGCTGCGCGCCGGTTTCGCGCAGCGTCAGCGACAGCGCGACGCAGGCCCGCGCGTCGCCCTGCACCGGGCACGCCGATACCGTCGCCCGAAACCGCCGGCCGTCGCGCCGCACGCACAGCAGTTCGAGCGGCCCGACCGGCTCGCGCATCGCGTCGAACGATTGGGCGAGCGGATGGCGCCGCAACCAGCGCGGCGCGATCAGCGTGTCGAACCGGCGGCCGCGCGCATCGGCCTCGTCGTACCCGAAGATCCGCTGCGCGGTCGGGTTCCAGCTCGCGATGCGGCCGTCGGCGTCGATCCCGACGATCGCATCCGGCGATGCATCGACGACCGCATGCAGCAGCCGCGACGCGTCGACGCGCGCACGGTCCGCGCCGGCATCGCGCAGCAACAGCACCGCGCCGTCGAGATTGCCGTCCGCATCGCCCATCGGCGACGCGACCGCGACGATCGGCACCGGATCGCCGTTGCCGGCCTGCAGCCAGTGCCGGTCGGACGTCGCCTCGGCGCCGCCGAGCGCGCGATCGAGCGGCGTGGTCGGCACGCGGCGGCCTTCGTGATCGACGATCCGCAGCACGTCGCGCACCGGCCGCCCCATCGCGTCGTCCGGCCGGCAGCCGACGAGTTCGGCCGCGGCCGCGTTGAGATAGGTGAGCCGGCCTGTCGCATCGGTCGCGATCACGCCGTGCGGCAGCGCGCCCAGCACGGCTTCGAGCTGCCGGCGCGCGGCCGCCTCGCGCCGGCCGGCGCGATCGTTCGTGACGCGCGTGTGATGCAGCATCGACGCGATCGCGCACACCAGCGCGCCGATCAGCATGAACGTGCCGAGCTGCACGAGCCGCTCGGGCAGCGGCGCCGTATAAGCGGCCGGGTCGGACAGGAACAGCGTCCACACGAGCAGCCCGCTGACCACGGTCGACACGATGCCGAACAGGAACGATGTCACCCACGCGGCGCCGGCGAGCAGCGGGTAATACAGCACCAACGGCAAATTCACGCCGCCGAACCGGATCGCGAGCGTCTGCAGCACGGTCGCGATCGCGACCAGCATCACGGCCGTTGCGTAATTTCCGGCCTGCGGCCGTGCAATTTCGGTCATTGAACACGCTCCTGCGGGAACAGTCGACAGCGGGCGCCGGGGGCGCCGCCGGCGGGCACGGCGCATGCTGGCCGATCGGCACCGGCGGCCCGGCCGCTCACGATGGAGATCCTCACGCCATGCCCGACCCGACACGCTGGCTCGTCGTCTCGCCGCATCTCGACGATGCCGTCTTCAGTTGCGGACAACTGCTCGCGCAGGCGCCCGGCTCGATCGTCGTCACCGTATTCGCGGGAATCCCGCCGCGCGGCACGCCCGCGCCGCCGTGGGATCGCCGCGCAGGGTTTCGCGACGCCGACGAAGCGGTGCGCACGCGCCGCGACGAAGACCGCCGCGCGCTCGCGCTGCTCGACGCACGCCCCGTGTGGCTCGACTTCCTCGACGATCAGTACGGCATGCCGGCCACGTCGACCGCGATCGCGGCGCGCGTGGCCGCGACGATCGACGCGCACCCGGGCGTCGGCGTGCTCGCGCCGGCCGGCCTGTTCCACCGCGATCACCTGCAGGTGCAGGAAGCCATGCTGTCGCTGCTGCGCGAAGACGATCCGGCGCGCATCTGGCGCTTCTACGAGGACGTGCCGTATCGCCGCATCGACGGGCTGATGGCCAGGCGCCTGATCGGCTGGCGCGAGCGCGGCTGGATCGCGCACCCGGTCGCGCCGCCCGCCGGCCGCGATGCGACGGGCGCCGCCGCGAAAGCCGCCGCCGTCGATGCCTATGCGAGCCAGGTAACGCTGTTCGAACCTCATATGCGCGCCGCTCTCCACGAACCCGAAACGATCTGGCGGCTCGAATGCGACGTCACGTCCGCGTAACGCCCGCGCGCATCGCGCTGCCGCCGGGCGAACCGCGCATGACCGCCATCGTGCTGACCTGCCGGCGCGCCGCCGAACTCGCGCGCACGCTCGACCATCTTTCCGCGCTGCCCGACCGGCCGGCGATCGTCGTCGTCGACAACGCGGCGGACGCCGAGACGGCCGCGCTGATCCGCGAGCGCTTCGCGCATGTCGCGCTCGTGCATGCGCCGGGCAACCTCGGCGCGGCCGGCCGCAATCTCGGCGTCGCCGTGGCGCGCACGCGCCATGTCGCGTTTTGCGACGACGACACGTGGTGGGCGCCCGGTTCGATCGCCGAAGCCGCGAACCTGCTCGACGCGTATCCGCACGTCGCGGCCGTCACCGCACGCGTGCTCGTCGGCCCCGACCGACGCGAGGACCCGACCTGCCGGCTGATGGCCGACAGCCCGCTGGACGCGCCCGTCGCGCTGCCGGGCCGCCCGATCCTCGGGCTGCTGGCCGGCGCGACCGCGTTCCGGCGCGACGCGTTCGTGCGCGCGGGCGGCTACCATCCGCGCTACTTTCTCGGCGGCGAGGAAGCGCTGCTCGCGCTCGATCTGTGTCGCGCCGGCCACTGGCTCGTGTATGCGCCGCACCTGACGGTCCATCACTACCCGTCGGCGCAGCGCGACCGGCCCACGCGCGCGCGCACCGCCGCCCGCAACGCGGTATGGACGGCGTGGCTCAGATGGCCGGCCGCGGCCGCGTGGCTGCATACGGTGCGCATGTTGCCGCTGCTGCGCCGCGAACGGGCGATCGTGCGCACGTTCGCCGGCCTGCCGTGGATCGTGCGCGAACGACGCGCGATTCCGCCGCATGTCGAACGCATGCGGCGGAGGCTCGAGCGCGACGCGCACCGCGAGGCCGAAACGGGACCATGAGCGGAACCCTGAGCGCGAGCGGGGCCACATCAGGAGTCCGGTTTTTCCGTTTCGTCTTCCAGTTGCGCGAGCCGGTTGTAGATCGTCTTCAGGCTGACGTCGAGCACCTCGGCCGCCTGCGCCTTCACGCCGCCGCATTGCGCGATCGTGCCGAGGATCAGCTTGCGGTCGACCTCCTCGAGCGGCGTGCCGAACGGCACCGTCACGCGATCTTCATGCGAATCGACCATGCTCGACAACTCGTCCATGATCGGCGGAGGCAGTGTTTCGATCACGTCGGCATCGGTGAAGATGCTCGCGCGCTGCACGAAGTTGCGCAGCTCGCGCACGTTGCCGGGCCATTCGTAGCCCTTCAGCGCTTCGCGGGCAGCGGGCGAGAAACGCAGGTTGCGGCCGCTCTCCTCGTTGTAGCGCTGCAGGAACGCATCGGCGAGCATCGGGATGTCGTCGCCGCGCTCGCGCAGCGACGGCAGCGGAATCGGGAACACGTTGATCCGGTGGAACAGGTCGGGCCGCAGCTTGCCTTCCGCCATCGCCGCTTCCGGATCGCGGTTCGTCGCGGCGACGATGCGTACGTCGACGTCGATCTCGCGCGTCGAGCCGAGCCGCGTGACGCGCCCGGTCTCCAGCACGCGCAACAGCTTGACCTGCGATTCGACCGGCATCTCGGTGATTTCGTCGAGAAACAGCGTGCCGCCGTCCGCGCGTTCGAAGAAGCCCTTGTGCTGGCGTTCCGCGCCGGTGAAACTGCCGCGGTCGTGGCCGAACATCTCGCTCTCGACGAGATTCGCGGCGATCGCGCCGCAGTTCACCGCGAGGAACGGGCCGCGGCGACGCAGGCTGAGGTCGTGCACGGTCTGCGCGGCGAGCTCCTTGCCGGTGCCCGATTCGCCGGTGAGCAGCACCGACGCTTCGGTGCGCGCGACGCGGCCGATTGCATCGTAGACGGCCTGCATCGCCGGCGAACTGCCGAGCATGCGGCCGAACCGGCCGAGCCGCTGCAGCTCCGAGCGCAGCTCCGCGATTTCCTCGTGCAGCGCGGTCGTGCGCGGCACGCGCGCGAAGATGCTGTTCAGCCGCTGCATGTTGAGCGGCTTCACCAGATAGTCGGTCGCGCCGCGCCGCAACGCGTCGATCGCGGTTTCGAGGCTCGCGTGGCCGGTGGTCAACACCATTTCGCAATGCCCGCGCTTGGGCAATGCGTCGAACAGATCCATCCCGTTGCCGTCGGGCAGCACGAGGTCGCACAGCACGAGATCGGGGGTATGCGTCGAGACGAGCGTGCGCGCTTCTTCAAGCGTCGCGGCCGTATCGCACGAAAGCTGCTGCGTACGCGCGAGCGTGGCCAGCATCGTTCGCGTATCGGCATCGTCTTCGACGATCAGGACGTAAGGCATCGAGGCTCCTTTTAATGCGGCCCGGCGCATGCGTGGGCCGGCACCGCGACACGTGCAGCGTCATGCACGCATCGGGCACACGACGCATCTTCAACGCTGCACACGATCGGGCAGACAAGCGGTCCTGCACTGAAAACGAGTGCTTAGCAGTATAGAAGAACGGTGTCGTGCATTCGCCGCTCATCGAATAAATCTATCTATCGACGCCAGCCGCATTGCCAGATTCAATGTCGACGAATCGGTATAAAAGGTATCCTGCATACGTGAATGACGACGTGTGCCACGTCGTTTTTTACCTGATCACGACACCTTCGGTCAAAACTTCCCAACTCGGTCCTACTCCATGTCGAAATCCGACGATGACGGCACGCGACTGTTCGGGCGTTCGCGAACAATTCAGGATTTGCTGCTGAAAGTGTCGCGCGTCGCCGCCACCCGCGTGAGTGTGCTGGTGGTCGGCGAAAGCGGGGCGGGCAAGGATATCGTCGCCCGGCTCATTCACGACATGAGCCCGCGCCGGCGCGGGCCGTTCGTGCCCGTCAACTGCGGCGCGATTCCGAAGGACATCGCGGAGTCGCAGCTGTTCGGTCACGAAAAAGGCAGCTTCACGGGCGCCGTCGCGCAACATGTGGGCATGTTCGAGGCCGCGCGCGGCGGCACGCTGTTTCTCGACGAGATCGCCGAGATGCCCGCCGAGCTGCAGGTCAAGCTGCTGCGCACGCTCGAAACCAACACGATCGTGCGCGTGGGCGGCCACGAGCCGATTCCGCTCGACGTGCGAATCGTCGCGGCCACCCACCACGATCCGGTCGAGGCACTGCGCAGCGGCCGGCTGCGCGAGGACCTGTTCTACCGGATCGCGCCGATCGCGCTGCACGTGCCCGCGCTCAGGCAGCGCGAGGACGACGTCGGCGACATCGCGCTGCAGATCGTCGAACGGCTGAACGCGCGGCACCGCACGAGGAAGCGCCTGTCGACGCAGGCGATGAAGGCGCTGCGTGCGTACACGTGGCCCGGCAACGTACGCGAACTGCGCAACGCGCTGGAGCGCGCGTTCATCCTCGCCGACGAGCAGATCGAACTGCAGTTGCCGCGCCGCCAGCCGCCGCGCGAGGAAGTGCGCCACAACGCGATGACGCTGCATATCGGCACGACGCTCGCGCATACGCAGCAGCGCTTCATCGTCGCGTCGCTGCGCCATTTCAACGGCGACAAGCCGCGCACCGCGAAGGCGCTCGGCATCAGCCTGAAAACGCTGTACAACCGCCTCGCGCTGCTGCCCGAAAGCGAGCGCAATGCAGCCAGCGGCAGCGCGCCGGCGGCGCCGAACGCCGCGAACGGCGGCAGTCCGCCCGCTTCGCCGCCCGCGACGACGCAGTGAATTGCGACGTGACGCCGTTACCTCACGCCGTCACGTCGCGCAGCGCGGCGTCCCAGTCGTGCGCGAAGCGTTCGATGCCGAATCGCTCGCAGGCGTCGCGCCTCGCCGCCGCGCCCCACTCGCGCGCCAGTTCCTGATCGCGAATCAGCATCCGCATCGCGTCGATCAGCACGGCCGGCCGCGTGTCGGCCACGCCGTTGCTGCCGGTCTTCACGAGTTGCGCCATCTCGGTCGTCGCGAGCGCGACGATCGGCAGCCCGATCATCATCGCCTCGATCACCGCGAGCCCGAGGCTCGTGTAGCGAATCGGATTGAAGAAGAATCGGTAGTGCGACAGGAATTGCGGCAGCGCCGGATTCGGCACTTCGCCGATCCCGCCGAGTTCGGTCGAGCCCATCCCGACCAGGTCGATCGGCACGCTGTGCCGCACGACCTCGAACAGGTCCGCGCCGAGG
Organism: Burkholderia sp. MSMB2157WGS; assembly: GCF_001532755.1. Taxonomy (NCBI): domain Bacteria; kingdom Pseudomonadati; phylum Pseudomonadota; class Betaproteobacteria; order Burkholderiales; family Burkholderiaceae; genus Burkholderia; species Burkholderia sp. MSMB2157WGS. Next base: position 116,818 of record NZ_LPJG01000053.1, on the reverse strand, counting down.
CGTCGGCCGCGCCGCGCGAGGTTGTTCACGACGGCGACGCCCTTCGGCAGCGTGCCGTGATACTCGACGCCTTCCGGCAGCAGCACGCCGTGCTCGATCACGCGCGTCGGCGTCACGCCGTTGTCCCACATCAGCGCGTTGAACGGCGTCACGTGCACCAGCAACACGTTCGGGTCTTGCACCGGATGCAGCGTGTCGGTCGGATGCTCGCGCGGCGGATCGTGCTCGACGAACAGCGTCGGCAGCGCGCGCTGCGCGTCGCTCAGCAGCCGCAGGCGGTCGTTCCGGTAATGATTCACGTGCTGGTACAGCACGCAGTCGAATGCGGTGTCGCGCACGCACTCGGCCGGCACCTCGTGCACGTTGTCGCCCCACGGCAGGTGCCCGACGCGGCCCGCATAGCCGGGCGGATGCTGCGGCTTCGTCACGATGTAGAAATCGTGCGGCGCCTGCGACAGGTAATACAGGTAGTTGCCATGCACGTGCCAGGTCAGCACGCGCAATCGCTTACGTGACATGACGTCTCTCCTCGGCGAGCAGCTCGCCCGCCCGATCGATCACTTCGCCGACGCCGATCGCCGTCGCGCACTCGTGCCCGTACGGGCACGTATCGAACATGCACGGCCGGCACGCCGGGTAGTTCGCGAGCACGCGATGACGTTCGGCGTCGAGCGGCGCCCAGCGGGCCGTATCGCTGCCGCATGCGACGACGATGCTCGGCGTGCCGAGCGCCGCCGCGACGTGCGACACGCCCGTGTCGTTGCACAGCAGCAGCCGCGCGCGGGCGATCAGCGCGGCCAGCGCGCCGAGCGGCGTGCGGCCGCACAGGTTCACGCACGGCCGCCCGAGGTGCTCGGCGAACGCGCTCGCGAGCGCCAGTTCCGCGCGCGTGCCGGTCAGCACGATCTGCCAGCCGTCGTCGGCGAGCTGCCGCGCGGCGAGCGCGAAGCGTTCGACCGGCCAGCGCCGCGACGCCATCCGCGCGCCGGGATGGACGATCACGTAGCGGCCGGGATCGAGCGCGTGTTCGTCGCAGAGCACGTGCCACAGCGCGTAGTCGAGCCCGCCGAGCGGGAATTCGAGGTAGTCGCCCCAGTCCGCGTAACCGAGCTTGCGCGTGAGCGCCAGATAGCGCGCCACTTCCGGTTCGCCGTCGCGCCACACGAGCGTGCAGTCGAGCGCGGCCGTGCCGCCGTCGGCCGGCACGAAACCGGCCGTGCGCGTCGCGCCGAGCGACGCGACGATCGCATTCGTGTGCGTGCCGCTGCCGTGCAGCTGGATCGCGAGGTCGAAGTCGCGCGAGCGGCATTCGGCGATGAACGCCTCACGCGTGGCCGCGTCGGGTTCGGGCTGTTCGCCGAGCCCCGCCGCGCCGGGGAAGGCGATGAAACCGTCGATGTAGTCCGAAAAGCGCGACGCGAACTCGCGCGCCCACGGCAGGCCGATCAACGTGATGCGCGCATCCGGTTCGCCGCGCCGCAGCGCACGCAGCGCGGGCACCGCGCACAGCATGTCGCCGAGCTGCAGCGCGCGGAACACCGCGATCCGTTTCGGGCCGCGCGGGCCGTCGGAATCGATGCTGGGTTCGAGCTTCATAAAAACAGCACCCTGAAGTGAAGCGCGCCGCGCATGCGCCAGTACAGCGACACGGGCGGAATCGCGATGGACGTGACGATCATTTCGGCCACGTGCGACGGCGTGAGCTGCGTGCCGCGCAACCGTTTCGCGCAGAACGCCGCGGTAATCGCGGCCCACACCGCCGCGCACACGATGGCGGGCGCCGGCCAGCCGGCGGCGAAAAACCCGAGCGCACCGAGCGCGGCCAGCACGGCCGCGTAGTAATGCCACGGCGGCATCGGCCGGATATGACGCCGGTAAGTCGTGCGATGCTTCTTGTACAGCAGCGCATCGAAATACACCTTCGACTGCGCGCCGATGCTCGATCCCCAGCGCGCGGGACGCACCGGGTGCACGATGCGCGCGGCGTCGGCCTCGACGATCGGCCCCGCATGCTCGCGCAGCGCGAACATCAGGTCGGCGTCCTCGCGCCACGCGCGCGTGAAGCGTTCGTCGAAGCCGCCGACGCGTTCGAGCGCCGCGCGTCGCACGAAGCAGTTCGCGGTCGCGAATTCCGCATGCGCGAGCCCCGCCGCATCGCGTTCGTAGTCGGTCGGGCACGGCCGCAGCGGCACGTCGATCCGGCCGGCCGCGGCCGCCGCCGACGGTTCGGCCAGCAGCGCGGCCGCGCCGTGGCGCAGCCAGGTCGGATCGGGAATCGTGTCGTCGTCGGTGAACGCGATCAGCGCGCCGCATGCGCTGCGCCAGCCGACGTTGCGCGCGCCGGCCGGGCCCTGCGTGTCGGGTGCGGTCATGTAGCGGATCGCCGGCACGTCGGTCACGCGCGTGCGGCACGCATCGACGACGGCGCGCGCACTGCCGGCCGGATCGTCGTCCACGACGACGATCTCGTAGGTGGTGGGATCGAACACCTGCACGCACAGCGCGTCGAGGCAGCGTGCGAGCAGGTCGGGCCGCCGATAGGTCGGCACGACCACCGACACGACCGGCGGCAGTTGCGTGTCGCGCGCGTTCATCTCGGTTTCTCCAACAGGAACGGCCCGATCACGAGCGCGTCGAGCGGCGACGTCCAGAAGCATTCGATCGCGTCGCGCGGCGAGCACACGATCGGTTCGCCGCGCGTGTTGAACGACGTGTTGACGAGCACCGGCACGCCGGTGAGCGCGTCGAACTCGGTCAGCAGCGCATGCAGCAGCGGGTGCTGCGTTTCGTCGACGGTCTGCACGCGCGCGGTGCCGTCGATGTGGCGCACCGCCGGAATCCTCTCGGCGCGCTCGGGCACGACGTCGTACACGAACAGCATGAACGGCGCGCGCAGCGGCGTACGCCGCCCGCCGCTGAACCAGTGATGCGCACGGTCTTCGAGCACGACCGGCGCGACCGGCCGGAAATCCTCGCGATCCTTGATCCGGTTCAGCTTGCGCTGCATGTCCGGGTCGATCGGCGACGCGAGGATCGACCGTGCGCCGAGCGCGCGCGGGCCGAATTCCATGCGCCCCTGGAACCAGCCGATCACGCGATTCGCCGCGAGCAGCGCGGCCGTCTGCGCGGCGACGTCGGCGAGCCGCCGGTACGGCAGCTGCGCTTCCTTCAGGAACGCCTCGATCGCATCGTCGTCGTAGGCCGGCCCGAGATACGCATGATCCATCCGCCAGCCGCCGCGCTCGCCGCGCATCCGGAAGTCGGTCCACAGCGCGGCGCCGAGCGCCGTGCCCGCGTCGCCGGCGGCCGGCTGCACCCACACGTCGTCGAACGGGCCGCGATCGCGAATCTTCGCGTTCATCACGCAGTTCAGCGCGACGCCACCCGCCATCGCGAGCTGCCGCTCGCCGGTTTCGGCGGCCAGCCAGTCGACCGCCTGCAGCGTCGTCTCTTCGAGCACCAGTTGCAACGCGTGCGCGATGTCGCAGTGATGCGGCTCGATCGGACCGCCGCGTTCGCGCGGCGGGCCGAATTGCGCGGCCAGATCGCCGTCGACCACGTCGTAGCGCCCTGCGTCGCGATACCGCACCAGCTTGCGCATCTCGTCGGCGAACACCGGCTTGCCGTACGACGCGAGCGCCATCACCTTGTATTCGTCGGACGAGTGCAGGAAGCCGAGATAGCGGGTCACGCGCTCGTACAGCAGCCCGAGCGAATGCGGCAGGTTGACCTGCCCGAGCCGCCGGTACGTGCGGCCGTCGAACACGCCGTAGCTGGTCGTCGCGCGCTCGCCGCGCCCGTCCATCGTCATCACCGCGCAGCGCTCGAACGGCGCCGCGAGAAACGCGCTCGCCTCGTGCGCGAGATGGTGCTCGATGAAATGCCAGCGGAATGGCCCGTCGTGCGTGACGCCGCGAAAGCGCCGCTGCAGATGATGCGGCGCGCCGCCCGCGAGCTGGCGCGGCGCGTTGACGATCGACGACAGGAACAGCGGATGCCACGGCGACGCGCCGTCGGCGCGCGGCGCATGCGCGGACGGCGACAGCGGCAGGGTCAGCGCCGGCTCCGTGCCTTCGCGGTCGAGTTCGAGCCACGGGTCGTACGAATACGCGACGTGGTCCACGTCGGCGAGCGTGATGCCCGCTTCCGCGAGGCAATAGTCGATCGCGTGGAAGGGCAGCTCCCAGGTCGAGAACGGCACCGGGCGCTTCGCGTGCTTCACGTGCGTGAAGCGTTCGTCCTCGGCCGCCGCGATCACGACGCCGTTGCGCACGATGCACGCGGCGCTGTCGTGGAAAGCGGCGTTGATGCCGAGCGTATGGATCGGGTCAGGCATGCGTCAGTTCCTCGTGATGACGTGCGCGAACGGAAGCACGTTCGACGCGTGCGCCGCGACCGGCTCGCCGCCGTGCGCGGCAGCCCGCGCGGCCGCGCGTTGCGCATGGCGCGCGCGGCCGTGCAGCAACGCGTGCACGGCGGCGACCACGTCGTCGACGCTCACGCCGCGCAGGCACGGATGGCCGGGTTGGTTGCAGACGCTGCGGTAGCAGTTGCGGCACGGCACGTCGACGTTCAGCACACGGTGCGGCACACGCCACGGCGTGTGCTGCGGATTGGTCAGCGCGTACAGGTCGACCACCGGCGTGCCGAGCGCGGCCGCGAGATGCACGGGGCCGCTGTTGTTCGACAGCAGCAGATCGGCCGTCTCGATCAGCGCGCCGAGTTCGCCGAGCGGCAGCACGCCGGCGAGCGGCACCGCGCGCGGCCCGGCGCGTTCGCACACCGCGTCGATCAGCTCGCGTTCGCCCGCGCTGCCCGTCACCGCGATGCCGTCGAACAGCGGCGCGACCGCGGCGGCGGCTTCGCCGAAACGCTCGGCCGGCCAGCGCCGCGACGCCGCGCTCGCGCCCGGATGGACGACCAGCCAGCGCGCACGCCGCGCATCCGGCCCGCGTGCGCCGCCGACGCGTTGCAACGCGGCCTGCAAGCGCGCGTGCAGCGCGCGCCGCGCCGCGTCGCCCGGGTCGAACGCCATCCGCCAGTCCGACGTCGTCGCGCCGACGGTGCGCACCAGCGCGAGCTGACGCGCGACCTCGTGGCGCACGTGCGATTCCGGCTCGGTTTCGGGCACGCGGTCGGTCAGGAGTTCATACGGGTTCTCTCGGCAATGCGCGAGCCGCAGCGGAATGCCGGCGAGCCAGCACATCATCGCGGCGGGCAACGGATTCTGGCTGTAGACGGTGAAGATCACGGCCGCGTCGAAGCGGGCCGCCAGCAGCCGGTCGATCATGTCGAGATCGGCCACCGGGTCGCCGCGCACGTCGGGATGCTTGACCCACGGCGCGTCGTAGCGCCACACGTCGTCGACCATCGGCAGATGCGTGGCGAGCGCGGCGCCCGTGCGCGACGTCAGCAGCGTCAGCCGGCGGTCGGCGCCGCTTTCCTTCAGCGCGCGCAGCGCGGGCGTCGTCATCAGCACGTCGCCCATGCTGTCGAGCCGCACGCACAGGATGCGGCGGGCGCGGCTCCAGGCCATGTTCATCGCCGCACTCCCGAGCCGTGCCGGCGCACGGCTTCGCGCACGACGATGTCGGCGGCCAGGTCGATGCGGTCGACGACGTGCAGCGGCGTGCGCGCGGCGTTGACGCGCCACTCGGTCTCGTGACCGCAGTCGACCAGGATCGTGCCGCAGCGCGCGGCGCGGCCGGCCTCGACGTCGTCGAGGATGTCGCCGATCATCCAGCTCCATTCGGGCACGGCGCCGAGCGCCGCCAGCGCGCGCCGCAGCATGCCGGGGCGCGGCTTGCGGCAGATGCAGTCACAGGTGTAGCGCGGCACGCTGCCCCGCGGGTGATGCGGGCAGTAAAAAAAATCCGCCAGCGTCGCACCGTTCGCTTCGAACAGTTCGGCGAGACGCTGGCGGACCGCGCCAAGCTCGTTTTCGGTAAAGCGGCCGAGCGCGACGCCCGACTGGTTCGACACGACCGCCAGCGGCATGCCGGTCGCGCCGAGCGTACGCAGCGCGCGTGCCGCGCCCGGCGCGAGGCGCATCCGGGCGGGATCGACGTTGTACGGCACGTCGTCGAGCAGCGTGCCGTCCTTGTCGAGCAGCACCGCGCCGGGCAGCCGCCGTTCGCGCTTCAGGGCCATGACGTCTCCTTCATCGGCAGCACCATCAGTTCCGGCACGACCGTGCCCGGCGGCTGGGTCAGCACGAAACGCACGGCGGCCGCGACGTGCTCCGGCGGCTGCAGCGTGTCCTCGTCGATGTCCGGAAAACGGTCGAGCAGGAACGGCGTGCGCATCCCGCCCGCGACGATCGCCGACACGCGCACCCCGCTCGGCCGCAGTTCGGCATGCAGCGCGTGCGACAGGCCGAGCAACCCCCACTTCGTCGCGTGATACGCGGACGCGTTCGGCCACGCCCGCTTCGACGCGGTCGACGCGATGTTGACGATATGCCCGTCGCCGCGCGCCTTCATCATCGGCACGGCCGCGTGACACATCAGGTATGGGCCGAACAGGTTGGTCATCAGCACCTGCTGCCACGCGTCGACGCTCACGTCGTCGATCGGCGCGGTCACGTCGATCGCCGCGTTGTTGACGATCACGTCGAGGTCGCCGAGCGACTCGCGCGCATCGTGCACGACCTGCAGCACCGACGCTTCGTCGCGCACGTCGAGCGGCCGGCCCACCGCCTGCCCGCCGTGCCGTTCGAGCCGCTGCGCGACGGCCGCCGCACGATCGCCGTCGAGATCGGCGACCACCACGTGCGCGCCATGGCGCGCAAGCTCTTCGCAAATGGCTTCGCCGAGGCCGCGGCCGCCCCCGGTCACGAGGGCGGTCCGGCCGGCGAGCGGCGGTCTGGCTGGATCGTGAGTCGCGTTCACCTGCACCTCCTGTCGATGTCGGAAAGCAATCCGGCTGACGGCGACGCTTGTCGCGACAACCGTCCGTGGATGAGGTACAGCGAAAACCGTGCCGGCCTGCGCGCGCCCGCGCCGCATCGGGCCGTGCCGCGCCCGCGCTGGCTTTTTTATAACCGGCTGTAAAAACGGGTCCCGGGCGGCCGCGCCTGGGCGGCCCCTTCAGATCGCCAGCCCGTCGGGCGTCGCCTGCGCACGGTGCTTCGCGAGCGCGCGCAGGCAGTGCGCGATGCAGCCCGCGAACGCCTCGTCGAACCACGGCTGCGCGCCCGACACGCCGACCACGATGCCGCCGAGCGCGACGCCGCCCCACAGGTTCGTGTCGCCGGCGCGCAGCCGGTACGGCTCGAGCGCCTGCACGACGTGGCCGTCGCGGCCCGTTTCCCATGACAGCCGCGCCTTGGCCCGCGCATACGCGCGATAGTCGGCGTCCCAGTCCTTCGGGTCGGGCAGCGAAAATTCATACAGGATCGCGTCCTCGAACGCCGCGTCGTGCGGCCCGAGCGCCGGGTCCATGATCACGATGTGCAGGCAGCCGCTGTCGCCGACGAAGTCGCTCTGCAGCGCGGCGGCCAGGCTCGGCAGCAGCAGCTCGACGGCCGCCACCGCGGCCTGGCGGTCGGCGAACGCACTACCGCCGCGACGCGCGTTCAGGGCTTCGGGTGTCGTCGGATTCAGAAGGTTCGGCATGGATTTCTCCGGAGGAAAACGCGAGCGCACGCAACGCCGCGATCAGGTCGGCCGCTACCGCGGGCTTGGTCAGGTACGCATGGAAACCGGCTTCGACCGCGCGCGTGCGATCGCGATCGCGCGCATGGCCGGACAATGCCAGCGCCTCGAGCGGCGCGCGGCCGTCGCGATCGCGCGCGGCGTCGAGCTGGCGCACGCGCGACATCACCGTATAGCCGTCCTCCTCGTCGTCGCCGAGGTCGATGTCGCAGACGAGCAGCGCCGGCCAGTCGGCCCGGCGCGCGCGCCACAGGTCGTCCAGCAACGCCTGGCCCGACGCATACGCGTGCACGTCGGCGCCGGCCACCTGCAGCAGTGCGGTGAGCGCGTCGCGCGCCTCATCGTGGTCGTCCACGCACGCGATGCGCAGGCCGTCGAGCGGCCTGGCCGTCGCCGCCACGCCGGCGTCCGCGTTCGGCACGGCGCCGCCCGGCTGCATCGACGCCGGCGCCACCGCGCACAGCGGCAGCGACAGGTGCAGCGTCACGCCGACATCGTCGCGTTCGCGCACGACGTAGCCGCCGGCCTCCTCGATCGTGTCCTGCAATCGTTCGAGATCGATCAGCGACAGTTCGGTGGCGTCGACGCCCGCGCACGCGATCGTGATCCGCGCTTCCGGATCGTGGCGCGCCGTGCGCACCTCGAGTTGCCCGCCGCTGCTCGCGTCGATCGCGCCGCGGCACAGTTCCCACACGAAGCGCCGCAGCGCGGCCGGATCGGCCTTGACGACGAGATCCTCGTCGGACACGTGGCGGAACACCGGCACGCCGCGCTGCGCGGCCGCCTCCGCCAGCGCATCGAGCACCTGCGACACGAGCGGGTTGATCCGCACCGGCTGGCGCGCGAACTTCGCCTCCGTGCGTTCCAGTTCGCGCTGCTTCGCCTGCAGCGACCACATCTGCGCATACACGCCGCCGCTTTCGAGCAGCTCGTCGTGCGTGCCGTGCTCGACGAGCCGGCCATGCTCCATCACGAGGATGCGATCGGCATCGACGATCGTCGACAGCCGGTGCGCGATGATGAGGCTCGTGCGATGCTGCGCGACGCGCATCAGCTCCTGCTGGATCGCGCGCTCCGAGCGCGTGTCGAGCGCCGACGTCGCCTCGTCGAACACGACGATCGGTGGCGCCTTCAGCAACGCGCGCGCGATCGCGACACGTTGCCGCTCGCCGCCCGACAGCCGCACGCCGCGCTCGCCGACGCGCGTGTCGTACGCGTCGGGCAACCGCTCGATGAACGCGTCGAGCTGCGCGCCGCGCGCGGCCGCGACCACTTCGCCGCGGGTCGCATCGCGCTTGCCGTATGCGATGTTGTACGCGAGCGTGTCGTTGAACAGGATGGTGTCCTGCGGGACGATGCCGAGCGCGTCGCGCAGGCTGCGCTCGGTGACGAGCCGCAAGTCCTGACCGTCGATCCGGATCGTTCCCGCGTCGGGCTGATACAGCCGGAACAGCAGCCGCGCGAGCGTCGACTTGCCCGAGCCGCTGCCGCCGACCACGGCGATCGTCTGCCCGGCCTCGATGCGGAACGACACGTCGAACAGGATCTGCCGGCTCGGCTCGTAGCCGAAGTCGACATGCTCGAACTCGATCGCGCCGCCGCGCACGACGAGCGGCTGCGCACCGGGCGCATCGCCATCCTCGCCGGGCTTGCCGCGCGCATCGAGCAGCCCGAACAGCCGCTCGACGTTCGTCATCGCATCGTTCGCCTCGCGAAACACGAAGCCGAGCGCGTTCAGCGGCAGGCTGATCTGGATGATGTATGCGTTGATCAGCACGAGATCGCCGATCGTCATCGCGCCGCGCGCGACCTGCTGCCCGGCGAGCAGCATCACGGCCGCGATCCCCGCGCCGATGCACGCGCTCTGCCCGATATGCAGCGTCGACAGCGCGTACTGGTTGTCGACGCCGGCTTCGCGCCACGCGTCGAGCACGCGATCGAGCCGGTCGCGCTCGACGTCCTCGCGGGCGAAGTACTTGACCGTATCGACGTTCAGCAGGCTGTCGACCACCCGCGAATTCGACTCGGCCTCGAGCGCGTTCACACGCCGCTGGTAACGCATGCGGCGGCGCGTGAACACGACCGTATAGGCCGCGTAGACGGCGAACGTGACGAGAATGATCGCGGTAAAGCCGCCGCCGTACTTGCCGATCACGATCACGAGCACCGAGCCGATCTCGATGGCCGTCGGCACGATCGTGAACACGGCGACGCCGAGCAGGTAGCCGATGCCGGCCGTGCCTTTCTCGAGGTCGCGCACGACGGCGCCCGTCTCGCGCTGCGCATGAAAGCGCGCGCCCAGCCGGTGCAGGTGACCGAACGTGCGCACGGTAAACGACGCGACCGTATGCTGAGTGACCTGCACGAAGGTCATGTCGCGCACTTCGTTCAGCGCGTTCGACGCGAAGCGCACGACCGCGTACGCGAACAGCAGCAGCACCGGCCACGCCAGCGGCTGGCCGGCCACGCGGCCGAAACCGTCGACGATGTCCTTGAGCAGCAGCGGCACCGACACGGCCGCCGCTTTCGCGAGCACCAGCAGCCCGATCGCCGCGAGCACGCGCGCGCGGTAACGCCAGATCGCGCGCCACAGTTCGCCCGCGATCCGCAGCCGCAAGCCACGCGCGTCGCCGCGCGCGCGGGGTGCGAGGGCATCATGGTGCCTGGTCGGCGTGTCGTCGATTCCGGTCGTCATGCACGCGTTGCCCGCGGTCGGGGTCGAGCCGTTTCACCCACGGCCGTCAGTGGCGCGATTCACGCTCGCGGCCGGGCACGACGGTGCCGGGCTCGGGGTCGCGCACGGCAGGCTGGGTCGGCGTGACGGTCCGCTGATCCGGATGCAGCACCATGCCCGTATCGTGTTCGCCGTCGCGGCGCACGCGCACGCGATTCTCGACGTCGCGCACCCCCATGCAGCCGTCGGCCAGATCCTCGATGTCGTGCCTCATCCAGCGTGCCGGCACCGTGCCGTCCAGCTCGACGCGCCCCTCTTTCACCTGCACGGCCACATCGCTCACGTCGATCTCGAGCGCATGCGCGAGCCGCTCGCACACGTCCTCGCGAATCCGCTCGTCCGAGCGCGTATAGCCTTTCGGCCCGCGGCGATGGCGCAGCGCATCGCGTTCGGCTTCGCTGCCGAACCGCGACAGGTCCGGGGCGCGGCCGCCGTAGCGCGGGTCGCCGCGAGGGTCGCCAACGTCGCGCTCGCCGCCGTACCAGCCCATCCGGTGCTGACCGCGGAATTCCCGGCGTTCGTCGCCGTACCGGCCTTCGCGGCCCTCCGCGCGACGACCCGTCCCGCCGTAGCCGCGCTCGGGGTCCCGCGCCGGCTGGCGCGCGCCGCCCGGCCAGTCCGGGCCGGCGCCGCCGCGCCGCTGGTCGGCCGGGCGCGCGGCGCGCTCGGTCCATTCGCTGCCCCAGTCTTCCGGGCCCACGTCCTCGCTCGCGAAGCGGCGGTAGGCCGATTCATCGTCTTCTTCCGGCCATCGCGCCGGGTCGTCCGGGATGCCGCGCTCGCCGGCGCCCCGGTACGCGCGTTCGTTGCGCTCCTGCCAGTCGGGCGGGCCGCCACGCGCGCCATGCCGTCCGGGATATCGTCGTTGCATCGTGTCTCTCCTTGATCGCGCCTGCGCCGCGCATGGCCCCATGCCGCGTCGCGGCGCGCATCGGTCGGGTCAATGCAAATCGCGTGCCGGGGCCGTTGCCGGGCCGCGACGGTTGGGCACCGCAGCGCCGGGAAGCCGTCCGCGCCCCAATCTGCAACGCGATTGCAGTTTTTGCGCGCCGGGTGTCACGGCGCGCCGCCGGGGCCGCCCCCGTCGTCCGGTTCGTCCGTGCGACCGGGCTCGCTCAGCCGCTCGGTGCGGTCCGGCTCGATGTCGGCACCCTCCTCGAGCGTCGAGTCGCCGTCCGCCGACGCGCGCTCGCCGGTGCCCGCGCGGTCGGTATCGCTGTCGAGCAAGGCGTCGCCGCGTTCGAGCGCGTGATCGTCGAGCGGCGAGTCGACGTCGAACGGATGGCGCCGCGCGCCCGCCGTGTCGCTGCCGCTGTCGGACGAGTCGCTCGGGCCGAGCGCACGGCCGTCGCGGCCGCGGCTGGCGTTGTCGTCGTCCGGGCCGGCCGGTTCGTTGTCGGGATTCAGCGTGCTGTTCATGTCGATCTCCTTGCCTGGCTTGCCTGCCGTGCAGCCGGCCGGACGGCCGCGGCACGGCAGGGGGACCGAACCGTCGTGCAATCGGCATGCCGCGCCGGCCGTAGTCGGACGCGCCGGCGCGAATCCGGCTCGCGGTGCGGTGGACGGCACGGCCGATGCGCACCCATTGATCAGCCGAATCGAGTTCCCTTATTCTTTCGGACGTGCCAATCCGGTTCGCGTAGCCGCCCCCGGCGTGTCCGGCGGCGGGCGGACGGTATTCGGCCGCCCGCATTTTGGACCTGCCGCCCACCGATGACGAACGACGACGCCGACCTTCACCCGCCTCTGCCGCCTGGCTCGCACGACGCGCGGGACCTGCTGCACCGCTTCGCCGAATTCCGGTTCCAGACCGTGGTGGAGGCGATCACCGATTACGCGGTGTTCATGCTCGACCCACAGGGCAACGTCGCGACCTGGAACGCCGGCGCGCAGCGCATCAAGGGTTACCGCGCCGCCGAGATCGTCGGCCGGCACTTCTCGCAGTTCTATCCGTCCGACGCGATCGCGGCCGGCCGGCCGGCGCACGGGCTCGCGCTGGCCGCCGCGCACGGCCACTTCGCGGACGAAGGGTGGCGCGTGCGCAAGGACGGCACGCAGTTCTGGGCGAGCGTGACGATCACGCCGGTGCGCGACGCGACGCACCAGCTGTGCGGCTTCATCAAGATCACGCGCGACATGACCGAGCGCAAGCGGCTCGAGGAACTCGAAGCATCGACGCACCGGCTCAGCGTGTTCATCGCGATGCTCGCGCACGAGCTGCGCAATCATCTCGCGCCGCTGCGCAATTCGGTCGGCGTGCTGCAGACCCTGCCCGATCCTGCACCCGAGCTCGCGCGATGCCGCGACGCCGTGCACCGTCAGGTCGGGCAACTGACGCGGCTCGTCGACGATCTGCTCGACGTTGGGCGCATCACGGCCGGCAAGGTCGAACTCGACGATCGCCCCGTCACCGTGCGCGACATCGTGTGCCGCGGCGTCGAGAGCATCCAGCCGAAACTGGCCGCGCGCGGGCAGTGGATCCGTGTCGACCTGCCCGACGATTCCGTGGTGCTGCACGGCGACGACGCACGGCTCGTCCAGGTGCTGCACAACCTGCTCGACAACGCATCGAAATTCTCGCCGCACGGCGGCCGGATCGACGTCGGCGCGCGTATCGACGGATCGTCGGTGGCGATCGACGTCGTCGATCACGGCGTGGGCATCGCACCCGGCGCGCTCGAAACGATCTTCGACCTGTTCCAGCAGGAAGGTGCGTCGGGCCGCTCTCCGTCCGGCGGGTTCGGGCTCGGTCTCGCGATCTGCCGGTCGTTCGTCGAGCTGCACGGCGGGCGAATCGTCGCGGCGAGCGACGGGCCCGGCCACGGCGCGACGTTTACGGTCTGGCTGCCGATCGTGCAAACGGCGCGCAACGAACGCAACGAGCGCGCCGAACCGCGCACGCCCGCCGCGCCCGCTCAGCCGGCCGTCGTGCCGCTGCGCGTCGTCATCGTCGACGACAACCGCGACTCGGCCGACACGCTCGCGGTGCTGCTGCAACTGAAAGGCCATGCGCCGCGCGTCGCGTACAACGCGGCCGACGCGCTGGCCCTCGCGCGCGACTATGCGCCGCAGTTGATGCTGCTCGACCTGACGATGCCGGACGTCGACGGCTTCGCGTTGCTGGAGAAACTGCGCGCGATCGATGCGCTGCGCGACACGATCTGTGTCGCGCTGTCCGGCCATGCACGCGCGTCGGATCTCGCGCGCACCGAACGCGCGGGCTTCGACGACCATCTCGTGAAGCCCGTCGAGATGGCCGTGCTCGATGCGTTGCTTCAGCGCGTCGCGCGCGACGTTCAGGGCACGCCGTAAGCGCCCGTGCTCAGGCCATCGCGCGGCACATCGCCGCGCAGGCCTCGCATGCGAGCGCGCAGCGGCGGCAATGTTCGTGCGCATGCCGCGAACACTCGGCCGCACACAGGTCGCACGCGTGTGCGCACAGTCCGCAAATGCGCGGGGCAAACGCGCTGCGGCGCGCCATCGCGCCCGACGCGAAGCGGCACAGCTGCGCGCATTCGATGTCGAGCGCGATGCAGCCGGCCAGCGCGTGCACGTCGCGCTCCGCGAGGCACGCGGCCGCACAGGTGTCGCACGCGTGCGCGCAGGCGTCGCACGCGGCCATGCAGTTGTCGTATCGATCCGTCATTGCAGTGCTCCCGGTTGAGGTTGGTGTCGTCACGGCGCCAGCTTCACCTTCATCCAGCCCGGTTCGCGCACGTCGAACGCGCGGTACGCGTCGATCGCGTTCGTCAGCGGCTCGCAGCGCGTGAGCACCGACAGCGGATCGAACGCGCCGCTGCGCACGAGCTCGACGAGCGGCGGCGTCACCGTCCGGTGATTGCAGTTGCCCATCTTGATCGTCAGGTTGCGGTTCATCGCCTCGCCGATCGGAAACACGCGGGCCGCCGGCGGATACACGCCGATCACCGCGACCGTGCCGGCCTTCGCGACCGCGCGCACCGCCCATTGCAGCACCTGCGACGGCCCGTCGCCCGGCACCCAGTTGCGACCGTCCGGCTTGCGGTGCGGCGCGATCGCGTCGACTTCCGCATCGAACGCGCGCGCGGCGTCGCGATCGGCCGCCGCCGGCCCGTGCGTCGCGCGCATCGCGTCGACGCCCACCGCGTCGATCACGCGATCGACGCCGATCCCGCCCGTCAGCCGCAGCACCGTATCGACCGGATCGTCCTCGGAAAAATCGACGATCTCGGCGCCCTGCGCGCACGCCATCTCGAGCCGCGACGCGATGCGGTCGATCGCGATCACGCGCCCGGCGCCCATCAGCTTCGCGCTCGCGATCGCGAACTGGCCGACCGGCCCCGCGCCGAACACGGCGACCGTGTCGCCCGGTTTCACTTCCGCGAGCTGCGCGCCGAAATAGCCGGTCGGGAAAATGTCCGACATCAGGATCGCGCGATCGTCGTCGATCGCGTCGGGCAGCCGGATCAGGCTCGCGTGCGCAAGCGGCGTGCGCGCGTATTCGGCTTGCAGCCCGTCGAACGGGCCCGTATCGGCCGGCCCGCCGAAGAATGCGGTGCCTGCCCGCGGCCCGCCCGGGTTCGCGGCGTCGCATTGCGCGGTGTAGCCCGCGCGACAGTAGGCGCAACTGCCGCACGCGATCGTCGACGGAATCAGCACGCGATCGCCGCGCCGCAGGTTGCGCACGTCGCGCCCGACCGCCTCGACGATGCCGACGCCTTCGTGGCCGAGAATCGTGCCCGGCTTCATGCCGCCGAGCGTGCCGCGCACCATGTGCAGATCGGTGCCGCAGATCGCGCTGGCGGTCAGGCGCACGACCGCGTCGGTCGCCTCGGAGACTTCCGGATCGGGCACCGTGTCGATGCGAATGTCGCCGATGCCGTGAAATACGACTGCTTTCATGTCTGGCCCTCCTTGTCGAAAGCGGAAACGGTGAATGTGACCGTCGAGCCGATCGAGCAAGGCATGCTCCTGTGCAGCGCGCGTGCGGCGCGCCGCGATGCACGGACAGGAAGCGCTTTGTTTTCGAGGAGGGGGCGTGCCGGCGCGTCGGTCCGTCGACGGGCCGCTGCCGCTGCCGTCGTCACGCGCGTTCGAGATTGCTTCGACGAGCGTCGGTTCGGCGCCGAGCGACGGTGTCTTGTCGGTCGCGTCGCCGCCCAGCGGCGCGCGGCGCGTCGATATCGGAACAGGACAACACGTCGCGCGTGGCTGATACGATCGACGCACCGCGTTCGCGCACGACGGAGGGCCCCGACCGATGCAAGCCACCGACACTTTCATGGATCACGAAATTCGCGTCGACGCGACGCGCAACGCGAACGGCGCGTGGGTCGCGCAGGTGCGGATCTTCCGCGACGGCGCGCCGGTCGATCTGCCCGCGCCCGAACTCGTCACGCCCGAATGGCTCACGTGCGACGAAGCGCTGCGCGGCGGCATCGACCAGGGGCGCGTGATGATCAGGACGCGCGATCGGTAACGACGCCCGGAACATCCGCGCGTCGCGATGCGCGGCGCGAACCCGGTTTCGAAACATGCACGGACGTCGGGGTTCGTCGCGCCTCCATCGACGGTTCGGCCGGTGCCGTCATGCCGCCGTCACGCGGCGGCCATCTGCCGCTCGAGCGCCGCTTCGGCCTTCAGGTTGTCGAGATCGCGGCCGATCGTCACGACCGCGAGCCGCGTGTTGCCGCGCCAGTAACCGATCGAGCAATCGTGCGCGCCGAGGTCGCCGTCGATCTCCACGCGATCCCATTGCTCCGCATGGCCGACATAGCGGATCGTCAGGTCGTACTGCTGACTCCAGAAAAACGGCGCCGCGTCGAACGGCCGCTGCTGGCCGAGCATGTTGCGCGCCGCGACGCCGCCCTGCCGCTCGGCGACGACCCAGTGCTCGACGCGAATCCGCTCGCCCGTCAACGGATCGGGCCAGCGCGCGATGTCGCCGGCCGCGTAGATGTCGGGCGCGCTCGTCCGAAGGAAGCGGTCGACCGTCACGCCGCGTTCGACGGCGAGCCCCGCGTCCTGCGCGAGCCCGACGTTCGGATGCACGCCGATGCCGACCACCACGACGTCGGCCGGCAGCACGTCGCCGTTCGACAGCGTCACGCTGTCCGGCCCGATCCGCGCGGGCGTCGCGCCGAGATGAAACACGACGCCGTGCGCCTCGTGCAGCGCCTTGATCGTGTCGCCGAGCGCATCGCCGAGCACGCGGCCCATCGGATGCGCATCCGGCGCGACGACGTGCACGTCGAGCCCGCGCGTGCGCAGCGCGGCGGCCGCTTCGAGCCCGATGAAGCTCGCGCCGACCACCACGCAACGGCGCGCCGTTTCCAGCTTGCCGATCAGCGCATCGCAATCGGCGCGCGAGCGCAGCAGGCAAACGTGCGGCAGATCGGCGCCGGGTACGTTCAATCGGTTCGGCTCGGCGCCGGTGGCGAGCAGCAGCGCACCGTAGTCGACACGGCCGCCGTCGGCCAGCTCGACCGCCCGCTGCGCGGGATCGATGCGCACGACCCGCGTGTTGCAGCGCACGTCGATCCGCTGCTCCTCATAGAACGACGGCGCACGCAGCGGCAGCCAGTCGGCCTGCGCGGTGCCCGCGAGGTAATCCTTCGACAGGTTCGGCCGGTCGTACGGCGGATCGGCGTCGGCGCTCAGCAGCGTGATCGAATGCGGATAGCCTTCCTGCCGCAGCGTCACCGCGGCCGCGATCGCAGCGGCGCCGCCACCGACGATCACGACCGACGCGGGCAGCCCGGCTGCCTTCGGCGCAGCCGGTACGGCGACCGGCCGCGCATCGAGTACGACGGCGCGACCGTCGCGCCGCTCGACGCGCCAGCACGGCAGCCCGTCGAGCGCCGGCGCGCGCTCCATCTCGCCGGTGCGCAGGCAGAACGCCGCGTGATGCCACGGGCAGCGAATCGTGTCGCCGACCAGCAGGCCCTGGGCCAGCGGGCCGCCGTAGTGCGGGCATTGCGCGCCCACCGCGAACAGTTCGTCGGCGCGGCGCACGAGCAGCACCGCCGCGTCGCCGACATGGCCCTCGATCAGCGCGCCGTCGGCGAGATCGTCGAGGGCGATCCCTTGCGTGAGATCGGGTGAGGACGCAGCATCGCTTCCAGTCATGACGTGACTCCCGGAAAGTCAGGTAACGATTCCATTATCGACATCCGTCCTGGAAAGAACAGGCACAGACGCCCCGCAGCGCACGTAAACACCGACTGTAGCCTGGACGCGATCCATGATCGGCATAGCACGCGATCGACGTTGCGGCGCAACACGGCGGCCGCTCCGCGAGCGGCCGCCGCCGTGTGAGCCATCGCAAGCCGCGTGCCGACGCGCGCCCGCTCTCCGAGCACCGGCGCGCAGCCGTACCGGCCGCGATGACGGCGCACCACGCGGCGGTACGTTCAGCCGACGCAGGCTGCGGCGAGCTTCCCGACGACGACGACCGCGTGCTCGATCTCCGGCGACCACGGGCTGCTGTAGTTCAGCCGGATGAAGTTCCGGTAGTTGTCGGTGATCGAGAACATGTAGCCCGGCCCGATCGTGATCCCCTGCTCCAGCGCGAGCTGATACAACCGCATCGCATCGACCTGCGCGGGCAACTCGACCCACAACACGTAGCCGCCCGCCGGGCTCGACATGCGCGTGCCCTCCGGAAAGAACCGCGACACCATCGCGCGCATCAGGTTCGCCTGCTGCGCATACGCCTTGCGCAAGCGCCGCAGGTGATGCTCGTAGCCGTCGCGCTCGAGAAACTCCGCGATCGCGAGCTGCGGCAACGACGGCGTCGCGAGCGTATTCAGGAATTTGAGTTTTTCGACCTGTTCGCGATAGCGCCCCGGCAGCGCCCAGCCGATCCGGTACGCGGCCGTCAGGCTCTTCGAGAACGACGAGCAATGCAGCACGATCCCGCTACGGTCGTACGACTTCAGCGAACTCGGATGCGTGTCGCCGAAATACAGTTCGTTGTACACGCCGTTCTCGATGATCGGCATCCCGGCTTTGGTTGCGAACTCAACCAGTTCGCGCTTGCGCTCGTCCGGCATCTGGAAGCCCAGCGGGTTCTGGAAGTTCGGCATCACCATGCACGCGGCGATCGGCTGCGACTTCGCGATCGCGGCCAGCGCCGCGATGTCGATCCCGTATTCCGGATGCGTGGCCACTTCGATCGCCTTCATCCCCATCCGCTCGATCGCGTGCAGCATCGCGTAGAACGTCGGCGACTCCACCGCGATCGTGTCGCCCGGCTTCGCGACCGCCTGCAGGCACAGGTTGATCGCCTCCGTCGCACCGACCGTCACGATGATCTCGTTCGGATCCACCGACATCCCGTTTTCCAGGTAGCGGCGCGCGATCTGCCGGATCAGCCGCGGGTGGCCCGGCGGCAATCCGTCGGTCACGCCCCACAGCGATTTGTCGCGGCCGGCCGCGTACGCGTAGCGATTCAGCTTCTCGAACGGAAACAGGCTCGGGTCCGGATACGGCGAGCCGAGCGGCACCGCGTCGTCCGTGCCGATCGAGCGCAGCGTCGATAGAACGAGCCGACTCACGTCGACCGACGACGAGATCGCGATCGGCTTCGACGGTCGCAGTTCGCGCACCGGCGCATGACCGTCGTCGCGACGCAGGTTCACGAAATAGCCCGACTGCGGCCGGCTTTCGAGCAGCCCGCGGCTCTCCAGCAGCAGATACGCGTGCAGCACGGTCGTGATGCTGATCCGGTGCTGCTGGCTCGCCTGCCGCACCGACGGCACACGATCGCCGTGTCGATATACCCCTTGCCGAATGAGTCGCTCTACGTCGTTTGCAAATTTCTCGTAGAGCTTCATCCGCCTCGCCCCGCCAGCGATGAACCGGCCTGCCCCGCACGAGCGGTACGGCCACGCCGACGCATGAAGCCGGATAGCCGTCGCCGGGCGCGGGTGTCCCGGTGCGGACCTCGTCCGTTACCGAAATTGAAGGCGGATAGCAATGCGAATCTCATCAAGACAAGGTTCGGCATCCTACTGCGTCATTTCGGCGAATGTAAGTGACAGTTTGGCGAGGAAAACTCAAATCCGGCCGGCGTGGTGAACAGATGCGAACGCGACGGCGCGGCCGCGCCGCGGCCGTTCGCCGCGCACGTCATGTCATGAAGTACCGCGGGTGCCGAAGGCGCCGGCGGTAATGCGAGGCCCGGCCACGCGCGGGCTCGCTCGCGCTCACGCGTCGTCGACGTTGTCCGCGTAGTGGTCGATCGCGACCTTGCACTCGTCGAACACCGCCGTCAGCAGCTCGACGTCGTTCGACTCGATCCACTTGCGGATCTGCAGGAACTGGCCGGTGCCGAGATCGGCGATGCGGTCCGGATCGTCGGTCGTCACGTCGACGACCGCGATCGCGCGGTTGCCGGGCAGCGGCGACAGCGTCGCCGCGATGTCGAAGCGCCGGTACGATTGATCGATACGCATGCCATGCCCCCGAATCGGTTCGAAAGGAACGCGCTCAATCGAGCGCCTGGCGAAAGACCTTGCCGCCGAATCCCGTCACGACGTTGTCGACCGAGAACGGCGTGTCCTCCTTCGCTTCGAGAATGACCGCGACGCTGCCGGGCACGAGCCGCGCCGCGACCGTCTCGACGAACGCACCGTCGAGCAGCGCATTGCCGGCCGCGTGCGCGAGCATGCCGGCGCCCGCGCCGGCCGCCATGCCGGTCGCCACGCCGAGCGGCCCGGCGAGCAGGCCGAGCAACCCGCCCGCGATCGCGCCGATCACGCCGCCCTTGAACGGCCGCGATTCGGCGTCGAGCACCGCGAGCTTGCCGTTCGCGTCCTTCTCGACGACGACGCCGTTCTCGATGTGGAATCCTTCGTTCTTCTCCGACAGCGCGTCGAAATCGTTCGCGGCCTGCCGAGCCGTGTCGACGCCGCCGAACACGGCGACGATCAATTGCCTGGTCATGCGACACCTCGTGTGGTGGGATGAAGGTAGGACCGCCGCACCTCGCGCGGCGCGCCGGGGTTCGCTCCGCATGCCGCCCGCGCGTTACTTGCGGGCATGCACGTCGTCCTCGACATCGTCGACGTCCGCCGGAAAGCGGTGCTGCCCGAAACTCAGGATCAGCACGCCCACCGCGAGCAGCACGATTCCGAAGGTCGTCATCAGCATCCGCTCGGGACTGTCGGTCGCGCCGCGCAGGATCAGGTCGCGCGCGAGCGACGTCATCGCGATGAACAGCGGAAACCGCACCGGCAGCCGGCCGAGCCGCAGATAGCGCAGGTCCATCGCGAGCACTTCCAGATACAGGAACATCAGCAGCAGGTCGGTCAGCGACACTTCGCCCGCGAGCACGACCTTCCACGCTTCCTGCGTCATCGCGAACGCGGTCGCCAGCCCGATCACGACCAGCCCGGCCAGCTCGGCCGCGTGCAGGAAATGACCGAAGCGGCGACGAATGCGCTCGGCGGTCGTATCGGCGGATGCAGTGGACGTATTCAACGCGTTGACCGGTGCAGTGTCGTAGAGGGTGCGATCGATGCCGCGTCGCCGCGGCGGGTGGTGTCGGGTAACGGAAAGCCCGCGACGGGCGGACCGGAAACCGTTGCGCACGCATCGGCTGCGCTCGCGCCGGTCGCCTGCGCGACCGCGGACAGCGTCCGCCGGCAACACGCGTAAAACGCGACGCCGGCATCGGTGCACACGACATCGTCGCCCGCGCGATCCAGCAGCAACCGGCAGCCGAGATAGCGTTCGAGGCCATCGAGCCGCGCATCGACCTGCGCGACGTCGAGCTTCAGATCGGACGCCGCGCCGCGCAGCCCGCCCTGCTCGACGATTGCACCGAAAATACGCATCGCTTCCAAAAGGTTCATCATGATGGCCGTCGTCGGGCGGAGCGGAACCTAATCTACTGCACGCGACACGCACGCTCAAGAGCACAGCGCCGCGGGCGTCAGGAGTACAGCTGCGCCGCCGCCGCACAAAACCCGGCCCGGTTTGATCCATTCGAATGACAGATCGTCGATACGTGTTCCAAAGACCCGCCGAAGCTGCTAGATTGCATGCTCGACGACGTTACGCGGTGCGGCAGTTCACGCGCCGGGCGAACGCGCGGCGCCACCGTCCGCCTTCCCTTCGCGCCGGGGGGCGGCCGCCGCCGCTGCGGCCCGTTGCGCGATGCCCGCGCAACGTCCTTCATCCGCATGTCACACAGAGCACAGAGAACCGTCGCATGACACAGTTCAACCGTTCGCCTTCGCGCGCCGCGGCTGCCGCGGCCCGTCCGTCCCGACCCGACTGACCGGCAGGCCGCGATGCAGACGCCCCCTCCCCCGATCTCCCAGGCCGTTCACAGCACGATCACGCGCAGCGCGATCTTTCTCGTGGCGACGATCAATCCCGGCGCCGATCACGCCGACACGATCCGTTCGTGGTGCGGCGACATCGCCGCGCTCGTGCGCTCGGTCGGCAAGCGCGTACCGGGCGGCAACCTCACGTGCGTATGCGGCTTCGGCTCCGATGCATGGGATGCGCTGTTCGGCGAGCCGCGTCCGGCGTCGCTGCATCCGTTCCGCGAATTCGGCGCCGGCCAGCGCGTCGCGGTCGCGACGCCCGGCGACATCCTGCTGCACATCCGCGCCGAAGCGATGGACCTGTGCTTCGAGCTCGCGACGCAACTGCTCGGCGCGCTCGGCGACGCGGTCACGGTCGTCGACGAAGTGCACGGCTTCCGCAATTTCGACCAGCGCGCGATGATCGGCTTCGTCGACGGCACCGAGAATCCGGAAGGCCGCGCGGCGGTCGACTTCACGGTGATCGGCGACGAGGATGCCGAATTCGCGGGCGGCAGCTACGTGCTCGTGCAGAAGTACCTGCACGACATGGCCGGCTGGAACGCGCTCGCGGTCGAGACGCAGGAGCGCATCATCGGCCGCACCAAGCTGTCCGACATCGAGCTCGCGCCGGACGTGAAGCCGTCGTGCTCGCACAGCTCGCTGACCACGCTCGACGAGGGCGGCCGGGAAGTGAAGATCCTGCGCGACAACATGCCGTTCGGGCGCCCGGGCGCCGGCGAATTCGGCACCTATTTCATCGGCTATGCGCGCTCGCCGGCGCCGATCGAGCGGATGCTCGAGAACATGTTCGTCGGCCGTCCGCCCGGCAACTACGACCGCCTGCTCGACTACAGCCGCGCGGTCACCGGCTCGCTGTTCTTCGTGCCGTCGGCCGACCTGCTCGAAGCGCTCGCCGATCGCGCGGCGCCGGCCGCCGGCGCCGCCCAACCGGAATCCGCGCCGTCCGCGCCGCCGCGCGACGGCTCGCTGAACATCGGCTCGCTGAAAGGAATCCCGACCTATGAATAACCTGCACCGCGAACTCGCCCCGATCTCGTCCGCCGCCTGGGAACAAATCGAGGAGGAAGTGGCGCGCACCTTCAAACGCTCGGTGGCCGGCCGCCGCGTCGTCGACGTCGACGGCCCCGCAGGCCCCGAGCTGTCGGCCGTCGGCACCGGGCACCTGCTCGACGTCGCCGCGCCGCGCGAGCACGTGAACGCGCGGCTGCGCGAAGTGCGCACGATCGTCGAGCTGACGGTGCCGTTCGAGTTGAGCCGCGACGCGATCGACAGCGTCGAGCGCGGCGCGCGCGACGCCGACTGGCAGCCGGCGAAGGAAGCCGCGCAGCGGCTCGCGTTCGCCGAAGACAACGCGATTTTCGACGGCTACCGCGCGGCCGGCATCGTCGGCATCCGCGAAGGCACGTCGAACCGCCGGCTCACGCTGCCGGCGGACGTGAGCGCGTACCCGGATGCGATCAGCGACGCGCTGGAGGCGCTGCGCCTCGCCGGCGTCGACGGCCCGTACTCGGTCGTGCTCGGGTCGGACGCGTACACCGCGCTCAGCGAAGCGCGCGACCAGGGCTATCCGGTCCTCGGCCACATCAAACGCATCGTCAGCGGCGAAATCATCTGGGCGCCGGCGATCAGCGGCGGCTGCGTGCTGTCCACGCGCGGCGGCGATTACGAGCTGCACCTCGGGGAAGACGTGTCGATCGGCTACACGAGCCACACCGACAAGGGCGTCCGCCTGTACCTGCGCGAAACGTTCACGTTCCTGATGCTGACGAGCGAGGCATCGGTGGCCGTGGCGCCGCAGGACGGCGCGGCCGCCTGAGCGCGGTTGCCGGCGCGCGATGCCCGCCCGGGCGTCGCGCGCGACGCTCGCGCTGCCGGCCGCAGGTTCGTCGCCGATCCAGCCCATCTCGCATGGAGGATGTCATGAGCGAATCGAATGACGCATTACAGGCGCTGCAAGCGTCCGTCGCTACCCTGCAGCAGAAGGTCGATGCCAACGCGGGCAGCCAGGCCGGCGATACCGCCGTGCTGTTTACCGTCGTGTCGCTGATGCTGGCCGAGCTGCCGCCCGACACGCGCAACCTGATCGAGGATTCGTTCTCCGTCTGGGCCAATGGTCTGTCGAATGCGACGCTCTCGGC
Source organism: Burkholderia sp. MSMB2157WGS (assembly GCF_001532755.1). Lineage (NCBI taxonomy): Bacteria > Pseudomonadati > Pseudomonadota > Betaproteobacteria > Burkholderiales > Burkholderiaceae > Burkholderia > Burkholderia sp. MSMB2157WGS. The sequence goes on along the minus strand of NZ_LPJG01000053.1, from coordinate 92,970 downwards.
CGACGTGAAGCAGATCGCACGGCAACGGCTCGCGATGACACTGTCGGACTGATCGCGGTCGACCGCGGTTGCGCGATGTCCGGCGCGTACCGTGCACCCCGCGCTCGCCTGCGCCGGCCCCACGGCGCGCACCGGCTGCGGTGCGCGCGGGGCCGGGCGTAGCCGGTTCGCGCCCGCGCTGCGTGTCGCACTCCGGTTCGCTCGCCGCTTCACTCCCCGCTTCTCTCCCCCTTTCGCTCACGGTTTGCCGGCTGCCGGCGCCCTGCGCGCCCATGTCGCACCGCGCCGTTCGCCCGCCGCCCTTTACCGCTTTCCCGCCCCCTTCCACCGCCGGCGGCCCGCGCCGCCGTGCGCGCGCCCGTCTGTACTCCTTGCCGTCGAATCGCGCGCCCATGTGAGGGTGCAATTCACGGCCGGTCCGGCATGGAACTGTGTCTTGGATGGCCCGCGCCGATTCGCTATTTTGAACGCAGTCGAAGCGATGCCGTGGGCTCCTCTCGGCACGCGCGCTTTCCGCCCGGACCGCGACCGTGCGCCACGCCGGCGCGCGCTGCGCGATCGCACGGGTGCGGCCCGCGCGCCGCCGCGGTGCGTGTCGTGCCTGCGCGGTCGGCGCGCGTGAGCGCCGCACCGCATCGGGCTTCACCCTTCGCCCCACCTTCACCGACAGGAGCCAGACCACCATGCCCGCACTTTGCGATATCTGTCACGCCCGGCCGGCCGTCGCGCGCGCAACCGTGATGCAGGACGGCGAGCGCAAGACGATCTCGATCTGCGATTACCACTTCCGCCAGCTGATGCGGCATCAGAGCATGCTCAATCCGTTCGATTCGCTGTTGGGCGGCGGCGGACCGTCGTCGTTGTTCGGCGGCCTCGGCGACGAATCGCCGCTCGCCGCCGAGATTCCGCGCGAATCGGTCGACCCGACCGACGCATTCAGCGAACAGACGCTCGAACTGCTGCAGCGCGCGGCCGAGAAGGCGCACGAGCTGCGCCGCAGCGAGCTCGATTCCGAGCACCTGTTGTACGCGCTCGCCGACACCGACGTCTGCGCCGCGCTGCTGAAGGAATTGAAGCTGTCGCCGCAAGACATCCGGTCGTACATCGACGAGCACGCGCACACCGGCACGGCCGCGCCCGATGCGCCGCTCGACAAGCTGTCGATCTCGCCGCGCGTGAAGAAGGCCGTCCAATACGCGTTCCAGGCGTCGCGCGATCTCGGCCACTCGTACATCGGCCCCGAGCACCTGCTGATCGGGCTCGCATCGGTGCCGGACAGCGTCGCCGGCACGCTGCTGAAGAAATACGGCGTAACGCCCGAGGCGCTGCGCCAGAAGGTCGTGAAGGTGGTCGGCAAGGGCGCCGAGGACGGCCGCGTCGACGCGCCGACCGGCACGCCGAACCTCGACAAGTTCGGCCGCGACCTCACCGCGATCGCACGCCAGGGCAAGCTCGATCCGGTGCTCGGCCGCGCGCAGGAAATCGAAAGCACGATCGAGGTGCTCGCGCGCCGCAAGAAGAACAATCCGGTGCTGATCGGCGAGCCGGGCGTCGGCAAGACGGCGATCGTCGAAGGGCTCGCGCAGCGGATCGTCAACGGCGACGTGCCCGAAGTGCTGCGCGACAAGCGGCTCGTCGAAGTCAACATCAACTCGATGGTGGCCGGCGCGAAGTATCGCGGCGAATTCGAGGAACGCGCGAAGCAGCTGATCGACGAAGTGACGGCGAAGCAGGACGAACTGATCCTGTTCATCGACGAGCTGCACACGATCGTCGGCGCGGGCCAGGGCGGCGGCGAAGGCGGCCTCGACATCGCGAACGTGCTGAAGCCCGCGCTCGCGCGCGGCGAGCTGAGCCTGATCGGCGCGACGACGCTCAACGAATACCAGAAGTACATCGAGAAGGACGCCGCGCTCGAACGCCGCTTCCAGCCCGTGTTCGTGCCGGAGCCGAGCGTCGAGCAGACGATCGTGATCCTGCGCGGGCTGCGCGACAGCCTCGAGGCGCATCACCAGGTGACGTTCGCCGACGACGCGTTCGTCGCGGCCGCCGAGTTCGCCGACCGCTACATCACGTCGCGCTTCCTGCCCGACAAGGCGATCGACCTGATCGACCAGGCGGCCGCGCGCGTGCGGATCGGCGCGACGTCGCGTCCGGTCGACATTCAGGAAGGCGAAGCGCAGATCGCGCAACTGAAGCGCGAGCAGGACTATGCGACCTCGCGCAAGCGCTTCGACGAAGCGAAACAGTTCGAAGAGCAGATCAACGCGAAGCAGAAGGCCGTCGACGAGATGATGGAGGCGTGGCAGCGCAAGACCGGCTCGGAGACGCTCGAAGTGACCGTCGAATCGGTGGCCGAGGTCGTGTCGCGACTGACCGGCATCCCCGTGTCCGAACTCACGCAGGAAGAACGCCAGAAGCTGCTGAAGATGGAAGAGCAGTTGCGCGAGCGCGTGGTCGGCCAGAGCGATGCGGTGGTCGCCGTCAGCGATGCCGTGCGGCTGTCGCGCGCGGGGCTCGGCCAGACGCACCGGCCGATCGCGACGTTCCTGTTCCTCGGGCCGACGGGCGTCGGCAAGACCGAGCTCGCGAAGGCGCTGGCCGAGACCGTGTTCGGCGACGAGCAGGCGATCATCCGCATCGACATGTCGGAATACATGGAGCGCCACGCGGTCGCGCGGCTGATCGGCGCGCCGCCCGGCTACGTCGGCTACGACGAAGGCGGCCAGCTCACCGAGCGCGTGCGGCGCCGCCCGTACAGCGTGATCCTGCTCGACGAGATCGAGAAGGCGCACCCGGACGTCTACAACGTGCTGCTGCAGGTGTTCGACGACGGCCGCCTGACCGACGGCAAGGGCCGCGTGGTCGATTTCAGCAACACGATCATCATCGCGACCAGCAACCTCGGCGCGGCGATCATCATGGACAACCTCACGCAGCCGGAAGCCGCGCGCAAGACCGACAAGGCGATCCGCGACGAACTCATGCAGGTGCTGAAGGGGCATTTCCGGCCCGAGTTCCTGAACCGGATCGACGAGGTGATCGTCTTCCACGCGCTGTCGAAGGACGACATCCGCGCGATCGTGCAGATCCAGCTCGACCGCGTGGTGCGCACGGCCGCCGCGCAGGACATCACGCTCGTGATGGGCGACTCGCTCGTCGCGCACCTGACCGAAGCCGGCTACCAGCCGGAGTTCGGCGCGCGCGAGCTGAAGCGCCAGATCCGGCAGACCATCGAGACGCGACTCGCGAAAGAGATCCTCGCCGACCGGCTGAAGTCGGGCGACCGGTGCGAAGTCGACTACGACGAGGACAGCGACGAAGTGAAGTTCAACAAGCTCGCCGCGCCCGAAGCGAAGGACACCAAGGCAGCAAAAGGCACGAAGAACGCGAAGCAGGACGCCGACGGCAAGCCTGAAGCGAACGGCAAGGCCGGCAAGGCTGCCAACGCAACCGGCGACGCGAAGCCGGACGACACGCCCGCCGACGCCCCGCCGCCCACGGCGAAGCCCGGCAAGAAGTCGTCCGGCGCGAAGAAGGACGCCCGCTAGAAAAACGCATGCCCCGCCACCCGGGGCACGCATGACCGGCTCCGTCCGCCGGACGGAGCCGCCCCACGCCGCGACACGGCGCAACCGAGCCGCCCGCACCGGGCCCGGCTATTGGAGATTCACATGACAAATCGACGCGAAGTGCCAGGCATCAGGAAATACGATGGGCCCGCCGGCGGTTGGGGCGCGCTTCGCGCGACAGCCGATGCGGTGCGCACGCAGATGGAAACCATCGAGGCGCCGATCGTGCTGATGCGGACCAACCAGCCCGACGGCTTCGACTGCCCCGGCTGCGCGTGGCCCGACAAGGAGCACAAGTCGACGTTCCAGTTCTGCGAGAACGGCGCGAAGGCCGTCACGTGGGAAGCGACGACCAAGCGCGTGACGCCCGAGTTCTTCGCGGCGAACACCGTGTCGTCGCTGCTGCGCATGTCGGACTACGAACTGGAGAACATGGGCCGGCTCACCCATCCGCTCGTCTACGACCGCGCGACCGACACGTTCCGCGCGATCGAATGGGACGACGCATTCGCGCGCATCGGCGAAGTGCTGCGCGCGCTGCCGCCCGAGCAGGTCGAGTTCTACACGTCGGGCCGCGCGTCGAACGAAGCCGCGTACCTGTACCAGCTGTTCGCGCGCGAGCTCGGCACCAACAACTTCCCCGACTGCTCGAACATGTGCCACGAGCCGACCAGCGTCGGCCTGCCGCAATCGATCGGCATCGGCAAGGGCACCGTGTCGCTGGAGGATTTCGACCACTGCGAGCTGATCATCTCGATCGGCCACAACCCCGGCACGAACCATCCGCGAATGATGGGCACGCTGCACGAGTGCGCGCGCCGCAACGTGCCGATCATCGTGTTCAACCCGCTGCGCGAGCGCGCGCTCGAACGCTTCGCCGATCCGCAGGACATGATCGAGATGGCGTCGTTCGGCTCGACGCGAATCGCGTCGACGTACTACCAGGTCGATGCGGGCGGCGACGCGGCCGCGCTGAAGGGCATCATGAAGGCGCTGCTGCGGCTCGAGGCCGAGCAAGGCAACGTGCTCGACCGCGACTTCATCGCGCAGCACACCAGCGGCTTCGAGGCGTTCTCGGCCGATCTCGACGCCACGTCGTGGGACGACATCGAACGCGCGAGCGGCCTGAGCCAGGCGCAACTCGAACAGGTCGCGCTCGCGTATGCGAAGTCGAACGCGACGATCGTCACGTACGGGATGGGCGTCACGCAGCACAACAAGGGCACGGCCACCGTGCGCCTGATCGCCGACCTGCTGCTGATGCGCGGCAACATCGGCAAGCCCGGCGCCGGCGTGTGCCCGCTGCGCGGTCATTCGAACGTGCAGGGCAACCGCACGGTCGGCATCACCGAGAAGCCGTCGGCCGAATTCCTGAAGAAGATCGAGGACGTGTGCGGCTTCACGCCGCCCGCGCAGCACGGGCACGACGCCGTGCAGGCGATGCAGGCGATGATCGACGGCACCGCGAAGGCGCTGCTGTGCCTCGGCGGCAACTTCGCGGTCGCGCTGCCCGATCCGGAACAGTCGTTCCCGGCGATGGCGAAGCTCGACCTGAGCGTGCATCTCGGCACGAAGCTCAACCGTTCGCACCTGCTGGTCGGCAAGGAAACCTTCATCCTGCCGGTGCTCGGCCGCACCGAGCTCGACATGCAGGCCACCGGCCGGCAGTCGATCACCGTCGAGGATTCGATGTCGATGGTCCATGCGTCGGCCGGCAAGCTCAAGCCCGCATCGGACCAGTTGCGCTCGGAGCCGGCGATCGTGGCCGGCATCGCACACGCGACGCTGCCGAACAGCAAGGTCGCATGGCTCGACCTGATCGCCGACTACGATCGCATCCGCGACCTGATCGACAAGACGGTATCCGGCTTCGAGGCGTTCAACGAGCGCATTCGCACGCCGGGCGGCTTCCGCCTGCCGCTGCCGCCCACCGAGCGCGTGTGGCCGACGCCGACCGGCAAGGCGATGTTCTCGGTCTACAAGGGCGTGAAGGAGGACGCGGACGTGCTCGGCGCCGAACAGGTGCTGCGCCTGATCACGCTGCGCAGCCACGACCAGTACAACACGACGATCTACGGGCTCGACGATCGCTATCGCGGCGTGTTCGGGCGGCGCGACGTGCTGTTCATGAACGCGGCCGATCTCGAGAAGTACGGGCTCGAACACGGCGACCTCGTCGACATCGAGACGGTCACCGCATCGGGCCGTACGCTGCGCCTCGAGAAGATCACCGCGATCGAGTACGACATCGCGCCGGGCTCGGTCGGGGCATACTACCCGGAAGCGAACGTGCTCGTGCCGCTCGATTACATCGACAAGGAAAGCGGCACGCCGTCGTACAAGTCGGTGCCGGTGCGCGTCGTGCGCTCCGCCGTCGTGTGATGCCGCGGCAGGCGCGCGCCACGTAGCCCGCTGCGTGCCTGCCCGACTCCCGCCACCGCTCGCCGCCGCGGCGCGAGCGACGCGGCGGCCCCTTCTTCATCGTGCCGCCGTCGGCGGCATCGTCGCGCCCGTCTGCCGGCGCCGATACGCGCTGTCGCGCGTCGCGAGCCAGTAGTACAGCGGCGACGTCAGCAGCAGGCCCACGAGCCACGACAGGTCCGCGCCGCCCAGATGGGCGGGAATCGGGCCGGCGTACATCGGCGTGTTCATGAACGGAATCTGCACGACGATGCCGATCGCATACGCGAGCAGCGCCTGCGGATTGAAGCGGCCGTAGATCCCGCCGTCCGCCATGAAGATCGACTGGATGTCGTACTTGCCCTTGTGGATCACGTAGAAGTCGATCAGGTTGATTGCCGTCCACGGCACCAGCACGACCAGCAGCGCGAGCACGAGATCGACGAGGTTGCCGACGAAGTTCGTCGACGCGCCGATCGCCGCATAGCAGCAGGCGACGAAGATCGCGACCGACACCACCGCGCGCGTCTTCGCGGTCGGAATCCACTTGTATGCGACCGTCTGTACCGACGTGATCACCGCGAGCACCGCGCCGTACAGGTTCAGCGCGTTGTGGCTGATCACGCTCAGCAGGAACAGCACCAGCATCAACGGGCCGAGCGGGCCGGTCGCCTGCTTGACCGCATCCATCGTGTCCGCGCCGGCCGGCACCGCGAGCACCGCGACCGCGCCGAAGACGAACGCGAGCGTCGAGCCGATCGTGCAGCCGAGATAGGTTGCCCAGAACGTCGACGCGACGCCGACGTTTTCCGGCAGATAGCGCGAATAGTCCGACACGTACGGCGCGAACGCGATCTGCCACAGCGCCGACAGCGATACCGTCGCGAGCCAGCCCGCGAAGTCGAAGCCGCCGCGCGTCAGGAAATCGGCGGTGCTCACGTGCGACAGGATCATCCAGAAACCGACGGCGATGCCGATGCCGAGCACCCATGTGCCGATCCGGTTCAGGATGTGGATGAACCGGTAGCCGACGATCCCGATCAGCCCGGAGCCTACCGCGCCGATCACGATGCCGACGGGAACCGGCACCGACGACGCGATGCCGTGCACCGACTTGCCCGCGAGCACGATGTTCGACGCGAAAAAGCCGACGTACATCACGGCCGCGATCACCGTGACGAGCAGCGCGCCCCACGAGCCGAACTGCGCGCGGCTCTGGATCATCTGCGGAATCCCCATCTGCGGCCCCTGCGCCGAATGCAGCGCCATCAGCACGCCGCCGACCGCCTGGCCGACGACGATCGCGACGATGCCCCACATCAGGTTCAGGTGGAACATCTGCACGCCGAGCGCGCCGGTCACGATCGGCAGCGGCGCGATGTTGCCGCCGAACCAGAGCGTGAACAGGTCGCGCACCTTGCCGTGGCGTTCCGAGGGCGGCACATAGCCGATCGTGTGCTTTTCTATCATCGGGGACGCATTGCGTTCCGCGTTCGTCATGGTGATGTCTCCAGTCCTGCGCGGCGATGCGCGCGTGCCGTGTGCGCCGGCGCGCGTCGGGGGGCGCGCCGGCAATCGGTCCGGATACGCGAGCGCCGCCGCGCTGCATGCACGCGGCGGCGCCGAACGAAGCGTCGCGTGCGCCGCCAGGCGGGGACGGATGACGTGTCCTGCCGGCACCCACGCGGCCTCGTCGCGATCCAGGCTGGAGACGATGGTGCGCCATGCGCATCGGGACCGGAAAATACTAAAAATATTTCCGCGACATACGAAAAAGCTCTGCAGCGGAAATTTCGGCGCCGAACGACTTCAGGTAAGGTGCTACGCGAATCCAACAGCATGCGCCCGCGGCGGCACGCCGGGGCCGGGCATCAGGGGTGCTTGTGGCTCACTACACTTTGCGGCAACTGAAATACTTCGTCACGACGGTCGAATCCGGCAGCGTCGCCGAGGCATCGCGTCAGCTCTTCATCGCGCAACCGTCGATTTCCAGCGCGATCAAAGGGCTGGAAGAGAGCTTCGGCGTGAAGCTGTTCATTCGCCACCACGCGCAGGGCGTGTCGCTGACGCCGAGCGGCACGCGCTTCTACCGGAAAGCGCAGGAACTGCTGCGCATCGCGCACGAGTTCGAACAGAACGCGCTCGCCGACAACGACGTGATCACCGGGCAGATCGACATCGGCTGCTTCGAGACGGTCGCGCCGCTCTATCTGCCGCAACTGATCGCGGGTTTTCGCGAGCGCTACCCGGGCGTGAACATCCGGCTGCGCGACGGCGACCAGCAGGAACTCGTGCAGGGGCTGACGTCCGGCACGTTCGATCTCGCACTGATGTACGACCACGATCTCGACGGCACGATCGAAACCGAGCCGCTGATGCCGCCGCAGCAGCCGTACGTGCTGCTTCCGGAGCACCACCGGTTCGCGGGCCAGACGCACGTGTCGCTGCGCGACCTGTGCATCGAGCCGATGATCCTGCTCGACGTGCAGCCGAGCCGCACGTATTTCGTCAGCCTGTTTCACGAGCTCGGGCTCACGCCGAACATCGTGTTCGGCTCGCCGTCGATCGAGATGGTGCGCGGGATGGTCGGCCGCGGCTTCGGTTTCTCGCTGCTCGTCACGCGCCCGCATTCCGACTATACGTACGACGGCCAGCGCGTCGTGACGATCGGCCTCAGCGAAACGGTCAGCCCGTCCGGGCTCGTGAGCGCACGGCTGAAGCGCGGTCAGCTCACGAAACAGGCGCAGTCGTTCGTCGATTTCTGCCGCGAGCGGCTCGCGCAGATCGTCGCGCAATCGGCGCAATCGCCGCCATCGGCTCGATAGCGGCGGCACGGTCGACGATCGGGAACAGGACGAGGACGACACGCGCGCCGCCGGGTGCGGCGCGTGCGTGCCGGCCGCCCGTTCAAGCGGCGGACGAGAGATACGCGACCAGACGGCCCAGCATCGCGTCGCATCCATGCAGTTGTTCGAGCGTGACGAACTCGTCGGGCTTGTGTCCCTGATCCATGCTGCCCGGCCCGCACACCACGGTCGGAATGCCGGCCTGCCCGAACAACCCGCCCTCGGTGCCGAACGCCACCGTGCCGAACGCGTCGGACCCGCTCAGCAGCGCGAGCAGGCGCGCGGCCTCGCTGTCCGGCGCGGTCGCCAGCCCCGGATACGCGCCGAGCGGCTGCAGCCGGATGTCGGTATCGGGCTGCACCGCGCGCATCCTCGGCAACAGTTCGGATTCCGCATAGTCCTGCAGCGTTCTCGGCACGTCGTGCGCATCGAAATCCGGCAGCGCACGCACCTCGAAATCGAATTCGCATTCGGCCGGCACGATGTTCAGCGCGCGGCCGCCCTTGATCAGCCCCGTCTGCACGGTCGAGAACGGCGGATCGAAGCGGCCGTCGTGCCGTTCCGGCCGCGCGAGCGCCGCGCCGATCTCGCCGAGCCGGCCGATCAGCTTCGCCGCATAGTCGATCGCGTTGACGCCCGACGGCGCGTAGGCCGAGTGACACGCGGCGCCCTTCACGTGGCAGCGCATCGCGAGCTTGCCCTTGTGACCGAGCACCGGCTTCAGTTCGGTCGGCTCGCCGATCAGGCACATCCGCGGACGATGTTCGCGCGCGGCGAGTCGTTCAAGCATCGGCCGCACACCGAGACAGCCGACTTCCTCGTCATACGAGAACGCGAGATGCACCGGCAGGCTCAGCGGCCGCGCGACGAACGCCGGAACGGCCGCGAGCACCGACGCGATGAAGCCCTTCATGTCGGCGGTGCCGCGGCCGTACAGCCGGCCGTCGCGCTCGGTCAGCCGGAACGGCTCGACCGTCCACGCCTGCCCGTCGACCGGCACCACGTCGGTGTGCCCCGACAGTGCGACGCCGCCGCGATCGCGCGGGCCGATCGTCGCATACAGGCTCGCCTTCGTGCGTTCCGCGTTGTAGAACAGTTCGCTCGGCACACCGAACCCAGCGAGATAGTCGTGGATGAAGCCGATCATCTCGAGATTCGAATCGCGGCTGACCGTCGCGAAGCCGATCAGCCGTTCGAGCAACGCGCGGCTCGACGGATCACTCATCGCCCGGCACTCCGTAGCTCGGCGCGGCGGTCGGGTTCAGCGCGCGTGTCTGGTAGTCCTGCATCTGCGGTCGATACGCGCGCCACAGCGCATCGAGCTGCCCGATCGGATCGGCGTCGGCCCAGTCGATGCGCAGGTCGACGATCGGCCAGGTCACGTCGCCGGCCACCTTCAACGCGGCCGAATGCACCGGGCCGGCCTCGCCGCCGGCCGTCATGGCCGCGTGCATCGCGGCCAGCAGCCTGTCGGCGAGCAGGCCGGACGCCTGCTCGAAGGCCCGCACCATCGCGTCGATCACGGCCGGCGCGGCCAGCAGGTTGCCGGCCGCCACGCATTGTTCGCCCTGCACCGCGTGATGCGTGCCGAGCGCCTCCTTGCCGGTGAAGCATGCCGTCTGCCCCTGCCCGTCGATCGCCGTGACCTGCCTGTACTGGCTCCAGCCGTTCGCGCTCAACGCGCGGTCGAGCGCCGCGGCAGGCGCGAGCAGGTCGTGTTCGATCAGGTCGAGAACCTGAGGTCCGAGCGCCGGCAGCGTGATGTTCTGCGTCGCGACGGCGCCGACGCCCGCGCGCACCCACGGGCAGCGCGCGCCCACCGCGATGCTCGACGAGCTGATCGCGATCCCGAGCTGGCCCGTCTCCGGGCAGCGCCCGACGATGGAGAAAGTCATGTCGACCCCTATGCGTGGCTCGGCTGCCAGTTGTCGGGAATCACCGCGATCACGTCGATTTCCATCAGCCACTGCGGCTGCCCGAGCGCGGAGACGACGAGCCCCGTCGAGATCGGGTAGACGCCTTTCAGCCACTTGCCGACTTCCCGGTACACGGGTTCGCGATAACGCGGATCGATCAGGTAGGTCGTCGTCTTCACGACATGCGTGATGTCGCTGCCGGCTTCCTCGAGCAACTGCTTGACGTTCTTCATCGCCTGCTCGGCCTGCGCGCGCGCGTCGCCGAGGCCGATCAGGTTGCCGTCGAAATCGGTGCCGACCTGACCGCGCACGTAGACGGTGTTGCCGGCCCGCACGGCCTGGCACAGGTCGTTGTCGAGCGTCTGGTTCGGATAGGTATCCTTCGTGTTGAACATCCGGATACGCGTATGGGTAGGCTGGCTCATCGAGATCCTTCGAGTGTCGGTGGGGTCGCCCGCCGCGCCGGAAGCCGTCGCGACGCGGCGGGATGGGTCTGTTCGTCAGGCGATCAGTTCGCCGCTTCGGCGAGCAGGCGTGTGTCGAGCCGCACCGCTTGCGCGGCTGCGCGGCGCTGCGACGCGTCGTGATACGCGAGGTACTTGCGCTGCGTGACGATGTGATCGGCGATGTGCTTCGCGTCGTGCCACACGCCCCAGATGAAGCTGGAGCCGCGTCGCGACAGCCAAGGCAGCCCGAGGAAATAGATGCCCGGCTCCTTCGACACGCCGCGCTGGTGCTGCGGCTTGCCGTTCGGCCCGAACGCGTCGACGTTCAGCCAGCCGTAGTCGACCGCGTAGCCCGTGGCCCAGACGATCGACGTGATGCCTGCGACGGCGAGATCGAGCGTGAGGATCGGATGCGCCACGCAGTCGGGATCCGGCAGGATGCGCCGTGCGTCCGGCTCTTCCGGCAAGTCGAGGCCGTTGCGGGCCGCATACGCGTCGGCCGCGTCGAGCAGCGACAGGTAGTTCTCGTCGCCGCGCGCGAGATTGGACGCGAGATCGCGTTCGAACACGGCCACGCCGCCGTCGAACGACTTCGTCAGCCCGACCAGCGTCACGCCCTGGTTCGCGAGCGCGCGGAAATCGACCGTATGGCCGCCGCGTGCACCGCTCACCGCGATCGTCACGTGTTCGCGGCCGGGTGTCGCGACTTCCTTGTCCCATTCGCCGAGCACGCCGAGCCACCAGCAGAAGTCGCGGCCGCGATACGCACGCGGCGGGCGATCGTGCGGCCCGACCGACAGGTAAACCTGCCGGCCCGCACGCTGCAGCTCGTCGGCGATCTGCACGCCCGACGAACCCGCGCCGACCACCAGCACCGCGCCGGCCGGAAGCTGGCCCGGGTTGCGATAGTCGGCGGAGTGAATCTGCACGACGCGCGCGTCGTCCGGCGCGATCGGCGGAATCACCGGGCGCTGGAACGGCCCCGTCGCGACCACCACGCGGTTCGCCTCGATCGTGCCGTCGGACGTCTCGACGACGAAGCCCGGCTTGCCCGTGTTGCGCACCACGTTCTTCACTTCGACGCCGGTGCGGATCGGCGCGTCGAACTTGCGCGCATACGCTTCGAAGTAGTCCGCGACCTGGTCCTTCGATGCGAACGCGTCGGGATCGAGACCGTCGAATTCGAGGCCCGGGAACCGGTCGTGCCAGGCGGGGCCGTTCGCGACCAGCGAATCCCAGCGCCCGGTGCGCCAGCGTTCGGCAATACGGTCGCGCTCCAGCACGAGGTGGGGCACGCCCAGCTTGCCCAGATGCTCGCTCATGGCCACGCCGGCCTGCCCGGCGCCGACGACGAGCGTATCGATTGCGGTTGTTTCGACTGCCACGGCTGTCTCCTTCTGAAGTGCGGCTCATGCGACGCGCGGGGTCGCGTGAGCGGGAATGGAGACATTCTGCTGACAGGCTGCGTGGGGCGAAACGAGGTTTTTTGTTGGTGTTGACGAGCAAAAAGCTGGGGCGTGGGCCGGTGGCGGGCGACGTGCGTGCACGCAGTCCGAAGCGGCATGCCGGCAGGGAGCCGTCCGACACCCACGTATCGGAGCCGAAAAAACGGATGCGTCGACGCGAGCGACTCGATAGTCGGCACCATCGAACGATATGTCGCCGGCGCCCGCGCGCATCGCGGGCGCCGGTTTGCACGGACGGTGCCGACTACACGTCGGTCCAGGCGTCGGTGCCCTTTTGATACTGCATCACGCCGCCGTGGATCCGCACCCGCAGGTTGCCGTCCGGCACCTGCACCCAGTCGATCATGTCGAGGCTCATCATCAACGCGACGAAGAAATCCTGCACCTTTTGCGACGTGCTGGCCTGCCAGAGGTCGATGCGCCCGACGCACGCTCGCATGTCGCCGCTTTGCTGCATGATCGTCTCGACCTGCCCGGCGACATCCGCGGCCGTGTCGTAGACGTTCGTGCCGCCGTCTCCGACGATAGACAGATGGATCCCGCGCACCAGTGTCGGCTGGCCCGGCGTCTGCTCGACGAGCGCGATGCAGCTCGTCATCGCGCCGAAATCGATCTCCGTCGCATCGCCCCATTTGCGCTCGCCAACCCGCAGCGGCGCGGGACCGCGTACGTTCTCAATGATGTAGGACATGGGTTCCCCTCATGACTGGACAGGACTGCCGGTAGCAGGCCGCGACGCGTTCAACCGGAACGTGCGTCGTGCCCGCCGCTCACATCCCGCATCGGCCCGGACGGTCCGGCGGGTCGTGTCGATCGATACTGTGTCGCCGCACGCGCGGCAGGCGATCGCCCCGCGGTTCACACGACGCGATGGCCCGCGACGTTCGTCATCGGCGCCGCGCGCTGCGTGCGCCAGGTGCGCTACGTGCCCTTCTTGTCCAGCAACGCCTGATACTTCTGCAGGCTCTCGTCGATCCTGTCGAGCGCGACGCTCGCGGCCTCGCCTTCGATCGCCTCCGCGGCGCCCGCGACGACCGCCGCGGTCGCGACGAACAGGTCCGTCAACAGCAGACCCACCGCATCCATCGCCATGCCTTTCACGTCCTCGTCGATGGTCTTCTGCGCCAGATCCTTCATCAGCACGCTCTTGCCCGCGATCGCCAGCGACGTCGACGCTTCGAAGTAGTTGGCCGCGGCCTGCGCGACCATGCCGCCTGCCTGCGTGATCATCATGTTCGGGCCGACGGATATCTGCGTCGTCGCGTAGGACGCCGCCTCCGCGTTGATCGCCTGCACGGTCTTCAGCGCCGACGGGGCGCCCCCGGTCGCACCCGCGATCTGGTCCGGCGCCTTCAGCGCATCGGTGAACCTGCGCAGCCGGTTGATCGGCCATGCACGCTTGCCGGCTGCCGAAGCAGCGGCGTGCGGCGCGGCATCGGCCTGCGTCGTCGCTTCGGCTGCGGCGTTAGCGACGTCATCCGGCGCTTGCGTCGCGCCTGTTCCGCGTCCATCCAAAAGACCTTTCATGTTCATGACTTAGGTGTCCCGATAGTCGTCGCGTCCTAATGCGTGGGGCCCGTCTGCGGCCCGGCCGCCGCGGGCAGCGCCGCGCCGCCCGATGGCGGCTTCGGCGACGCCTCGACGGACAGGATCATGGCCACCGCCTTCGACACGACGGCGTTCGAAATCTGGTTCAGCGCCGCCTGCTGCTGCGTCATGTTCTGCGCCGAGATGCCGACGGCCTGGCTGAACATCTGGTAAAGCATGCCCAGCGCCTGGGCCGGCGATCCCGCGACGACGTTCACGTTGGTCTGCGTCAGCGCGTCGGTAATCTGCTCATTGACTTTGTCTGCCACGAGGCCTCCTCGGATCTCGGCTCCGGCATGCGATTGAAGGAACGGGCGGGCCGGCAGGCCATCGACGCCGTGCATGCAGTCAGGAACGCTGGCTACCGGCATTCGTGAACGCGCTCACGCGAGTTCCTCGCGCAACTTCTTGCGCAACAGCTCGACGCGTTTTCTGGCAAGCGGCTCGTTGATCCCGAGCGTCGCGGCGATGTGCAGATAAGGTCGGTCCTCCTCGAACTTCAGCGTGAACAGCATTTGCTGCTGCGGGGAGAGCATCGACAGCGCCCGCTCGAGGCGCAGCAGCTGCTGCCGAAGCAGCAGTTGCTGCTCCACAGACGGCGCGTGGCCGGCCAGCTCGACGGCGTGATCGTCGTCCCAGGCCGGGTCGAATTCGAGCATGCCGCTTTCGCGCAGACGGCGGCGCGCGCCATCGAGGAATGCGTGATTCAGCGCCAGAAAGAGAAAGCCCGCGAGGTTGCGAACGCGTTCGGGCGAGCGCTGCAGGTAAATGTGAACCTTGAGTGCGGTATCGGAAAGCAGTTCGTCGGCACGGTGAATATCGCCCTTGCACAACAGGCGCGCGCGACGCCGCAATTTCCCCTGCATTTCCCGCCACGTGCGATCGAGCTGCTGCGCCGAAGACTCGGGCGTCGGGGCAGCGTGCTGGTTCGAGGTTGTCATCCCGTGTCTTCCTTTTTTTATGGAAAACACAGAATCGATTCGACACCGGGAATGGCGCTGTTACCCGCGTAACACCGATATAACGATAATCGGTTTCGGTAAATTTTCTTGATTATTATGAACGGAAATTTTAATTCACCGGCATAGCCCGATCCGTCGTTTCAGATACGCCGTCGGGCCTGACCGAATAACGGCATTGCGATGAAAAAGAACGACTACCGCCGCGATGCGTCCGTGCGTCGGCATGCTGCTTTTCATGTCGGTCGATCCAGCGCGCTTGCCGCCGAAATGCCGCCTTGTCCGGATTGCCTGCCGATTATTTCAATACTTTCGTTATTCATTTTTCACGTAATGCCGAAGGCAGCGTTTTTCGCTAGGTGGCCGCATCGTCAAACAACCTCGCGCGGAAAACATGCCTGCCCTTGCTGACGCTCAAACGCTGCGCAATATACCGATACTGACCGATCTCCCGGACAGTCTGCTCACCCACATCGAGCGGCACGTCACGCCCTGGCCCGAACACGGCAATCGCCTGTTGTTCTTCAAGGGCGATCCGGAGGATTTCATCGCGTTCGTGCGCCATGGCCGCGTCTACAAGACGCTGCACGAACCCGGCGGCCGCGAGATCATTCTCGGCCACGCCATACCGGGCGACCTCATCGGCGAAAACACGCTGATTCGCGCGCACCGGCGCAGCTTCACCGCCCAGTTGAGTGCCGACTGCCGCGTCTTGCTGCTGCATCGCCAGCACTTCGCGCCGCTGCAGGCCAACGCGGAATTCATGGCGCGCGTCCACGACCAGCTGTGCCGGCACATTCACCAGTTGAGCGACTTCGTCGAGTCGGCGTGCCTGTACCGGCTCGAAGCACGGCTCGCGCGCCATCTGCTGAATCGCATGCAAGGGAATGGTCTCGAGGTGCCGCTGCCGGAGAGCCAGAGCATCCTCGCCGCGATGCTCAACGTCAGCCGGCCGCGGCTGAACAGCAGCCTGCAGAAGATGCAGCGCGACGGCCTGATCCGGCTACACGAACACGGCGTGACGATCGAGAAACCGGAGCGGCTCCGGACCATCGCCGACGCCAATTGACACCCGCCCCGGCAAGCGCATGCGTCATGCAGCGCCGCCGTGCGGGCAGGTGGGTTGCGCGGCGCGCCGTAACGGTCAGCCGCGGGTCAGCCGCGCCCGTGGCCGATGGCGTTCATCAACTGCGCGACGGCGGCCAGTTGCGATACGAAGTTGTCGTTCGCCGACCGCGCCGCGCTGGCCAGCGCCACCGGCGAGCCGGCATAGAGTTGCATGATGCCGACGGTCGTGGCGGCAAGATTGGACGCCGCCTGGTTCGCCTGCATCTGCACCGCGTTGTGAAGCAGGATCGCGGACGCATGGCTGTTCGACTGCATGAGCGTGCCCAAGGCCACGGCGGGCGCTTCGCCCACCACCTTGACGTTGGCTTGCGTGACTGCATCGGTCATCGCAGGGGAAACCTGTTCCGGCATGTCGTTGCTCCTGGTGTGCGCGCCGCCGAGGCGCAGTCATGAAGGCGTCGGGGGGTCGGTCGGCGCCGTCGATGCGCGGCGGGGCGTCCCGCCGCCACGGGCGTCGACACGACGTCGGGCGCCGGGCGGCAGCCACCGCGGGACCGCCGCCCGGCGCCGACGCCGGCTTACGCGTCAGGCCAGCGCCTTGCCGAGCGCGAGCACGTCGGCCAGTACGGACAGCACGCCGTTCGAGCCGATTTCCGTCGCGGCGGCGCCGGCGCTCGCCGGCCCGAGCGTGTACAGCTGCATCGTGCCCACGTTCGTCGAGGTCGGCAGTTGCACCGCGGACTGCGACTGCTGCTGCACGGCGTTCTCGAAGAGCACGCTGAGCGAATGGCTCTGGGCCTGGTACAGCGAGCCCGTTGCCATCGCCGGCGCTTCGCCGACCACCTTGACGTTGGTCTGCGTGACCGCGTCGGTGATCGCGGCGTTGACCGTACAAGTCTTGCAGGGGTCCTTCTGGTCGTTTGCGTCATTCGGCATCGTATTTCTCCTGGTTGTCGAGCGGACACCGCATCGAATCGGCTCTGCCCGCTCCGTCGTTTGCTCCGGAACACCGCACGGCACCGTGGGTCAGGCACCGGCGGTCATGCTGCGACTCCGCGGCGCGGCGGCGGTATCGGCGGCGCGTGCCGCCTGCGCCGCCGCTCGACCGCGGCGCTGCGATGAGGCCTTACTGCTTGGTCACTGCCTTCCCGATCGCGATCACGTCGGCCAGAATGGAAATGATCCCGTTCGCGCCGATCTCCGTGGCGGCCGCGCCCGCGCTTTCCGGCCCGATCGTGTAGAGCTGCATCGTCCCCACGTTCGTCGACGTTTGCGACTGGATCGCGGCCTGCGACTGCTGCTGCACCGCGTTCTCGAACAGGATGCTGAGCGAGTGGCTCTGGGCCTGGTACAGCGAGCCCATCGCCATTGCCGGCGCTTCCGCGACCACCTTGACGTTGACCTGTGTGACCGCGTCGGTAATCGCGGGATTGACCTGGCACACTTGACACGTATCAGCCATTTGTAGCTCCTTGGTTCACGTAGTTGAGAGGTCGCACATGGGGCCGGCCGGTTCCGCGTTCGGCCGCATGACCCGCGTGCTACTCCATGGACGCTGGGCCGGGCGTATCGTGAACGGCGGCGGCGGGTTCGGACGGTTCGGCCGGATCGGCGCCGATGGTTCGCAACCTGTCCTCCATCGCGTCGAGCCTGACGGCGAGCCGTTCGGCAAGCCGTTCGGCGAGCGCATCGCCGTATTGGCGGAAGCAGGTTTCGATTTCCTGCCGAATCAGGCCCGTTAGCTGTTCCCCGATCATCATCAGCGCCTCGCGCGTGCTGTCCTGGATCTCCGCCGCGCCGGAGGCCTGCGCGTCGTCGTTCGGTGTGTGGGCATCGAGTACGCCCGACACCTTCTGCTGTTCCGATGCCAGCATGCCGAGGGTCGTCTCGTTCTGCATGTCGATCGTCTGCAGGATGCCGCGCATCTTCTCGTACGCCTTTTGCTGGTTGAGCTGCAGAAAATGCTTGATCTGTTCGCGCGCTTCGCGCCGGGTTTTCAACTGCGGCAAGGGTGGCTTCGCGGCGCTCGCCTGCGTGGCCGGGCCAGCGGCGGGCGCCGACGGGTTCCCCTGCCCGCTCGACAGCCGCGCGAGCAATGCCTGTTCATCGCCCGGCTCGAGCGACCGGCCCAGGCGCTTCTCCGCGATCTGGCGCAGCAGGGGGGCGAGTGTGTCGTTGCTCATGGCTCATACCTCCTCGAGATTCGCCCGCGGCGCGGGTGCGTGAGGTTCCGGTTCGGATGGGCGCCGCGCGACGACGGGCTGGTCGGTATGCTGCAAGGGATATCGCATGGGGTTCTCCGGGAAAGGGATGTGCGACGGCCCGGCCGGAAATTTCGGCGGGACTGTTGCAGGGACGAACCGTGCGAGGGGGCTGTGAAGTCGGTCGGCACCGCGGGCGGGCGGCGTGCGCGAGGATTCCGAGGTCGCCGGCGTCCGGACGCGCGAGAAGGCGCGCATTGGTCGAACTACATGCCGTTCGAGCGGGCGGACAGCACACGCGCGGCCGCGACTGTTCCCGACAATTCTTTCAAGTATCAGGAACCCAAATCAGTCCACCTGCCCCCTTAGCGACATTGAACGGACACCTTTGGTACGCACAAGCGCGTTGCGGCGGGCGATCGGCGGGCGGCTGCACCCGATCGCTGGCATGCTTCTTTACGCGGAATGATGTTTTTTTCTGGTATCGACGAGCCGATATCGGGCGGTTTGGGGATGGTGCCAAGCATGCGCGCACGCTGATCCGACGGAGCGCCATTTTCAGTAGCGCTGCGGTACGCGACCGAGTACGCAGAGAGTAACCATCGCGGGCCGACTTGCCGCTACGTCGACGAAACCCGCAACGAAGGCAATCTCGACTCAATGCCCGCCGTTGATTTCCGTATCCTCGAAGGCCAGATGCTCGAAATAGCTTCCGGTGAAGTCGACGTCGAGCCCCTTGAGGCCGTGAGCTTCCATCGTGGTGCCGGTACAGTTCAGTACCTGCACCGAATGCCACGTGTTGCCGTCGAACCTGACACCGTTCCACTTGCATCCGAGAAATTTCACGTCGTTGAAAGCGCTGCCCTGAAAAGCAGCGTCGTTGAAGCTGCAATCAACGAATGTGCATCCGGAAATCGCAATCTCCGCAAAATCGCAACCGGTGAACGTGCACGCCGAGAACCGGCAACCCGTCCAGCCGGCCTGCCGGAATGACGTTCCGGTGAAACTGCTGCCGCTGAAACTGCTACCGACAAATTGCGCGAGACCCAGATCGAGGCCGGCATAGGCAGAGCTGTCCGCCTGACCAGACAGTCCCGCAGGCATGCCGCCCACGCCCTTGCGCCACTGATCGTGCTTGTGGATTATTTCGGCACTGCTCATTGGCCTGCGTCCCGGTGCGCGGGAGCAGCCGGATTGCGCTCATCCTTGCCCGACGGTTGCTCATCACCATCGTCGTCGGATGTTGCCGAATCTCGGCTGGCGAACCATGCGACCAGACCACCCAACGCAAGCAGCGGACCGAGAAACAGGAAGTTCTCGATCGCGAAATCGCTTACATCGTGCGAACCGTAGCTACCTCCGCTGATCTGCGCCACGGCCCCCATTGTTGCAATCGCGCCCCAGGCAGCCAGGATCAGCCCTCCGACACACACCGTAGCGGCAATCGTCGATTTACGCATCTCTGCTCCGTCAAGCGTTCTCGGAAGGGTTGCCGACGCTGACCTGAGGCAGCTTCGCGAATCCAAGGTGATTGGCTTCGTTCCACCACGTCCACGTCACGTCCGCCGGCGATACGTCCAGATGCATGGCCCGTGGGTCGGGGAACGCATCACCCTGCAACACGTAGGCCTGGCGATACCACTGATTGAACGTGGCCGCCCGATGATGATCGTCTGCCACACCGGCCTGCCAGATGCCCGTCACCGGGCACGTGCGTGTGCCGCGACACCGGATGGCCGGGTCGGGAAATTCGGCGACGCGCGCAATACCCTGCGTCACACGCGGATGCGATTCCACCGGCTGCACAGGCATCGGAATCGCATCCCCG
Organism: Burkholderia sp. MSMB2157WGS; assembly: GCF_001532755.1. NCBI lineage: Bacteria > Pseudomonadati > Pseudomonadota > Betaproteobacteria > Burkholderiales > Burkholderiaceae > Burkholderia > Burkholderia sp. MSMB2157WGS. Next base: position 72,681 of record NZ_LPJG01000053.1, on the reverse strand, counting down.
ACATAGTGGAAGAAGATCCGACCGTCCTCGGGCATCAAACCGGGGCGGCTCCGATCGAACAGTTCCTCGTTCCGGTAATGCATCGGTACCTGAGCCGCATTCCATGCGAAATGGCGTTCGGTGGTCGGATATTTCAGTTGAGCGAGCCAGTAACCACCGACAGGAGCGGCCGTCGTTTCCGCCTGTGGAGGAACGGCGACCTGCGGCCTCTCCGGCAGCATATAGCCGTCGGGCACATAGGCGCGCCCCGTACGCAGAGACGCGGGATGCGCCGCGGGTTTGACCGGCGACACCGGCATGGACGTCACCGCCTTCGCCGCGTCGATCAACATCTCCTTGTTGCCATCCCACTTGGGCAGCTTGGTGGGCGGTAGCGGCACGACCTTGTCCAGATTCGGCAGACGCAGGTCGGGGTCGCGCTCGAGACGATCGGCAAGGACACTGTAGCGCTCGGCACGGGCACGATCCTTCACATTGCCGACCACGGGATCGCCGTCGTCAAACGCACCGAACAGATACGCCGCGCTCTTGGCACTCCCGTATTTCACGCCTTCATGCAGAACCTTGAGGGCTTGCGCGTTGTCTTCACCGAGCGATTTATCGGAACCGACGAGCGTTGTTCCGAGAGCATATGCTGCATCTCCATTACCTTGAGCGAAACCGCATTCAAGCATTTTGAGTGCAACCTTTCGATTTCCCCAGAAGCCCGACTTCGGGTCGTCGTAGACTGCGTCAAGCTTGCTACCCAAATAAGCCATGGCGCTCGGGCTGCCTTTGTCCGCAGCAAGTTGCCAGAATGCGAACGCACGGCTGGAATCCTGCTTTACCCCAACCCCGTTCATGTAATAAGTCCCCATCAGATCGTAGGCAGCAGGAATACCCAGTTTCATCGCCTGCTCGGTGATCTGCACGGCACGCTCACTGTTGCGGTCGACACCCAGCCCCTGAGCATAGGCATTTGCAAGGTTCAGCATGGCTTTCCAGTGCTTGCGCTCGGCAGCCTTGGTCCACAGCGCGACGGCACCCGCATAATCACGCTGGTTTGGCCACAGCAACGCGCTCGTCATTTTCATCGCCTGCTGATTCCAGCGATCGGCCTCCGGATCAACAGGCGGAACCACGGCAGCTTCGTGCACGCAATCAAACGATTCGCGATGTGGATTGAAAGCGTCGAGCGACATATTTCGCGGCAGGGAATCGTTCATCGAGCAGGCCGTACATGCAAAAAACAAAGAAAGAGAAAACGCGCCCGCCAGGCGCAAACGCTTGGACGTTGTAGAACTCATCAAAACTCGCATGATTGGGACGCGCATTAAGCCAGCCGAACGCTTGACGTGCGCTCGTCTTGGAACGCCATCAGGAAGCCCGACAGATCCAGACCTCTCTTTCTTTGCATGACGTTCGAATCCATGAGCTTCTGCCACTTCATGAATGTTTCCTTGATTGCATCGGGACTACCGTCGCCACCATCATGTTTGCCGCCGGTATGAAGCTTCCAAACCCGCTTACGCAAATCGGTACTCTTGGCACGATCATCACTGCCCACATTGATCTCCGCATCAACCGCCATGCTCCGTAAATTCAGGTTGGCGCTACCGAGCGTGAAGAAACTATCGTCTATCAGCAGCAACTTGCTGTGGATATAGATTTCTCTGTACCGGGCCGCAATCAACTGTGCCGACAGCGGCAGCATCGGCGCTCGGTCCGGATCGGGCAATTCGCCCTTGGCTTGCTGCTTCTTCACATATTCATCCCAATCAGCCTGCTGCTTCGCCGTCTCGGTATTCAACTTGGAATTGCGCCAATTGCGGTCGAAGGCCCACAGGCTACCCACCAGCGTGCGAATGCCCATTTGATCGAGCGATTTAGCAAGAGACGCCTTATCGCCAAGGTCCTTGGCGCTTTGCGCCGCGGGCGAAAGCGGTGCCGGGTAAAGATCGGGATCGATTCTCCCGCCGCTCGCCTTCTGCCGCTTGACATAGGCGTCCCACTCCGTTTGCTGCCGCCGGTTGCGGGCGAGCTCATCCTCGACTGCCTTGTCCTGATTAGGCATGGAGGTACCGTGCCCCAGAACCTTAACCGTATCGTGCGTACGCGGCACCATTTGTATCCGCTCGGGTGTCGGAATGACAACCATCACGTGCAGGTTCGGTATGTCCGACGGCTTCCGTCCGGCTGACTGGCTGCACGCAAGGAACTCGGTTCGCCACTCCTTCAGCTTATTCGGCCATTCCGTATATTGAAAATACTGATTCTCGACGTAGATATAGCTTCTTGCAAAGGACGTCGCCTGCTCGTACAACGCCTTGATGGATTTGTCCTTTTCTTCGGGCTGCGTTCGGACGACTTGCGCCCGTTGACACGGCGTACCGAGATTCCGCGTCAGGCCCGCCGGTACTTTTTTGAAATCGTGCGTTCTCGAGATATTCGCACCCTTGCCCTTGGCGCGATTCCACGCGTCGGTGAAGTTCTTGCTCACCGCCACCAACGCTTCACCTCTAATACGGCTAGCGTAATCCTGGAAAGGCTTCAGACCCGGTTGAGCGTCGTTCGCCCCCTCCCATGACTCACCGCGACGTGGATCGAAGAAAAGGTGTTGCTGTGTGTCCCAATAGTCGGTCACGCTGTTCAAGCCCATTACATAGCCTACTGCGTGCGCACCGCCATCGTACTCGTAGTCAATCAGAATGGTCTTCTGGTGATCCGTGGCCACTTTCTCCAGACCCAACACTTCCGTGAAATCGCGTTTACCCGGCTCGCCCGCCAGACTTTCGTGAACCGCTTTGCTATTGCCATCTCGGGTACGAACCGACAGGGTGGGGAATCGCCCGGCAAACGCATCGTCGTACCACCGCGCATTGAAGTCCTCACGTCGCTCCTGAGGCGTCTGCGGTTGAGGTGGCTTGTCGGTTGGCAAATAGATGCCACCCGCGGCGCCGACCATCATGGCCATCTTTTCTTCATAGTTCAAACGACCGCTGCTGTGGCCCGGCATATTGTTCGAACCGAGACTACCGATGAAGCCATACCACGAGAGCAAACGCACTTGCACCGGCTTGCCGTTGTTGAATTTCCCGGCGGCTACATCGCGCAGCAGACCGCCCCAGGTATCTCCTCGCGGCCAAACCGTGCCCTTGCGGATCAGTTCCATGCCCGGGTCGAAACCCCAGCAAATGATTTCGACACTATGCTTGGCGGCCTTCAAGTCGGCTGCAATCTGCATGAATGCGTCCTCGCCGCAAATGAATACGTCGAGATTATTCTTTTCATAAGGCGGCGCGTAGTAGTCCGCCTGCTTTTCCAGAAACCACTGCGCACTAGCGACCGTCTGACGCTTGCAGACATCGACCGGCGCCTTCGATTTGTTTTGGGTATTGGTATCGGACATCACGTTTCTCGTCGAAAACTGCAGCAAATCGTCGGTCAGCCCTCTGCGTGGCGCTGGCGCGATTCCGGATCGCCGTCGACCGCCCGCCATCCCTGTGCGGCCAGTTGATCGTCGTCGCTCAACCCTCCTTCCATCACGGGCACCTCGATCTCGTGCCCATTGTGCAGCTTGACCGTATAGGAAGACGTACCCTTCTGGTGATTCGCGATGATCAGTTGACCATGCTCGTCGGTCACGCCGTCCGCAATCTTGGCCGCTCCCTTGTAAAGCGTGTACGGCTCATAGGCAAGCGGCCGGCCATCGTTCGGGTGGGAACGGAGCACTACCGCGAGGCTGTCCTGTTGCTCCAACTCCTTGAAGGTCAGGGGATCGGGCGCTTTCACAGCCTTGTTGTCCGGCCCGACGAGACTGTGCGACGCCGCATGTTCGCGCCATACGCCGCTCGTGCCATGCACAACGCCGCCGCCATTCCACTGGCTGTAGCTCGACCCGCCGTTGATCGACGCTTCGTCGCTCGCCTGGGTATTGACCTTCGGCGAGCGGAACACGATTTCTTCGCCTGCCTCCAGGATGATGCGCTTGGCGGCCTTCACCACCACATCCTCCTTGTGCGCCTCGATCCGCAGCTTCCCGTCTGCCGTGACCAGCGTCATTCCCTTGGCCGCGAACGCGCTCATCCAGTCTCCGACGCGCATCAACAGGCGGCGCCCCGCGCTGATTTGCGTGTTGCCGGCACTCACTGCATCGATGTTGGTCTGCGCCCCGAGCACCATGGCGTCCTGGCTCGCGACGGTCACGCCGGCCGGCCCCTCGATTGCCACCATCGGCGCGCCGCCGGAGCCGCCGCCGCCCTGGTCAACGTTGCTGCCAGCATCCCAGCCCTTGATCTGCGATGTGATCTTCTCGATGCGTGCGAGGTCGGTATTGTCAGCGTCGTTCGCAGCGGACGCATCGCCGAGGTTCCGTACCAGTTCCTGCAATTGTTCGATCAACGTCTGCAATGCCGTACGTTCAAGCATCTTGCCTTCGGCACGCCCCTGCTGCTGCGCGGTCACGTAGACGCCCTTCGCGGCGCGAATGACCGCCTGGGCATCGGTTCTGGCCTCCAAACCGTCGCCACGAGGCGCCCCTTTGCCATCGTTACGAGGCTCCGTCAGGTAGCCCAGGTTCAGCTGGGTATAGGTGTGTTCGCTGGCAAGCTGGCTGCTGATCTGGCCGGGCGTATCGTCGAAACGCAGCTGGTTGTAGCGATCCGCCTTGATCTCCTTGGTCTTGATGCCGGATAGATAGCGATTGCCCGGAAGCGAACCGGTGTGGCTGAACGTGGTCGGCATGTTGGGACCGCCGTGCAGCACCCCGGTCACGACCATCTTGTCGGGGTCGCCGTGCAAATGGTCGATCAGCACCTCCATTCCCGCGCGCGGCAGCATGTCCATGCCGTAGTTCGGGCCGGCCCAGGGGCTGACCCATCTCACCCACGCGCTGTCCCGCTCGGTTCCGCTGGTGCCGGCACCTTGCGCGTGGGCATGATCGTCCCCGCGCAAACCGAGAATCTGCACCTTGATGCGCCCCAATTCGTCGCAGTGCACTTCCTCGCCGGCTTGGCCAACCACTTTCGCGGTAAACGGATGCACAGCCGGCAAATCGACGCGCGGATCGTACGCTGGCGTCAGCGGCACACCGCGGCGCACGCAAATGAATGTGTTCTCGTAGCGAACCCCGGTACCCTCTTCGACCGGCAACGCGTCGAAACTCCAGCGACTCGCGGCAAACAGCGCCTGGGCTCGCTCGTCGAGCGCCTTCGAAAAATTGTTGGTGGCCCGGTGGTGCAAGCTGGTAACGACGAACTGCCGCTGCTCCTCGGGCCGGGTATCGAGCTCCGGATGCCCACGCAGCGTGAACCAGAAACCCGGCGAGACATCCCGGACGTCGCTCGACGCATGCACGCATTCGGCGCGATGCTCATGTGCCAGAATGCGAGCCTTCGCCAGACGCTCGTGGTCGGCATCCGAGTCCGCCGCATGCGGAACGTCGATGACCGAGTCGGCCAGCAGCTTCGCGAGATCGTTGCCTGCCTCGCCGTGATCGACGATCGTCTCCTGTTCGGACTGCGCCATCCTGCCGGTCTTGTAATCCCAACTGGCGCGCCGCACGCTTCCGGGCGTCAATGCACGGGCCGTGGACCATAGCGTGACCGAGTCACGCTCCCGCGACTGCGTACCGCGGTGGTAAGGCACTTGGCCTGCCGCCGCCTGCGGCAGCTTCGTCGGATCGTCACAGAACACGAGCGTATGGACCGGCGTGTCCGTGGCCGCACCGTCATGCTTGCCTGCCCGGGCGTACCAGAAAATGCCGTCGCGTCGACACAACCGGCGAATGAACGCCGCATCCGATTCGCCCGCCTGGCGCGTCTGCTCGCGCTTTGGATACTGATTGCGATCCAGCACGAGTTCGAAATCGAAAGCCTGCGCCAACGCGGAGCTGCGTTGCTGCCATTCGTGCAGCAGCGTCTCCAGAATGTCCGGGACACTCATCGAACGAAACGTTCTGCTGTTGATCCGCTGATCGAGAATACCCAGCGCATCTCTCAATGTCAGTTGCACGCACGTAAGGGAACCGTCCGATTGACCGGCGCGGACATCCGTGATGATCCCGTTGATCGGATATGGCTTGCCTCGATCCGTCATCAGTTGCACCGAAAGCGGCAACCCCAAAAATGCAGAGAGCGGCAGATCCGGGCGTGACGACAAGCAGGTCAGGTGCCCTTCGAGGCCGACACAGAGGCCCTCCGTCAAATCGATGCTCTGCGGTACCAGGACATGCGCCAGCGCATCCTGGTGACGGCCCCAATGAAACCGGATCGCACGTTTGTTCTGATCGAGCGTGCCAACGAAGGCGCGCAGCATTTCGGTCACGTTCACTTATAGATGGGCATTCGGAAACGGCGCTCTCAGATCGCCGAGTCACCTGCGCGCTTGGTTGTTTGGTCACCGATTCTAAATGCAACGTTCATACGAAGACAATCGCACCATGCTAAACAGCGCGCAATCACTCGACCGAAGCCGCAGAGAACGCCATGGGTCTCATCGGCGTCCATGGCGTGACCGCGGCGCACACAATCGGTCAATCCGACCCCTTCAACAATTAAATATCAATTCATTGATTTTATTAATTTTTTACGTTCTTTCGGGTGAGCGACGGTAAACGCCTCCATATCCCGGCACATACCGCCCCGCCCATTGCCCGACAATTCTTTACGGTCAGCTGGCAGCCAAGCTGATAGCATGCGTGTCGCACACCATGGCCGATCCTCCCTGGATCGTCGCGCGCCGAACCAACGCACGTATCGATTGCGTGATCAAACGGCGCACCACGTGTTTATCCCCGTAGAACCCGCAACACCCCGGCTCGCCTCCTCGCGACCCGTTGCAGTAACCGTTGGAGTGGCGCGCCCCGCGCCTGCAAGCATGAAGAAATCGAAGCAGCCCACCCATCCCCCACGCGACAAAGACCGCACGCCGTTCGTCCGCGCCGGCGCATTGCTGCTGATGGCCGGCCTGCTGTACCTGCTGTGGCCGTCCGCCGAAACCGCGTACCTCGCGATGGAATCGGTGATCCGCTGACGTACGCGTCCGCCCACGCACTGCGCTATACTTGCGCGATGGAAACCCGACCCACCCCGCGGATCGCACATTGCTGGTGGCGCGCCTGACCCAGGCGGCCCGTTTCCTTTTGCATGTCCCAAACGTGATGCCGCCAGCGATGGCGGCATTGGCGTTTCTGCGCTGACGTCATCGCTGGCGGCTTCGACAACCCGGAGCCCACGACGACCATGACGCAACCCACCCGCCCGACCATCCTCACCGGCGACCGCACGACCGGCCCGCTGCATCTCGGCCACTACATCGGCTCGCTGCGCGCCCGCGTGCAGATGCAGCACGAAGCGCGGCAATTCCTGCTGCTCGCCGATACGCAGGCGCTGACCGACAACATGGGCCGCCGCCAGCGCGTGACCGACAACGTGATCGAGGTCGCGCTCGACTACCTCGCCGTCGGCATCGATCCGGCGATCTCGACGATCGTCGTGCAGTCGCAGGTGCCCGAACTCGCCGAGCTGTCGCAATACCTGCTCAACCTCGTCACGGTCGCGCGCCTCGAACGCAATCCGACCATCAAGGAAGAAATCCGCCTGCGCGGGTTCGAGCGCGACATCCCGGCCGGCTTCCTGACCTACCCGGTGAGCCAGGCGGCGGACATCACCGCGTTCAAGGCGACCCATGTGCCGGTCGGCGACGATCAGTTGCCGATGATCGAACAGACCAACGAACTCGTGCGCCGCTTCAACGCGACCGTCGATCGGCCGGTGCTGGTCGAGTGCGAGGCCGTGCTGTCGGCGGTCACGCGGCTGCCGGGCATCGACGGCAAGGCGAAGATGAGCAAGTCGCTCGGCAACGCGATCACGCTCGGCTCGACGCCTGACGAGATCGCGCAGGCCGTGAAGGACATGTACACGGATCCGAATCACCTGCGCGTGAGCGACCCGGGCCAGGTCGAAGGCAACGTCGTGTTCACGTTCCTCGATGCATTCGAGCCGGACGTGGAGAAGGTCGACGAGCTGAAGGCCCACTATCGCCGCGGCGGCCTCGGCGACAGCGTCGTCAAGCGCGTGCTGAACGAGCGGCTGCAGGCGCTGATCGAGCCGATCCGCGCGCGCCGCCGCGAGTTCGAGGCCGACAAGGCCGAAGTGATGGCGATCCTGAAGCGCGGCACGCTACATGCACGAGAAGTGGCGGGCGCAACGCTCGCGGAGGTGAAGGGGGCGATGGGGCTGACGTATTTCGATTGAGCGGCGCCGTCACGGCCGCTCGCGCTCCAGCGCCGTCACGGCCGCTCGCGCTCCAGCGCCGTCACGGCCGCTCGCGCTCCGGCGCCGCCGCGTGACACACGGCCTCGATCCGGTTGCCGGCCGGATCGATCAGAAAAGCCGCGTAGTAGTCGCCGTGGTACTGCGGCCGCAAGCCGGGGGCGCCGTCGGACTGTCCGCCCGTCGCCAGCCCTGCCTCGAAAAACGCATGCACCTGCTCGCGGGAAGCAGCCTTGAAGCACCAGTGCCGCTTGCTCGCGCCGACTTCGGCGGGATCCAGATACACCGCCAGAAAAGTCGATGCAGGGTCGTTCGCGCTGCAACGTTCGCCATAGCCGAGCGCATTGGGCCGGTCATAGACCTTGGTCGCGCCCAGCGCAGCCATGACGGCATCGTAGAAGGGGCGTGCCCGGTCGATATCCGGCACACCGATCGACACGTGATCGAGCAGTTGCATGGTGTTGGCTCCATTGAACGAGCACGAGTCTACACACCCGTCGTCGATCCGGCCGAGCAACCTTACCGACGACTACACTACCGACCAAGCCGCCTACGTGATCTGATACGTCGACGCCGGCACGAATTCCTCGGGCAACGGCCGATCGCCGAGTTCGAGCACCGACCGCTCGATCGTGCGCGTCATCGCATCGAGCGCGAGCGCATTCGGCGCGAGGCCGAACGGCTCGGCCACTTCGTTCGCAATCGCTTCGAGCGCGATCAGCGTGTAGGAAATGAACACGCAGATCAGCGGCGTGAAAAACTCCGTCGAATCGACGAGCCCGAACGGCAGCAGCACGCAATACGCATACACGGTGCGATGGAGCAGCACGCTGTACGAAAACGGGATCGGCGTCGACAGGATGCGCTCGCAACCACCGACCGACTTGCCGAGCTCGTCGAGTTGCGTCTCGAACATCCAGCAGGTCGCGTCGCTGCCGGGCGCGCGCCCCAGTGCACGGACGATGCCGCCGCGTAGTTCGTCGAGGATCGCGACGGGCTTGTAGCATTTGCCGCCGAGCGCGGCCGTGCGCGCCGCTCCGAGAATGCGCGTCAGGTCTTCGGTCGGATCGGTATGACGCAGTTGATGTTTCAACGCATACGCGAGCGCGATCAGCAGATCGGCAAGCCGGTTGCGCTCGGCGTCGCTCACGCTGTCGGGCAGGTAGCGATGCAGTTGCGACGTCACCGCGCGTGCGGCGATCAGCAGGTTGCCCCACAGATGCCGCGCCTCCTTGAAGCGCTCGAAGCTCGCGTTGTTGCGAAACCCTAGGAAGATCGCGAGCGCGAGCCCGAACAGCGTGAACGGCGCGGTGTTGAGCGGAATCTTCTCGCCGAAGATGCGCCCGTTCGTGAAGACCGCCAGCGTGCTGACGATCGCCATGAACACGAGCTGCGGAATGATCGATTGCAGCACGGAGCCGTTCCATACGAACAGCATCCGGAGCCAGTTCTGTCGTGGTCTGACGATCATGATGTTTTCTCGACTGCCGAAGGAATACGCAACCCGTTGCGCCCGCACCCGATGCGCAACGGCCCGCGCGTGGCGGGCCGCTGTTCGGTCGGATGCCGGGGCGGGCGCCGCGCTGCGCGTGATGATACGCGCGCGCCGCGCCGCGTCACGCTGCTTGCCGCTCAGTGATAGCCGATGTCGCCCTCGCGCACCTTGCCGCGGAACACGCGGTACTGCATCGCGTTGTACACGAGGATGATCGGCAGCACGATCACGGTGCCGACGAGCGCGAACAACTGGCTCGAATGGCTCGACGACGCGTCCCAGATCGTCAGCGACGGCGGCACGATGTTCGGCCAGATGCTGATCACGAGCCCCGTGTAGCCGAGGAATACGAGCGCGAGCGTCAGCAGGAACGGCGTGGCCTCGTGCGCACGCTTCACCGAGTGGAAGATGCCCCACACGCATGCGACGACGAGGATCGGCACCGGCAGGAACCAGCCGAGGTTGCCGCTGCCGAACCAGCGGTGCGCGACGGCCGGCAGCCCAATCACGGTCCACAGGCTGACCACGCCCATCACCGCGAGCAGCACGCCCGTGAGCGGCTTCATCAGCAGCCGCATCTTGCGCTGCAGCTCGCCGTCGACCTTCAGGATCAGCCAGCCGCAGCCGAGCGTCGCATAGGTGACGAGCACGCCGATCCCGCAAAACAGGCTGAACGGCGACAGCCAGTCGAACGGCCCGCCCGCGAACTGGTTGTTCACGATCCGGATGCCCTGCAGCAGCGAACCGAGCGTGATCCCCTGGCAGAACGCGGCGAGCGCGGAGCCGCCGATGAATGCGAGATCCCACAGATGCTGCGTACGATTGGCCTTCGCGCGCAACTCGAACGCCGCGCCGCGGAAAATCAGCCCGACCACCATCAGAATCAGCGGCAGGTAGTTGGCCGGCAGCAGCGTCGAATACACGACCGGGAACGCACCGTAGAGGCCCGCGCCGCCGAGCACGAGGAACGTCTCGTTGCCGTCCCACACCGGCGCGACGGTGTCGAGCATCACCTGGCGCTCGGCCTTCGCGTCGAAGAACGGAAACAGCAGCCCGATGCCGAGATCGAAGCCGTCCAGCATCACGTAGATGAATACGCCGAGGCCGATGATCGCGGCCCAGACGACAGGGAGATCGATGTGCATGGTTACTCCGCCTCGGTGACGTTCAGCGGCGTGGACAGCGCGCTCTTGCGCAGCCCCGGATGCCGGTGCAGCTCGATGTAGCCGGCCTGGGCAGCCGGCCCGCGCTTCATCAGTTTCATCATGTAGTAGATCCCCGTTCCGAATACCAGGAAATACACGACCACGAAGATCAGCAGAGACACGCCGACCTGTTGCGCGCTGAGCGGCGCGACCGAATCGACGGTGCGCAGCACGCCGTAGACGGTCCACGGCTGGCGCCCGACCTCGGTCGTGATCCAGCCGGCCAGCAACGCGACGATGCCCGACGGCCCCATCGCCACCACGAACCACTGGAACCAGCGCGTCTCGTACAGGCGCCCGCCCTTTCTCAGCAGCAGCCCGAGCAGCGCGGTCAGCAACATCAGCATCCCGAGGCCGGCCATGATCCGGAACGTCCAGAAGACGATCGGCGAATACGGGCGGTCCTGCGGCGGGAATTCCTTCAGCCCGCGAATCTCGCCGTCCCAGCTGTGCGTGAGGATCAGGCTGCCGAGGTGCGGCACCTGGATCGCATAGCGCGTGGTTTCAGCCTGCATGTCGGGCAGCCCGACGAGGTTCAGCGCGGTGCCGCCCTTCTCGGTTTCCCACAGTCCCTCGATCGCCGCGATCTTCGCCGGCTGGTATTCGCGCGTGTTCAGCCCGTGCGCGTCGCCGACGGCGATCTGGATCGGCGCGAGCACCAGCAGCATCCACAGCGCCATCGAAAAGCTGCGCTTCACCGGCTCGTCGCGGCGCCCCTTCAGCAGATGCCACGCGCCGCACGCGGCGACGATGAAGCCCGCGACGATGAACGCCGCGATCGTCATGTGCACGAGGCGATACGGGAACGACGGGTTGAAGATGACCTTGAACCAGTCGACCGGCACGACGAGGCCGTTCTCGATCCTGTAGCCTTGCGGTGTCTGCATGAAGCTGTTCGACGCGAGAATCCAGAACGTCGAGATCAGCGTGCCGACCGCGACCATCAGCGTCGCGAAGAAGTGCGCGCGCGGGCTGACGCGCTGCCAACCGAACAGCATCACACCGAGGAAGCCGGCTTCGAGGAAGAACGCCGTCAGGACTTCGTACGTGAGCAGCGGCCCCGTGATGTTGCCCGCGACGCGCGAGAATCCGGCCCAGTTGGTGCCGAACTCGTACGCCATCACGACGCCGGAGACCACGCCCATCCCGAAGCCGATCGCGAAGATCTTCGACCAGAACTGGAACATGGATTTGTAGGCGGCGTCGCCGGTGACGAGATAGCGCCATTCCAGCACCGCCAGGAAGCTCGCCATGCCGATGCTGATCGCGGGAAACACGATGTGGAACGACACCGTGAATGCGAATTGCAATCGGGCGAGATGGAACGCATCGAAGATTTCCATGACCGTAATTTGCTCGTGGTTGTGAGGACGTACGCCCGAAGCAGGAAATCGCGCGACGACTTGGCGACAACCCATGCGAACACAAACAGTCACCCGCATGGCATCGAAGCGTGAATGACGATATCGCGTTTGCAACGATACTCGCAATCACTCGAACGTGCGCTGAAACTGTGCTGCTGGCGCCGCCGAAGATGTGTGCACGGAAAACATGTTCCGTGCCTGCGGGACGGTCAGCTGTACTGCTTTCCGCGTGGCGGCGCTGTGCCTGCGGCGCACTGTTCACCCCGCTTAACATGTGATGCAACGCCTGCCGCGGCGGCCGCGCGCCCTTCGGCGCCCGCCCGGCGGCATCGATTCCCGTCGTTCGGCGCATGCGCCGTACCCGGCCGGCCCGCCGGCCGCCCCGCCTGGAGAAACCTGCATGACCCACCGCGACGATCCGACCGGCAGCACCGCGTGTCAGGTGACGCGCCATCGTGCCGGCGACGCGTGCGACACCGTCGATCGCGTCGTCGACGAAACCCCGGTTGCACTCGTGTTCAACGGCATCGCGCACACGGTGATGATGGCGACGCCGATCGATCTCGACGCGTTCGGCCTCGGCTTCGCGCTGAGCGAAGGCATCGTCGAGCGCGCGTCGGACGTCTTCGACGTCGAAAGCGAATGCCGGCGCGGCAGCGCCGAAGTGCGGCTCACCGTGTCGCAGCAGGCCTTCATGGCGCTGAAGGCGCACCGCCGCGCGCTGGCCGGCCGCACGGGCTGCGGCGTGTGCGGCATCGAAAGCATCGCGCAGCTCGACCTGCACCCGCCGCGGATCGCGGCCGCCGGCACGGCCGCGGGCATCGGCGCCGACGCGATCGCGCGCGCCGCGCGTGCGTTGCCGGCGCGACAGACGCTGATGCGCGAGACGGGCGGCATCCACGCGGCCGCGTGGTGCGACCGCGACGGCGCCGTGCTCGACGTGTTCGAGGACGTCGGCCGCCACAACGCGCTCGACAAGCTGATCGGGCGGCTCGCACGCCGCCGCGCCGACCTGCGCGCGGGTTTCGTGTTCCTGTCGAGCCGCGCGAGCTACGAACTGGTGCGCAAGGCCGCGCGGGTCGGCATCCCGATGCTCGCGACGATCTCGGCGCCGACGTCGCTCGCGATCGACGTCGCCCGCGAAGCCGGCGTGCGGCTGCTCGGTTTCTGCCGCAACGACGGCTTCGTCGAATACGTGTCGCCCGCCGCCGTTCGCCTCGACCCACCGGCGCCTGCCCCGGCGCACCCGGCCCACTCGTCATGAAACACCTGTTCGATTTCGATGCCGCGCAGCAGCAATTCGCCGGCGCATTCGCGCCGCTCGAGGCCGCCGCGTCCGTGCCCGTCGCGCAAGCGGCCGGCCACGTGCTGGCCGCGCCGCTGACCGCGTTGCTCGACCAGCCGCCGGCCGACCAGAGCGCGATGGACGGCTACGCCGTGCGGTACGCCGACCTCGCGCACGGCGAACCGCTGCGGGTCGCGCAGCGCTGCTATGCCGGCGACATGCCGGCGCCGCTCGCGCCGCGCACGGCCGCACGCATCTTCACCGGCAGCCTGATTCCGCCCGGCGCCGACACCGTCGTGATGCAGGAGCATGCGCACGAACGGGACGGCGGCGTCACGTTCGACGCGCCCCAACGCTGCGGGTCGCACATCCGCCGCCGCGGCGAGGAAGTGCGCGCCGGCGACCGGCTCGTGCCGGCCGGCGTGCGGATGGGTGCGATGCACGTCGGCGTGGCCGCCGCGCAAGGGATGGCGCGGATCGACGTACGCGCGACGCTGCGCGTCGGCATCCTGACGACCGGCGATGAACTGGTCGCATGCGGCGAGCCGCGTGCGCCTCAGCAGATCTACAACAGCAACGCACCCATGCTCGCCGCGCTGGTCGCGGGCACCGGCGCCGACGTCGCGATGTGCATGCACGCCGCCGATACGGCGGCCGCCGTCGATCGGGCACTGCGCGACCTGCACGCGCACTGCGACCTCGTGATCTGCGTCGGCGGCGCGTCGGTCGGCGACAAGGACCTGCTGCGTCCCGCGCTGGCCGCGCTCGGCGCGTCGTTCATCGTCGCCGGCGTGCGCATGAAGCCCGGCAAGCCGGTCGCGCTCGCGCGGCTCGATACGCGGCCGGTGGTGCTGCTGCCCGGCAATCCGGGCGCCGCGATGTCGACGTTCGCGCTGTTCGTCGCGCCGCTGATCCGCCGCCTGCAGGGGCGCGACGCGTGCGTGCCGATCGTGCCGTCGCTGCCGATCGACACCGGTTTCGAGCCGGATGCGCAGCGCGAGCGCTTCGTGCGCGTGCGCCGTACGGTGGGTGCCGACGGCGCGCCCGTGCTCGATACGTTGCGCCAGCAAGGCGCCGGCACGCTGGCGTCGCTCGTGCTGGCCAGCGGGCTCGCGCGGCTGCCGGCCGGGCGCACCCTCGCGCGCGGCGACGCGGTTCCGTACTACGAATTCGCGCACTGGCTCGCATGAGCGCGACGCCGACTACCCGCCCGGCGCGACGCCTTCGCGCCGTTCGTCGCGCCTGTCGCGCGTCCCGCGCGGCGAACTGTATTCCTGCCATTCGGGCGCGATTGTGTCTCTGCCGGGAAAACCCGCCGGACTATGCTCACGATGAGGCTCGTCACGACCTGTGCGCCGACCCGTCGGCACCCGCACGGCCGAGCGGCGATGCCCCTCCGCTTACTTCATGCAGGCCGACGACCCGATCGTGAATGCCATCGTTTCCGCCGCGCCGGCCGCCGCCGCTTCGTCCGGCGACGCATCGCCCGGCGCTTTCTCCCGGCCGTCCGACACGCTCGGCCGTCCGTTGCGCGACCTGCGCCTGTCCGTCATCGACCAGTGCAATTTCCGCTGCGGCTACTGCATGCCGCGCGAAAGTTTCGGCACGGACTACGCGTTCATGCCGTCGTCCGAACGCTTGTCGTTCGCGCAACTGGAAAAGATCGCGCGCGCCTTCACGTCGCTCGGCGTCGAGAAGATCCGCATCACGGGCGGCGAGCCGCTGCTGCGCCGCCATCTCGAAGCGCTGATCGAACGGCTTGCCGCGCTGACGACCGTCGACGGCAAGCCCGTCGAAATCGCGCTGACGACCAACGGCTCGCTGCTCGCCGCGAAGGCGCGCGCGTTGCGCGATGCGGGCCTGTCGCGCGTGACCGTGAGCCTCGATGCGCTCGACGACACGGTGTTCCGCCGGATGAGCGACGCCGACGTGCCGGTATCGCGCGTGCTGGCCGGCATCGAGGCCGCGCATGCGGCCGGGCTCGCGCCGATGAAGGTCAACGCGGTGATCGAGCGCGGCGTCAACGACGACCAGATCCTGCCGCTCGTGCGGCACTTCCGGCACACGGGCGTGGCCGTGCGTTTCATCGAATACATGGATGTCGGCGGCGCAAGCCTCTGGTCCGGCGACAAAGTCGTGCCGGCCGCGCGGATGCGCGAGCTGATCGACGCACACTACCCGCTCGTGCCGGTCGGCGAACCGGGGCACGACGCCACCGCGATCCGTTGCGCGCACATCGACGGCGCGGGTGAAGTCGGCTTCATCGCGAGCGTGTCGCATCCGTTTTGCGGTACCTGCTCGCGCGCCCGCGTGTCGGCCGACGGCCGGTTGTATACGTGCCTGTTCGCGATGCAAGGCACCGACCTGCGGCCGTGGCTCGGCGATGCGGCCTCGACCGGCGATCTCGCCGCCGCCGTGCGCGCATGCTGGACGCAGCGCGACGACCGCTATTCCGAGCGCCGGGCCGCACGGCCGGCCCGCGCGCCGGGCAAGACCTATCCGACCGTGCGCATGTCGCTCGTCGGCGGCTGACGGGCCGCCGCGCGACACAGGATGCGCCGCCCACTGGAGAACCTGTCATGACGACCTTCACCGAATCCCGCGCCGGGCTACCGGACGATCCGCTGCGTGCCGGCAGCACGCCGCCCGTCGATGCAACCGCCCCGCATCCCGAATCGGCGCCCGCGATTGCCGCCGGATTCGAAGTGCGCGTGCAGCATGCGCCGATCGACGCGGGCGCGGAGCTTGCGCCGATCGTTCGCAATCCGAATGTCGGCGCGGTCGTGAATTTTCTGGGGG
The DNA here is from genome assembly GCF_001532755.1 of Burkholderia sp. MSMB2157WGS. Classification (NCBI taxonomy): domain Bacteria; kingdom Pseudomonadati; phylum Pseudomonadota; class Betaproteobacteria; order Burkholderiales; family Burkholderiaceae; genus Burkholderia; species Burkholderia sp. MSMB2157WGS. Next base: position 56,281 of record NZ_LPJG01000053.1, on the reverse strand, counting down.
TCGTGCGCAAGGAAGGCGACGTCGACGACGTCGTCGCACTGGAAGTCGAGCACTACCCGACGATGACCGAACAGGCGCTGTGGAGCATCGTCGAGGAAGCGACTGCGCGCTGGCGGCTCGAAGCGATCAGGATCGTGCACCGCGTCGGCCGCATTCCGCTCGGCCAGCCCGTCGTGCTCGTCGTGGTCGCCGCCGCGCATCGTGCGTCCGCGTTCGATGCGTGCGAATTCCTGATGGATTTCCTGAAGACCCATGCGCCGTTCTGGAAGAAGGAGATCCGGCACGACGGCGAATCCGGCTGGGTCGAGGCGAAGGCGCACGACGACCAGGCGATGCGGCGCTGGGGCTGACCGCGTTCGCTTCGCGTTTTCCGATTCCGCCGCTCCTGCCCGAGACAACTCGATGAAACTGACGATCAAATACTTCGCGAGCATTCGCGAACAACTGGCGCTCGACGAGGAAACCGTCGAGATCGATGCGCACGAACTCACCGTCGACGCACTGCGCGGCACGCTGGCCGCCCGCGACGCGCGCAGCGCCGACGCGCTGCGGATGGACCGCCCCGTGCGCGCGGCCGTAAACCTCGAAATGGTGACCGGGGAATTCGTCGTGCGGGAGGATAGCGAGGTCGCGTTCTTTCCGCCGGTGACGGGTGGATGACGTCACCCCGCGCAACGCCGGTCTCGACGTCGATCCGTGATGCCGCGCCCTGATCGGCCGCGCCTGCCATGCGACAGGCGCCGCCGGATTCTCGAGCGCGCTCACGTCGCCCGACGGCAAACTGCGCGGCACGTTGCGCACCATGCGTTGCCACGCCACCCGCTTCGCGATACGAAAAGTCCACGCAGGTCATCGCCCAGCCTCCAACACCGTCAACGCCGCATCAAGCGCGTCGAGCCCCTCGTCCAGCTCCGTGCGCGAGATGACGAGCGGCGGCGTCACGATCACCACGTTGTAGCGCCCGTACGCATGGACGCCACGCTTCAGCAGCTCACCATAGAACACGCGCATCGGCGCCGCTCCCGCCGGGTGGTGCCACTCGACGAGCGGCTCCCGGGTGTCGCGATCGCGCACCAGCTCGATGCCGAACTGGGCGCCCATGCCCCGCACGTCGCCGATCGACGGATGACGCTCCGCCAACTCGCCGAGACCGTCGCGCAGCCAGCCCTCGATCTCGCGCGCCCGCTCGAACAGGCCCTCTTCCAGATAGACCTTCAGCGCCGCGAGGCCGCCGGCGACCGCCAGCACGTGGCCCGCATGCGTATGGCCCACATCGAAGAGCTCCGTATCGAAGTAGCGGGCCACGCCTTCGCGCACCAGGACACCGCCGAGCGGCGTGTACGACGCGCTGGCCCCCTTCGCGAACGAAATCAGGTCCGGCAATACGCCGACGCGCTCGGCGCAGAACGATGCGCCCGTGCGCCCGAAACCCGTCATGATCTCGTCGAAGATCAGCAGGATGCCGTGCCGGTCGCACAGGTCGCGAACGCCTTCGAGATAGCCCGGCGGGTAGACGACGACACCGCTGGATCCGGTCATCGGCTCCATCAGGATCGCGGCCACGTTTTGTGCGCCTTCATGCGAAAGGATACGCGCCAGGTGATCGAGCGCGCGGCGGGTCTCCTCGGCCGGCTCCGACGTATGGAACGGGCTGCGGTACGGGTACGGCGCGAAGAACTTCACCATACCCGGCAGCGCCGGGAACGGATCGCGCCAGCGGTCCACACCCGTCATCGCGCTCGCGCCGAGAGTGCCGCCGTGATACGACCGATACGCGGTCAGCACCTTGGGCCGGCGTGTCACCAGCCGCGCGATCTTCACCGCGTCGTCGTTCGCTTCGGCACCGCCGCTGGTGAAATGCACGCGCAGCCCCTCCGGCCACGGCGAAACGCGGTTCAGCAGCTCCGCGTATTCGGCGCGCACGTCGTTGAAGTAGCTGGGCGCGACCGAGCACATGCGCGCGGCCTGCGCCTGGATCGCCTGCACCACCTTCGGATGGCCATGACCCAACGACACCGCGACATAGCCGCTGGTGAGGTCCAGGTAACGCTTGCCGTTCGTATCGTAGAAGTAGCATCCGTGCGCATGCGTGATGACCGGCGGATTGAGCCCGCCCTGGACCGCCCAGGGCACGAGCACCTTTCGAAACGACGGCGCGAGCGCGGGATTCGGCTCGCCGTGAATGCTGAGATCCATGTTGACTCCGGAAATGGCATGGCCCACTATTTCTGAGCCTCGTGACAGAAGGCTTCCAGATTAAGCACGCATTTCCCGCGCAACAAATCAAACGTTTCCACACTGAGCCGCAATTTAATTGAGTCATGCCACGACAACTTCCGCCCCTGCTCTCCGTGCGCGCATTCGAGGCCGCTGCGCGCCATGGCGGCTTCGCCCGTGCGGGGGACGAGCTATGCGTCACTTCCGGTGCAGTGGGACATCAGGTGCGGCTGCTGGAGGAGTGGCTGGGCACGCCGTTGTTCATGCGGGGCGCGCGGTCCGTCCAGTTGACGGAAATCGGACGGCGCTACTTCGTCGAAATCGAGCGCTTGATGGACGAGCTCGAGCGCGCGTCGCTCGGCATCCGGCAAGCCGCGGATTCGCCGGAGGTCACGGTCACCGCGATGCCGTCGTTCGTCACGCGTTGGCTGATGCCGCGCCTGGGCGAGTTCCGGCGGCTGCATCCCGATATCGAGGTGCGCCTGCTGGCTTCGGTACCCGCCGTCGACTTCAGCCGCGAGCGCGTGGACGTGGCGATCCGCCTGGGTCCGGGCCCCTATCCGGGGCTCGTCGCGCAAACGCTGATGTCGGAGACGTTCCTCGCGGTCGGCCAACCGTCGCTATGCAAGCCGTTGCGCACCGTGGACGACGTGCTGCGTGCAACCCTGCTGCACGACGAATACGAGGCCCGCATTCCGGAGCAGGTGGACTGGGTACGCTGGTGCCGGATGCAGGACGTGCACGCGAGCACGGCGCGTTTGCGACAGGGGCCGAGCTTTTCGCACACCTATCTGACGCTCGATGCCGCGATCGCGGGCCAGGGCGTGGCCGTGGCGTCGGACGTCCTCGCCGCCGATGCGGTCAGGCAGGGGCTGTTGGCCATTGCGCCGGGCAACCCGGTGCGGGGGCCCTACAGCTACCACCTGCTGACGACACGTGCGGCCACCGCGCGGCCCCAAATCGACGCCTTCTGCAGTTGGTTGCGATCGGCCGCACGGTCGTTTTCGGCAGCCGGTTGGGGTTGAACGACATGAATCGCACGCGGCAGGGCCCGCCGCCCGCGATCCACGTCGCTCGCCCGTTCACCGCATGCACGCCGCAGCCAGCTTCCCGACCGCGATCACCGCCTGCTCGATTTCCTGCGACCACGGGCTGCTGTAGTTCAGCCGGATGAAGTTCCGGTAGTTGTCGGTGATCGAGAACATGTAGCCCGGCCCGATCGTGATCCCCTGCTCCAGCGCGAGCTGGTACAGCCGCATCGCATCGACCTGCGCGGGCAGTTCGACCCACAGCACGTAGCCGCCCGCCGGGCTCGACATGCGCGTGCCCTCCGGAAAGAACCGCGACACCATCGCACGCATCAGGTTCGCCTGCTGCGCATACGCCTTGCGCAAGCGCCGCAGGTGATGCTCGTAGCCGTCGCGCTCGAGAAACTCCGCGATCGCGAGCTGCGGCAACGACGGCGTCGCGAGCGTATTCAGGAATTTGAGTTTTTCGACCTGTTCGCGATAGCGCCCCGGCAGCGCCCAGCCGATCCGGTACGCGGCCGTCAGGCTCTTCGAGAACGACGAGCAATGCAGCACGATCCCGCTACGGTCGTACGACTTCAGCGAACTCGGATGCGTGTCGCCGAAATACAGTTCGTTGTACACGCCGTTCTCGATGATCGGCATCCCGGCTTTGGTTGCGAACTCAACCAGTTCGCGCTTGCGCTCGTCCGGCATCTGGAAGCCCAGCGGGTTCTGGAAGTTCGGCATCACCATGCACGCGGCGATCGGCTGCGACTTCGCGATCGCGGCCAGCGCCGCGATGTCGATCCCGTATTCCGGATGCGTGGCCACTTCGATCGCCTTCATCCCCATCCGCTCGATCGCGTGCAGCATCGCGTAGAACGTCGGCGACTCCACCGCGATCGTGTCGCCCGGCTTCGCGACCGCCTGCAGGCACAGGTTGATCGCCTCCGTCGCGCCGACCGTCACGATGATCTCGTTCGGATCCACCGACATCCCGTTTTCCAGGTAGCGGCGCGCGATCTGCCGGATCAGCCGCGGGTGGCCCGGCGGCAATCCGTCGGTCACGCCCCACAGCGATTTGTCGCGGCCGGCCGCGTACGCGTAGCGATTCAGCTTCTCGAACGGAAACAGGCTCGGGTCCGGATACGGCGAGCCGAGCGGCACCGCGTCGTCCGTGCCGATCGAGCGCAGCGTCGACAGCACGAGCCGGCTCACGTCGACCGACGACGAGATCGCGATCGGCTTCGACGGTCGCAGTTCGCGAACCGGCGCATGGCTGTCGTCGCGCCGCAGGTTCACGAAATAGCCCGACTGCGGCCGGCTTTCGAGCAGCCCGCGGCTCTCCAGCAGCAGATACGCGTGCAGCACGGTCGTGATGCTGATCCGGTGCTGCTGGCTCGCCTGCCGCACCGATGGAATCCGGTCGCCGTGCCGATACACGCCCTGGCGGATCAGGCGCTCGATGTCGTCCGCGAGCTTTTCATAGAGTTTCATCGTGCGTCTCCCGCCGGCATGCGCAGCCGCGCCGCGCCGCCGTGTGCGTCCGATACGCACGTGTCGCACGTGTTTCGCCCGCCGACCGGGCCGTCGTGATTCCTGATCTTTCCCTCCGGTTTTGCCTTTTCCATCGCACTGGCTCTCTCTTGAAGATGCGCCGGCAGGGGTCCGGACCAACTGGATCTGCGGCACTGTGCACTTGATGATTGGATCTTAAGAGAAGAACAGTTGGCGGCGAGTACACACATCGAGCACGCGAACAAGAGTACAGTTCGGCGCAAATCGCGTATCACGGGAAAACTGTACGTCTTATGAAATGGCGGACGGCCGGTTGGCCAGCTGGCGCGACGGCGCCGGACGCGCCCGGGAGGCCCGCCGCACGGGCCACCGCGCGATCGGATCAAGCGGAGTGCAATACTGTGCGCCCCGCAGGTTTTTCACGATGAGAGCAGACCATGCAGTACACGATCGAATCGGCAGCCGGCCTCGGCGGCGCGATACGCGTCGCCGGACCGGCACGGAAGAAGTCGCGCCGGAACGCCGCAGCGGACCGGGAGCGCACACATGACTGATCGCGCCCTCGTTGCGCGACTCATCGCGCGGCTGACCGACGCCACCGCCCACGCAAGCGCCATCGACGCGCCCATCGACCTGTCGGCGCTCGACGCGCCCACGCTCGGTGCCATCTGGCCGGCGTTGCGGCGTGTCGAGCACGAAATCCTGGTGCGCGACCAGGCGTTCGGCGATCCGCGCGCCGAATTCGCGCGCACGTTGCACCGGCAGATCGATGCGCTCGGCCTCGTGCCGCTCATCGACGCCGATGCGGCGCTCGAACTGTTTGGCGCCATTCCGGCCGGCGGTTGGAAACGCGCGCTCGAGGATCTGCCGTGCCTCGACGCGCTGCCGTCGGCTGCGCTGCAGGCCGAACTCGCGCGGATCGCCGGCGAACCGGAAGAAGGCGGGTTGCGCGCGGCCTCCGCCTATGCCGCGTATGCGCTCGACTGGTTCGCGGGCCGCCGCGACTTCTCGGCGCGGCGCGACGCCTATGCGCAGGCGCTGGCCGATTCGCCGTTTCGCGTGCGCGAACTCGACGTGTTGCCCGAACTCGGCGCGGCCGCGCTGCTCGCACTGGCTGCGACGAACGACGGCTATTTCGCGCCGAAGCGGCTGTGGCTCGACCTCAGCGATCCGGCCGTGACGCTCGCGCAAGAGGCCGCGTACGTCGCGTTCGCGCGCGACGCGCTGGCCGAAGCCGCGCAACAGATCGCCGCGCTGCATGCCGGCACCGTGCCCTACGAAGCCGATCGCGCGTTCACGACCGACGACGCGCAAGTTCTGTCACGCGCCGCGCGCGTGGCCGCGTATCGCGACGAAGCATGGCTGCGCCCGCTGATCGGGCCGCTGCTGACGGGCGTATGCGTTGCGCCGACGGCCGCGAAAACCGCGCCGTCGCAATCGCTCGCCATCGCGCTCGGCCATGCGATCGAGACGATCCCGACGCCCGAGGGCGTGCGCGCGCTGCGCGACGCGCTGGCCGTCGTCCGTCACGCGGGCGTGCAGAAGAAACTCGCGCGCAACCTGAAGCCGGCCGAACGCGCACTCGGCGAACGGCCGCGCACCGCGCTGCGGATGACGCTCGATGCGAAGCCCGACAAGAAGCAGCTCGCGATGCTCGCCACGTGCATGGAGGCCGGCTTCTGGCAGCCGATGACGCTCGGCCACGCCGAATGGCGCGAGCGGCTCGTCGACGCGCCGGCCGGCGCCGCGTTCTCGGCGCGGATGATCTGGCTGGCACAAAACGGCGACGGTTCGACGCAATCGTTCATCCCCGATATCGCCAAAGGCAAGGTCGTGCTGCGCGATGCGGCCGGCCAAGCGTGCGAGATCGCCGACGACTGCGAGATCCGGCTATGGCACCCGCTGCTGGTCGACGCGGACGAACGGCTCGCGTGGCAGCGCGCGATCGTCGGCCGCACGCTGCGACAACCGGTCAGGCAGGCGTTCCGCGAGTACTACGTGCCGAGCGACGGCGACGCGTCGGCCAGCGATTCCGCGATGTTCGAAGGTCACGTGCTGTCGAGCCGGCCGCTGCTCGGCGTTGCGCGCCGCGAAGGCTGGTCGATCCGCGCGTACGACGATGCGCTCGTCCGCGAATTCGGCGACGTGCGCGCGACCTTCGTCGTCGATGCGCGGCTCTATCCGGGTTCGGAAAGCCACGGTACGTCGCGCCGGCTGCACTTCGAACGCCGACACGGCGCACGCTGGCTGCCGCTGCCGATCGGCGAAATCGATCGTGTGGTGTTCTCCGAAGTGGCGCGTGCGGTCGACCTGCTCGTCAGCGTGTCCGCGTTCGCGCTCGACGACGATGCGACACGTGCGGCCACCGCTACGCTCGCGGCGGACCCCGTCCGCCTGCGCGATCTCGAATCCGAGCGCCAGCAGCGCCTGAACCGGTTGTCCGATCTGCCGCTCGGCGTGATGGCGCGGCATCGCAAGCACGTGCTGTCGCTCGTGTTCGCCGACGCGATCGCGCAAGGAAGAATGACGATCGACGAACGCCACGTGCGCGTGGGCGCATGGTCGGTGCATTGCGCGACCGGCCGCGTGACGCGCGACGGCGAACCCGTCGATGCGACGACCGCGCCGCCGCCGTCGCCGCTGCGCGCGGTGCCGTGGCTGCCTTACGACGAAGCGCTGCTGCAACGGATCGTCGACGTCGTCGCGGGGTTGCTCGATTGAGCGGCGCCGTCAGATCGACCCGAACAGCGCGCGCGGCCGGTCCTTCAGCGTGCCGGACAGGATCCGCAGCCCGTTGACGAGTTCGTCGCGCGTGGCCGGGCATGCGAGGTTGATGCGCACGCCGTGCTCGATCTCCGCGCGGTCGACCGCGAAGGTCGACGACGGCATCACGATCACGCCGCGCGCCTTCGCATTCGCGGCGAAATCGTCCGCGCGCCACGGGGGCGGCAGCCGCAGCCACACGAACATGCAGGCGGGGTCGGACTTCAACTGCCCAGCCGGCAGCAGTTCCCGCGCCAGATCGACGCGCGCACGAATCTCCGCGAGTTGCGCGGCCATGATCCGCGCGGCCGTGCCGTCCTCGATCCACAGCGTCGCGATCAGCATCGACGCGGGCGCCGGCATCCATGCGGTGGTGCGCACGGCTTCCGCGCACAGGGCGACGCTGTCGCGCGGACAGCTCAGGTAACCGAGGCGCAGCCCCGGCGCAAGGATCTTCGACGTCGCGCCGAGATGGAACGTCAGCTCCGGGCACAGCCCCGCGATCGCCGGCAGCCGGTCGCGCACGAGCGGGCCGTACACGTCGTCCTCGATGATCGTCACGTGATGGCGCCGCGCGATGTCCACGAGCGCCATCCGGCGCGCGAGGCTCATCGTCGTCACGGTCGGGTTCTGCAGGTTCGGCACGACGAAGATCGCCTTGACCGGCATGCGCTGGCAGATCCGCTCGATCTCGTCGGGCAGCAGGCCGTCGTCGTCCGCCGCCGCGCTGACGATCTCGAACTGGAACACCGGCGCAAGCGCCTTCAGGCCGTAGTACGTGAGGCGATCGGCAACGATCACGCCATCGGTGCCGATCAGGCTGTTCAGCACCGCATACAACCCGTGCTGCGCGCCGCTCGTGACGACCACCTGGTCGCGCGACGGCGTGAAACCGGGCGCGGCAAGCCACTGCGCGCCGGCCGCGCGCGCCCAGTCGGGCCCCTGCGGCGGCTGGTATTCCTGCAACGCGGCGAAACGCGGGTCATTCGGCAGCGTGCCGAACGTCTGCGCGAGGCTCGCGAGAAATTCGCCGGTGGCCGGCCGGTTGACGGTCAGGTCGATCGCGCCGTTGCCGGCCGCGAGCGACGCGCGGGCCGGCTCGATGCTCGGCATCGCACCGCCGGTGACGAGCGAGCCGCGCCGCTTGCTGCCGATCACGAGGCCGCGCAGCTGCAGCTCCTTGTACGCACGCGACACCGTCGACACGTTGATGCCGAGCTCGGTCGCGAGCTGGCGCTGCGGCGGCAGGCGGCTGCCCGGCGGATACGTGCCGTTGCGGATTTCCGCCTCGATCGAGCTCGAGACCTCGACATAAGTCGGCCGCTTCGCCTGCGTCGGCAGGCCGCCGTCGCGCTCGCCGGAAAGTTTGTCCGATGCCATTTGTCGCCCGTGACCACACAAAAAACGTTTGTCTGCCGTTTTGACTTGCCCAGCGATTGTATATGACATCCCCACCCCGTCAAACGCTTACGGAAAAGTCTGCAGAATCAATGCATTGAAACCGGGTAAACGCCAACACCACACAATTTCTTTTTGATTGCACACAAAAAATTACTGTGTGATTCTTGATCGCATCTTTGTGTGAATCATGTGGACCCAAGGGGAAGCGTCATGGCGAAGATCGCCATCGTGGGTGCAGGCTTCATCGGGCTCGGCGCGGCGGCATGGCTGCAACGCGACGGGCATCGCGTGACGCTGTTCGATCCGGCCGGCATCGGCGAAGGCGCGTCGTTCGGCAATGCCGCGACGTTCGCACCGTACGGCTGCGTGCCGGTGAACGGCCCGTCCGTGTTCCGCAACCTGCCGCACTTCCTGTTCGGCGCCGACAGCCCGCTGCGCATCCGCTGGCCCTATCTGCTGCACGGCGCGCCGTGGCTCGCGCGTTTCCTGCTCGCATCGACGCCCGTGCGCCACGCACGCAGCGCGAGCGCACTGGCCGCCCTGTTGTCGCGCGCAGCCGACGGCTATGCGCCGCTGCTCGCGTCGGCGCGGCTCGCGGCATTCGTGCGGCCGCGCGAATGCCTGTACCTGTACGCCCGGCAGGCGTCGTTCGATGCCGCGCAACCGTCGCTCGCGCTGCGGCGCCGGCTCGGCGTGCCGTTCGAGACGCTCGACGCGAGCGCGATCCGCACACTCGAACCCGCGCTCGCACCGATCTTCACGCGCGGCGTGCTGTTCGTCGGCAGTTGGCACTTCTCCGATCCGCACGGCTTTCTCGGCGAGCTCTTCGCGCAACTCGCCGCCGCCGGCGCGACGCTCGAACGCGTCCGCGTCGAGCGGATCGTGCCCGCCGGCGACAGCGTGAACGTGCAGGCGGCCGGCACGGTGCGTGGGTTCGATCACGTCGTCGTCGCCGCGGGCGCCCGCTCGCGCGAATTCGCGGCCGCGTGCGGCGATGCGGTGCCGCTCGACACCGAGCGCGGCTATCACGTGCAGTTCGGCGCGCACGAACCGATCGTCACGCGGCCGGTCGGCTGGGCCGAACGCGGCTTCTACATGACGCCGCTCGACGAAGGGCTGCGCGCGGCCGGCACCGTCGAACTCGGCGGCTTCGACGCACCGATGAACCCGTCGCTCGTCGCGCTGCTCACGCGTTCCGCGCGCGAAGCCGTGCCGTCGCTGGGCACGCCGACGCGCAGCTGGCTCGGCTTCCGGCCGACGCTGCCCGACGGCGTGCCCGTCATCGGCCGCGCACGCGACAGTGCGCGCGTGATCCACGCATTCGGTCATCAGCATCTCGGCGTGACGCTCGCCGGCGTCACCGGGCAGCTCGTCGCCGACCTCGTCGCCCGGCGCGCACCGCCGCTGGACCTCACACCGTACCGGGCCGCGCGATTCCGACGCGCGCCGCGACTTCCACCCACGCAAGGAGAGGCATCATGAATCGTCGTCACTGGCTGGCATGGCTGGCCGTCTGCTCGATCGGCACGGTCGCGGGGGCCGCGCACGCCGCAGACCCGGAAACCGTCAGGATCGGCTTCGCCGGTCCGCTGACGGGGCCGGTCGCGCGCGTCGGCAAGGATCTGCAATACGGCGCGCAGCTCGCACTCGACGAGGAAAACGCGAAGCATCCGACCATCGGCGGCAAGCCGGTGCGCTTCGTGCTCGACGTGCAGGACGACCAGGCCGATCCGCGCATCGCGATCCAGGTTGCGCAGAAACTCGTCGACGACGGTGTGGTCGGCGTGATCGGCCACTACAACTCGGGCTGCAGCATTCCGGCGTCGGCCGTCTACAAGCAGGCGAACGTCGCGATGATCACGCCCGGCTCGACCAATCCGCAACTGACGATGCAAGGCGTCAAAAACGTGTTCCGCACGATGGGGCACGACGGCGTCGGCGGCGTGGTGGCCGGCCGCTTCGCGGTCGAGCAGTTGAAGGCGAAGCGGATCGGGATCATCGACGATCGCACCGCGTTCGGCCAGGGCCTCGCCGATGCGTTCGAGAAAGGCGTGAAGGACGCGCACGGCACCATCGTCGGCCGCGAATACACGAACGACAAGGCCGTCGACTTCCGCGGCATCCTGACCACGATGAAGAGCAACAACATCGACCTGCTGTTCTTCGGCGGGCTCGACGAACAGGGCGCGATGCTCGTCAAGCAGATGCGCTCGCTCGGCATCCGTGCACAACTGTTCGGCGCCGGCGCACTGAAAAGCAATGCATTCCTGAAGATCGCCGGCAACGCGGGCGAAGGCACGCAGGATCTGGAGCCCGGCCCCGCGCTCGACAAGCTGCCGTCCGCCGTCGCATTCGCCCAGCGCTACAAGGCGCGCTTCAACCAGGACGTCGAGCTGTACGCGCCGTTCGCGTACGACGCGGCGCTCGCGATGATCGCGGCGGTCCACAAGGCCGATTCGCTCGATCGAGGCAAGATCGTCACGAGCCTGCCGGGCGTGTCGGTAACCGGCGTGACCGGCAAGATCTCGTTCGACGAGCGCGGCGACCTGATCAAGCCGCCGTACACGTTGTTCCGCGTCGACCAGGGGCAGTGGCGCAGCATCCGCACGGTGGGCGGCGCGTCGAACTGATGCCGGGAGCGCGAGCGGGCTGCACCGTCATCGCGCCGTCTGCTGCCGCTGCACCTCCTGCGTTTTCATCTGCAGATACGCGCCGCGCTCCACTTCGTGCAGTTGCTGCGGGTACTGCTCGGTCGCGTCGAACCAGCGCGCGAGGCGCACATCGAGCGGCTTGTCGAGCGTCGCGAGATACGTGTCGATCGCGAGGTAGTAGCGCATCGTGTTGCGCTCGAGCAGCCCGCGCACGCCGCCGACGTACTGCGGCTGCGCGGCCGACGCGGCACCGACGGTCGTGAACCCGACCTTGTCGCTGCCGACGGTCGCGAGATAGGTCTTCATCGCCATCCGGCCGACCGTGCCGAAGCCATACGAATACGTGAGGTGCAGGAACGTGCGCGACGCGCCGACCGGCACGGCCTCGAGCGCGATCCGGTAATCCTTCGTGCCCATCGGGCCGCTGTCGGCGGTCAGGTCGACCTGGAAATAATCGGGCGTCGCGGCCGCCACGCGGTAGCGGAACTGCACGCGATAGGTGTCCGACAGCTTTTGCTCGATCTTGCGGCCGAGGTTCACGTCGAGCACCGCGCCGTTGGCGCCGCTCGCTGCGTGGCAGTACTTCGTGTTCAGGTGCAGGATCAGCACCGCGCACCAGTTCGCGGGGCCTCGTGCGGGATCGTCGAGCTGGCCGTTCACCACCGCGAACGGATAATCGACGACCGCATAGATGTCGCCCTTCAGCGACGACGACGCTTCCGACGATTCGAGCACCAGGGGCCGGTGAAACGCGTTGTCCTTCAGTTGCGCGCCGAGGCTGCGGTAGCGGTCGAGCAGCGCGGCCGCGCCGTTCACGCCCTCCGCGCCGAACGACAGCGCGCTCCAGCCGACACACAGGGCTGCGACGAGCGCGTGCCAGGCGCGGCGCGCACGCCGCGTGCCGCGCGAAGCTGCGGATGTCTCCATGTTGGTACTCCCTGGCGCACGATGGTCGCGCGTATGTGTCACAGAATACGCCTGCCGGCTGCGCGGCGCGGCATCCGACTCGATCGTCATCGGCCGCGCTTCACCGGCAGCGGCAGTTGCGCGGCGGTGATCCGGATCAGCGTCGACAGCCATTCGCGCTCGTCCCAGCGATCGCCGGCGATGACGAGATGCGGCTTCGCGCTCGGATACGGCGGGGCTTCGTCGCACGCGCCGAGATACGCGCGGCCTTCGGGCGTCGGCTTGACGAACAGCCGGTCGTCGCAGACGAGCGCGACCATCCTGCCGTCGCAATAGATGCCGTATTCGCCGAACATCTTGCGCGCCGATACCGTACCGGCCGCCGCGATCTGCTCGACGATGAAATCGACCGTGCTCTGGCTCGATGCCATCCGCCGCTCCCGATGAAAAAGTTTATGACCGTCGTGCGCGCCGGACCGTTCCGTCTTGTCTGCCGATACGCTGCGGTGCGTCATGCATTCGCGCACGCGTAACGCGCCCAAGCATCGACCGCTGCCGTCGTGTGCGCGGCGCCGGCCGGCAGCGTCCGACTCGCCTACTTGTCCGCGCCGAATGCACTCGACATCTGCCGCGCCCGCTTCACGTCGTCGCCATGCAGATAGATCGACGTCGTCGAGATCGACGCATGCCGCAGGTTGTCGCGCACCGTCGTCAGCTCCGCGCCGCGCGCCAGCGCGTGCGTCGCATGCGTATGCCGCATCCAGTGCGGGCTCGCCTGGCGCAGCTTGTGCGCGAGCGCCGGATGGTCGGCCTCGACGCTATCGGCCGTCTGCGCGAAGAAACGCTGCATCACCTTCCACAGCCGCACGCTCGTGATCGCGGCCGCGTCGTCTTCCGCGAGGCTCGGAATCAGCGGCGTAGCGGGCCGCCAGCGCGCCGGCGTGACCGGCAACCGGCGCGCGACCAGATAGCGATCGAGCGCCGTGCGCGCGAGCGGCGGCAGCGCGACGCGGGCGGCCTTGCTGCCCTTGCCGATCACCTTCAGCCACGCGTCGCCGTGCGCGTCCGTCTCGATGTCGCCGAGCGTCGCGCCGACCAGTTCGCTCGCGCGCAGCCCGGTCGCATAGCCGAAATCGAGAATGAAGCGCAGCCGTTGCGCGGCGGCCGGCGTCCAGCCCGACTGCGGCGCGGCGTCGCCCGTGCGCTTGCGGAACTCGAGCCCGTCGGCGATCGTGCGAACCAGCAGCCACTCGCCTTCGGTGAACGCATGCGACGTATCGAGGGCGGTCGCGCCGCGCGTGTCGCGCACCTTCACGCCGGCGAACGGATTCGCGAGCAGGTAGCGCTGCTCGATCAGCCAGCGGAACAGCGCGCCGAGCACCGACAGCGTGTACGCCGCGGACCGCGCGGACAACGCACCCGAGAACGGCCGCCAGTCGGGCGCGCCGCGCGGCCGCACGGGGCCGACCCAGCGTTCGTGCGGCGTCGGCCGCCGGATGAACGCGCGATACGCGAGCGCATCCTCGGTCGTCAGCGACGACAGCGCGCGGCCGCGCTCGACGATCGCCCACAGGATCAACCGCTCGGCTTCCTTCCGGTACGCACGCCGCGTCGCGGCCGATTCGTGCAGCGACAGCCACGCGTGCACGGCCGCGTAATCGTTGTCCGCATCGAGCGTGCTGGTCGCGCGCGGCGCGCGGAACGTGCCGGCCGAGCCGTCGACTTCGTGCGGCAGCTTCAGTTGCTCCCACGGCACGATGCCGCCGCGCGGCGTCGCGGCGATCAGCGCACGCGCGCGTTCGGTCAGCTCCGGATGCGCGGCGAAGAACGCCTCGATGCGCCGCGCGCCGGCCATGCCGAGGCCCTCGATCGCACGCCACCACTGGCGCCGGCGCGGAATCCGCACGGTCAGGTCGGCGAGCGTCGCGATCCCGTGTGCACGCAATGCCGCGACCGCGCGCGCCGGCAGCCACAGGCCGACGTCGTCGCCGATCTGCGGAACCGGCGCGCGCGCATGACGCAGCAGGCCGATCGCGTCGGTTGCCGCTTTCGCCTCCCGCAAACGCTCGCCGTCCGGATGGCCGAGCCGTTCCGCGAGATCGGCGCGGCCCACCTGCCGCGCGATGCGCACGAGGCGCCGGCGAATGGCGCCGATCACGCCGCGCGCCGACCGTCCGTCGCCGAGCCGGTCGGGCAGGTAGCGCTCGACGGCCTGGCGCACGGTCATGCCCGCGTACCACGCGCGCAGCGCGGCCAGTTCGTCGGCGTCGGGAAAACCTGCGGGCGCAGGCGCGGAATCGGGGGAAAGCGGTGAGGCGAGGCGCGGTTTCATGGGCGCCAGTTTGACAGAAGCGCGCGCGGCCGGATACGCCGTCCGCCCCTCCCGAACGGGACGATGCGCATGCGCGGCCCCGCACCCGCCGGGCATCGCGCAAGCGCATCGGGTCGATCGTCGCGACACCGAGGCCGGACGCGCGCCGCCCCCGCTTCCGTGCGGGTCACGCGTCGTCTTTCGGCCCCGGGTTCAGCATCACGACGAAGCCGGCCACGCCGACGATCAACGCAACGGCGCCGCCGCGCAGCGCCGTCGCCGCATCGAACAGCAGGCCCGTCACGACGGCCATCATGCCGGCGAGCGACACGAACACGGCGATCGCCGCGACGACGATCCGGTACTGGCGGCGTATCATCGTGCGCGCCACGTCATGCCGCGGCCGCGGCGGCCGGCTCGTCGGCGTCGTCGCCACGAATCAGCAGCACCGGGCACGTCGCGCGGCGCACGAAACGCTCGGCGACGCTGCCGAGCAGCACGCGCCGGATGCCGCGCCGCCCGTGCGTGCCGACCACCGCGAGATCGATCCCGCGCTCCTTCACGTAACGTTGCAGGCGTTCCGCGACGTCCTCGCCGATGCTCTCGGTCTCGACGAGTTCGGCTTCGCCTTTCGCGCCGGCCAGCGCGACGATCCGTTCGGCTTCGCGCAGCACCTTGCGCCCGTCGTCGCGAATCTCCTCGACGAGCGCGTGCGGATCGAGACGGCCGGCATACGTGAACAGCGCCGACTTGTCGACCACGTACACGACGCTGACGTGCGTATCGCCCGCCAGCGCCACCTTCACGGCCTCGGCCAGTGCCTGTTTCGACGAAGCGCTGCCGTCGACGGCCACCATGATCTTCTCGTACATGCGAACCTCGCTGGGGTGAGTTGCCGCGCGCGCCGTCGCGCCCGGCCATGTCTCCATCATCGGCCGACGGCGGGGCCGAATCTTGACGGCGGTCAAGCGCGGCAGCGGCCGCACATGCGGCAAAACGGCACGACGGCAAGGGGGCTCGCGTTGTCGGCCAGGCCGCGAGCCGGGCCGGCCATGCGCGCGCCGACGCGCTTTCGAGCGGCCATCGCGCCGAAGGCGCTATCATCGAACGTGCGACTTTCGTCCGGCCCTTTTTTCCGGCCCCACTTTCAACTCGCTCAACCGACATGACAACGACTATCGAACGCGTGGACGGCGCCGCCCAGCATCTCGTCGCCGCCCGCCATGCCGGCTCGCCCGGCCCGCTGTTGCCCGATGCACTGCGCCCCGACGACATCGACACCGCGCTCGCGATCCAGCAGCGCGTGGCCGACCTGCTCGGCGAACCCGTCGGCGGATGGAAATGCGCGCTGCCGCCGCCCGATCGCGTGATCCTCGCGCCGATCTTCGCGTCGACGATCGGCGAAGCCGATGCGCCGTACCGCGTCGTCGGCGGGCCGATCGTGCGGATCGAACCGGAAATCGCGTTCGTGCTCGATCGCGACCTGCCCGCGCGCGAGCAGCCGTACGACGAACGCGACGTGCGGGCGGCGATCCGGGAAGTGCGCGTCGTGCTCGAGATACTGGGCTGCCGCTATGCGGAGCCGGCGCGCGCGTCGAAGTTCGAGCTGCTGGCCGACGGGCAATTCAACCAGGGGCTGTGCGTCGGCCCGGTCGTGCCCGACGGCTTGAACGCGCCGCTCGCGACGCTGGCGCTGTCGTTCGAAGGCGCGCTGAACCGGACGATCGACGGCCGCCATCCGGACGGCGATCCGCTGAAGCCGCTGGTATGGCTCGTCAACTTCCTCGCGTCGCGCGGCGACGCGGTGCGCGCCGGCCAGATCGTGACGACCGGCTCGTACGCGGGTGCGATCGAGGTGCCGCTCGGCGATGCGCTGACGGTCCGCTTCGGCGAGCTCGGCAGCCTGTCGGTGACGTTGACCGCGTGACGGGTCACGTCGCTTTCACGCCCCATCCGCCATGTCGCTGACACCGCTGCCCGCCCTGCTCGACGCCGTCCTGCGCACCGTCGCGCGCCGTTATCGGCTGCCGCCGCTCGACCGCGCGTCGTCGCTGACCGACGCGACGCATCCGGCCACCGCGCTGGCGGTCGTGATCGAGGAAGCGCGCAGGATGCAGGCGGACGGCCACACGCCCGGCGCGGACCTGCGACGGCGCTTCGTCGATGCGCTCGCACGGATGATCCGCGACGCGATGGATCCGTCATCCGGCGACCCGTCGTTTCAGGCATCGGTGCTGCGCCACGATGCGCCGAACGTGCGCGAATACGCGTCGTTGTCCGCGCACGCCGAGCAGGACCGGCGCGCGCTCCACGCGGCTGTCAATGCGATCGCACACCCGGCCAAGCTCGAGCGCAGCGCACAGGCCTGGCAACGCGACGGCCTCGCGCGCCTGCATGCGGCCGCGACGTCGGCAGCGTGGGCCGAGCTGCATGCCGCGCTCGCGCAACTGCTCGCGCTGCCCGAGATGGCGACCGACGCGGCGTTCGAGCAGGACATCGTCAAGCTCAAGGACAGCCCCGCGCTCGAACGCACGCTGCGACTCGATGCGCTGGCCGCGGACGACGACGTGCGTCGCTACCGCGCGCTGTGGGTCCGTCAGGGCCCGCTCGTCGGCAGCACGGCCGCCGTCGCGCAAGGCGCGGCGTCCCAGCAGCGCGGCGCGGCCGTCGAAGCACTGGCCGCGCAGGCGCTCGACGCACTGGCGCGCCGGCTCGACGCGGTGGACGAGCACCGCACCTACCGCGTGGTCACGTCGATGCGTGTGCCTTCGTCGATCCCGGGCCGACACGACCGCGCGAAAACCGAATGGGACGCGATCCTGCTCGAACGCGCGCGGGGCGGCGACCCGGCGCTCGCGTGGAACGTGCGCTTTCTCGTCGAAGCGAAAGCCTCCGCAGATGCCGCGACGACCGACCTGCCGCGACTGCTGCGCGGCCTGAACCTGCTCGCGCAGGCCGCGCCCGACACGGTCTATGCATTCGAGACGCACCAGGGCACGGTGCGCGTGCAGGGCGCATCGCTGCACGCGTTGACGACCGACGAAGCGGCGCTGCGACGCGAGGTGCTGTATTGCTGCGACGCGTCCGCGGACGCGTCGCCGCGCCTGCTGGGCGCCGCGAGCCGGATGCAGTTGCTGTCGGCACAGGCCAGCCTCGAATACGCGAGCGCGCTCGCACGGCAGCCGGATGCCGATCCGGACGGCCTCGGCGTCGTCTGGCACGCGCTGCTGACCCTGCCGCAATGGCACGCCGTGCTGCATCAGTACCCGTCGTTGCGGCAGGTCCGCGAACTGATGGTGGCCATCGACGATTTGCGGGCCGCGCTCGACGAGATGGACGACGGAGGCATCGCCAGCAGCGTGTGCGCGTGATGCGCAGTCGTGACGGACGCGCGACGCCCGCGTGCTGCTCGCCCGATTTGTAAGCAAACCGAACTATCGTCGGCGTCCGCTACTGCCGGCTGCATCTCGGTTCAAGCGATCCGGATTCAAGGTCGCGTTGTGTCCACACCGGGTGGATGTCCATTTCACGGGGCTGCCCTCCGCATCGCTGGCCGGCCGGCACCATGCCAGCCACGCCGGCCGTGACGGCGCCGGCCGGTGAGGTACGATACGCGCCGGGGCAAAGCGCCCCCTGAGAGAACCGGCCGTCGCGGCCCCCCTACCCGACACAAGAAAAATGCGAAGAAACCCGATGCTGCACCGAACCCTGTTCGCCGCGCTGGCGATCGGCCTGCTGTGGATGCCGGCCGCCCATGCCAGCGGAGACGACGGCTGCTACGTGCCGAACACGCTCCGGCAAACGTCATACTCCTGCGGCAACGTGCCGATGCTGATGCCCGCCAACGACACGCGCGTCAACGCGATGCTGATGATGGCCGACAGCGGCAAGGTCGCGCAGGTGTTTCCGGACCCGAAGACCATCCCGGCGAAAGAGCGGGTCGAGCGGATCGTCGTGCCGTTCCCGATGGATTTCTCCGGATGGATCTATATCGGCCAGAAGGAGGCCGACCAGACCGGCGGCGCAGCGGACGCCGATGCGTCGTCGAACCGGTACGCGGACGGCGAAGGCAGCATCTGCCGCGGCATGAGCGCGGGCACGGACGCATTCAACGACGCACTGGGCAGCGCCGCCGGTCTGCCCGCCGACGAGGCTGCGCGCCTGCGCGCGGCGCGCGCCGACATCGCGCAGCAGAACTGTGCCGCGGGCGGCGCGAGCGCCGCGTGGACGAAGCCGCCGGTCAAGTCGCCGCTCGGCCAGCAGTTCGCCGCGTACCTCGACGGCGCGAACGCGTTCTACCGCGCCGACTTCCTCACCGCGACCCGCGCCTTCGCGAACGCATCGCACAGCGCGGACCCGTGGCTGAAGGAAACCGGCCTCTACATGGCCGGGCGCGCGCAGTTGAATGCCGCGCAGGCCAACGCATTCGACCACGACAGCCCGACGCCGACGCGCGCGCGCGTGACGAAGGTGTCGCTCGACGCGGCGAACACGGTATTCCGGACCTACCTGAAGGTGTATCCGAAGGGGCGCTACGCGGTGTCCGCGAGCGGGCTGTTGCGGCGTGTCGCGTGGCTCGACGGCAACGTCACGCAGCAGGCCGACCTGTACGGGCATGCGCTCGCGCACTGGTCGCCGGCGACGTCGAACGTGCCGCTGATGCAGCTGGCGAACGAACTCGACAGCAAGCTGCTGTTCGGCTCGGCATTCGACGCGAGCCAGATCCAGTCGCCGACCGTGCTCGCCACCGTCGACCTGCTGCGCATGCGTGCGTCGGACAGCAACGATCCGAGCCGCAAGCCGATGACGCTCGACGAGCTGCAGGCGCAGAAGCCGCGCTTCGCGAACGCGCCCGCGCTCTACGACTACCTGCTCGCCACGTGGTACGTGCAGATCGGGCACAAGCCGGATGCCGCGCTCGAGCTGCTGCCGCAAACGCCCGCTGCACCGCTCGACTACTTCGGTCTGAGCCAGCAGGCGCTGCGCGGGTTCGCGCTGGAGGACAGCGGCCGGAACGACCAGGCCCGCCAGCTGTGGCGCGACCTGATCCCGCGCGCGACGTTCCGCTTCCAGCGCGAAATGCTCGAACTCGCGCTCGCGATCAACCTGGAGCAGGCCGGGCTCGTCAACGATGCGTTCGCCGACGATTCGCCCGTGCAGAACGCCGCGATCCGCGCGGTGCTGCTGCAGCGCGCGGCCAATGCCGACCTGCTGCGCGCGCAGGCGCGGAATCAGGCAACCGGCGGCGCGCTACGCGACACCGCGCTGTACACGCTGCTGTACAAGGAGCTCACGCGTTCGCACTACGCAGACTTCATCGCCGACATGGCGCTGATGTCCGGCACGCCCGCCGATCCGTTGAAGCCGTTCATCGCAGCCGGCACGAAAAACGAAGACGGCTACACGTGCCCGTCGGCGCGCGACATCGCCGCGACGCTGCAGCAGAATCCCGCCGATCCGAAAGGGCTGAACTGCCTCGCCGATTTCGTGCGACTTCATCCGCCGGTGCCCGGCCTCGAGACCGATCCGGTGCCGTCGTGGGTCCGCAACGCGTCGAGCACGGCCGCCACGCGCGTGCCGCCGACGCTCGGCGCGGCGCCGTCGCAGTTCGCAGGCAAACCGTACGAGCGGATGTCGAGCTACGTGACGGTGATGGCCGATACGCAGGCGAACCCGAACGACCGCGCGTACGCGTTCTATCGCGCGATCAGGTGCTACGCGCCGGGCGGCTCCAACGAATGCGGCGGCAAGGAGGTCTCGAAGAGCACGCGCAAGCGCTGGTTCGACACGCTGAAGACCGCCTATCCGGACAGCCCGTGGGCGCGGAAGCTTCGCTACTACTGGTGAGCGTCGCATGAAGCGCATCGCGTGCATCGCGCTGCTGCTGGCCGCGCGCGGCGCGCTGGCCGGCACCGTCGACGCCGCACGGTACGATGCGTTCTGGCTGTGGGCGGGCGTGAAGCCGCAGGCGGTCGTGCGCGGCGCGCGCGCCGTCTACGTGCTGCAAGGTCAGATCGAGGCGTCGCCGCGGGACGAGTCGCAGGTGCGCGTGATCGCGCAGGGCGTCGCGCTGCCGCCCGCGCCCGACGCGCACGTGTGGCTCGTCTATCGCGCGCATACGCTGCGCTGGACGCCGCGCGTCACGCAGATCATGCTCGCGCAGCTCGCACGCTGGCGCGCGTCGGGCCGCACGATCGCCGGCATCCAGATCGACTTCGATGCCGGTACGCGCCACCTGCAGGATTACCTCGGGTTTCTGCGCACGCTGCGCGAGACCTTGCCCGCCGATTGCCGGCTGAGCATCACGGGGCTGCTCGACTGGAGCAGCCGCATCGATACCGACCAGGTCAACCGGCTCAAGGGGATCGTCGACGAGGTGGTCGTGCAGACCTACCAGGGCCGCAGCACGATCCCCGATTATGCAGCCTATCTGCCGCGCGTCGCGCGGCTGCAACTGCCGTTTCGCATCGGCGTGATCCAGGGCGGCGAGTGGGACGCGCCGCCGTATCTCGCATCGAGTCCATGGTTCCGCGGCTACGTCGTGTTCCTGCGCAATGGCTAGCGGGCGCCGGCGCGACGCAAGCGAAGCGTGACGCCGATCGACGATGCGCTACGCGGCGTGCGCGAGCGTGCTGCCGAGCCCGACGAGCGCGATCGCGAGCAGCGCAAGCGCCGACGATGTCACGATCCATCGCCGCTTCCGATGAATCGCCGGATGGTTGATCGCGGCCATGTACCCGGTCAGGATCGTGAAATCGACGGCGATCCACAGCGCGGCGAGGATCGCGAGGCTCACGCGCGAATCGGGCGTGATGCCGACGAACCGCGGAAAGAACGCAACGAAGAACAGCAGATCCTTCGGATTCGCGATGCCGACGACGAAGCCGCGCAGGTACGCGAACTGCATGCGATCGTGGCCAGCCGGATGCCGCGCCTCGCGCATCCAGGCGTGAGCTTCGTCGATTTGGGGTGAAGCACCCAATGGACGATGCGCCCCTTTCCACGCGCGGCCGGACCACTTTCCCTACGATCGCGGCGCCGCCCGCCGCAGCGGGCCGGCGCCGACACCGTCATGCCCGCACGAACGCGAGCAGGTCGGCGTTGAGCACGTCCGCGTTGACCGTCAGCATCCCGTGCGAATAGCCCGGATAGGTTTTCAGCGTGCCGTTCTTCAGCAGCTTGATCGACTTCAGCGCGGAATCCGCGATCGGCACGATCTGGTCGTCTTCGCCATGCAGCACGAGCGTCGGGACGGAGATCGACTTCAGGTCGTCGGTCTGGTCCGTTTCCGAAAACGCCTTGATGCCGTCGTAATGCGCCTTCGCGCTGCCTGCCATCCCCTGCCGCCACCAGTTGCGGATCACGCCCTGGTGCACGGTCGCGCCGTCGCGGTTGAACCCGTAGAACGGGCCGCTCGGCACGTCGAGGAAGAACTGCGCGCGATTGTCGGCGAGCGCTTTCCGGAAGCCGTCGAACACCGCGAGCGGCAAGCCCTCGGGGTTCGAGTCGGTCTTGAGCATCAGCGGCGGCACCGCGCTGACCAGCACCGCCTTCGCGACGCGGCCGGCCGGCTCGCCGTGCTTCGCGACGTAGCGCGCCACTTCGCCGCCGCCCGTCGAGTGCCCGATGTGCACCGCATTGCGCAGGTCGAGCGCTTCGACCACCGCGAACGCATCCGCCGCGTAATGATCCATGTCGTGGCCGTCCCAGACCTGCGCCGAGCGGCCATGGCCGCGCCGGTCGTGCGCGATCACGCGATAGCCGTTCTGGACGAAGAACAGCAGTTGCGCATCCCAGTCGTCGCTGGACAGCGGCCAGCCGTGGTGGAACATGACGGGCTGCGCATCTTTCGGACCCCAATCCTTGTAGAAAATATCGACGTTGTCCTTCGTGGTGACGTATGGCATCGCGATGCTCCGGTAAGGTGGATGAACGTGGCGAGCGGGCCGGTTGCCATTATCGGCCATTATTGTGAAACCTCGATGCCATCGCGCGCAGCGAGGCCCGATCATCCACCGGCAGGAAACGAACGATGCCGCGCGCGTCAGCCGTCCGTCGACATCGTCACGGCTTCCCACGCGCGGATTTCGTCGTCCAGCGCCGACAGTTTGTCCCGCACGAGCCGCAGCGCGTCGCTGCCGAGCAGCAGATGCGCGGGCGGACGATCCGCCGCCATCACGGCGAGCATCGCCCGCGCGGCCTTCGCGGGGTCGCCCGGCTGCTTGCCGCTTTTCTCCTCGCGCGCGCGGCGGATCGGATCGAACAGCGCATCGTAGTCGGCAATCGAGCGCGGCGTGCGCACCATCGAGCGGCCGGCCCAGTCCGTGCGGAACGAACCCGGCGCCACGGCCGTCACCGCGATGCCGAACGGCTCGAGCTCCTTGCCGAGGGTTTCGGAAATGCCTTCCAGCGCGAACTTGCTGCCGCAGTAGTACGCGATGCCCGGCATCGTGATGTGACCGCCCATCGACGTGATGTTCAGGATGCGGCCGCGCCGGCGCTCGCGCATGAACGGCACGACGGCCTTCATCATCGCGACCGCGCCGAACACGTTCACGTCGAACTGCCGGCGCATCTCGTCGAGCGGCGCCTCCTCCATGATCCCTTCGTGCCCGTAACCCGCGTTGTTCACCAGCGCGTCGATGGGCCCGACGTTCGCCTCGATGTCCGCGACGACGCCGTCGATGCGGTCGAAGTCGGTCACGTCGAGCACGCGCGCGACGGCCGCCTGCGCGGACAGCGCCTCGAAGTCGCGCGCCGCCTGCGCGCTGCGCACCGTACCGACCACCGTGTGGCCGGCGGCCAGCGCCTCCCGGGCAAGCGCGCGACCGAAACCGCTGCTGACGCCGGTAATGAGCATGATGTTGCCGGATGCCATGTGAGCTTCTCCCGAATGTCGATCGAAGCATGCATACTAGTCTGGCGCACTGCGTCGAATAAGCCCGATTCCGCTGATTTTCTTGCACAAAACTATGATCCCCTCGCCCGTCTCCGCCCGATCTCCAGCGCTGTCCCCGCGCGACCGGAAACGCCTGGTGACGCTGCTGCGCGCGCTCGCTCCCGACGAAGGCTACAACCTGACGGCGCTGCCGAGCGTGCGCATCCTGCGCTCGAACCGCGCGCTGTCGCGCACGCCAGTGCTGTACGACCCAGGCATCGTGATCGTGTGCCAGGGATCGAAGCGCGGCTACTTCGGCGGCGAGCGCTATCTGTACGACGAGCACCATTACCTGGCCGTCTCCGTGCCCGTCCCGTTCAGCATGGAAACCGACGCCACGCCCGCGCGCCCGCTGCTCGCGCTGTACCTGCACCTCGATTTCACGCTGGCGGCCGAACTCGCCGCGCAGATCGATCGCGCCGGACACGCACGACCCGTGCAGGCGCCGAAGAGCATGATGTCGTCGCCGATGGACGACGCGATGCACGCGTCGGTGCTGCGTTTCGTCGAGGCGATGCAGCGGCCGCTCGACGCCGCGGTGCTCGGCCCGGCGCTGCTTCGCGAGCTGTATTTCCGCGTGCTGACCGGCGCGCAGGGCGATGCGATGCGCAGCGCACTGGCGATGCGCGGGCAGTTCGGCCGGATCGGGCGCGCCTTGCGCGTGATCCACACCGACTACGCGCGGCCGCTCGACGTGTCGCAACTGGCCGACGCGGCCGGCATGAGCGTGCCGAGCTTTCACAGCCATTTCAAGGCGATCACGCAGGTGTCGCCGATGCAGTACCTGAAGTCGACGCGCCTGCATCAGGCGCGGCTATTGATGGTGCGCCAGGACCTGACGGCGGAGGCGGCCGGCTACGCGGTCGGCTACACGAGCCCGTCGCAGTTCAGCCGCGAATTCAAGCGCCTGTTCGGCCTGACGCCGGCGAAGGAGACGCAGCGCATGCGCGCGAGCTTCGCGATTCCCGAAGCGTTCGACGATGCGGTGTTCGTGTCGTCGCATTGACGCGCCGGAACGCGGCCGCGACCCACACGACCCGCGCGCTCATCGCGCGCCCACCCGCCACACCGTCACTTCGTGCAGCGTCTCGCCCGGCTTGAGCGTCGTCGACGGAAAGGCCGGACGATTCGGCGAATCGGGAAAATGCTCGGCTTCCAGCGCGAACGCATCGGTTTGCCGGTAGACCGTTCCACCCTTGCCCGCGACGCTGCCGTTCAACCCGTTGGCCGTGTAGAACTGCAGCCCCGGCTGCGTCGTGTACAACTCGAGAAAACGCCCCGACTCCGGGTCGTAAGCGCGCGCGGCAAACGCCGGCGCCGACTGGCCGCCCTGGTCCAGCACCCAGTTCTGGTCGTAGCCATGCGCGAGCACGAGCTGCGGATACGCATCGCGCAGATGCGCGCCGATCGGCGTCAACTGGCGCAGATCCATCGGCGTGCCCGCGACGCTCGCCAGTTGCCCGGTCGGAATCGACGTGGCGTCGGTCGGCGTGAAGCGCGATGCGGCGATCTCGATCAATTGCCGCTCGACGCTGCCGCCTGCCTGCCCCGCCAGGTTGAAGTAGCTGTGGTTCGTCAGGTTGACGACCGTGTCCTTGTCGGTCGTTGCACGGTAGTCGATGCGGACCTGGTCGTCGCGGGTCAGCGTGTAGGTCACGTCCGTCGTCAACGTGCCGGGGAAGCCGTTCTCGCCGTCGGGGCTCACGTAGCGCAGCGTGACGCTCGCGCCCGTCGCGTCGCCGTGCGTGCCGGTGACCGTCCATACCTTCGCGTCGAAACTGTCGGGGCCGCCGTGCAGCGTGTTCGGCCCGTCGTTGACCGGCAGCTTCCAGGTTTGGCCGTCGAGCGTGAAACGCCCGCCCGCGATGCGATTCGCATACCGGCCGATCAGCGCGCCGAAATGGATGTTGCCGTTGTGCGCTTCGTAGTCGCGCAGCGAATCGAAGCCGAGCACGATGTCGGCCACGCGGCCGGTGCGGTCCGGCACGTCGAGGGCGGTCACGATGCCGCCATACGTGATGACTTTCAGCGTCACGCCGTGCCGGTTCGCGAGCGTGTACTGGCTCACCGCCTGCCCGTTCGCGGTCGTCCCGTAATCGGCGCGGCTGATCGACACGTCGGATGCCGCCGACGCGATGGCGGCATGAAAGCCGAACGTTGCGAACACACCTATCGCGAGCATCGGGCGTCGCGGCCAGCGTCGTTTCATGAAAACCTCCGAAGTGATGCGGCCCGTGCTCGTGCGCAAGTTGCATGCCTGCACGTCGCCGCGTTTGCCATGCCGCGCCTCCGCGTCCGGAGCATCGCGGCGCTCACGTAGGGTTGGCACGCCACCGGCGAGGCGTGACACCGGTCAACCGCGTGAAGGTCCGCGAGAAATGGCTCTGATCGGCAAAGCCGCATGCAACGGCGATCGTGCTCAGCGGCACGTTCGGGTTGCGCATCCATTCCTTCGCCCGCTCGACGCGCTGCACGATGAGCCAGCGATGCGGCGGCATCCCGGTCGTGCGATGAAACGCCTTGACGAAATAACCGCGGGACAGCCCGCACGCGCGCGCGACGTCGGCCAGCCCGATGTTGCCGTCGAGGTGCGCGAGCAACAGCTCCTGCGCGCGGCGCGCCTGCGACGGCGTGAGCTTGCCGTCCGACCTTTCCCGTCGTTCGCCGACGCCGCCGTAACGGTGCGCGACGTGCGCCTGAAACGCCAACCCCACATGGTCGACGAAGATCTGCGACGCTTCGCCCGGCCGGGCCAGCGCCGGCAGGAGCGACTGGCCGAGCGCATGGACGACCGAATCGCGGGTGCTCAGATGCGGCGGCAGATAAAGCTGCGGCCGCTGCCGGCCGCCGAGGTCGTCGACCGTTTCTTCGAGCGTGTGGCGCGGCAGGTGGAAATGCAGACAATCGAACGCGCCCTTGAGGTCGGCCACCCAGCGACGGTCGAGATCGTAGATCGACACGGTGCCCGCGTCATACGGAACGAACGGTGCGGGGCGGCCATCGCGCCACAGCGCCTGTTCGCCGAACGCACGCAACTGCAAGACGATGAGATCCGTATTCTCGAGTTCATAGGGCGCGGTCAGCCCCATGTTTCTCCGCAAGGTCTTGAGTCGGACGATACCGATCTGCCCATGCGGCAACGCCTGCGTGACGACGGTCTGCCTGACGTCGGCCGGGATGAAATCGGACGATGCGGTATCCGGCTGGGAGGCGGTCATGGGGCGATGCGGGGTGGCGAACGACGATACCCGCCACTCTAGCAAATCGCGGCAACGCACGCTGCTCGCGCCGTACCGGCACTGGTATGATGCGCCAGCCACCTCTACCGGAATTCGCGATGAAGCTGTCATTCGAAGCGCTCGAAGCCCTGGACGCGATCGACCGCACCGGAACCTTCGCCGAAGCAGCGGAACTGCTGCATCGCGTGCCCTCGGCGCTGACCTACCTGGTGCAGAAACTCGAAAGCGATCTCGGCGTGGCGCTGTTCGACCGCAGCGGACGGCGCGCGAAGCTCACGCATGCAGGGCGCATCGTCGTCGAGGAAGGCCGGCGCCTGCTGCGCGCGGCCGAGCAACTCGAAATGAAGGCGCTGCGGGCGCAACAGGGCTGGGAAACGGAAGTCCGCGTCTGCATCGACGAAATCCTGCCGTTCGACGCGCTGTGGCCGTACGTGCACCGGTTCTACGCGCTCGGGATGGACACGCGGCTGCGACTGTCCACCGAAGTGCTCGGCGGCGCGTGGGATGCGCTGATTTCGCGTCGGGCGGATCTCGTCGTCGGCGCGGCGGGCGAACCGCCGGAATTGCCGGGCATCGTCGCGCGGCCGATCGGTTCGCTGAAACACGTGTTCGCGGTCGCGCCGTCCCATCCGCTCGCGTCGCTGCCCGAACCGCTGGCGATGACGTCGGTCGTCCAGTATCGCGGTGCGGTGATCAGCGATACGTCGCGCGAATTGCAGCCGCAGTCGGTCGCGATCGATGCGGGCCAGCCGACCCTCGCGGTCCCGACGCTGGCCGCGAAACTGGAAGCGCAATGCGAAGGGCTCGCGGTCGGCACGCTGCCGGAATGCATCGCGGCGCGCGCGATCGCCGACGGCAAGCTCGTCGCGCGCCAGGTGACGGGCATGCGCGACACCACGCACTGCTATCTCGCGTGGCGCGGCGACGAAGCGGGCCGCGCGCTGCACTGGTGGGTCGAGCAGCTCGACCAGCCCGATCTCGTCGAGCGCTTCACGACGCCGGACTGACGCGCCCGTTCACGGGCCGCCGGGCCGCCGGCGGCCGCTCGCGATCCGGCCCGGCGTCAGCCGAGCGAATCGTGCAGCCGCTTCATTTCCTTCTCGAGCCAGCCGATCAGGCTGAACCCCGCGTGCGCCTTCTCGACCGGCGGAATCATCATCCGTTCCTCGGTCGCGATATGGTCGGTGAGCGACTCGCACATCAGCCTGCCGAGCGCCGGCTTCCTGCCGATCAGCGCCGACAGATCCTCGCTGCGAAGCTGATGCACGGTCATCGCGGTCACCGCATGGACGGTCGCGTGAAGCCGCGTGCCGGCGAGCACGACCGACTGCCCGATCGCATCGCCCGGCGCCATCCGCCGGACTTCGACGTCGCCCGACGCGCCCGGCACGAACACCGCCGCGACGCCCGATTCGACGATGGTCAGCACACGCGACTCCGAATTCGACGCATAGATCACGTCGCCCTTGCCGAACGAACGCGATATCAGCGCGTCGGCCAGCACGGCCAGATCGTCGTCGTCGACGCGTGCGAACAGTTCGACCGCGCGCAACAGCAGCAGCCGACGCGACACCGGATGCACCGGCGATGCCGATGACGAAGCGCACGCCGGCGCCGGCCCCGCGAGCGGTCGCCACGCGACGCCTGCCGCGGCCAGATGCCGATGCGCGAGATCGTAGAGCGCGTTGCGCACGGTCGTCTTCTTCTGCAGCGCGTCGACGTAACAGACGAGTTCGTACTGGATCGCGTTCGCGCGGATCGCCTTCACGACGGCGATCGGCGCGGGGCGTGCGAGCACGTCGAGCGAACTCGCCGCGGCCCGCTCCAGCGCGCCGACGGCGACGGCCGGCCGCACCGCGGGATCGAGGTCGAGCGCGAGCGTGACGCCGTGCAGGCCGGCCGGCTCGCTGAGGTTCACGATGGTGGCGCGCGCCGCCGCG
Source organism: Burkholderia sp. MSMB2157WGS (assembly GCF_001532755.1). Classification (NCBI taxonomy): domain Bacteria; kingdom Pseudomonadati; phylum Pseudomonadota; class Betaproteobacteria; order Burkholderiales; family Burkholderiaceae; genus Burkholderia; species Burkholderia sp. MSMB2157WGS. The sequence goes on along the minus strand of NZ_LPJG01000053.1, from coordinate 27,387 downwards.
CTGTTCGGCACGACGACCAGGTTGCCCAGGCTGTCGATCAGCTTCGTCGCACGCCAGTTGCTCTCGACGATCCGCCCTTCGAGCTCGCCGATCGAGACCGTATCGTCGAGCCGGAACGGTTGCGTGGTATTCAGCACGAGCCCGGAGAACACGTCGTTCAGCGTGTTCTGGAGCGCGAGCCCGAGGATCACCGCGACGGCGCCGGACGTCGCGACCAGGCCGCTCAGCGGCAGGCCGAGCACGTAGCCCAGCGCGGCCACCGCGGCCGCGCCGAACACGATGCCTTCGGCGATGTCGTGAAAGAGCCGCTGGCTGCGCCACGCCCGCGGCAGCAGCAGATGATTGAGCAGCAGGCTGAACACGATCGCGCACTGGAGCCACCATGCGATGCAGACGGCCTGCACCACGATCCGGTCGAGCCCGCCGAGCGACGCGGGAACGGCAAGCGGGCTGACGCCGGTCGCGAACAGCACGGCGCTCAGCGCGGCGAACGCCGCACAGCGCCGGATGGCGCGAGCCACGGGACGATCGTGTCCGAGCAGCCGCCACGCGGCGAGGTCGGCCAGCACGATCGGCGCGCCGTAGAGCGCCGTATCGGAAAAATTCAACATGGCGGAACGCACGCGCGGCGCGCGAAAGAGTGGTGGCGGCGGCACGCAGGTCGCCGCGCGGACGGCATCGTCGGGCACATCGCGTGCGGGCCGCCGATGCGCCGGCTGCGATCAGCCGCGCCGCTGCACGACGCCCGGCAGCGGCAGTCGCAACACATAGCGGCCGGCGCCCGCGATCGCGATCGTGCCGAACAGGATCAGCAGCATCCACGCGAACTGCGCATCGCGCAGCGGCCAGTCCGGGTGGACGAACACCAGCGCGACGAGCGTGACGATCATCACCGGCAGCGCCGCCAGCCTCGCGTACAGACCGGTGATCATGAAGATCGGGCACACGACCTCCGCGAAGATCGCGAACAGGATCGACAACGTGCGGCCGAGATGGAACGGGTCTTCGATGGCCGCGGCTTCGGCCGTGTAGTGGACGACCTTCGGCAAGCCGTGCACCACGAGCAGCAGCACGCTGGCGGCGACGCGCAGGAACAGCAGGCCGAGGTCGGTCGCGTGACGGGAAAGATCGGATCGGTCAGGTTTCATGCGGCGGTTCGTCGGTTGAGCGGGAGGCGCGGCGACGCGCACGCCGGGCATTGCGCCGGCGTTCAGTGGGGTCGCGCGAGGTCGACGGGCGCTCGGCGCCGGCGCGCACGCGTGCCGACGAGGTGCCGGCGCCCTCCGTTCAGGCAATCTACGCGTGCCGCCTGCCGCTGTCCTGTAACCGGGCTGAATCGTTCTGAAACGTGACCGACGCGCACGGACCCGGCGTCACGACTCGCGCGACGGCAGCTCGGACTCGGCCGCGTCGAGTCCGAGTGCGTGCACTTCCGACCACGCATCGTGCGCGACCTCGGTCGACCCTGCCGTATGCGCGAGCGCAGCCGCATACGCGGCCAGCAATCGCACGCGCGCATCGCCGGACATCGCGTTCGCGTCCGCGTCGCGCATCGCATCGAGCGCGACGCGCGCCCGTTCGCGACATTCGTCGACGAGCGACAGATCGAACAGGCAAGGCACCGCGACGGCCGCGAGCGCGATGCCGAGCGCCGCGTCGCCCTGCGCCGAAAACGCCCAATCGAGCGCGGCGCGCAGATTGCCGAGCTCGCGCCGGACCACATCGAGCCGGGCCGTGCCGCCCGGCTCGCCGCCCGGCTCGTTGCCGCCGTGGGTCGCGCGCCGGAACAACGCGAGAAAGTAGGTCGCATGCGCGCGCGCGGCAGCCGGCCCCTCGCCGTGACTGTCGAGCTGCTGTTGCGCGTAGGCCCGCGTGGTCGTCAACAGCCGGTAGCGCGGCGCGCCGTGCGCGGTCTCGAGGATCAGCAGCGACTTCGACACGAGGCCGGCGATCGTATCGAGCAGGTCGGCGCCGGCCGGCCCGTTGGCGCCGACAACCTCGCGCACGGCCTCGATCGAGAAGCCGTCGCGAAACACGCCGAGCCATCGCAGCAGCAGGCGCTCGGCGTCGCCGAGCAACCGGTAGCTCCAGTCGTACATCGCCTGCAATGTCTGATGGCGCGGCAACGCCGTGCGAAAACCGCCGGTCAATAGCCGAAAGTGATCGTCGAGATGGGCGGCCAGCACGTCGATGCCGAGCACGGCGGCACGGGCCGCGGCCAGTTCGATCGCGAGCGGCAGGCCGTCGAGGCGACGGCAGACCGACGCCATCAGCGACAGGCTGCGCGCATCGAGCGGAAAACGCGGATCGGCCGCGCGTGCACGCGCCGCGAACAATTGCACCGCGCTCGCGCGCATCGCGTCGCGATCGTCGGCGCCTTCGTCGAGTACGTCGAGCGGCGGCACCGGACACACGCGCTCGCCGTGGATGCGCAACGATTCCCGGCTCGTCGCGAGCACGCACAGCCCGTCGTCCGCGTCGGTGAGCGCGCTCGCGATCTGCGCGGCCGCGTCGAGCAGGTGCTCGCAATTGTCGAGCACGAGCAGCATCCGGCGACGCGCGACGCTGGCGAGCACCGCTTCGAGCGTCAGCGACCCGGTCGGCTGCGTGATGCCGAACGCACCGGCGAGCGCGTCCGGCACGAAGCGCGGACACGCGACGGTGGCGAGCGAAACGAATACGGTGCCTTCCGGGAAGTGCGCGGCGGCGCGCGCCGCCGCTTCGATCGCGACCCGCGTCTTGCCGATGCCGCCCGCGCCGACCAGCGTGACGACGCGCGCGCCCTGCAGGGCGGCCAGCACGTCGGCGACCGTCTGTTCGCGGCCGAACAACGCGCTCGGCGCGGCGGACGGCCGCCACGTCGAGGCCCGCACGGGCGCGTCGCCGTCGTCCTGCCCGACGACCAGCCGATAGCCGCGGCCGGGCACCGTCACGATCAGGTTCCGGTCGCCGGCCAGCGCCTTGCGCAGCGAAGCGATGTGCACCTGCAGGTTGTTTTCCTCCACCACGGTGTGCGGCCATACGCGCTGCATGATGTCGTCTTTCGATACCAGCGCACCGTTCGCCCGAATCAACAGCTCGAGAATTTCGAATGCGCGGCTGCCGATGCGCAGCAGCTTGCCGTTCGAACGAATTTCACGTCTGTCGAGAAAAACGTGAAGTGTTCCAATCCGGATCATGGGAATTTCTTGTGAGTGACATTCAACGGCGCCCGGCTGAAATAGGGTGCCGATTCGGTCTCAATGCTACGGTATTTGCATGGTCGAATGATTCAAATTATCAGAATGAACGGCTCGAATTTTTTGAAATGACGCAAAACGCCGCCGCGACGCGCGGCGGGGCGCGGCGCGGTTTTGCGCATGCACCGAAATGCGGCGGGGCCGCGCACGTTTCACGTGCAAATCGCGCATGCGCCCATGAATACGATTCAGATATATCAGACGAAACATTTTCGCCCGGAGCAATGCGGCGCATTTTCGTTTTGATTCGACCGATCGGTTTATTTACGGCCCCGCTATTGCGACGGCCGAATATCCGTCGGCTCGTTTGCCTGCATTGGCGGCGCGATTCGCCGCGCGCAGCGAGCGCGCGCCCGCCCCCGCCGCCGGCATGCCTTAAGCGATCAGGCTTGCGCGAATGCCAGCAACTCGTCGTTCAGCCTGGCCGCATGCGTCAGGTAGAGCGCGTGCGGGCCGCCTTCGTAGACGCTCAGCGTCGCATGCGGGACGCGTTTCGCCGTGGCGGCGCCCGTCAGCGCGAGCGGCGCCGTCTGGTCGTCGTCGCCGTGAATCACGAGCGTCGGTACGTCGAAGCGTTGCAGGTCGGCACGGAAATCGGTCTCGGAAAACGCGCGGACGCAATCGAGCGTGCCCTTCATCCCGCCCTGCAGCGCCATGAACGACGTCCAGTCGAGCGCCGCGCGCGAAACCGTCGAGCCGTCGCGGTTCGATCCGGTAAACAGCGGCCAGAAGGCGTCGAAAAATGCCGCGCGATCGGCCACGATGCCGGCGCGAATGCCGTCGAACACCGCGACGTCCACGCCGTCCGGATGATCGTCGCGCCGCGTCACGAGCGGCGTCACCGAGCCGATCAGCACCGCCTTCGCGATGCGACGCGTCCCGTGCCGGCCGATGTAGCGCGCCACCTCGCCGCCGCCCATCGAAAAGCCGACGAGCGTCGCGTCGTGCAGGTCGAGCGTCTCGAGCAGCGTCGCGAGATCGTCGGCCAGCGTGTCGTAGTCGTATCCGCTCCAGGGTTGACCGGATCGCCCGAAGCCACGCCGGTCGTACGCGATGCAGCGCAGGCCGTGCGACGCGAGATGATGCATCTGCACGTCCCACATGTCGGCATTCAGCGGCCAGCCGTGAATGAACACGACCGGGCGGCCGCTGCCCCAGTCCTTGTAGTGGATCGATACGCCGTCGCGGGTGGTGAACGTGCTCATGAGGGTTCCTTTCGAGTCGGGAAGCCGCGTGCGCGGACGCGGCCGAAGCGTGTGGCGCCGCACGTCATGCGCGGGACTGCCGGGCGACGAATTGCTCGAGCGCCGCCGCGAGAATCATTTCGCGGCAGTTCGCGGGGCGTTTCTCGCCGCGCCACTGAGGTTTGTAGATCGCGTCGCCGGCCCGGATCGGCTGCCCGGTGAGCGCGCAACGGCCGAGCCCGCGGCCGCGCGCCTTCGCGCTGATCCAGCGTTGCTCGTCGTAGCGGCAGCGCGTCGGGTCGCTCCACGACACCAGCATCGACGAATCGGTCTGCCGCTCGACCGCGACGATCGCGCAGCGGCGCCGGACGTCGCCGCTCGACGGTGTCGGCGCGTCGTCCCGATGCAGGCGACGCGAGCCGTCGGCCGCCCGCTCGCGCGGCATCGGCATCATCCGGACGCTCGCGGCGGGCGACGGCCTGAGCGACGTGATCATGTGCTCCCAACGATTGAAGGCGTCCATGGCGGCATATCCAGGCAGGTGACGGGCGGCGCGGGCCGGGCGGCGCCGTTCGCATGGTGCGCGACGTGTGCCGATGACCCGATGCTGACGATAATCGCCGTTCGCTGAAGAGTCCCGGTCGCGCGCTTAATTTTTCTGCAGCGCGACGAAATCCGCTCGCGGCGCCGCGGCGTTCAAGAAAATTCAGCCGGATTTCAGTACGCCGCGCCCCGCGCCGGGATACGCTCCCGACGGCATTCGTTCGTCCGCGCGCACCCCTCGCCGCGCGGCGGCGCATGCCGAACGGCTGCCGGGCGGGATGGCCGCGGCCGGCCGCCACCGATCCACCATCCCGTGCGGCCTCGCCGCCGCATACCTCAGGAGTCCAGATGCATTCCGAACAGACCGATGCCGTCGCGTCGGCCCGCCGCCGCGACATGCTGCTCGCCGGCGCGACGGCCGTCGCCGCAGCCGCCCTGCCCGCGATGGCGGCCGCGGCCGGCACGCCTTCCCGCAGCACCTCTTCAGCCCACCCAGGAGCGCACACGATGAACACGATCACCACCAAGGACGGCACGCAGATCTACTTCAAGGACTGGGGCAGCGGCCGACCGGTCGTGTTCTCGCACGGCTGGCCGCTGTGCGCGGACGCGTGGGATGCGCAGATGCTGTTCCTCGTGCAGCACGGCTATCGCGTGATCGCGCACGACCGTCGCGGCCACGGCCGGTCGAGCCAGCCGTCGCACGGCAACGACATGAACACGTACGCGGACGATCTCGCCGCGCTGCTCGACGCGCTCGACGTGCGCGACGCGACCCTCGTCGGCCACTCCACCGGCGGCGGCGAAGTCGCGCGCTACATCGGCCGCCATGGCACGAAACGCGTGTCGAAGGCCGTGCTGATCGGCGCGGTGCCGCCGCAGATGGTGAAGTCGCCGACCAATCCGGGCGGCTTGCCGATGGACGTATTCGACGGCATCCGCAAGAACGTCGCGGAGAACCGTTCGCAGTTCTACAAGGATCTCGCCGTGCCGTTCTTCGGCTTCAATCGCCCGAACGCGAAGCCGTCGCAGGGCACGATCGACGCCTTCTGGTCGCAGGGGATGATGGGCGGCATTCACGGTCAGTACCTGTGCGTGAAGGAATTCTCCGAAGTCGACTACACCGACGACCTGAAGAAGATCGACGTGCCGACGCTCGTGCTGCACGGCGACGACGACCAGATCGTGCCGATCGACGATTCGGCCCGGCTGTCGTCGAAGATCGTGAAGCATGCGGTGCTGAAGGTGATCGAGGGCGGCTCGCACGGGATGTGCGTCGTGAACGCCGATCGCATCAACGCCGAACTGCTCGCGTTCCTGCAGGCGTAAGCGCGCCGCCTGCCGCGGCGGCGCGCATGCCGCCGCGGCGGACCCGCCGTTCAGGACTTTTCAGATTATTTCAGCCGCTCGATACGGCGCTTACGGCGCCCGCACCGGGCGCAGCAGGATGCCGAGCAGCGCGCCGGCGAGCGCGAACGCCATCGCCACGCGGTAGTTGTCGGCCAGCGCGAGCGTGGTCGCCTGCACGCGCACCGCGCGATCGACGAGCGCATAGGCCGCCTGGTTGCCCGTCGCGAACGTGGCGCCATGCGCGACCAGCGACGCCGCGCCCGCCCTCAGCCGTTCGAGCGTTTCTGGATCCGACAGCGACACATGCAGACCGACGAGATTCGAATGGGTAGCTTCCCTGATACGCTGAATCACCGCGATCGACGTCGTGCCGAGTTGCCCGCTCAGCAGGCGCGTCGTCTGCACGACCGCGCCGAACGTCAACGCATGCTCGGCCGTCACGTGCTTGCCGAAGAAGAATACGACCGACGTGAGCGCCATCGTCTGACCGAGCGCCTGCAGCAGCTGCGACGGGATGAAGTCGGGCTCGGCCCAGACCGGCGTGAGCCGCGCGCCGAGCGCGAACGCGATCGCCACCATCGCGAAGCCGGCGACGATCAGCCGGCGCGGGTCGACACGCTGCAGCAGCAACGCGACGCACGGCGCGAACAGCAGTTGCGGCATCGCGATCCAGCGCAGCGTATCGCCGATCTGCAACGGCCGAAGGCCGTACGTGCTGGCGAGAAACAGCGACGGGATGAAGCTCGTGTTGAGCACGGTGAAGCGCACGAGGCCGACGAGCACGATCAGCAGCGCGACGTTGGGCCGCGCGAGGTAGCCGAGATCGAGGCCCGCGCGCGGCGACGCGAGTTCGTGGATCAGGAACGCGGCGATCATCAGGATGCCGGCGGCCAGCAACGCGACGATCAGCGGCGACTGCAGCCAGAACAGCCGCTCGCCCTGGTCGAGCGCGATGCACAGGCACGCGAACCCGCCCGCGCCGAGCAGCATCCCGCGCGCGTCGATGCCGGACGCGAAGCGCTTGACCGGCTCGTCGGCGAGCGACAGCATCAGGCACGCGATGAACGGCACGGTCAGCACCGCGTTCTGCCAGAACAGCCAGCGCCAGCTCAGGTGTTCGCTGTACCAGCCTTCGAGCGTCGCCGACAGGTTCAGCGACATCTCCAGATTCATCGCATACGCGGCGATGCCGAACGGAATCAGCCGCGGCGGCAGCGTGCGCACGACGAAGCCGACCGTCAACGGCACGAACACGCCGGAGGCGAGCCCCGCGATCGCCTGGCACACGATGAACGCGCCGAATTGCGTGCAGAGCGGCAGCACGCTTTCCGCGCCGAGAAACACCACGGCGCCCGCCACCAACACGCGGCGCGTGCCGAACATGAAGGCCGCCGCGATCGCGAGCGGCCCGACGAACATCTGCGACGCGGTAAACGCGGTGTTGATCCACGCGCCTTCGTCGACACCGACGCCGAGCGCGCCGCGCACGTCGGCCAGCCCGAGCGACGTGATGCGCGACGTCAGCGTCGCGACGATCGCGCCGAGCAGCACGGCCGCGATCGCGGCGATCGACCGAAACGTCGGGATGTCGGAGGCCGGGCCTGCGGCCGGCGCCGGCACGGCACTGCCGGTGGCGAACGTCGTGTTCATCGTCGAGCGGCTCCCGCCTGTCAAGCTGGCGCAAGCATAACGCGGTGCATCGAATCCTGCCCGTACGATGGAGTTTGCCGATCATGACCCCACCCACCCCCGCGCCGTCGCCCGCCGTGCCCGTGCGTTCCCGCAAGCCGGCCATCGTCGCGATCGCCGCGATCGCGCTGCTGCTCGTCGCGCTGCTCGTGTACGCGTTCGACGCACGCGATCGCGGTACCGACGATGCCTACGTGACCGGCCACCTGCACGTGATCTCGCCGCGCGTCGCGGGCACGGTCGAGCGCGTGCTCGTCGACGACAACCAGTTCGTGCACGCGGGCGACGCACTCGTGCAGATCGACCGGCGCGACTTCGACGTGCGCGTCGCGGCGCAGCGCGCACGCGTCGCGCAGGCGCATGCCGACGCGAGCCGCGCCCGCGCGCTGATCGAACAGGCGGACGCGGCGCTCGTGTCGGCGCACGCCGATGCCGAAAAGGCCGAACTCGATTACGCGCGTGCACGCGAACTGACCCGCGAGACGCCGCGCGGCCTGTCGAAGCAGGAGTTCGATGCGGCCGATGCCGCCCGCAAGTCCGCCCGCGCACGCGTCGCGGCGGCCGACGCGCAACGGCGCAGCGCGATCGCCGCCGCCCGGGCCGCCGACGCCGCGTCGAGCCAGAACGATGCCGAATTGCACGACGCGCTGCTGCAACTCGGCTACACGGCGGTCGTCGCGCCGTCGGACGGCTACGTCGGCAAGAAGACCGTCGAGACCGGCGAACATGTCGCGCCCGGCCAGGCGCTGCTCACGCTGGTCGAGCCGCATCCGTGGATCGTCGCCAATTTCCGCGAGACGCAACTGCGGCACGTGCGCGCCGGCGACGTCGTTCAATTGCGCTTCGATGCGCTGCCGCAGCGCGCGTTCACCGGCCGCATCGACAGCCTGTCGCCCGCGACGGGCGCGCAGTTCGCGCTGCTGCCGCCCGACAACGCGACCGGCAATTTCACGAAGGTCACGCAGCGCGTCCCCGTGAAGATCCTGCTCGACGGCCCGGCCGCGACGGAGCCTCGCATCCGCCCCGGGCTGTCGGTCGTCGTCACGCTGCAAGCCGGCGGCGCAGCGCGATGAAGCGCGCCTTCGCCGTGCTCGCCGCGAGCCTGCTGGCCGCATGCTCGATCGCGCCGCAGCCGCTCGCGCCCGTCCCGGTCGGATCCGACCGGTTCCGTCATGCCGATCCGTCGACCGATGCGCGTACGCCGTCGCTCACGGCATGGCCGGCCTGGTTCGGCGACCTGCAGCTCGGCCGCCTCGTCGACGCCGCGCTCGCGCACAACCTCGATCTGCGCGCGGCGGCCGCGCGGGTCGACCAGGCGCAAGCGCTGCTCGGCGTGCGCGATGCCGCGCTGGCGCCGACCGTGCGCGTCGATCCGTCGTTCAGCCGCACGCGCGTCTCCGGCACGGTCGACAACGCGCTGCCGAAGCGCACGATGCACAACTGGTCGGTTCCGGTGGCCGCGAGCTATGAAGTCGATCTATGGGGGCGCTTGCGCGGCGACGCCGACGTCGGCGAACAGAACGTGCTGCAGGCGGCGGCCGACCGCGACGCGATGCGTCTGCGGATCGCAACCGACGTGGCCGTCGATTACCTGACGCTGCGCTACGTCGACGACGATCTCGTGACCCTCACGCGCGCGATCGGGCTGCGGCGTACCGCGCTCGACGTGATCGCCGCACGCGTGCGGGCCGGCGCGGCGAGCGATCTCGACGGGCTGCGCGCGTCGGCCGATCTCGATACCGCGCAGGCCGATCTCGCGGAGAGCCGCCGGCTGCGCGAGAACCTCGTCGACGCGATCGCGGTGCTGACCGGCGTGTCGCCGACCGCGTTCGACGTCGACACGGGCGCCGTGCCCGTGCAGGTGCCGGATGTGCCGGCCGGGCTGCCGTCCGCGCTGCTCGCGCAACGCCCGGACGTATTCGCGGCGGCACGGCGCGCCGACGCCGCATCGCTCGAACTGGGCATCGCGCGCACCGCCTGGCTGCCGACGCTGACGCTGACCGCCGACGGCGGTTTCGCCACCCGCGACCTGCGGTCGTTTCTCGACCGCAACAGCTCGCTGTGGGGTCTCGGCGCGAACGTCGCGCTGACGCTGTTCGACGGCGGCAAGCGCGACGCCGCGGTGGCCGCCGCACGGGCCGGCACCGAGATCGCCGACGCAAACTATCGCGCGACCGCGATCGGCGCATTGCGCGACGTGCAGGATGCGCTCAACGACATCGCCGCGCAAAAGGAGCGGATCGCGCGCTACGACCACGCGGCGCACGCGACCGACGCCGCGGCGCGGCTGTCGCTGAGCCGTTACGCGCACGGTTACGTCAGCTACCTGGAAGTGATCGACGCCGATCGCGATGCGCTGAACGCGCGGCGCCAGCTGATTCACAGCCGGCAGGCGCTGGCCGTCGCGACGGTGAGCCTCGTGCGTGCGCTGGGCGGCGGGTGGACGCCGCCGGCGCCCCCCGGCCGAACCGGGCCGGTCGAGGGCCGGACACCTTTCAGAACGTTTCAGCGTCGCTTCAGGCAATGATCGCGGCCTCTGCGTAGACTGCGTTCATGAGCTGCCGCGCAGGACGGCGCTTGCGCCCGTTATCGACCTGGAGTGACAACATGATCCCCGTCGCCAATCACCGCCGCGCGGCAAGACGGTCGCGGCCGCATCGGACGGCCGCGCACGCCCGGCCCGCATCGTCCGGTGTTGCCGCGCATCGCATCGCTTGCGGCGCACCGCGTCGCCTGGAGCGCACATGAAGCACAAACGACTCTGGTTCGGCGCGGCCGGCATCGCGATCGTGGGCGTCGCGGTCGCGATCGGCATCATGGTGCGGCCGTCGATCGCGCCGATCGATCCGCCCGCCCCTGCTTCGTTCGATCCGCAGTTGGTACGTGCCGGCGCGCGCGTCGTCGCGCTCGGCGACTGCGTCGTGTGCCACACCGCGAAGGACGGCAAGCCGTTCGCGGGCGGGCTGCCGCTCGCGACGCCGTTCGGCACGATCTACGCGACCAACATCACACCGGACGCCGAAACGGGGATCGGCCGCTGGTCGCGCGACGCATTCGCCCGCGCGCTGCGCACCGGCATCGGACGCAACGGCCAGCCGCTTTACCCGGCGTTTCCGTACATTCATTTCACGCGGATGTCGGACGACGACATCGCCGCCGCGTACGCGTACCTGATGACGCGCGAGCCGGTACACGCGACGGCGCCCGCCAACGACCTGATATTCCCGCTGAACTTCCGGCCGCTGGTCGCGTTCTGGAACGTGCTGTTCCTGCGCGAAGGCGCGCATCGACCGGACCCCGCACAGTCCGAGCAATGGAACCGCGGCCGGATGCTCGTCGACGGGCTCGGCCACTGCGCGTCGTGCCATTCGCCGCTGAACGCGATCGGTGGCGAGCAGCGCGGCCGCGCGTTCGACGGCGGCATCGTCGACGGCTGGGAAGCGCCGCCGCTCAATACGCTGGGCCATGCGGCCCGCCCGTGGACGCAGGCGCAGCTCGTCGCCTACCTGCGCACCGGCCGCGCGAGCGAGCACGGTGCGGCGGCCGGGCCGATGCTGCCCGTCACGCGCGACCTCGCGACGGTGCCGGTGGAGGACGTCGAGGCGATCGCCGCGTACATCCTGTCGATCCAGAAGCCAGCGGGCGCGCGTGCCGCCGCGGCCGCGAATCCGGTCGAGCGCGCCGCGACGACGCCGGCCGCGCAGCGCGGCGCGACGCTGTTCCAGGCGTCGTGCGCGCAGTGCCACGGGCCGGCCGCGCCGATGCAGTCGATCGGCGAGCGGCCGACGCTCGCGTTCAGTACGGCGGTCAACGCCGATACGCCGCGCAACGCGATCCAGATGATGTTCAACGGCATCGGCTGGCACGGCGCGGACACGCTGAACTACATGCCGTCGTTCATCGACCAGTACGACGACGCGCAGATCGCCGATCTCGCCGCATACGTGCGCGAGACCTATACCGATCGTCCCGCCTGGTCGGGCGTCGACGCGCTGGCCGCGAAGCTCAGAAAAGAGGACACCGCACGATGATCACCCTCACCGTCAACGGCGTGCGGCACACGCTGGACATCGATCCATCCACGCCGCTGCTGTACGCGCTGCGCAACGACCTGCACCTGCACGGCGCGAAGTTCGGCTGCGGCCTCGGACAATGCGGTGCCTGCACCGTGATCGTCGACGGCAAGCCGACCTTCTCGTGCCTGATGCCGGTGGCCGCGCTCGGTGCGCGCAGCGTGCGCACCATCGAGAGCCTCGGCACCGCCGAGCATCCCGGCCCGCTGCAACGCGCGTTCATCGAGCACCAGGCCGCGCAGTGCGGTTACTGCATCGCCGGGATGATCATGCGCGCGCAGGCGCTGCTCGAACGCAATCCGAAGCCGAGCGAGCAGGAACTGCGCACGCACATGGAACCGAACCTGTGCCGCTGCGGCACGCACATGCGGATTCTCGCGGCGGTGCGCTCGGTCGCGGGGCTGCCGGCTCCCGAGCCCGCCTCCGCTCCCGTCACGATCAGCAAGGGGCTGTGATGAATTCCCACGACGACATCGACGAAGGCCGCCGGCACTTCATCGTCTCCGGGGCGCTGTTCGTCGCGTTCAGTCTCGCGCCTGCCTCGCGTGCGGCCGCGCAACTGGTGATCGCCGACGAAGGCGCGGCCGTGCATGTGGCGAAAGCCACCCAGACGCTCGCCGGCAGCCTGAAGACCAATCCGCTGCTCGACGCGTGGATCAAGATCGCGCCCGACGGCAAGGTCACCGTGTTCACCGGCAAGGTCGAGCTCGGCACCGGCGTGCGCACCGCGCTGCTGCAGGTGGCCGCCGAGGAACTCGACATGAAGCCGTCGCTGATCACGTTCCTGACCGCCGACACCGGCGCGTCGCCCGACGAAGGCTTGACCGCCGGCAGCCATACGATGGCGGACAGCGGCTCCGCGCTGCTGAACGCGGCCGCGCAGGTGCGCGCGCTGCTGGTGGAAGGCGCGGCGAAACGCTTCGGCGTCGATCCGCGCACGCTGACGACCGCCGACGCGGTGATCAAGGCGCCGGACGGCCGCACGATGACCTACGGCGACGCGATCCGCACCGTCGACCTGCACCGCAATGCCGCGCCCACGTCGCCGCTGAAGAACCCGGCGACGTTCGCCGTGATCGGCACGTCGCTGCCGCGCGTCGACATCCCGAACAAGGTCACGGGCGGCGTCAGCTACGTGCAGGACATGCAGTTGCCCGGCATGCTGCACGCGCGCGTCGTGATGCCGCCGGTGTACGACGCGAAGCTGCTGTCGTTCGACGAAGCCGCGATCCTGAAGCTGCCGGGCGTCGTGCGGATCGTGCGCAACGGCAGCATGCTCGCGGTGGTCGCGCAGGGCGAATGGCAGGCGGTGGTCGCGCAGCGCGCGCTCGCCGCCGGCTGCCAGTGGTCGCCGGGCCGCAAGCTGCCCGAGCGCGGCACCGTGCACGCGGATCTGAAGCGGATCGCGACGCAGCGCATCGAGATCGCGAACACGCACGCGGCCGCCGCGCCGTCCGTGAAGACGCTGAACGCGACGTTCCTGAAGAACTACCTGCTGCACGGGTCGATCGGGCCGTCGTGTTCGGTCGCGCATCTCGAGAACGGGACGATGACGGTCTGGACCCACTCGCAGGGCGTCTACCCGCTGCGCGACGCGCTCGCGGAGATGCTGTCGATGCCGAAGGCGAGCATCCGCTGCATTCACACCGAAGGGTCGGGCTGTTACGGACACAACGGGGCGGACGACGCGGCCGCGCATGCCGCGCTGATCGCCGCCGCGATGCCCGGCAAACCGATCCGCGTGCAATGGATGCGCGAACAGGAACACACGTGGGATCACTTCACGCCGGCGATGGTGACCGAGGTCAGCGCATCGCTCGACGCGAGCGGCCGCATCGTCGACTGGAACTACGCGCTGTGGAGCAGCTCGCACAACGAGCGGATCGTCAACGCCGGCCGGCTGCTGCCCGCGCGCATGCTGGAGCCGCCGTTCGTGCCCGCGCCGTCCACGCCGATGCTGCAGCCCGAGGGCGGCGCCGACCGCAACGCGATTCCGCTGTATGCGCTGCCGAACCAGCACATCGTCAACCACTTCTCGCCGACGATGCCGCTGCAGACGTCCGCGATGCGCTCGCTCGGCGCGCACACGAACATCTGGGCGATCGAAAGCTTCATGGACGAACTCGCGCACGCGGCCGGCGTCGATCCGGTCGAATTCCGGCTGCGTCACATGGCAGACCATCGCGCGAGCCAGGTGATCCGGCTCGCCGCGAAGCACTTCGGCTGGCCGAGACCGCCGCGCGCACGCAACCGCGGCGTCGGCTTCGCGTTCGGCAAGTACAAGAACCTGATGGCCTACGTCGCGATCGCGGTCGAGGTATCGGTCGTGCCGGAAACCGGCCAGGTGACGCTCGAACACGCGGAAGCCGCCGTCGACGCGGGCCAGATCGTGTCGCCGGACGGGATCCGCAACCAGATCGAGGGCGGCATCGTGCAGGCCGCGAGCTGGACGCTGTACGAGGCACTGCAGTACGACACCGAGCGGATCCGCAGCTTCGACTGGAGCAGCTACCCGATCCTGCGCTTTTCGGCCGTGCCGCGGAACGTGACGGTCCATCTGATCGATCGCCCCGGCGCGCCGTTTCTCGGGGCAGCCGAGGCGTCGATGGGGCCGACCGCCGGCGCGCTCGCCAACGCGATCTTCGACGCGACCGGCCAGCGCATGCGCGAAATGCCGTTCGCCGGCGACGCACTGAGAAAGCGCATCGACGCATAGCGGCCTGGCCGCACCCGCTACGCGCGACGCGATACCCGATACCCGACCAGACGGGCGCCGGCACGCACCGGCGCCGCATGCCGACAGGCTGGAGAACTTCCGACGATGGATACCTTGCTTTCGATGCGCGTGTTCACGCGCATCGTCGAAACCGGCAGCTTCACGCGCGCGTCCGACACGACCGGCCTCACCACGCCGCGCGTGTCCGCGCTGCTGAGCGCACTCGAGCAGCATCTCGGCTGCCGGCTGCTGAACCGCACCACGCGCCGCATCTCGCTGACCGAGGACGGTCAGGCTTATTACGAACGCTCCGTCGCGGTGCTGCGCGAGATCGACGACATGGAGGCGTCGGTCTCGCAGGCGCGCAACGTGCCGCGCGGCCGGCTGAAGGTGAACCTGCCGCCCGCGATGGCCAAGCAGGTCGTGGTGCCCGCGCTGCCGGCGTTTCTCGACGCCCATCCGGGCATCATGATCGAACTCGGCGTGACCGACCGGCAGATCGACCTCGTCGGCGAAGGGGTCGACTGCGTGGTGCGCATCGGCGCGCTCGACGATTCGGGGATGATCGCGCGGCGCATCGGCAGCCTGACCACCTGCACCTGCGGGTCGCCCGCGTATTTCGCGCGATGCGGCGAGCCCGAGACCGTCGACGATCTCGCGCAGCACGTGGCGGTCAGCCACATCTCGGCCGACACCGGGCGGCCGCGCGTGTGGGATTACGTGGTCGACGGCGAGCCGCGCATCGTGCAGATGTGCGGCACGGTGGCCGTGAACGACGCGGACAACTACATCGAGTGCGGCGTCGCCGGCATAGGCCTGATCAAGACGTCGCTGTACCTCGTCGAGCCCTACCTGAAGTCGGGCCGGCTGCGCGAAGTCCTGACCGATTTCAACGCGCCGCCCAAGCCGATCTCGGTGCTGTATCCGCCCAATCGCCACATCCCGGTCAAGCTGAAGGTGTTCGTCGACTGGCTCGCGGGCCTGTTCGAGCAGATTCCGACGCTGCAGGGCAAACGCGGCTGAACCGCACGGCGCGGCACGCCGGGCGCGGCCGCGCGCCGCAGCCGGTCGAACGCGCGGGCGCCGCACGCCGGACCGGCGCGGTCAGGCGTCGTTCCACCGCGCGCCCAGCACGCGCCCGCAGAAATTCGGCCGATGGAAATCCGGATCCGCGCGTTCGAGCACGTCGGCGCTCCACGTGCCGAAGGTCGTCTGCGGCCGGTGCTCGACGCCGCGCGCGACCATGTCGAGATACGCTTCGCAAAAGCCGCTGCCGCGCGGGTAAGTCGCGAGCAGCGCCGTGCGCTCGTCCGGCGTATAGGCGTCGAAGTCGGTCGCCATCAGGTCCGTCGACACCGCGCACGCCAACGCACGCGCGAGCGGCGACGCGCGGACGGCCACGCCCGGCGTCGTATGCAGCGCGATCGCTTGCCACACGTCGTCGCGCATGCGCCGCGACCGGCGATGCCGCAACAGCAGCGCGTGCGCGGCGTCCGCGCCGTCGAGCTCGTAGCGTCCGGTCGAACGGCCGTACGCGGGGCTCAGCCCCATGTTCGCGTACATCGCGGCGACGTACAGTGCGTCGGCGTCGCACGCGTCGCCGGCACGCCGCGCGGCGAGCGACGCGAACACGAACACGCGCGCCGCGTGATCGACGAGCGCGGCGGGCAACGACGCGCGGGCCGCGTCGGCTGCCTCGACCGCAACGGGCGTGCGCGGAATGCGAACGCCGGCCACTTCGTCGCCGGTGGCCGATGCGCGCGGGTGCGCAGCATTCATCCTGTCTCCTTCATGCCCCGTGCCCGGGGCGGAAAATCGTTCAATGCACGGCGGCGTGCGGCGCGCACCGGCACGCGCCGCTCAAAACGCGACGCAGCAGCGGCCGAAGGCTTCGCAGCGTTCGGCGGCCGCACTTGCCGTCGGATAGCGCGGCCGCGCGAAGCGGCGTCCGTGACCGTGCGCCCGGCACGCGTCGATGCCGGCATCCGCGCACGCGTCGCCCGCCGCATCGGCGACGCCGCCTGCGGCGACCGGCGACCATGCGGGGCTGACGGGCGGCGGCGGCGGCGCGAGCGGCGAAAATTCCTGCTCCGCGTGCACGACCTTGCCGTCGACGACCGTCAGCACCGACGACAACGCCGGGATACGCCGCGCGTCGATCGTGAAGTAGTCGTCGCTCAGCACCGCGAAGTCGGCGTACCGGCCGGGCACCAGCGCGCCCTTGCGATGCTCGTCGGCGGAGAACCACGCGCTGCCGACCGTGTAGCGGCGCAGCGCCTCCATCCGGCCGAGCCGGTTGCGCGCCGGATACAGCGCGGTGCCGCCGACGGAGCGCCCCGACACCATCCAGTACAGCGCGACGAACGGGTTGTAGCTCGCTGCGACCGTCGCGCCCGAGCCGGCGCCGACCGGCAGCCCGGCCGCGAGCATCGCGCGGATCGGCGGCGCGCGCGTGGCCGCCGCCGCACCGTGGCGCGCGATGAACGCTTCGCCCAGGAACGCCATGCGCGGCTGCACGGTGATGCCGCCGCCGAGCGCCGCGACCCGCGCGATATTGGCATCCGAAATCGTCTCGCAGCGATCGAAGCACCAGCGCAGCCCGTCGAACGGCGTGTCGCGATCCACCGCTTCGAACACGTCGAGGAAGCGGCCGATCGATTCGTCGTAGGTCGCATGCAGCCGGAACGGCCAGCGGTGGTGCACGAGCAGCCGGACGACGGCCGCCAGTTCCATCTCGATCGACGCGGGCAGGTCGACGCGCGGCTCGAGAAAATTCCCGAGATCGACCGCCGAGAACAGCAGCCGCTCGCCCGCGCCGTTCGCGCGCAGGAACGCGTCGCCGTCGCCGGGCGCCGTCAGCGCGATCCATTTCGCGAAGTCGTCGAGTTCCCGGCCGGCATGCCGCGCGCCCAGCGCATAGGCGATGCGTGTCGTCAATTCGCCGCGCCGCGCGAGCGTCGCGACCGCCGCGTAGTCGTCCGGGTACGCGAGGCCGTCGCCGCCGGCGTCGATCGCGCTCGTCACGCCGACGCGGTTCAGCGCGCGCATGAACTGCCGCGTCGAGTTGACCCGGTCGGCCGCATCGAGCGTGGGTGCGCGAGCGAGCGCCGCGAACAGCACCGCCGGGTCCGCATGCGCGAGCAGCAGCCCGGTCGGCCGCCCATGGCGGTCGCGCCGCAGTTCGCCGCCGGGCGGATCGGGCGTGTCGCGTCCGTAGCCGAGCGCGCGCAGCGCGGCCGCATTCAGCCACGCGCAGTCGCCCAGATGCTGGATGAATACCGGCGTGTCGGGCGCGATCGCATTGAGCTCGGCCGCGGTCGGGCCGCGCTTCTCCGCGAACTGCAGTGCGGTCCAGCCGCCCGCCACGCGCGCCCATTGCGGCGCGGGTGTGCGTCGTACCTGCCGGCTCAGCAGGTCGAGCGCGTCGGCCAGCGACGACACGCCGTCCCAGCGCACCTCGAGGTTGAAGTTCATGCCGCCGCGAATCGCCTGCAGATGCGCGTCGATCAGGCCCGGAATCACGGTACGGCCGTGCAGATCGATCCGGGTCGTGCCGTCGTGCGCATGGCGCAGCACGTCGCGATCGTCGCCGGTCGCGACGATGGCCCCGTCCTTCACGGCGAGCGCGCGGACGAACGAGCGCTGTTCGTCCTGGGTCGCGATCTTGCCGTTGAAGACGACGAGGTCCGCCGAACGCGCGGGTTCCGTCGCTCTAAGCACCGTCGGGCCTCCCGTGCACGCCGGCACGCGACGCCGCGCGGCACGCCCTGCTTCTCGCCGCGGCCGGGAACGCGGCCGCACCGCGCACGTCGGCACGCAGGCTGCGATCACGCGACCGCGCGGTTGCACCGGATTCGCGCATCGTCATGCCGCCTGCTGGGCCGCGTCGGCGGCATCGCGCCGCGCGCGGGTCAGGCATGGCGCGGGCGGCGCATCCTGACGGACGAAGTTCTGCACGCGCAGCAAGCGACGCACGTCGTGTGCGCGCGAATGCGGATCGAAGTGCCGCGCGACCCCGGCGACCAGCGCCGACGCCTGCGCGGTGTGCCCGCGCTCGATCAGATGATCGGCGAGATCGAGCGAGCCGCGCAGCGCCCACATCGCGGCGCCCTGCGCGTTCGCGGTCTGGATCGCCATCTGCAGATGACGATGCCCGTCGGCCTCGTACGCCACCGCGAGATTCGCGCCGACGGTACGCGCCTGCTCGAGCATCGCGACGCCCCGCACGCGCAGCAGCTCGGGGACGAACAGGTGCTCGCCGTGCGCGCGGCAGCGCGCGAGCGTCGCATCGAGCCGGAGGCGCGCCTCATCCGCGCGGCCGGTCCGCACGAGGCCCTCCGCATACGCGACGGTCAATGGCGCGAGCACGCGCCGGAATCCGCTCGCCTCGATGCGCCGCAGCGCGGGTTCGAGCCGGGCGAGGCCGGCGCCGGGATGGCCGGCCTGGATGTCGAACTGGCCGGTCAGGCATTCCGCGTGACTGCGCCAGATGTCGAAACCGTGCGCGTCGGCGGTCGCGCGCAGCGTCGCGAGATAGTCGGAGGTGATGTCGTGATCGCCGTAGCGCAGCGCGATCGGCACGGCGGCCGCGCCGAGCACGATGCACAGCGTGAGCGGCGACGGGCTGCGGCGCCCATGCTCGACCGCTTGCGCGGCGACGCGCATCGCGTGCTCGGGCTCGCCTTGCATCCACAGAAGACGGATCAGCATCGTGCGGCCCAGCGTCGCCATGTCGACGCCCAGCGCGGCCTGCGCGCACGGCGATTCGCCTGCGTCGGCGAGCTCGGCCGTCGCCGCTTCCAGCCGCTCGCGCGCCTGCGCATGCTCGCCGAAGTAATGCAGCGACGTCGCGACCATCGTGTTGGCCAGCAACCGCTGCGACCGATCGCCGCGCCGCTCGGCCGCCCGCTCGAAGCGCGTCGCATAGCGCAGCGATTCGTGAATGTCCGACAGCGTCAGCATCGTGTTCCACAGCCCGACCAGCGCGCGTGCGTCGAACGCGTCGTCGCCGATGTGCGCGGCGAGACCGAGCGTGCGATCCCACATCGCGGCCGCGGCCAGCGCGTCGCCGTCGGTATGCAGCAGCGCCGACGCGCAGGCCGCCCGCAGCCGCATCTCGCGCGCGGCGTCGACCGGGTCTGCCGCGTCCGTGTCGAGTGCGTCGAGCACCGCTCTCGCGCGCGCCGTGCACGCGCGCATCC
Source organism: Burkholderia sp. MSMB2157WGS (assembly GCF_001532755.1). Classification (NCBI taxonomy): domain Bacteria; kingdom Pseudomonadati; phylum Pseudomonadota; class Betaproteobacteria; order Burkholderiales; family Burkholderiaceae; genus Burkholderia; species Burkholderia sp. MSMB2157WGS. Next base: position 7,392 of record NZ_LPJG01000053.1, on the reverse strand, counting down.
GCGACGGCTCCAGCAGCGCGCGCGCCAGCCGGTCGGGCTCGGGCACGGCTGCGGCAGCCTCGGCGGCGTCCGCCGGCTCGTCCACGGCCAACGCGGGCGCATCGGCAGGCGGCACGTCGGCGGGCATCACGGGCATCAAGGGCGCCACGAGCCGCACGGGCGCGCGCTCGCGCTCATACTCCGCATGGCGCGCGGCGATGCGCTCGAATTCGCCTTCGTCGTGCAGTTTTTCGACCGCGTACGCGCGCGTCGATTCGGTCAGCCGGTAGCGCGCATAGGCACCATGGAACTCGACGGTCACGAGCGATTTCGCCACCAGCTCGCCGAGCACCGCGATCATGTCCGCGGCCGACGTGCCGGGCTCGGCGGCGACCGCGTGCGCGGCATCGAACGAAAACGGCCCGATGAAGCACCCCATCCGGCGAAACAGCGCCCGCGCGGCCCGATCGAGCAGCACGTAGCTCCAGTCGAACGTCGCGCGCAGCGTCTGATGACGCGGCAGCGCCGAGCGCAGCCCGCCCGTCAGCAGGTTCAGCCGGTCGTCGAGACGCGACGCGACGACCGCGAGCCCGAGCGTCGCCACGCGCGCCGCGGCCAGTTCGATGGCAAGCGGCAGCCCGTCGAGGCGCCGGCAGATGTCGCCGATCAGCCGCATGCCGGCTTCGTCGACCGTGCAATCCGGCGCGGCCGCGCGCACGCGCTCCAGGAACAGCTCGACGGCCGAACAGCGGACGATTTCGTCGGCGGACGCGTCGCCGTCGGGCACCGCGAGCGGGCTCATGCGCAGCACCGCTTCGGCCGAGATGTGCAGCGGCTCGCGACTCGTCACGAGCACGCGCAGCGAGCCGGCGCTCGACGTCAGCGTTTCGACGAGGCTCGCCACCAGATCGACGATGTGCTCCGCGTTGTCGAGCACGAGCAGGCAGCGCGACGTCGCGAACGCGTCGACGATACGGTCGATGGCGGGCACGCCCGGCATATCGAGGCCGAGCTCGGCGGCGAGCGCGATCAGCATGTCGTCGCGCGTCGACGCGCGCGCCAGCTCCACGAACAGCACGCGCTCGCGCGAGCGGCTGCGCACGCGGTGCGCGACGCGCACGGCAAGACTCGTCTTGCCGATCCCGCCCGCGCCGACGAGCGTGACGACCGGCGTGCATTCGAGCATGTCGACGATCTGCGCGAGTTCGGCGTCGCGCCCGACGAGCGGCGCGATCGGCGACGACACCGCGGCATCGGGCGGGACGTCGATGGCCGGCGCTTCGGCGGCCGACACGGGGTCCGGGCCGGGCGACGCGCTCGCCACCAGCAGGTAGCCGCGCCCGGGCACCGTCTTGATCAGATCGCGGCTCGCGCCGAGCGCCTTGCGCAGCGTCGCCACATGCACCTGGAGCCGGTTTTCCTCGACGATCAGGCCCGGCCAGACCGCGTCCATGATGTCGTCCTTCGACACGACCGAACCGCTCGCGCGGTGCAGGACTTCGAGAATGTCGAGCGCGCGCCCGCCGATGCGCAGCGACGCGCCGTGACGACGAATGTCGCGTTGCTCGAAATCCACCGACAAAGTTCCGATCTGAATCATGGCCGCCTCCGGTCCCTCGGGATGACCGCCCGATGAACGCGGCAGTTCACCCGGCGGGAAGTCCGCGTCCGGCGCACCCTTGCGCCGGACGGAAAATGTCGAATTCCGGACCGAGTGTAGACGGGTGGCCGCTGAAAATCTTGAAAGAAAATGCGCTCTGTCCGCGGATGCCGGGCGGGCGCGACCGGCACGATCGCTTGCGTGTAAAAGTGGGGCGCTATACTCTGCCGGGCCGCCCGCGCAGGCGTCGAGCCGGGCTGCGCACGCGACGCGCACACGCGTTGAAAGCAATTTGTAACGATTGCCAGCGGACGTTTATGCAAATTCATTTTGAACGTTCGCGTGCGCATCTAAACTGGACTCGTCATTTCACGCTCCGAGTCCCTTGCTGGGGAATTCCATGTCAGACTCCGTCATCGCCGCGCCGGTGGCATCGTCTCCGCGGCGGCCGAAAGATACGCTCGGCTGCGTGTCGAGCCTGCTGGCAAAGGATGTCGAAACGACGTCCGGCGGCCTGAAGCTCCACCGCAAATGCATGCGCGAAGCGCACGTCGAGCGCATCGAGATGCCGCCGTGCGACCGCGGCTTCCTGGTCGGCGTGTCGCTGGGCGGCGGCCACCGCCGCACGCTCTATGGGCGCGCCGGCGCGAGCGAACGCCGGTTCCAGCATCACTCGATCTACATTCGCGATTTTTCCCGGCATTTCCACGCGGACCTGTACGGCAACTTCGACTTCGTGCTGGTCGAGCTGCCGCATGCGTATCTCGAACGCGTCGGCCCCGAGCACGGCGGCCAACCGGTCGGCGGCCTCGCGTGCCGCCCCGACGTACGCGACCCGGTACTCGGCCATCTCGCGCACGCGGTAGCCGACAGCCTCGACGCGCCCGGCCCGTTGAACGCGCTGTTCATCGAACAGGTCGGGCTCGCGATGGGCACGCATCTCGTGCGGCGCTACGGCAACGCGCGCACGCACGAGCTCGAGCGCAAGGGCGTGCTGTCCCCCGCGAAGGTGGCGCGCGCCCAGGAGCTGTTGATGGAAAAGGCGGACCTCGGCGTGTCGATCGAGGAAGTGGCGAACGAATGCGACCTGTCGCGCGGCTATTTCATCCGCGCGTTCTCGCGCACCACGGGCCGCACGCCGCACCAGTGGCTGCTGGAGCAACGCGTGACGCGCGCGCGCGAGCTGATCGAGACGTCCGACATGACGCTGGCCGACATCGCGGTCGCGTGCGGCTTCGCCGACCAGAGCCATCTGAACCGGGTATTCGCGCGGATCGTCGGCCATCCGCCCGGCGCGTGGCGGCGCGCCCGGTCGCGCTGACCGGCATGCACGCACGCCGGGCCGTCACCGCACCGGCGTCGCGTCGTAGTTGACCGGCACCCAGTCGTATTGCGCGCCGTCCCGGCGCAAGTGCCCGAGCCCGGGAAACGCGATATGCGCGGCACCGACGAGATAGCGTCGATCGGCGACGCGCTTCAGCGTGGCCCGCCGCGTGCGGCGGGCGGCGCCGGCATCGCTGTCGTACTGGACCGTCGCGTCGACGTCGCGCAACTGGATCGCCGCCACGTGCACGATGTCGCCCCACGCGAGCAGGCCCGCGTGGCCGCTCTCGATCAGATAAGCCGTGTGGCCCGGCGTATGGCCGGGCATCGGCACCGCGCGAATGCCGGGCGCGAGCGTCGCTTCGCCGCGAAACGTCCTGAAGCGGCCGGCCGCGACGTAAGGCGCGACCGCCGCGGCGGCCGCATCGAAGAACGACGCGAGGAACGCCGGCGCCTGCGCCTTGTTGGCGGGATCGAGCCAATACGCGGCTTCGACGGCATTGACTCGCACGACGGCATTGGGAAACGTCATCGCACCGTTCGACGCAATGCCGCCGACATGGTCCTTGTGCAGATGCGTGAGCAGCACTTCGTCGATCCGTTCGGGGGCATAGCCGGCCGCGCGCAGATCGTCGAGCAGCTTGCCGCAGCAGTCGCCGTACAGCGTGCCGGCGCCCGCATCGACGAGGATCCGCTTCGATCCGGTATCGACCAGGAACGCATTGATCGATCCCTGCACGGGCGGCTCCAGGAAGGCGCGGTCGAGGTCGCGCCGGATCTCGTCCTTCGAGACGTCGCGAAACACCGTGTCGACCGGAAACGGATGCGTGCCGTCGGACAGCGCGATCACCGTGAAGTCGCCGATCTTCTGCCGATAGAAGCCGGGAGGCTGTGGGCCGGCGGCGGGGGCCGGCGTGGATTGCGCTTCGGGTTGCGCGTCGGCGTGGGCGTCGGACTGCACGCCGGCCTGCGCAAACGCCGCCGGCGTCGACAGGCCCGCGCATCCGGCCACGATCAGCAAACGGGCCGCATGCGCAACGCACGCGTGCCGGAACAGGGTCTTCATGCGATCTCCGCGACGAACCGTGCGCGCGCCCGGCCATGAACCGAACGACCCGCACGACACGCGATGCCGCGCAGCTTATCGGGCGCCGCGGCGAAAATCCTGAGCGGCGCCTGAATTGTCCTGAAGACACGGCGCGCGAGCGCAGCCGCGCTCGACGGCGCCGGCGTCGCGCTGCTGCCCGACCGGCTGGTCGGTGCGGATGTCGAAGCAGGCCGCCCGCAGCGGCTGTTCGATCGGTACGACGTGACGCCCGGCTCGGCACGCGCGGTGATCACCGCGCTGTACCTGCCGAACCAGCGCGGCTCGAAGCGCGTGACCGCGTTCGTCGATTTCGTCGCATCGCTCGCCCGCGCGCAGCCCTGACACGCGCCGCGCCGCGTGACGCGTCACCAGCCGAACTTCGCTTCCATCCCGAGATAGTCGGCGTTGCGCGCGCCGAGCGCACGAATCGACGAGCCGAGCTGGAAGTGCACGGCTTCGAGCGCGAGCGCGACGTTCGCGTTCACGAGCCAGTCGACCCGCGCCTGCGCGTACATCCCGGTCCACGCGCCGCCCTTGCCGGCCGTGCCCGGCACCGCCGACATCCCCTGCCCGTAGATCGCGTCGGCGGTCGTCTGCCGCCACTGGAAGCCGACGGCGGTGAGCACCGTCACCGAGCTGGCCGGCTTGAACGTCAGCGACGGCTTCACGTGGATCAAGTTGCTGTATCCGGTGTAGCCGGCGAGCGTGAAGTAATAGCCGTTCGGAAACAGCGGGTTGAACGTGCCGACCCGCCGGTCGCCCGGATGCGCGTCGCCCGATGCGCCGTCGACCTGGATGCCGATGCGCGGCGTGCCGGCCGTCTTCGCGAACGTGTAGCCGCCCAGCGCGCCGAACGCCCATGCGCCGACCGTGTCCTGCCCGACGTGGCCGGTCTGCAGCATCGCCTCGACGTCCCAGTCGACCCCGCCGGTCTTGCCCGCGTAGCGCATGTCGAACACGTCGCGCCGCTCGGTGCCGGATGCATCCGGATAGCGCGCGCTGTCGCGCGTATAGCGCGACCAGTACGCGGACAGATCGCCGGGCCCGGTTCCGTTGCGCTCGACGCGCACGCCGTCGAATCGCAGGTGCCGGTTCGACACGTCGTCGAACACGGCCGCATTGCGATACTGCACCGGGCGCGTCACATAGCCGATCAAGCGCCATTTGCCGATTTCGTAATCGGTCCACAGTCCGTCGTATGCCTGCCGCACGTTCGGGCCGTCGCGCACCGACACGAAACGCTGCAAGTCGAACGCCATCTCCTGCCGGCCGATCCGCGTCTTGAACGTACCGGGCCCCAGCTGATCGACGTACGCGACGAATGCCTGCTCGAGGTCGAGCTGATCCTTGTCGACCGGGCCGACCGTGTCCTTGCCGAACGGCCGCGCATCGACGAACTGCACGAACGCCTGCAGATGCCCGCGATAGCGCAGGTCCGCATGCACGTTCGCGCGCTGGATCACGTAGTTGTCGTCGTGCGCGGCGCCGAGGCCGAACAGCGGCGCGTCGTTCAGTTCGAAGCGCTCGCGCAGGTTCGCGCCGAGCGACAGGTAGGTCGACGGGTCGTCGCCGAGCCGCATGTATTTCAGCGCGTCGAACGGCTTGCGCGGCACGCACGGATTCGCGAGCGCCGACCAGTCCTCCTGCCAGCGGTTGAACGACACCGTCGGACGTTTCGCGTTGCACGACGCCGCGGCAGCGGCCGGCGACGCGGCCGCGCCGGCCGCCGCTCCATTGGCGTCGGCATCGGCGCCGACGGCCGACCCCGCGTGCAACGCGGCGCTGCCCGCCAGCATGACGCACGGCAGCGCGCCGCGCCACGATCGCTTCATCGGCCGGCGCACCGTCATTTCGACCGCGCGTGGATTTCGGCGACGTAGCCGCCCGGGAACTGCACGAGCGCCGCGTCGCGGCCGTCCGACTTGAACGGCGGCACGAGCACCGTCACGCCCGCGGCTTCGGCCTGCTTCAGCGTCGCGGCGAGATCGGCGACTTCATAGCCCGTCATCTCGCGCCCGAACGGATACGGCAGGTGACCGTCGGTCGCGAGCACGGTCATCTTGCCGAAGCCCGATTCGATGCGAATGCGGCGGTAGGTATCGTTCGGCCGGCCGATCTCGATGCCCGGCGCATGGCGCACGTCCGACACGATCTTGCCATGCGAGAACGCGGCGAAGTTGCGTGCGAGCTTGCTCGCGCTTTCCGGCGATACGTACACGCGGTTCTCCGGCACCGTCTGCAGCGGGTCGTAGTTCGGCGCCTGCGTGTGCCAGTACAGCTGCATGTTCACGCCGCCCGGCCAGCGGACGATCGCATCGCGGCCGATCGGATCGGGGAACGTCGTCACGACGATGTCCGCACCATGCGCGCGCGCCGACTTCACCGCGACGTCCATGTCGGTGACGAGATAGCCGGTGCGTTCCTCGCAGAACGGATACGGAATCGGCGTCTTGAAGCCGAACACCGAGATCGTGCCGACCGGCGTCAGCACGAGCTGCGACATCGTCTGGCTCGGCGTCGGCGTGACCTGGAACACGCCCTGCTTCGACTTCTTGCCGCCGAACGTCGCGACGAAGCTGTCCGTGAAGCGGTCGAAGTCTTCGGGTGCGACGCACACGTGCGTCGTGTCGTACTGCGGGCCGACCGCGACTGCGAGGAAGCGCGCCGCGGCGGCCGGCGACGCGATGTCGTCGAGGTGGGTTTCGTCGGCGAGCGCCGGCGCACCGGCCAGCAGCGCGGCGAGCACGGCCGACGACGCGGCGGTCATGCGCAGCAGGTTGCGCAGATTCAGTGAACTCATCGGTTTTCTCCTTGATGGTGACGCGCGCGGCCTGGCGCCGCGCGCGGATTCGGATTCAGCGGGATGCGGGCTACTCGCTCGAGCGGCCCGGACGACAGGCGGGAAACACGCGCATCGCGCGCGGCAACGTGCACCGCAAGCGGACGCGCGCGGCGGCAGACGGAGCAGACGCATCGCTTCGGCACGGTCGTCTCAACATCACCGCATGGCGGGACCGCTGCGAGCGGGGTCTCGTCCATCGTCGGGCACGGTGACGAGGATGAACCCACCGATCGGTCCCGGATGGTCGAAAAATGCGTCAAGGGCCATGAAGCGCGCGATGCGTGTCATGTTCTAGAACTCGGCCGCACCCACGGTTGTGACACCCGCGTGCGGACCCGTGCCGCGGAGCCGCACGCGGTATGCGTCGCCATGTCAGACCGCCCAGCACGAACAGCCGAACGCGCCCCAGAAGCCCTTCGCGTCCGACGTCGGCAACGCGCTTGCCCATGCGCTCGCGTGCGCATGCTGGTGAACGGTGCATGCGTTCGCGCAGCCGCACATCGCGGCGGCCGCCGCGCGCTGCAACGGCGCGCCGTTGCGCTGCGTCGCGCCCCAGCCGCC
>NZ_LPJG01000052.1:0-527 GCF_001532755.1 Burkholderia sp. MSMB2157WGS | reverse complement strand
TTCTGGCGGAGCGGACGGGACTCGAACCCGCGACCCCCGGCGTGACAGGCCGGTATTCTAACCGACTGAACTACCGCTCCAGTCTTGCTGCTTGCCTGGCAGGCGTCGGTTACTTCCTGCACGCGTTGCGACACTTCTACGAAACGCCGCTGAATCTGGCGTCCCCTAGGGGATTCGAACCCCTGTACTCACCGTGAAAGGGTGATGTCCTAGGCCTCTAGACGAAGGGGACAGCGTACTGCTTACATCCTTAACGAGAAAGCCCGTTCAAAAACGCTTTTGAACGGGCTTCGTTCTGGCGGAGCGGACGGGACTCGAACCCGCGACCCCCGGCGTGACAGGCCGGTATTCTAACCGACTGAACTACCGCTCCAGCTTTCTTACCCAACCTGCAGGACGTCGGTTACGTTCCTGCAAGCCTGCGACACTTCTACGAAACGCCGCTGAATTTGGCGTCCCCTAGGGGATTCGAACCCCTGTACTCACCGTGAAAGGGTGATGTCCTAGGCCTCTAGACGAAGGGGACA
>NZ_LPJG01000051.1:0-1638 GCF_001532755.1 Burkholderia sp. MSMB2157WGS | reverse complement strand
TAATTCGGCCCGCCGCCGCCTTCGGGCGTGACCCACACGATGTTCTGCGTCGGGTCCTTGATGTCGCAGGTCTTGCAGTGCACGCAGTTCTGCGCGTTGATCACGAGCCGCTCGCTGCCGTCGTCGTTCTTCACGAACTCGTACACCGCCGCCGGGCAGAACCGCGCCTCAGGCCCCGCGTACGTGCGCAGGTTCACGTTCACCGGCACGCTCGCGTCCTTCAGCGTCAGGTGCGCGGGCTGGTTCTCCTCGTGGTTCGTGTTCGAGATGAACACCGACGAGAGGCGATCGAACGTCAGCTTGCCGTCCGGCTTCGGATACGCGATCGGCTCGCACTGCGACGCCGGCTTCAGCATCTCGTGATCCGCATGCTGGTGATGCAGCGTCCACGGCACGTTGCCGCCCATCACCTTCTGCTCGATGCCGACCATCAGCGTGCCCAGGTACAGCCCCTTGGCCATCCACTGCTTGAAGTTGCGCGCGCGGTACAGCTCCGTGTACAGCCACGATTGCTTGAACGCGTCCGGGTACGCGTTCAGTTCGTCCGACTGACGGCCGGCCTGCACCGCGTCGAATGCGGCGTCCGCGGCCAGCATGCCCGTTTTGATCGCCGCGTGGCTGCCCTTGATCCGCGACGCGTTCAGGAAGCCCGCGTCGTCGCCGATCAGCGCGCCGCCCGGGAACACCGTCTTCGGCAGCGACAGCAGGCCGCCGGCCGTGATCGCGCGCGCGCCGTACGACACGCGCTTGCCGCCTTCGAGGAACGCGCGGATCGACGGATGCGTCTTGTAGCGCTGGAATTCCTCGAACGGCGACAGGTACGGGTTCGTGTAGCCCAAGCCCACCACGAAGCCGACCACGACCTGGTTGTTGTCCATGTGATACAGGAACGAGCCGCCGTACGTATCCGACTTCAGCGGCCAGCCGGCCGTGTGGATCACGAGGCCCGGCTTGTGCTTCGCGGGATCGATTTCCCACAGTTCCTTGATGCCGATCCCGTACGCCTGCGGATCGGCGTTCGCGTCGAGCTTGAACTTCGAGATCAGTTGGCGGCCGAGATGGCCGCGGCAGCCTTCGGCGAACAGCGTGTACTTCGCGTGCAGCTCCATGCCGAGCTGGAAGTTCTCGGTCGGCTCGCCGTCCTTGCCCACGCCCATGTTGCCGGTCGCGACGCCTTTGACCGAGCCGTCGTCGTTGTACAGAATCTCGGCAGCAGGGAAGCCCGGGAAGATCTCGACGCCGAGCGCCTCGGCCTGTGCCCCAAGCCAGCGAGTCACGTTGCCCAGCGAAATCACGTAGTTGCCGTGGTTCTTGAAGTTGTCCGGCAGCGCCCAGTTCGGTGTGGTCACCGCGCTTTTCTCGGACAGGAACAGGAAGCGGTCTTCCGTGACCTCGACATCGAGCGGTGCGCCGCGCGCCTTCCAGTCGGGGAACAGCTCGGTGATCGCGCGCGGGTCCATCACCGCGCCCGACAGGATGTGCGCGCCGATCTCGGAACCCTTCTCGAGCACGCACACGCCGATCTCGGTGCCTTTCTCGGCGGCCAGCTGCTTGAGCCGGATCGCCGCCGACAGCCCGGCGGGGCCGCCGCCGACGATCACGACGTCGTATTCCATCGATTCGCGCGGGCCGTATTGC
>NZ_LPJG01000050.1:0-140697 GCF_001532755.1 Burkholderia sp. MSMB2157WGS | reverse complement strand
GCCGCAATCTTCGCCAGCGAGCCGCCGAATTTGCCGACCGCGGTCCGCGCGGCCGATACGATCACTACATCCGTCATGTTCAATCCCTGCATTGAAATCAGTTCGTCGTTCCGACGCCGGCACGAGGCGGCTGCACGTAGCGATGGCGTGCGTCGGGCCATCCGGCGCGAGCGCGGTCGCATGCCGCCGCATGGCGGGCAGCATCCGTTCGCACCGGCGGCACGGCACACCGCGGCACGGGCAACCGTGCACGGTCGTCTTGCGGCGCACCGGGCGTTCGCCGGACCCCGCGTGGCACACGCGGGGTCCGGCGCCATCCGGCGCCGGTCAATCGTGTCGCGCCTGCGCGCGACACGCACTCACGCGGTTACGCTGCCGATTCGCGCGCAGCCGCTGCGTCCTTGCGGGCAGCGGCCGCCGTCTGCTTGGCGCCGCGCGCGGCCGTTTCGCTGACCGCATCGAAGCCGCTCTGCGCCGCTTCGAGCGCCTGCCCCGTCGCCGCACGCACGGAGTCGGCCGCGGCGCTCGCCGCGGACAGCGCCGAATTCAGCGCGGCCACCACCGGCGCCGAGCCGGCCGGCGCATGCTTCGACAGTTCGCCGAGCACGTCCTTCAGACGCTTGTCGTTCTGCTCGTACTGCGCCTGCGCGACCTTCGCCCATTCGGACTGCGTCGACACCGCGATGTCGAACAGATGGCGGCCGTACGACACGACCTTGCCGGCCGCTTCCTGCGGCGCGGCCACCTGCTGCGCGAAGCCTGCGGCCGGGTTGTTGCCGTTGAACGCGTTCTTCAGCTTGTCCTCGTATTCCTCGAGCGCCGTCCGGGCCGCCTGCAGGTTGAGTTCGACGACGGCCTCGAAACCGTGGATCGCCGGACGGGCGATCGCGAACCAGGCGGCGATACCGGATTGATAATCGGCGGCGAGTTTTTCGGGGGCAAATACGGACATCGGGCACGCTCCTGTTAGCAATGCGAGAGACGACTTGAAGAAAAATGGAAGCTTGATCGACAGCTGCTTCCTTATTGACAACCCGTCACCTTTTTGTGCACGGGCGGTTGAAGGAAGCCATTTTAGAGCGATTAATTGTCAATTAAGTGGCATTAATGATAGGTATAAACCCTTATTACCCTTTGGAGCGCCTGCCGAAGCCCCCGGCGCGTCGACGTCGTGGCCGTGATATCACTTGCTCCGACCCGCAATGCTTTTTTACCTTTTTACAGCATAGCGCAACATGACGTCGCGCAATATTTACCAATTCATTATTCTGCTTATTAGAAAACCGGCCCTCATTGGAAATTCAGCAACCACCCATGTAACCGTTTTTCTGGATTCTTTATGAAATCGTTTTCTACATTATTAATACCGAATTCAATAATCGGACGAATTACGGGAGCGATAAAAAAGGCCGCTTGAAGCGGCCCCGGTCGACGCGGTCGGGCGCGGGATCAGCCCGCCAGTTCGCGATGCAGCGCGCGAAACTCCTGCGCCAGTTTGTGCGTCGGCTCGAGATAGATCACCGGCGTCGACTGCTGATGCGATTCGCGGATCTTCACCGACGCGGACAACCGCGACGCGAGTACCGGCAGCCCTTCGTCGACGAGCTCGTCGACCAGCCGTTGCGGCAGACTCGCGCGCGGCTGGAACTGGTTGATGACGATCCCTTCCACCTCGAGCGCCGCGTTGTGGTCCTGCTGGATTTCCTTCACGTTCTCGAGCAGCGTGTACAGCGCGCGGCGCGAGAAATCGTCGCAGTCGAACGGGATCAGGCAGCGTTCGACCGCGATCAGCGCCGAGCGCGTATAGAAATTCAGCGCGGGCGGCGTGTCGATGTACACGGCGTCGTACATGTCGAGCTCGTTCAGCGCGTCGCGCAGCTTGTAGATCTTGTAGCGCGATTCGAGCTTGCCGTGCAGCGTGTCGAGATCCGGATGCGCGGGCATCACGTCGAGCCCGTCGAACGGGGTCGCGTGGATGAACGACGCGATGTCGACCGGACGGAAGTTGAAGGTCAGCGCGGTTTCGAAGAAGCCGGCGACGCCCGGTTGCGCATCGGCCGCGGCGTCGCCGAGCAGGTAGCGCGTCGAGTTCGCCTGCGCATCGAGATCGATGACGAGCGTGCGCAATCCTTCGCTCGCACTGATCGCCGCCAGGTTGCAGACGATCGTCGACTTGCCCACGCCGCCCTTCTGGTTGAATACGACCCGCCGCATGGTGTCCCCTCGATCGAAACGTCGAAACGGCCAGCTTAGCCGGTCAATCATGGCGGCGGCGTGACGCGGGTCGAATTGGGAGCGAAGTGGACGCGAACTGGGCGCGGCACCCGTCACGTGCGCGGCGCCGCGCCCGATACGTACCGGTTGCCGGGCACGCTCCACCGCCACGGCAGATCCTGGCCGACGCGAATGCCGACGCGCGGCCCGCCCGCCAGATCCGCGGGCGGCGCCATCCCGTCGTCGACGATCGCGAACCCGTCATGCGCGCCGACCAGGTCGACGCCATCCTGCGCACCGCCGATCCCCATCGCCTGCGTCAACCGCGCCGGCCCGCGGCACAGGTCGCGATCGCGCGTGCGCGGCGGCCGCGCCGCACGCATTCGTTCGAGCCCGTGCAGCGGCTCCAGCGCACGGATCAGCACGCCCGTTCCCGCGCCGTCCGGGCCGCACACGCAGTTGCAGCACCAGTGCATGCCGTACGTGAAATAAACGTAGAAGTGCCCGGGCGGCCCGAACATCGTCGCATTGCGCGGCGTCTTGCCGCGATAGGTGTGCGCGGCCGGATCGAGCGCGCCCGCATACGCTTCCACTTCGACGATGCGGCCGGCCCGGCCGTCCGCGGCCGCGAGGATCTTGTTGAGCAGTTGCGGCGCCACCTCGGTGGCCATGCGGTTGAAGAATGCGCGCGGCACGATGGTGCCGGGCCATGGATCCGCGGTCTTACTGCGTCGCATCGTGCTTCTCTGCCGTCGCCACGAGACGAAGCTCACGATACGCATCGACCAGATCGTCGAGCGCGAATGCGAGGTTTCTCCCGCTGGGGTTGGGCAGCACCCACACCCGCGCTTGCCGGATGCGCGATGGCTGCGAACCCCACGCGACTTCGCGCTGCCCCGACAGCGCCGAATACGCTGCCTTGCCGAGAAACGCGACGAAGCGCGGTGCTTGCTGCGCGACCTTCCGTTCGAACGCGGCGGCCGCGGCCACGAATTCCGCGCGCGAGAGCTGATCGGCACGCGCGGTGGGCCGCGGCACCACGGTCGTCAGCCCGCAGCCGTAACCGAGTATCGCGCGATCGTCCCGCGGCGCAAGTTCCATCGGCGTGAAACCCGCGAGATGGATCACGCGCCAGAAGCGGTTGTTTCTCCCCGCGAAGTGATGACCGCTCGCGGCCGCGATCAGGCCGGGATTGATCCCGCAGAACAGGACGTCGAGACGGGGAGCGATGAGGTCGGGAAGTGCGTCAGCCACGTTTCGTCCCGAGCGCGACGGGTATGCGCGACGTAAACGAAGCAAGGCCCGAAAACCCGGGCCAAGCGACTGGCTTGACGCGGACATTCGGGCCCATCGTGATGCGGGGTGCGACTTGCGATCAGAACGGAATATCGTCATCCATCTCGTCGAACCCGCCGCCTGCCGGTGCGCTCGGACGGCTCTGACCACCGCCGCCCGCACCGCCACGCGCCGCGCCGCCGGCACGACCGCCACCGCCGCCGCGCTCCGCCTGCTCGCCGCGACCGCCGCCACCACCGTAGCCGCCGCCATAACCGCCTTCGTCACCGCCGCCACCGCCGCCGCCCGAACCACCGCGGCCGCCGAGCATCTGCATCTGTTCGGCGACGATTTCGGTCGAGTAACGGTCCTGGCCGTCCTGACCCTGCCACTTGCGCGTACGGATGCGGCCTTCGATATAGACCGACGAACCCTTCTTCAGGTATTCGCTGACGATTTCCGCCAGACGGCCGAAGAACGCGACGCGGTGCCATTCGGTCATTTCCTTGAAATCGCCGCTTGCCTTGTCCTTGTACCGATCGGTCGTCGCGAGACGGATGTTCGCAACCGCGTCGCCGCTCGGCAGGTAACGGACTTCAGGATCGGCGCCGAGATTGCCGACGAGGATGACCTTGTTGACGGATGCCATGTGTTTCTCCAGTAAATTCGATGCGGGGCCGCCCGCGAAAGCCGTCCGAGCGGCCCGCCGGGCTAGCCGGCGAACGCCGCCCGCGCCTGCCCGACGATCAGATTCAGGCCTTGCGCGGCGGCGCTTTCATGCTGGCCGCGATTATAAGCCACGCGGCAACGAGCCCCGAACACGTGTAGAACACCGTATTCGCGCCGCCGTGCTTGAGCAGCCAGCCGCCCACGATGCCGCCGAGCGCGAGCCCGACCGACTGCGTGGTGTTGTAAACACCCGTGGCCGCGCCCTTGCGCGAACCCGGCGCGAGCTTCGACACGAGCGACGGCTGCGACGCTTCCAGGATGTTGAACCCGAGGAAGTACACGAACAGGATCGCCGCCACAATCAGAATGGTATGCGGTGCGCTGCCGAGCAACAATTGGCCGATCAGGATAGCCAGAATGCCGCCGAGCAGCACCGGCTTCATCTTGCCCCGCTTTTCCGCGACGATGATCGCCGGCACCATCATCACGAACGCGAGCCCCATCACCGGCAGGTAGACCTTCCAGTGCGCGGCGACCGGCAGCCCGCCGTCCACCAGCAGGCGCGGCACGACGAGGAACAGCGCCGTCTGCGTCGCATGCAGCACCAGCACGCCGAAGTTCAGGCGCAGCAGCTCGGCGTTGTGCAGCACCTCGGCGAACGGCGCGGGCACGTGCACGGGCTTGGCCGCGTCGGGCACGATCCACAGCACAACGCCGATCGCGAGGATCGACAGCACGCCGACGATCGCGAACAGCCCGCTCATCCCGACCCAGTGGAACACGATCGGCGCACCGACGATCGCGACCGCGAACGACACGCCGATCGAGCCGCCGACCATCGCCATCGCCTTCGTGCGGTTCTGCTCGGAGGTCAGGTCGGCGATGAACGCAAGCACCGCGGACGACACCGCGCCCATCCCCTGGATCACGCGGCCGACGATGATCCACGTGATGTCGTGCGCGAACGCGGCGACGAAGCTGCCGAGCGCGAAGATCACGAGGCCCGTGGCGATCACCGGCTTGCGGCCGAACTTGTCGGACGCCCAGCCGTAGAAGATGTAGAACAGCGACTGCGTGACGCCGTAGGCCCCGAGCGCGACCCCGACGAGCAGCACGTTGTCGCCGCCCGGAATGGTTTTCGCGTAGACCGAGAACACCGGCATGATCATGAACAGGCCGAGCATGCGCAGCGCGAAAATCGCCGCGAGCGACGTGGTCGCGCGCAGTTCGGGCGCGGTCATGCGGGAAGACGTGGCAGACGGATTGGACATCGGGAATGAATTTCGAATGATCGGAATGTCCGCCCGGCAGCGGGCGGCGGAAGATCAGGACCGGCGGCCGGGCGGCCTTTCGGGCGACACGTCGGGGCCGGATGCAGGCGGCCCGCGGGCCGCCCGGAACGTGCGGCGCGACCGCTTTCCCCGGCGCAGGCGTCGCCTTGCTGCCACCTGCTGTAAAGGCTGAGGGCCGTAAACGACGGTCTCGAAAAGCCGTTATAGTAGCAGGTTTGGTTCCCTCCATTTTCGCCAGGTTCATGGAACAGATCCGCATCCGTGGGGCACGCACCCACAACCTGAAAAACGTCAATCTCGACCTGCCTCGCCACAAGCTGGTCGTGATTACCGGGTTGTCCGGATCGGGCAAGTCGTCGCTCGCGTTCGACACCCTTTATGCCGAAGGCCAGCGCCGCTACGTGGAAAGCCTGTCCGCATACGCCCGCCAGTTCCTGCAACTGATGGAGAAGCCCGACGTCGACCTGATCGAGGGGCTGTCGCCGGCGATCTCGATCGAGCAGAAGGCAACGTCCCACAATCCGCGTTCGACCGTCGGCACGGTCACCGAAATCCACGACTACCTGCGGCTTTTGTACGCACGTGTCGGCACGCCGTACTGCCCCGACCACGACATCCCGCTCGAGGCGCAGAGCGTGTCGCAGATGGTCGACGCGGCGCTCGCGCTGCCCGAGGAAACCAAGCTGATGATCCTCGCGCCGGTCGTCGCGAACCGCAAGGGCGAGCACGCCGAGCTGTTCGAGGAGATGCAGGCGCAGGGCTTCGTGCGCTTTCGCGTGCGCTCGGGCGGCGGCGCCGCGAACGAAGGCGTCGCGAAGATCTACGAGGTCGAGTCGCTGCCGAAGCTGAAGAAGAACGACAAGCACACGATCGACGTCGTCGTCGATCGCCTGAAGGTGCGCCCGGACATGAAGCAGCGGCTCGCCGAATCGTTCGAGACGGCGCTGCGCCTCGCCGACGGCCGCGCGATCGCGCTCGAGATGGATACCGACCGCGAGCACCTGTTCAGCTCGAAGTTCGCGTGCCCGGTCTGCTCGTACTCGCTGCAGGAGCTCGAGCCGCGCCTGTTCTCGTTCAACAACCCGATGGGCGCGTGCCCGGAATGCGACGGCCTCGGTCAGATCACGTTCTTCGACCCGAAGCGGGTCGTCGCGCACCCGTCGCTGTCGCTCGCCGCCGGCGCCGTGAAGGGCTGGGACCGCCGCAACCAGTTCTACTTCCAGATGCTGCAGAGCCTCGCGGCCTTCTACGAATTCGACATCGACGCCGCATTCGAGGATCTGCCCGAAAAGATCCGGAAGGTGCTGCTGTTTGGCTCCGGCAAGCAGACGATCCCGTTCTCGTACATCAACGAGCGCGGCCGCACGACGATCCGCGAGCACGTGTTCGAGGGGATCATCCCGAATCTCGAGCGCCGCTACCGCGAGACCGATTCGGTCGCGGTGCGCGAAGAGCTGTCGAAATACCAGAACAACCAGCCGTGCCCGTCCTGCGACGGCACGCGCCTGCGCCGCGAGGCGCGCCACGTGCGGATCGGCACCGGCGACCACGCGCGCGGCATCTATGAAATCAGCGGCTGGCCGCTGCGCGACGCGCTCGGCTATTTCGACGGGCTGACGCTCGAAGGCGCGAAGCGCGAGATCGCCGACAAGGTGATCAAGGAAATCGTCGCGCGCCTGACGTTCCTGAACAACGTCGGCCTCGATTACCTGTCGCTCGAGCGCAGCGCCGAAACGCTGTCGGGCGGCGAGGCGCAGCGGATCCGGCTCGCGTCGCAGATCGGCTCGGGCCTCACGGGCGTGATGTACGTGCTCGACGAGCCGTCGATCGGGCTGCACCAGCGCGACAACGACCGCCTGATCGCGACGCTCAAGCATCTGCGCGACCTCGGCAACTCGGTGATCGTCGTCGAGCACGACGAGGACATGATCCGCACGGCCGACTACGTCGTCGACATGGGCCCCGGCGCGGGCGAGCACGGCGGCGTCGTGGTCGCCGAAGGCACGCCGAAGCAGGTGCAGTCGAACCCCCAATCGCTGACCGGCCAGTACCTGCTCGGCAAGCGCGTCATCGAGTACCCGGACGAGCGGCTCGCGCCCGATCCGGAACGGATGCTGCGCATCGTCGACGCGCACGGCAACAACCTGAAGCACGTCGATCTCGAGCTGCCGGTCGGCCTGCTGACCTGCATCACCGGCGTGTCGGGCTCCGGCAAGTCGACGCTGATCAACGACACGCTGTATCACGCGGTCGCGCGCCACCTGTACGGCTCGGCTGCCGAGCCTGCGCCGCACGAGGCGATCGAGGGCCTCGAGCACTTCGACAAGGTGATCAACGTCGACCAGTCGCCGATCGGCCGCACGCCGCGCTCGAACCCGGCCACGTACACGGGCCTGTTCACGCCGATCCGCGAGCTGTTCTCGGGCGTGCCGACCGCGAAAGAGCGCGGCTACGATCCGGGTCGCTTCTCGTTCAACGTGAAAGGCGGCCGCTGCGAATCGTGCCAGGGCGACGGCGTGCTGAAGGTCGAGATGCACTTCCTGCCGGACGTCTACGTGCCGTGCGACGTGTGCCACGGCAAGCGCTACAACCGCGAAACGCTCGAAGTGCAATACAAGGGCAAGAACATCAGCGAAGTGCTCGACATGACGGTCGAGCACGCGTACGAGTTCTTCAGCGCGGTGCCGGTCATCGCGCGCAAGCTGAAGACGCTGCTCGACGTCGGCCTCGGCTACATCCGCCTCGGCCAGTCGGCCACGACGCTGTCGGGCGGCGAGGCGCAGCGCGTGAAGCTGTCGCTGGAGCTCTCCAAGCGCGACACCGGCCGCACGCTGTATATCCTCGACGAGCCGACCACCGGCTTGCACTTCCACGACATCGCGCTGCTGCTGGAAGTGATCCACCGGCTGCGCGACCAGGGCAACACGGTCGTGATCATCGAGCACAACCTCGACGTGATCAAGACGGCCGACTGGGTGATCGACCTCGGCCCGGAAGGCGGCGCCGGCGGCGGCCAGATCATCGCGCAGGGCACGCCCGAGCAGGTCGCGAAGACGAAGGCGAGCTTCACCGGCAAGTACCTCGCGCCGCTGCTCAAGCGCCCGACCCGCAAAGTCGCGGCAGGCTGACCCCGGTCCGCCGGTTCCACCCTTCCCCGCGCGCGGCGCCCGGCCGCGCGCGCGTCGACGGCAGACCGCCCCCTCGTTTTCCCTTCTGCGTTTACACCACGCGCCAAACGGCCCGTTTGCGGACCATAATGGCAGCTATACTTTACGGTCGTAAGGTTCGCCATCCGCACCAATCCGGTGCAGCGCCTGGCGACCGGCATCGGGCGACCGGCGCTCTGCCTCGCACTGCGCGGCCCGACACACCGACGACAGGAATCCACGATGGAGAAGCAACAAGAGTCGCGCGACACGCAGAACCGCGAGCCGCACCTGCGCAGTGTGCGGCTGACGAGCGACTTGAGCCTGCCGAAGCTGTCGGCGCTCGAGATCGGCAGCTACCTCTTCGCGCTCGCCATGATGTGGCTCGTCCTCGAGCTCCGGCTGCTCGGCGGGATGCTGGCCGGCCTGCTCGTCTATCAGCTGATCCACACGATCGCGCCCGTGATCGAACGCCATACCACCAGCATGCGCGCGCGCTGGGTCGCCGTCGTGCTGCTGTCGATCGCGATCGTCGGCGGGCTCACCGGCCTGACGATCGGCATCATCGAGCATTTCGAGCACACGGTGCCGAACCTGCAGAGCCTGCTCGACCAGTTGATGCAGATCGTCGAGCAGACGCGCGCGCGCACGCCGGCGTGGATCGCGAACCTGCTGCCCGTCGACGTCGAACAGATGAAGACGAAGGCGGCCGTGCTGATGCATTCGCACATGGACCAGCTCCAGCAAAGCGGCAAAAGCGTGGCGCGCGGCTTCGGCCACGTGCTGTTCGGGATGATCATCGGCGCGATGATCGCGATCGGCGTCGAGCAGGGCAAGGTGCGCCGGCCGCTGTCGACCGCGCTCGTCACGCGCGTGTCGCGCTTCGCCGATGCGTTCCGCCGCATCGTGTTCGCGCAGATCAAGATCTCCGCGATCAACGCGGCCTTCACCGGCATCTACCTGCTCGTCGCGCTGCCGATCTTCCACCAGCGGCTGCCGCTGTCGAAAACGCTCGTGCTGGTCACGTTCATCGTCGGCCTGCTGCCGGTGATCGGCAACCTGATCTCGAACACGCTGATCGTCGCGGTGTCGCTGTCGGTCAGCATGGGCACCGCGATCGCGTCGCTCGCGTTCCTCGTGATCATCCACAAGCTCGAATATTTCCTGAACGCGAAGATCATCGGCGGCCAGATCGAGTCGCGCGCGTGGGAGCTGCTGCTCGCGATGCTGATCATGGAAGCCGCGTTCGGGCTGCCGGGCGTGATCGCCGCGCCGATCTTCTATGCGTACCTGAAACGCGAGCTGCACCTGCTGCGGCTGATTTGAAGCCGCCCGCTCGCCGACGGCGATAAAAAAACGCCGCGCCCCGAAGGGCGCGGCGTTTTTGCTCGTGGGGCCGGCCTTTCGGGCCGGCGGATCAGCGGAACACGACCGTCTTCGTCCCGTTCAGCACGATCCGGTGCTCGACGTGCCACTTCACCGCGCGCGCGAGCGTCACGCACTCGACGTCGCGGCCGATCGCGGTCAGTTGGTCGGGCGTCATGCTGTGGTCGACGCGCTCGACTTCCTGCTCGATGATCGGGCCTTCGTCGAGATCGGTCGTCACGTAGTGCGCGGTCGCGCCGATCAGCTTCACGCCGCGGTCGAACGCCTGGTAGTAAGGCTTCGCGCCCTTGAAGCTCGGCAGAAACGAATGGTGGATGTTGATCGCGCGCCCGGCGAGCTGCTCGCACATGTTCGGCGACAGGATCTGCATGTAGCGCGCGAGCACGACGAGATCGGCCTGATGCTCGTCGATCACTTCCAGCACGCGCGCTTCCTGCGCGGCCTTCGCGGCATCGGACGAACCGCCGATCAGCGGGAAGTGATGGAACGGAATGTTGTAGCTCGCGGCGAGCTGGTAGAACTCCTTGTGATTCGACACGATCGCCGGAATCTCGATCGGCAACTGGCCGGTGCGATAGCGGAACAGCAGGTCGTTCAGGCAGTGGCCGATCTTCGACACCATGATCACGACGCGCGGCTTCACGGCCGCATCGTGCAGCTCCCAGCGCATCGAGAACTGTTCGGCGAGCGGCGCGAATTCCTTGCGAAGCGTGTCGAGCGCCGACGCCGCATCCACGCCGCCGCCGTCCTGCTCGAAGTGCACGCGCATGAAGAACTCGCCGGTGCGGCTGTCGCCGAACTGCGCGGAATCGAGGATGTTGTTGCTGCGCTCGAACAGGAAGCCCGAGACCGCATGGACGATGCCGTGCCGGTCGGGGCACGACAGTTTCAAGATAAAGCTGTGATCGGTCGGCATGACCGCTACTCCCTTCGTTTCGGTATTCGTCAAATTGGCGCTCGTTCGGCCGCACCCGCGCGCCACGCGCAGGCGCCGGCCCCGCATAGGGCGAGCTACGCGGCCGCCGTGAACAGCGCGTCGATGCCCGCGGCGTCGGCCGCCGCGAGCCAGCGATGGCGCAGCAACGTGTCGAGCATCGCGAGGCTCGCGTCCATCGTCGCGCGGCCTTCGCGCAGCCAGGCAATCACTTCGGGCACGCCGGCCAGCAGATGCTCGGCCACTTCGCCGTCCTGGTTGTGCGGCGCGAAGTCGCGCGGCAGCGGCAGGTCGTACACGAAGATCAGTTCGGACTGCGTGCCTTCCGGCAGCGAGCACAACACCTGCACTGCCCGGCCCGCAATCGCGCGTGCCGCGAGTTCCGCCGGCATGCCAGCCTCTTCCCAGCACTCCTTGATGAGCGTCTCGTGAACGCCCAGGCCCCAGCCGATGCCGCCCGCGACGACGTTGTCGAGCATGCCGGGGTCGGTGGCCTTGGTCGCGCTGCGGCGGCCGAGCCACATTTGCGGTGCGGCGGGCGAACCCGGTGCAATCGCATATTCTACGATGCCGTTCACGTGCACCGCATAAGTCTGCGTACCGAAGAAGCGCGACGCGGCGCGCTCGATGTAGGCGAGCGGCGGATCGTCGAAACGGTTGCGGATCGCATAGATCTCGTCGCGCCAGCCCGGAATCGCGCCCTCGGCGGCCAGCGCGCCGATCGCGCTCGCGAGCGCCATGCTGCGCGCATCGACCGTGTCGTAGCGCGCCGACAGCACGACCCGCTCGCCGGTCAACTCGAACACGTCGGGCCAGCGCGCGAGCCTGGCGACGTCCCGGCGGCGCACCCAGCCGACCGCCTGGCCGGCGATCTCGAAACGCAGGTGCGCGGCCGGATCGAAGCGGCGCGCGGCCGCGATGCACGGAAACGTCATCTCGCTCAATCCTTCAGCGCGACGCGAATGCCGATCGCGATGAACGTCGCGCCGGCGATCCGGTCGAGCCACACACCGACCTGCGGGCGACGCTTCAGCCACGCGCCGATCATGCCCGCGCCGACGCCGAACAGCGAGAAGACCGCGGCCGTCTGCAGCATGAACAGCGCGCCGAGCTCGAACATCTGCAGCGTCACGCCCTGCGCGCCGTGCGGATCGACGAACTGCGGCAGGAACACGACGAAGAACAGCGTGACCTTCGGGTTCATCAGGTTGCCGATCACGCTCTGCCGGAAAATCGCGCCGAGCGGCTGCGGCGGGCGCGCATGCGCGTTCGCGAGGCCCTGGCTGCGCAGCGCCTTGATGCCGATCCACACGAGGTACGCGGCGCCCGCGAGCTTCAGGATCTGGAACGCGACCGGCGACGAACGCAGCACGGCCGCGACGCCGAGCGCCGCGAGCGTCGTGTGGAACAGGATCCCCGCCGTGAAGCCGAGCGCGGCGACGAAGCCGGCCGCGCGGCCCTGCGAGATGCCGCGTGCGAGCACCTGCAGGTTGTCGGGCCCCGGCGCGAACGTGATCGCGATCGACGTGGCGAGAAACAGCATGAAGTTGGGCATCGTGACCTCGCTGCGTAACGTGAGCCAAGCGTGAACCAGGCGTGAACCAGCCGTGAACCCGCGCAAGCCGGGGCGGCAAGCCGCGGCCGGACCGGCGTTCAGTGGCCGGGGAATTCGGTAACGGTATAAACGGGCAGGCCGGCATTGCGCAGCAGCGCCGAGCCGCCGAGATCCGGCAGGTCGATGATCGCCGCGCCTTCGACGACCACCGCGCCGAGCCGCTGCAGCAGGTCGCGCCCCGCCATCATCGTGCCGCCGGTCGCGATCAGGTCGTCCATGATGATCACGCGGTCGCCGGGGCGGCACGCATCTTCGTGGATCTCGACCGTCGCGCTGCCGTATTCGAGGTCGTACGATTCCGAACGGGTCTTGTACGGCAGCTTGCCAACCTTGCGGATCGGCACGAAGCCGACGCTCAGCTCGTACGCGACGATCGGCGCGATGATGAAGCCGCGCGCGTCGAGGCCCGCGACGTAATCGAGCTTCGCATCGACATAGCGTTCGACGAACAAGTCGACGAGGATGCGCAGTGCCTTCGGGCTCTGCAGCAGCGTCGTGATGTCGCGGAACTGCACGCCCGGCTGCGGCCAGTCGGGCACCGTGCGGATCTGGCTGTGAATGAAGGCGACCGGATCGAGCGGTGCGCCCGACGACGAATGCGGCATGAAACTCTCCGAAAAAAACGGTGCGCGAAGATCGGGCACCGTTTCTGATCAATACGGGTCAGGTTGTGATTCGCGGCTCACGCAGCCGCGGCCGGCGGATCGCGCCGATGGCGCGACAACCGCTCCTCCGCGAGCGCGAGCGCCTCGGGCAACCCGCGCAGCACCACGATGTCGCTCGCGCGCAGCTTGGTCTGCGGATCGGGTTCGACGCCGCGGATGCCGTGCCGGCGGATCGCCGTGACTTCCAGCCCGAGCGCGTACAGCCCGAGTTCTTCCAGCGAACGCCCGACCGCGTCCGCGCGCGCATCGACCGGCACCGATTGTAGCCGCACCTGCTCGTGATCGTCGTCGTCCGCGTCGTCCGCGCCGCGGAAATAGCCGCGCAGCAGGCTGTAGCGCTCGTCGCGCATCTCCTCGACGCGCCGCACGACCTTGCGCATCGGCACGCCGACCAGCACCAGCGTATGCGACGCGAGCATCAGGCTGCCCTCGACGATCTCCGGAATCACCTCGGTCGCGCCGGCCGCGAGCAGCTTCTCCAGATCGGCATCGTCGACGGTGCGCACGATCGCCGGCAGCGTCGGCTCGAGCTCGTGCACGTGGTGCAGCACGCGCAGCGCGGACGGCGTGTTCGCGTAGGTGATCGCGACGGCCGCCGCACGGTGGATACCGGCCGCGAGCAGCGACTCGCGGCGCGCCGCGTCGCCGAACACGACCGATTCGCCGGCCGTCGCGGCCGCGCTCACGCGATCGGGATCGAGGTCGAGCGCGACGTACGAAATGCCTTCCTGCTCGAGCATGCGCGCCAGGTTCTGGCCCGCGCGGCCATAGCCGCAGATGATCACGTGGCCGCGCTGCTTGAGGCTTTGCGTCGCGATCCGCGTCATCTGCAGCGATTGCTGCATCCACTCCGTCGACGACAGCCGCATCACGATGCGGTCGGCGTTCTGGATCAGGAACGGCGCGGCGAGCATCGACAGCAGCATCGACGCGAGGATCGCCTGCAGCAGCGTCGAATCGACGAGATGCCGGTCGAGAATCAGGTTCAGCAGCACGAAGCCGAATTCGCCGGCCTGCGCGAGGCCGATCCCCGTGCGCATCGCAACGCCCGGCGTCGCGCCGAACAGCCGTGCGAGCCCCGCGATCATCGTCGCCTTGAACAGGATCTGCCCGACGAAAAAGCCGAGCACGATCAACGGATGCTCCCAGATCACGCGCGGGTCGAGCAGCATCCCCGTCGTCACGAAGAACAGGCCGAGCAGCACGTCGCGGAACGGCTTGATGTCCTCTTCCACCTGATGGCGGAACGGCGTCTCGGAAATGAGCATCCCCGCGATGAACGCGCCGAGCGCGAGCGACAGGCCGAAGCGGTCGGTGACGAACGCGGCGCCGAGCGTGACAAGCAGCAGGTTCAGCACGAACAGCTCCTGCGAGCGGCGCCGCGCGACGACGTTGAGCCAGCGCGTCATGAAACGCTGGCCGATGACCAGCAGCAGCGTGAGCGCGATCACGATCTTGAGCGCCGCGAAGCCGAGCGTGATCGCGAGATCCTTCGACGATTCGGCGCCGAACGCGGCGATCACGATCAGCAGCGGCACGACCGCGAGATCCTGGAACAGCAGCACGCCGAAGATGTTGCGGCCGTGCTCCGTCTCGATCTCGAGCCGCTCGGCGAGCATCTTCGACACGATCGCCGTCGACGACATCGCGAGCGCGCCGCCGAGCGCGATGCTGCCCTGCCACGTGATGTGCACCCAGCGCTCGAACAGCACGCCGAGCACGAGCGCGAGCACGAGGGTCGCGACGACCTGCAGCAGGCCGAGCCCGAACACGAGCCGCTGCATCGCCCTCAGCTTCGCGAGCGAGAATTCCAGGCCGATCGAAAACATCAGGAACACCACGCCGAACTCCGCGAGGTGCTCGGCCCGTTCGAGATCCGCCGCGACGCCGAACGCGTGCGGGCCGACCAGGATGCCGACGGTCAGGTAGCCGAGCATCGGCGGCAGGTTCAGCGAGCGGAATACGACGACGCCCACCACCGAGGCCAGCAGCAGCAGCAGGGTCATTTCGAGCGGGGAAATCACAGGCGAAGCGTCCTCGTTCGTCGGGGCCACGGCAATGCGGGCGCGGGTGGTGGCGGTGGACAGGCGACGTCGGACGAGTCCGAAGGCGCGGCGCGGCGAACAAACGCCTTTGCTATACTCCGCGCATGATAGCGAAAATCAATGATGATCGGGCGCTCGCGCTCGCCCGCGACGTGCTCGACATCGAGGCGGACGCCGTGCGCGCGCTGCGCGACCAGCTCGACGGCAGCTTCGTCCAGGCCGTTGCGCTGCTGCTCGGCTGCCGCGGCCGCGTCGTGGTCTCCGGGATCGGCAAATCGGGGCACATCGCCCGCAAGATCGCGGCCACGCTGGCCAGCACCGGTACGCCGGCCTTCTTCGTCCACCCTGCCGAGGCCAGCCACGGCGACCTTGGGATGGTCACCTCCGACGACGTCTTCATCGGCATCTCCTATTCCGGCGAATCGGAAGAACTCGTCGCGATCCTGCCGCTCGTGAAGCGGATCGGCGCGAAGCTGATCGCGATCACGGGCCGCGCGGGGTCGAGCCTCGGCACGCTCGCCGACGTGAACCTGAACGCCGCGGTGTCGAAGGAAGCGTGCCCGCTGAACCTCGCGCCCACCGCGAGCACGACCGCCGCGCTCGCGCTCGGCGATGCGCTCGCCGTCGCCGTGCTCGATGCGCGCGGCTTCGGCTCGGAAGATTTCGCGCGCTCGCATCCGGGCGGCGCGCTCGGCCGGCGCCTGCTCACCTACGTGCGCGACGTGATGCGCTCGGGCGACGACGTCCCCTCCGTCGGGCTGAACGCGACGCTGTCGGACGCGCTGTTCCAGATCACCGCGAAGCGCCTCGGCATGACGGCCGTGGTCGACGCCGACGGCAAGGTCGTCGGCATCTTCACGGACGGCGACCTGCGCCGCGTGCTCGCGCGCGACGGCGACTTCCGCACGCTGCCGATCACCGAAGTCATGACGCGCGACCCGCGCACGATCGCGCCGGATCACCTGGCCGTCGAGGCCGTGGAACTGATGGAGCGCCACCGGATCAACCAGATGCTGGTCGTCGATGCCGACGGCGCGCTGATCGGCGCGCTGAACATGCACGACCTGTTTTCGAAGAAGGTGATCTGATGAGCGCAGCGCTGACTGCGGCCGAACGCGCGAGCCGCGTGAAGCTGATGATTTTCGACGTCGACGGCGTACTGACCGACGGCGGCCTGTTGTTTACAGCGGCCGGCGACGCGATGAAGTCGTTCAATTCGCTCGACGGCCACGGCGTGAAGCTGCTCGGCGAAGCCGGCATCGCGACCGCGATCATCACGGGCCGCCGCTCGGACATCGTCGCGTCGCGCGCGAAGGAAATGAAGATCGCGCACCTGTTCCAGGGCGTCGAGAACAAGCTCGCCGTGTTCGCCGACCTGATCGCGTCGCTCGGCCTGACGGCCGACGCATGCGGCTACATGGGCGACGACTGGCCCGATCTGCCGGTCATGCTACGCTGCGGCTTCGCGACGGCCCCCGCGAACGCGCACCCCGAGGTGATCGCCCGTGCGCACTGGGTCGCCGAAGCCCGCGGCGGCCACGGCGCCGTGCGCGAGGTCTGCGATGCGATCCTGCGCGCACAGCGCCGCTACGACGCGCTGCTCGCCGCCGCCTGCGGAGCCTGACCGATGAGCACGCATTTCCGCTGGACCCAGCTGCTGCCGCTCGCCGCGGTCGCCGCGCTCGCGGGCGTCACCTGGTGGCTGCTGCAGGCCACGCTGCCGCCGCCCGGCGAGGGCGTCGCGCAGCCGAAGCGCCATACGCCCGACTATTTCGCGGACAACTTCTCGGTCACCGAGCTCGACCAGTCCGGCACGACCCAGTACCGGCTGACGGCCGCGAAGCTGGTCCATTACGAAGACACCGAAAGCAGCGACCTGACCGATCCGGCCATGCGCGCGTTCCAGCCCGGCAAGCCCGTCGTGACGACCACCGCGAAGCGCGGCACCGTCAACGGCGACGTGTCGATCGTCGATTTGTACGACGATGCGCGCATCCTGCGCGCGGCCGGCGGCGGCGATCCGCAGATGCAGGCCGATTCCCAGCATTTCCGGATCTTCGTCAATGACGATGTGATCCAGACCGAAAAGCCGGTTAAACTTCAGCGCGGCCTGTCGCTCGTCAACGCGACCGACGGCATGAAGTACAACAACGTCACCCGGGTCATCGAGCTTTACGGCAACGTGCGCGGCACGATCGCCGCGGCGGACACGTCCGGCGGCTCGAAAGGTCAACCCAAGTGACGCATCCCTCACGTGACTGCATGAACGAACCGTTCCCTCGACAGATTTCCGGCGGCGCTGCGCGCGCCGTCCGCGCCGCGCTCGCCGCGACGCTCGTGGCGCTCCCGCTCGTCGGGCTGGCGCCGCTCGCCCATGCCGAGAAGGCCGACCAGAACAAGCCGATCAACGTCGAGGCCGACAACCTGACCTACGACGATCTGAAGCAGGTCACGGTCGCGACCGGCAACGTCGTGATCACGAAGGGCACGATCATCATCAAGGGCGATCGCGTCGAAGTGCGCCAGGACCCGGAAGGCTACCAGTACGCGACGTCGTTCGGCAGCGGCAAGAAGCACGCGACGTTCCGCCAGAAGCGCGAAGGCCTCGACGAATACATCGACGGCGATGCCGAGCGCATCGACTACGACGGCAAGCAGGACCTGACCACGCTGACCACCGCGGCGACCGTGCGCCGCCTGCAGGGCACGTCGACCGTCGCCGATACCGTGCACGGCAGCGTGATCACGTATGACGGCCAGCGCGACTTCTACACCGCGAAGGGCGGCAAGGACGTCGCGGCGCCGGGCAACCCGAACGGCCGCGTGCGCGCGATGCTGTCGCCGAAGAACGGCGGCCCCGCGCCGCTGAACGGGGCGCCGGCCAAGCTGTCGCCGTCGACCACGATCCAGGGAGCGCCGGGCCAATGAACGCGCTCCCGAATCGCCAGCCGGCCGGCACCACGAGCTCGCTCGTCGTCCGCAACCTGAAGAAGCGCTACGGCTCGCGCACGGTCGTCAAGGACGTGTCGCTCGACGTGAAGAGCGGCGAAGTCGTCGGCCTGCTCGGCCCGAACGGCGCCGGCAAGACCACGTCGTTCTACATGATCGTCGGCCTCGTGCCGACGGACGGGGGCGAAATCTCGCTGAACGGCAGCTCGATCGGCCTGCTGCCGATCCACAAGCGCGCGTCGCTCGGCCTGTCGTACCTGCCGCAAGAGGCGTCCGTGTTCCGCAAGCTGACCGTCGAGGAGAACATCCGCGCGGTGCTCGAGCTGCAGCACGGCGAAGACGGCAAGCGGCTGTCGAAGGATGCGATCTCGTCGCGCACCGAAGCGCTGCTCGACGAGCTGCAGATCGGCCACCTGCGCGAGAACCCCGCGCTGTCGCTGTCGGGCGGCGAACGGCGCCGCGTCGAAATCGCGCGCGCGCTCGCGACCAACCCGAACTTCATCCTGCTCGACGAACCGTTCGCCGGCGTCGATCCGATCGCGGTGCTCGAGATCCAGAAGATCGTCAAGTTCCTGAAGCAGCGCAACATCGGCGTGCTGATCACGGACCACAACGTCCGCGAAACGCTCGGCATCTGCGACCACGCGTACATCATCAGCGACGGTTCGGTGCTGGCCGCGGGTGCGCCGAGCGAAATCATCGAAAACGAAAGCGTGCGCCGCGTGTACCTCGGCGAGCACTTCCGCATGTAACGTTCTCCTCGTGGCTGGCTGCACCCCGCCCGGCATGGCCGCGCGGGGCCGCGTCCCGCTTCGCGGCCATGCCCGCGGCCACGCGGCGCGCCGCGCGTAATCGCGGATGGCTCAATGCGCCTGGGTCGTGGCAAACTGCCGGTATGACTCCCTCCTTGCCATGAAAGCCAGCCTCCAACTTCGCCTGTCGCAACATCTGGCGCTGACGCCGCAGCTGCAGCAGTCGATCCGGCTCCTGCAGTTGTCGACGCTCGAATTGCAGCAGGAAGTCGCGATGGCCGTCGCGCAGAATCCGCTGCTCGAAACCGACGACGAATGGATCGCGAGCCCGCTGCGCGTCGCGGCGGACGGATCGCTGATCGCGCAGACGCCGCCCGCACAGAACACCGAACCCGTCGCGACGAACGGCAGCGGCACGTCCAGCGATCGCGCGGAGCGCGACGAGCCGGCCGGCGCCGACGAATACGACGGTTACGGGTCCGGCGACGGCAACGACGGCCCGCAATGGAACCTCGACGAATACGGCCGCTCGGGCGGCGCGTCCGACGACGACGACCTGCCGCCGCTGCAGGTGCAGGAAGCCGCGACGTCGCTGCGCGACCACCTGTCCGCGCAGTTGCGCGTCACGCAGGCCGGCCCGCGCGATCGCGCGCTCGTGATGTTCCTGATCGAATCGCTCGACGACGACGGCTACCTGACCGCCACGCTCGACGAAGTGCTCGCCGACCTGCCGCCCGAACTGGAAATCGACGGCGACGAACTGAACGCGGCGCTCGCGCTGCTGCACAGCTTCGACCCGGCCGGCGTCGGCGCGCGCTCGGCCTCCGAATGCCTGAAGCTGCAGTTGCTGCGTCTCGATCCGTCCCCGACGCGCACGCTCGCGCTCGAGATCGTGTCGCAGCATCTCGAGCTGCTCGCCGCCCGCGACTTCACACGGTTGCGCAAGCACCTGAAGGCGAGCGACGACGCGCTGCGCGACGCGCACACGCTGATCCGCTCGCTGGAGCCGTTCCCCGGCGCCGCATACGGCAAGGCCGAGGCCGACTACGTCGTGCCCGACATCATCGTGAAGAAGGCCGGCCAGGGATGGCTCGCGGAACTCAATCCGGAGGTCGTGCCGCGCCTGCGGATCAACAACCTGTACGCGAACATCCTGCGCAACAGCCGCGGCGATCCGTCGGCCGGATCGCTGAAGCAGCAGCTTCAGGAAGCGCGCTGGCTGATCAAAAATATCCAGCAGCGTTTCGACACGATCCTGCGTGTCGCGCAGGCTATTGTCGAGCGTCAGAAGAATTTCTTTGCGCACGGCGAAATTGCCATGCGCCCCTTGGTTTTGCGGGAAATAGCTGATACGCTGGGCCTACACGAGTCGACTGTCAGCCGTGTGACAACCGGGAAGTACATGCTGACCCCGTTCGGGACGCTTGAATTTAAGTACTTCTTCGGATCTCACGTTTCGACCGACACCGGTGGCGCCGCCTCGTCGACCGCCATCCGAGCCCTCATCAAGCAACTGATAGGAGCTGAAGACCCAAAATCGCCACTTTCGGACAGCCGCATTGCCGAGCTGCTGGCAGAACAGGGGTTCGTGGTCGCGCGCCGCACGGTTGCGAAATATCGCGAAGCCCTCAAGATCCCGGCAGTGAATCTGCGCAAGTCTCTTTAAGCCTGCTGCCTGCCCGGCGGCAGGCGTGTTCCGGCCACCGCGCACACGGGGAACAGGCCGGGCGACCTGTCCGCGAAACGCCGCCTCGTGCGGCACGGGCAAGTCGACCGGAGCGCCGCCTCGATGCGGCCGGGTGGTCACTCGCTTGGAGAAGCACTATGAACCTGAAGATCAGTGGACATCATCTCGAAGTCACGCCTGCCATTCGCGAATACGTGATCACCAAGCTGGACCGGGTGCTACGGCATAGCGATCAGGTGATCGATGGCACTGTGATCCTCTCGGTCGACAACCACAAGGAAAAGGACAAGCAGCAGCGCGCGGAAATCAATCTGCACCTGAAGGGCAAGGACATCTTCGTCGAAAGCGCGAACGGCAACCTGTACGCCGCGATCGATCTGCTGATCGACAAGCTGGATCGCCAGGTCGTCAAGCACATGGAGCGCCTGCAAACGCACGCGCACGATCCGATCAAGCTGCAGCCGTCGATCGACCAGATCGAACTGCCGCCGCAATAACCATCACTGCAACACGCACGCCGCCCGGTTCGCCGGGCGTTTTTTTTGCGACTCCGCGCGAAGGTGCAGCCGGTCCGTCCGTGCCGCGCCACGCACGCGGCTGTGCTCTATAATGTTCCGGTTATCGCCGGGGGGTGTTGGATGCGGTAGCGGCGTTGCAGGTTGCCATGCCACATGCCTTGATATCGCCGAACATGGAAAATCAGTCCGCCGCCGCAAGGAGACCCCAGGCCGCCCAATCGCCTGCCAACATGAATCGCCTAGCCAAAATCCTGCCCATAGAGAACGTCGTCATCGACCTCTCGGTCACCAGCAAGAAACGCGTCTTCGAACAAGCCGGGCTGATGTTCGAGAATCAGAACGGCATCGGCCGCAGCACCGTCACGGACAACCTGTTCGCACGCGAGCGCCTCGGTTCGACCGGGCTCGGCGAAGGTGTCGCAATTCCGCACGGCCGCATCAAGGGCCTCAAGTACCCGCTCGCCGCGTTCGTCCGCCTCGCCGATGCGATCCCGTTCGAAGCGCCCGACGGCCAGCCGGTCGGCCTTCTGATCTTCCTGCTCGTGCCCGAGCAAGCGACCCAGCAACACCTCGAGATCCTGTCGGAAATCGCGCAACTGCTGTCCGATCGCGACGCACGCGAGCGTCTGCACAACGAAACGGATATCGCCGAGTTGCATCGCCTGCTCACTCAGTGGCAACCTTGAGTTGTTCCGGGCGGAATATTTCCCCGTACCAGGCGGCACGCGCCGCCGTCCAGGGCCGCCCGGCGCCGGCCCGGCATGGCGACGTCCGTCGCCGCGCGCCCGCACCGGCCCATTGGAGTGACGAGAGTCATGGATACGTCCAGCATCAACGCCCAGAGCATCTTCGACGACAACGCAGCCACACTGAAACTGAGCTGGCTGACGGGGCATGAAGGCTGGGAACGCGGCTTTTCAGCCGACACGGTCGGCAACGCAACGTCGAGCGCCGACCTCGTCGGCCACCTGAACCTGATCCACCCGAACCGGATCCAGGTGCTCGGCGAAGCCGAAATCGACTACTACCAGCGACAGACCGACGAAGACCGCTCGCGCCACATGGCCGAGCTGATCGCGCTCGAGCCGCCGTTCCTCGTCGTCGCCGGCGGCGCCGCGGCGCCGCCCGAACTGGTGCTGCGCTGCACGCGCTCGTCCACGCCGCTGTTCACGACGCCGATGTCGGCCGCCGCGGTGATCGACAGCCTGCGGCTCTACATGTCGCGCATCCTCGCGCCGCGCGCGACGCTGCACGGCGTGTTCCTCGACATCCTCGGGATGGGCGTGCTGCTCACCGGCGATTCGGGCCTCGGCAAGAGCGAGCTCGGCCTCGAGCTGATCAGCCGCGGACACGGCCTCGTCGCCGACGACGCAGTCGACTTCGTCCGCCTTGGCCCCGATTTCGTCGAAGGGCGCTGCCCGCCGCTGCTGCAGAACCTGCTCGAAGTGCGCGGCCTCGGCCTGCTCGACATCAAGACGATCTTCGGCGAAACCGCGGTGCGACGGAAAATGAAGCTGAAGCTGATCGTCCAGCTCGTGCGGCGCCCCGACGGCGAATTCCAGCGCCTGCCGCTCGAAAGCCAGACCGTCGACGTGCTCGGTTTGCCGATCAGCAAGGTCACGATCCAGGTCGCGGCCGGCCGCAACCTCGCGGTGCTCGTCGAGGCAGCCGTCCGGAACACGATCCTGCAGTTGCGCGGAATCGACACGTTGCGCGATTTCATGGATCGGCAACGACTCGCGATGCAAGATCCCGACAGTCAGTTCCCCGGCAAACTGGTGTAACCCGCACGCGCCGGCCACGCAACGCCGACGCGTCGAGCCGGTGCTATGATGAAACGTCAGGATTCTCCGTTCCCATGCGCATCGTCCTCATTACCGGCATCTCCGGCTCAGGCAAGTCCGTCGCGCTGAACGCGCTCGAAGACGCAGGCTATTACTGCGTCGACAACCTGCCGCCGCACGTGCTCCCCGAACTCGCCCGCTACCTCGCCCAGGACGGCCAGCGCCGGCTCGCGGTCGCGATCGACGCGCGCTCGAGCGCGTCGCTCGATGAAATGCCCGGCCTGATCCGCGAGCTGTCCCGCGAGCACGACGTGCGCGTGCTGTTCCTCAACGCGAGCACCCAGGCGCTGATCCAGCGCTTCTCCGAAACGCGCCGCCGCCATCCGTTGTCCGGCTCGCGGTCGCACGATGCGGACGTCGGCCTGCTGTCGTCGCTCGAGGAAGCGATCGAGCGCGAACGCGAGCTCGTCGCGCCGCTCGCGGAATTCGGCCACCAGATCGATACCAGCACGCTGCGCGCGAACGCGCTGCGCACCTGGGTCAAGCGCTTCATCGAGCAGAAGAACAACGACCTGATGGTGATGTTCGAATCGTTCGGCTTCAAGCGCGGCGTGCCGCTCGACGCCGACCTGATGTTCGACGTGCGCGCGTTGCCGAATCCGTACTACGACCACCAGTTGCGCCCGCTCACCGGGCTCGACCAGCCGGTCATCGCCTTTCTCGACGCACTGCCGATCGTCCATCAGATGATCGACGACATCCATGCGTTCCTGATGAAATGGCTGCCGCACTTCCGCGATGACAACCGCAGCTACCTGACCGTCGCCATCGGCTGCACGGGCGGCCAGCATCGCTCGGTGTTCATCGCGGAAACGCTCGCCGCGCGCCTCGCGCGCGACGCGAACGTGATCGTGCGGCATCGTGACGCGCCAGTGGATGTCGACGCGTCGTCGCGGCTCGTCTCCGAGGTCGATCGACCCTAGCGACACCCGCCCCCACGCCCGCGCGCCATGTCCTCCCTATCGACCACCCTGATCGACTTGCCGCTGTTTCCGCTGCACACGGTGCTGTTTCCGGGAGGGCTGCTCCCGCTCAAGGTGTTCGAGGCGCGCTATCTCGACATGTCGCGCGCATGCCTGCGCGACGACGCGCCGTTCGGCGTGTGCCTGCTCAAGAGCGGGCCCGAAGTCGCGCAGGACGGCGCGGTGTCGGTGCCCGAAACCATCGGCTGCATGGCGCGCATCACCGAGTGCGATACCGGCGAGTTCGGGATGCTTTATCTGCAGGCGGTCGGCACGCAGCGTTTCGAGTTGCTGTCGTATCGCGTCGAAAGCAACGGGCTGCTGGTCGGCATCGCGGAGCCGCTGCCCGACGACATCCCGCTCGAAGGCGAGCAGGCGCTCGCGCAGTTCGGCTCGTGCGCCGAGGTGCTCGAGCGCATCATCGACGCGCTGAAGAAGTCCGATCCGGAGAAAATGCCGTTCGGCGAACCGTTCCGCCTCGACGATCCGAGCTGGGTATCGAATCGCCTCGCGGAACTGCTGCCGCTCGACCTGCGCGCGCGGCAGAAGCTGATGGAGTTTCCGGACGTCGGCGCGCGCATCGACGCCGTGCACCACGTGCTCGACCGGCACGGCTGGCTGTAACGCCGCAGCCTCCGTCGCGCAGCGCACCTGCCCGGCGAGCCTGCCTGCGCGACGGCACAGCCGCGGCAGTCAGGCGCCTTCCCGAACGCGGCCCGCGCCGCGCCCCACGCCGTTCGTTACAGCAGCGGCCCGCTCAGCGCATCGAGCAGCTTGCGCACGGGCGCCGGCACGCCGTACGCGTCGAGCCGGCTCAGCGGCACCCATGCGGTGTCCGCGTCCCGCGCCGACGACGGCAGGCCCTTGCCTTCCGTCAGATCGCTCAGCCGCGGCTCGATCTCGAGCCGGAAATGCGTGAACGTATGCGTGAGCGGCGCGAGCGGCACCGTGCCGCCGCCGCCGAAGCCGCGCGCGAGATCCGCGAGCGCGGCATCGCCGTCCGCTTGCGGCAGGCTCCACAGTCCGCCCCAGATGCCGGTCGGCGGCCGGCGCTCGAGCAGCACGGCGTCGCCGTCGCGCAGCACGAGCATCCAGGTCTTGCGCGTCGGCACGGCCTTCTTCGGCCGTGCGGCCGGCAGTTCGCGCTGACGGCCGGTCGATTGCGCGACGCAGTCGCCCGCGAACGGGCAGCGCGCGCAGTCGGGTTTGCCGCGCACGCACAGCGTCGCGCCCAGATCCATCAGTCCCTGCGTATACGCGCTCACGTCGGCCGCGTTCGCGGCGTCGGGCAGCAACGATTCGGCGAGCGCCCACATGTCGTTCTCGACGCGCTTCTCGCCCGGAAAGCCCTCGACGCCGAATACCCGCGCGAGCACGCGCTTCACGTTGCCGTCGAGGATCGTCGCGCGCGCGCCGTACGCAAACGACGCGATCGCGGCGGCCGTCGAGCGACCGATGCCCGGCAGTTCGGCCAATGCGTCGGGGGTCGCCGGAAACGCGCCGCCGTGCTCGGCGACGACGACCTGCGCGCAGCGGTGCAGGTTGCGCGCGCGCGAGTAGTAGCCAAGCCCGGCCCACAGCGCCATCACGTCGTCGCTCGGCGCGGCCGCGAGCGCGGCGACGTCGGGGTAGCGGTCGAGAAAACGCGTGTAATACGGAATGACGGTCGATACCTGCGTCTGCTGCAGCATGATTTCCGACAGCCAGATCCGGTACGGATCGCGGGTGTTCTGCCACGGCAGGTCATGGCGGCCATGCTCGCGCTGCCACGCGACGA
This sequence comes from Burkholderia sp. MSMB2157WGS, assembly GCF_001532755.1. Lineage (NCBI taxonomy): Bacteria > Pseudomonadati > Pseudomonadota > Betaproteobacteria > Burkholderiales > Burkholderiaceae > Burkholderia > Burkholderia sp. MSMB2157WGS. Next base: position 114,967 of record NZ_LPJG01000050.1, on the reverse strand, counting down.
GACGCGTGGCGAACGTGCGGTGCAGCGGCGTGACGGGGAACGGAGCGGGGGCGATGCGGGGCGGCTTCAAATTTGTCTGATGGCGGAAAAGGGTTTCAACGCTGGCACGTCGGGCAGAAATAGGTCGATCGCTGGCCCTGCACGATCTGGCGGATCGATGTGCCGCATACGCGGCACGGCTGGCCGGCGCGATCGTAGACGAAGCAGTCGAGCTGGAAGTAGCCGCTTTCGCCGTTGCTGCCGACGAAATCGCGCAACGTGCTGCCGCCGCGCTCGATCGCGTCGGCGAGCGTCGCGCGTACCGCATCGGCCAGCCGCTCGTAGCGCGGCAGCGACACCTTGCCGGCGGCCGTCGTCGGCCGGATGCCGGCGCGAAACAGGCTCTCCGACGCGTAGATGTTGCCGACGCCGACGACCATGTCGCCCGCGAGCAGCGCCTGCTTGACCGACACCGTGCGGCCGCGCGTGCGCGCATGCAGCAGCGCGCCGGTGAACGCCGGCGAGAACGGCTCGACGCCGAGGCTCGCGAGTAGCGGATGCGCATGCACGTCGCCTGCTTCGCGCGGATGCCACAGCACGGCGCCGAAGCGGCGCGGATCGCGGAACCGCAGCACGAATTCGTCGAAGATCCAGTCGATGTGGTCGTGCTTCGCCGCGACCGGCACGCCGGTTGCGGGTAGCACGCGCAGCGTGCCGGTCATCCCGAGATGGACGATGAACCAGCCTGCATCGACCTCGAACAGCAGGTACTTGCCGCGGCGCTCGACGGCGAGCACCTCCCGCGCGCGCAACTGCTCGGCGAGCCCCGCCGGCACGGGCCAGCGCAGCATCGCGGTACGGACGTCGACACGCTCGACGCGGCGGCCCGCGACAAAGGGCGCGATGCCCCGGCGCGTGACTTCGACTTCTGGCAACTCTGGCATGTTTTGCGGGTCTGAGGCTACGGTCTGTTTACATAGGAACGCGCGTGCGCCGCCACGAGAACGGCCGCGCTCGCGGCGCCCCCGAACGAGACACGGGAATGCCCGAAATCGCCCGCCCGGCAGCACGCGAGACGGGCGATTTCGGGCATTCGCATGGGGATTCCACAGGTAAGCGGACCCTATCACGATCGTGCGTGTATTGTAGCGAGCGCGTTACAATCGGTTGAAACATCGAACGGATTTCCATGACCCTGCCCTCGAAGCTGCTTCAGAAGCGCCCCGCCGCCGTGCGCGGCGCGCGCGCCTTCCCGGTCCGCCGTGCACTCGGTGCCGCGCTGCTTGCCGCCTGGACCCTCACCGCCTTTCCGGCCCACGCGCAGGATCCGGCCTCGGACGACGCGGAGCCGCAGGGCGCGTTCGAGCATGTGATGCCGGACGAGCAGAAGAATCTCCCCGGCGTGCCGCTGACGAGCCAGATCGTCTACCAGGTGCTCGCCGCCGAGGTCGCGCTCCAGCGCAACCAGCCGGCACCGGCCTACCAGACCTACCTCGCGCTTGCCCGCGACACGCGCGATCCGCGCATGGCGCAGCGCGCGACCGAAATCGCGCTCGGCGCACAGAGCCCGGCCGACGCGCTGTCCGCCGCGAATCTGTGGCGCCAGTACGCACCGGATTCGAACCGCGCGTCGCAGGTCGACGCCGCGCTGCTGGTGCTCGCCGGCAAGCCGGCCGACGCGCAGCCGATGCTCGCGCGCGAGCTGGCCCGCGCGACCGGCGACACGCGCGGCCCGGCGATCCTCGCGCTGCAGGCGCTGCTCGTGCGCGGCCCCGACCGCGTCGGCGGCCTCGCGGTGCTGAAGGACATGTTGAAGAACGACATGAATCGCCCCGAGGCGCAGTTGGCGATCGCGCGGCAGCAGCTCGCGGTCGACGACAAGGACGGCGCCGCGCAATCGCTGAAGCAGGCGCTGCAGATTCGCCCCGATTACCTGCCGGCGGCGCTGATGCTGTCGCAAATGGGGCCGGCGGAACGCGCGGCGGGCATCGCGTCGTTCGAGAAGTATGTTCAGCAGAATCCGAAGTCGCGCGACGCACGGCTCGCGCTGTCGCAGCTCTATCTCGCAGACGATCGCCTCGACGACGCACAGAAGCAGTTCGAGACGATGCGCAAGCTCGACTCGAAGGATCCGACGCCGCTGATGGCGCTCGCGCTGATCAAGATCCAGCAGAAGAAGCTCGACGAGGCGACCGGCTACCTGAAGCAGTACGTGCAGTTCGGCGACAAGCAGCCGAATCTCGACGTCGGTCAGGGCTACATCTACCTCGCGCAGATCGCGATCGACCAGAACAACGACGCGCAGGCGTCGCAATGGCTCGACAAGGTCGACCAGACGAGCCAGCACTACCTGCCCGCGCAGATCACGCGCGCGCAACTGCTGCAGAAACAGGGCAAGACCGACGAGGCGCGCAAGGTGCTCGACAACCTGCCGATCACGGATCCGCGCGACGCGGCCGTGGTGGCGCGCACCGATGCGTCGATCCTGTTCACGGCGAAGCGCTATCCGGAAGCGGAGGCGCGGCTCGGGCAGGCCGTCCAGGACTTCCCGGACGATCCCGACCTGCGCTACGACTACGCGATGGCGGCCGAAAAGACGGGCCACTATGCGACGATGGAAAAGCAGTTGCGCGAGCTGATCCGCACGCAGCCCGACAACCCGCAGGCCTACAACGCGCTCGGCTATTCGCTCGCCGACCGCAACCAGCGCCTGCCCGAGGCCAGCAAGCTGATCGACAAGGCGATGGCGCTCGCGCCGAACGACGCCTACATCATGGACAGCCTCGGCTGGGTGAAGTACCGGATGGGCGACACGGCCGGCGCGACGAAGGTGCTGCAACGTGCATACGAACTGCAGCCGAACGCCGAAATCGGCGCGCATCTCGGCGAAGTGCTGTGGAAGAGCGGCGCGCAGGAAGACGCGCGAAATGCGTGGCGTGCCGCGCAGAAGCTCGAGCCCGACAACGAAACGCTCGTGCAGACGCTGAAGCGCCTGCAGATCAACGGCCTCTGATGCGGATGTTCGCGATGTTTTCCCTGTCTTCCCGCGCGCAGCGCACGCTGGCCGCAGCCGGCGCAGCGCTCGCGCTCGCCGGCTGCGCGAGCACGCCGCCGTCGGCCGGCACGCCGGCGGGCGCCGCACTGCAGACGGCGGCGACGCATGCGTACCACGGCCGCTTCGCGGTGCGGTACGACGATCGTCTCGGCAACCCGCAGAACGTGTACGGCAACTTCGACTGGCAGGAACACGGCGACGACGTGTCGCTCGAACTGCGCAGCCCGCTCGGTCAGACGCTTGCGGTCGTGAAAACGACGCCGCGCGCGGCGTCGCTCGAATTGCCGAACCGTCCGACCCAATATGCGTCGGACGTCGGCGACCTGATGCAGAAAACGCTCGGCTTCGAGTTGCCGCTCGCGGGCCTGCGCTACTGGCTACTGCCGAGCGCCGCGCCCGCGACGCCCGCGGAAACCGTGCGCGACCCGGCCGACGGCACGCGCCTCAAGCAGCTCCGCCAGGACGGCTGGACGATCGACTACCTCGCCTACGCGGATGCCCCGGCCACGGGCGTCAAACGCGTCAACCTCGTGCGCGCGACGCCGCCGCTCGACATCAAGCTCGTGCTCGATCAGTGAGCACGCGCGCCTAGCCCCCGATACCCGCATGACCGATTCGACCCGCTCGCTGCGCAACTGCCTGGCGCCCGCGAAACTCAACCTGTTCCTGCACATCACCGGCCGTCGCCCGAACGGCTATCACGATCTGCAGAGCGTATTCCAGCTGCTGAACTGGGGCGACACGCTGCACTTCACGCGGCGCGACGACGGCCGCGTCGCACGCGTCACCGACGTGCCCGGCGTGCCCGAGGAAAGCGATCTCGTCGTGCGCGCGGCCAACCTGCTGAAAGCGCATACGGGCACCGCGCACGGCGTCGACATCGAGATCGACAAGGTCCTGCCGATGGGCGCCGGTCTCGGCGGCGGCAGCTCCGACGCGGCGACGACGCTGCTCGCGTTGAACCGCCTGTGGCAACTCGATTTGCCGCGCGCCGAACTCCAGTCGCTCGCGGTCAAACTCGGCGCCGACGTGCCGTTTTTCATTTTTGGAAAAAATGCGTTCGCAGAGGGTATCGGAGAAGAATTAGCTGAGGTAGAATTGCCGACTCGCTGGTTCCTGGTTGTGACGCCACGCGTTCATGTCCCGACCGCTGAAATATTTTCAGATGAGTTGTTGACAAGAGATACGAAGCCCGTCACAATTGCTGACTTTCTTGCACAGCAAACCAGCGATGCGGGATGGCCAGATAGCTTCGGTCGGAACGATATGCAGGAAGTTGTAACAAGGAAGTACGCGGAAGTTGCGCAGGTGGTCAAATGGTTGTATGATGTGACCCCCGCGAGGATGACCGGCTCCGGAGCAAGCGTGTTTGCAGCGTTTCACAGCAAGCACGAGGCAGAAGCGGCGAAAGCCAAACTGCCCGCCAGTTGGAATGGCGCAGTTGCCGAGAGCCTGAACGAGCATCCGCTCTTCGCTTTCGCGTCATGAAGTTTTACTTTGCCGAACGGCCTACACGAGTTCGGTGAAGTTATCAGTTAAGTGTAGGGGAGTCGCCAAGTTGGTCAAGGCACCGGATTTTGATTCCGGCATGCGAGGGTTCGAGTCCTTCCTCCCCTGCCAAAAATTTTCCCGCATTTCCCGCCCAAGCCTGAAGCAGGTGCACGATGAGCAGCCACAGCCATGATGGCCTGATGGTCTTTACTGGCAACGCGAATCCCGCGCTCGCCCAGGAAGTCGTCAATATCCTTGGTATCCCCCTCGGCAAAGCGATGGTCAGCCGTTTCTCCGACGGCGAGATCCAGGTCGAGATCCAGGAAAACGTGCGCGGCAAGGACGTCTTCGTCCTGCAATCCACGTGCGCACCGACGAACGACAACCTGATGGAACTGATGATCATGGTCGATGCGCTCAAGCGCGCGTCCGCCGGCCGGATCACTGCAGCCATCCCCTACTTCGGCTATGCGCGTCAGGATCGCCGCCCGCGTTCGGCGCGCGTCGCGATCTCGGCGAAGGTCATCGCGAACATGCTGGAAATCGCCGGCGTCGAGCGGATCATCACGATGGATCTGCACGCCGACCAGATTCAAGGCTTCTTCGACATTCCGGTCGACAACATCTACGCCACGCCGATCCTGCTGGGCGACCTGCGCAAGCAGAACTACTCGGATCTGCTCGTCGTGTCGCCGGACGTCGGCGGCGTGGTGCGCGCCCGGGCACTCGCGAAGCAGCTCAACTGCGATCTCGCGATCATCGACAAGCGTCGCCCGAAGGCGAACGTCGCCGAAGTGATGAACATCATCGGTGAAGTCGAAGGCCGCACCTGCGTGATCATGGACGACATGGTCGATACGGCCGGCACGCTCTGCAAGGCCGCGCAAGTGCTGAAGGACCGCGGTGCGAAACAGGTGTTCGCGTACGCGACGCACCCGGTGCTGTCGGGCGGCGCCGCAGAACGCATCGCCGCATCTGAACTCGACGAGCTGGTCGTGACCGACACGATTCCGCTGTCGGCCGAATCGCTGGCGTGCTCGAAGATCCGCTCGCTGACGAGCGCGAGCCTGCTGGCCGAGACGTTCTCGCGGATTCGCCGCGGCGATTCGGTGATGTCGCTGTTCGCGGAATCCTGATCGCGAATCGACGGAATATAGTATGCGCGGAAAGCGAAGCGGCAACGCTTCGCTTTTTGCACAATCGGACGGGATAGACGAAACCCCGGCCGTTTCATCGGGGGCCGCTTGATGGCCCCGTTTCACTGCCTGGTCGCGGGCAGCCATTGGAGAATCACATGAAAGTCGTCGCTTTCGAGCGCCAACAGCAAGGTACGGGTGCGAGCCGCCGCCTGCGCAACGCCGGTAAGACCACGGGTATCGTCTACGGTGGCGAAGCCGCTCCGCAAAAGATCGAACTCGATCACAACGCCCTGTGGCACGCCCTGAAGAAGGAAGCCTTCCACTCGTCGATCCTCGACCTCGAAGTGGCCGGCCAGTCGCAACAGGTTCTGCTGCGCGACGTGCAATACCACCCGTTCAAGCAACTGGTGCTGCACGTGGACTTCCAGCGCGTCGACGCGAAGAAGAAGCTGCACACGAAGGTGCCGCTGCACTTCCTGAACGCTGAAGTCAGCCCGGCCGTGAAGCTGTCGAGCGCAGTCGTTTCGCACGTCGCGACGGAAATCGAAGTCGAGTGCCTGCCGGCTGCCCTGCCGGAATTCCTCGAAGTCGACCTGTCGAAGATCGAAGCCGGTCAATCGCTGCACGCGAAGGACATCGCGCTGCCGAAGGGCGTCGCGCTGGTCGCGCACGTCGACGCGGAAAACCCGGTCGTCGCCTCGGCAACGATCCCGGCTGGCGCCGTGTCGGACGCAGCAGACGAAGGCGAAACGCCGGCTGCCTAAGCGGTCGCTCACGCGCCCCATCGATCCGTTTCACGAAACGATCGACGCAACCCGCCGCGGCCTGCCCGGCGGGTTTTTCTTTTTCTGCGCCCAGGCGGCAGCCGCCGCCTTCGAAACGTCATGATCAAACTGATCGTCGGCCTCGGCAATCCCGGGGCGGAATACACCGCGACGCGCCACAACGCCGGCTTCTGGCTGATCGACCAGCTCGCCCGCGAAGCCGGCACGACGCTGCGCGACGAGCGCCGCTTCCACGGCTTCTATGCGAAAGCGCGCCTGCACGGCGAGGAAGTCCACCTGCTCGAGCCGCAAACCTACATGAACCGCTCCGGCCAATCGGTCGTCGCGCTCGCGCAATTCTTCAAGATCCTGCCCGACCAGATCCTCGTCGCGCACGACGAGCTCGACCTGCCGCCCGGCACCGTGAAGCTGAAGCTCGGCGGCGGCAGCGGCGGCCACAACGGCCTGAAGGACATCTCCGCGCACCTGTCGTCGCAGCAGTACTGGCGGCTGCGAATCGGCATCGGCCATCCGCGCGACCTGATTCCGGAAAGTGCGCGCGCCGGCGCGAAGCCCGACGTCGCGAATTTCGTGCTGAAACCGCCGCGCCGCGAGGAACAGGACGTGATCGACGCATCGATCGAACGCGCGCTCGCCGTGATGCCGATGATCGTCAAGGGCGAACTCGATCGCGCGACGATGCAACTGCATCGCAACTGACCGCCCGTCGCACCGGCCTGGTGCATCGGCCGTTCGGCGCAACCGGGGCGGCCCCGCCCGCCCCACCGCGACGCGCACATGCGGTACTCTCGACGTTTTGCCCGACAGGAGCCAAGCGGTGAGCCGTTACTGGAGCGACGTCGTTCAGCAACTCGTGCCTTACGTGCCGGGCGAACAGCCCGCGCTTGCACACCCCGTCAAGCTGAACACCAACGAGAATCCCTATCCGCCGTCGCCGCGCGTCGTCGCGGCGATCGCACGCGAACTCGGCGACACCGGCGACACGCTGCGCCGCTATCCGGACCCGGTCGCGCGCGCGCTACGCGAGACGGTCGCGGCCCATCACCGCATCGCGCCCGAGCAGGTGTTCGTCGGCAACGGCTCCGACGAGGTGCTCGCGCACGCGTTCCAGGCGCTGCTCAAGCACGACCGGCCGCTCCGCTTTCCCGACATCACGTACAGCTTCTATCCGACCTACGCGCGCCTGTACGGCGTCGAGACCACGATCGTGCCGCTCGCGGACGATTTCTCGATCCGCGTCGACGACTATCTCGACGACGCCGGCGGCGTACTGTTTCCGAACCCGAATGCGCCGACCGGGCGCGCGTTGCCGCTCGCGGACGTCGAGCGGATCGCGGCCGCGAATCGGTCGTCGGTCGTCGTGATCGACGAAGCGTACGTCGATTTCGGCGCGCAGTCGGCCATCACGCTGATCGACCGTCATCCGAACCTGCTCGTCGTGCATACGACGTCGAAGGCGCGCTCGCTCGCGGGCATGCGCGTCGGCTTCGCGTTCGGCGATGCGGCGCTGATCGACGCACTGAACCGCGTGAAGGACAGCTTCAACTCGTATCCGCTCGACCGGCTCGCGCAGGTGGCCGCGCAGGCCGCCTACGAGGACGCCGATTACTTCCACGCCACCTGCCGGCGCGTGATCGACAGCCGGGCGCGGCTCACGCATGCGCTCGACGCACTCGGCTTCGAGATCGTGCCGTCGGCCGCGAATTTCGTGTTCGCGCGCCATCCCGCGCACGATGCGGGCACGATCGCGGCGAAGCTGAAGGAACGGGAGATTTTCGTGCGGCACTTCCGGCTGCCGCGGATCGACCAGCACCTGCGCATCACCGTCGGCACCGATGCCGAATGCGATGCGCTCGTCGCGGTGCTGCGCGAGCTGCTGGGCTGACACGAAGGAACCGGCGCCGGGCGGCGCCGATCCGAAAGCACGACGCGCGCGAGCCAAGCCAGGCGCGCGCGTCAGCGCAGGATCACGATGCGTCGTCGCCTTTCGCGGCGATCAACGCGTGATACTTCTCCATCAATTGCGCGTGCGATTCGTCATGCTGCGGATCGCGCGGAATGCATTCGACCGGACACACCTGCTGACACTGCGGTTCGTCGAAATGGCCGACGCACTCGGTGCACTTGTTCGGGTCGATCACGTAGATGTCCGGGCCCATCGAAATCGCGCCGTTCGGGCACTCGGGCTCGCACACGTCGCAATTGATGCACTCGTCGGTAATCATCAAAGACATACTGATCTCACTTCTTCAGGCCGCCGGCCGGCTTCGCGACGAAACCGGCCGGCGCCGCGTCACGCGGCCGGGCCTCCGATCGCGGCGACTTTCTCGGTCAACCACTTCTCGACGGACGGGAACACGAACTTGCTGACATCGCCGCCCAATTGCGCGATTTCGCGCACGATCGTTCCCGAGATGAACTGGTACTGGTCGGACGGCGTCATGAACATCGTCTCGACGTCGGGCAGCAGATAGCGGTTCATGCCCGCCATCTGGAACTCGTATTCGAAATCGGACACGGCGCGCAGCCCGCGCACGATCACGCGCGCATTGTTGACGCGGACGAAATCCTTCAGGAGGCCGGTGAAACTCATCACCTTCACGTTCGGATAATGACCGAGCACTTCGTTCGCAATCGTCAGACGTTCTTCGAGCGAGAAAAACGGCTTTTTCGCGCGGCTGTCGGCGACACCCACCACCAGCGTATCAAAAATGCTCGACGCACGCCGCACGAGGTCTTCGTGCCCGCGCGTCAGCGGATCGAACGTACCGGGATACACGGCGACTACCATGTCGCTCCTCCTGTCATCACGCAAACGGGATGGCAGCCGTGCGATGCGCACGCCGCTGCCGAGATGGGCATGCGTCGCCTTTGCCGCGCGCCGCCTCGTATGGAACGCGCATTATTCATCATTTTCGCGCCGCAGCAAATGATAGTGAACCGCACCGGCCTTGCCGTGCTTCGCCACCTGCCAGCCCGCGAGCGCGTCGTGCGCGGCCGGATCGAGTTCCGCCCCCGTTTCGACGTACAGCGCGCCGCCGGCCGCGACGAGCGGCGCCGACAACGCGATCGCGCGCTCGAGCGCGGCCAGGTCGTCGAACGGCGGATCGAGGAACACGACGTCGAACGCGCCCGGCGTGAGCCCGGCCGCGAGCCGCAGCGCGTCGGCCTCGGCGATCTCGACCGAACGGGCGCCGAGCTTGTCCTTGATCGCACGAAGCTGCTGCGCGGCGCGCGGATGGCGCTCGACCATCACGACGCTCGCCGCGCCGCGCGACGCGGCCTCGAAGCCGAGCGCGCCGGTGCCCGCGAACAGGTCGAGGCAGCGCCAACCGTCGAGATCCTGGCCGAGCCAGTTGAACAGCGTCTCGCGGACGCGATCGGGGGTCGGGCGCAGGCCGTCGAGATCGAGCACCGCGAGCGGCGTGCGTTTCCAGTCGCCGCCGATGATGCGGATCGTGTGCGGCTTGCCGCGGCCAGGGGGGGCCGCCGGGCGGCCGGAAGAGGAACGGGACATACGGGATATCGACAACGGAGGGACCGGGCGCGCGCAGAGGGCGCCGCCAAACAGGCGCACGTTACCACAGCGGCGACGCGCACCGACGCGAGCGCCACGCCGCGCTGATAAAATGCACGGTTTCGGCCGCCGTGCGCCGCGCCCGCGCGAACGCAGAACGGCCCGTCCGGCGCCCCGCCCTCGGCGGCGGCCCGCCCTCTTCCCGACGTCAGACCATGTTCAGTTTCTTCAAACGATTCAAGAAAACGCAGGAGCCCGATCCGGCGGAATCGCCATCGGCCGATGCGCAGCAAGCGGACGAAACGTCCGACGCCGACGCGCGCGCGACGCCGCCCGCGGCCGACGTGCCGCAGGCGCCCGCGCAACCAGCCGCGCCGGCCGTCGTGATGACGGTCACGCCGACCAACGACGGCCGCGACGAAGTCGTCGAGACGGTCGAGATCGTCCCGCCGCCGCAGCAGGACGCGTCCGCGAAGAAGTCGTGGCTCGCGCGCCTGAAAACGGGTCTCGCGAAGACGGGCTCGAACATCACCGGCGTCTTCGTCAACACGAAGATCGACGAGGATCTGTACGAGGAGCTCGAAACCGCGCTGCTGATGTCCGACGCGGGCGTCGACGCGACCGAATACCTGCTCGGCGCGCTGCGCGAGAAGGTGCGCGCGGGCCGGCTGACCGATCCGCAACAGGTGAAGAATGCGCTGCGCGACCTGCTCGTCGAGTTGCTGACGCCGCTCGAGAAATCGCTGATGCTCGGCCGCGCGCAGCCGCTCGTGATGATGATCGCCGGCGTGAACGGCGCGGGCAAGACGACCAGCATCGGCAAGCTCGCGAAGCATCTGCAGAGCTTCGACCAGTCGGTGCTGCTGGCCGCCGGCGACACGTTCCGCGCGGCCGCGCGCGAACAGCTCGCGGTCTGGGGCGAGCGCAACAACGTGACGGTCGTGCAGCAGGAAAGCGGCGATCCGGCCGCGGTGATCTTCGACGCGGTCAGCGCCGCGCGCGCGCGCAAGATCGACGTGATGATGGCCGACACGGCCGGCCGCCTGCCGACGCAGCTCCATCTGATGGAAGAGCTGAAGAAGGTGAAGCGCGTGATCGCGAAGGCGCACGACGGCGCGCCGCATGAAGTGCTGCTGGTGATCGACGCGAACACCGGCCAGAACGCGCTCACGCAGGTGAAGGCATTCGACGACGCGCTCGGCCTCACCGGCCTGATCGTCACGAAGCTCGACGGCACCGCGAAGGGCGGGATTCTCGCCGCGATCGCGCGGCAACGCCCGGTGCCCGTCTACTTCATCGGCGTCGGCGAGAAGGTCGAGGACCTGCAGCCGTTCAGCGCGGCGGAATTCGCGGACGCGCTGCTCGGCTGAACGCCGCCGGCTCGCGTCGCACCTCGCACGGGGCGCCTTCGGGCGCCCTTTTTCATGCGCGCCCGATCGTTGCCCGCCACGGGCGCGCCGCGCTCATTCCGCGTCGGGTTGCACGCCCGGCTCGGCGGCCTTGAACGCATCGATCGTCGCCGCATGGTCGACGATGCGCTGGATCGTCGGGAAACGCGTCGTGTCGATCGAGAAGCGGTTCGCGTTGAACACCTGCGGCACGAGGCATATGTCGGCGAGCGTCGGCGTGTCGCCGAAGCACAGCGTGCCGGTGCGCGGATCGTTCGCGAGACGCGCCTCGAGCGTTTCGAAACCGGCCTCGATCCAGTGCCGGTACCACGCGGTCTTGGCGTCCTCGGGCACCTTCAGCGTGTGCTTCAGGTACTTGAGCACGCGCAGATTGTTGAGCGGATGGATTTCGCATGCGATCTGCAGCGCCACCGCGCGCACGTACGCGCGATCGACCGGCTGCTTCGGCAGCAGCGCGGGCTCGGGATGGGTTTCGTCGAGATATTCGATGATCGCGAGCGACTGCTGCAGCGTCGCGTCGCCGTCGATCAGCGTCGGCACGACCGCATCCGGATTCAGCGCGCGGTACGCGTCCTTCAGTTGCTCGCCGCCGTCGCGCAGCATGTGCACGGGTGCGTAGTCGAACGGCAACTGCTTGAGGTTCAGGGCAATCCGCACGCGGTACGACGCGGAACTGCGGAAATAGCTGTAGAGCTTCATGGGATGTCTCTCGTTGTCGTATTCGGCCGGCAACGGCGCGGGTGCGGCGCAGCCGGTGCGCGCGTCGCCGGGAACCAGAGTGTAGCGCGGCACGATGCGCGGCCGCGCCCGTGCGATACTCGGGGCATTCCTGATCGCTCACCGCGCGGCCCGATGCCGGCCGCCCGCCCCACGCCCCGATGACCGCTTCCCACGATCCCGCCGCCGCTCCGTTCCCCTGCGCCCGCTTCATCAAGGAAATCGGCCGGGGCCCGAACGGCGCGCGCGCCCTGTCCGCCGAGGACACGTTCGAGCTCTATCGCGCGATGCTCGATGCGCGCGTGTCGGACGTCGAACTCGGCGCGATCCTGATCGCCTATCGGCTGAAAGGCGAATCCGCCGACGAACTGGCCGCGATGCTCGCCGCCGCGCAGGCGTCGTTCGAGCCCGTGCACGTGCAGGACGCCGCGTTCCGGCCGGTGTCGATCCCGAGCTACAACGGCGCGCGCAAGCAGCCGAACCTCGTGCCGCTGCTTGCGCTGCTGCTCGCGCGCGAAGGCGTGCCGGTGCTGGTGCATGGGGTGGAGCGCGATCCGGGCCGCGTGACGAGCGCCGAGATTTTCTCGGCACTGTCGCTCGCGCCGTCGACGTCGCACGATGCGATCGAGGACACGCTCGCCGAACGCCGTGTCGCGTTCGCCCCGATCGACGTGCTGGCGCCGCGCATCGCGCACCTGCTGTCGATGCGCCGCGTGCTCGGCGTGCGCAATTCGACGCATACGCTCGTGAAGATCCTGCAGCCGTTCGCGCCGGCCGGACTGCGGCTCGTCAACTACACGCATCCGCCGTACCGCGACAGCCTCGCGCAGTTGTTCCGCGACCATCCGGACGCCGCGCGGGGCGGCGCGCTGCTCGCGCGCGGCACCGAAGGCGAAGCGGTGGCCGATACGCGACGCCAGGTACAGGTCGACTGGCTGCACGACGGCGTGTGCGACACGCTGATCGACGCCGAGCGTTCGTCGACCGATGCGCCGCCCGTCGCACTGCCCGAGTCGCGCGATGCGGCGACCACGGCCGCGTGGACGGACGCCGTGCTGCGCGGCGAGGTGCCGGTGCCCGACACGGTGGCGCGACAGGTCGCGACGATCGTCCGGATCGCCCGCGTCGCGCACTGAGGGCGCCGCGGCGACCCGCCCCTTTATCCCGACATTTGACACGCGAGCGCATCCTGGCATAGAGTGGCCGTCATGCGTTCCTTTCCGAACACCCTCCGAATTACCTCCGGCCGCCTAGCGCGGCCGCTATCGCTACGACTAGCCTAAGGCTGTCGTAGCGCCGTGTGCCGTCCGCACGGTCCTCCCAGCAGTTCCTCGCAGTACCCCTCTCGTAATTTTTACAACCCGAAGTCGTCAGCATTCGTCCGTCCATCCGTCGGCCGATTCGCGAAGATCATCCGCATCCGCGGCGCCATCGCGCGCCGGATGCGAGGCAGCGCCCACCGGCGCCCTGCCGCCCGTCTTCGCTCGCGACTTGAGACCCGAGGTCCAGAAGATGATGCGCAATCCGCAAGACAAGTACCGTCCGTTCGAGCCCGTCCGCCTCAATGGCCGCCGCTGGCCCGCCCGCACCATCGAGCGTGCGCCCGTATGGATGAGCACCGATCTGCGCGACGGCAACCAGTCGCTGATCGAGCCGATGAGCATCGAGCAGAAGCTCGAGTTCTTCGAAATGCTGGTCGCCATCGGGTTCAAGGAGATCGAAGTCGGTTTTCCGTCGGCGTCGCAAACCGACTTCGATTTCGTCCGCAAGCTGATCGACGAGAAGCGGATTCCCGACGACGTGACCATCGAAGTGCTCGTGCAGTCGCGCGAAGACCTGATCGCGCGCACGTTCGACGCGCTCGAAGGCGTGCCGCGCGCGATCGTGCACCTGTACAACGCGGTCTGCCCGTCGTTCCGCCGCATCGTGTTCGGGATGTCGAAGGACGCCGTGAAGGCGCTGGCGATCGACGGCACGCGCATCATCAAGGAACACGCGGCCGCGCGCCCCGATACGCAGTGGACGTTCCAGTACTCGCCGGAAACCTTCAGCATGACCGAGCTGACGTTCGCGCGCGAGATCTGCGACGCGGTCGCGCAGACGTGGCGTCCGACCCGCGACCACAAGATGATCGTCAACCTGCCGGCCACCGTCGAGGCCGCGACCCCGAACGTGTTCGCCGACCAGATCGAATGGATGGACCGCAACCTCGCGTATCGCGACAGCATCGTGCTGTCCGTGCATCCGCACAACGATCGCGGCACCGCGGTCGCGGCGGCCGAACTCGCGCTGCTCGCGGGTGCCGACCGGATCGAAGGCTGCCTGTTCGGCAACGGCGAGCGCACCGGCAACGTCGATCTCGTCACGCTCGCGTTGAACCTCTACACGCAAGGTATCGACCCGGGCCTCGATTTCTCCGACATCGACGCCGTGCGCCGCGTCGTCGAGCGCTGCAACCAGATCCCCGTGCATCCGCGCCATCCGTACGCGGGCGACCTCGTGTTCACCGCGTTCTCGGGCTCGCACCAGGACGCGATCCGCAAGGGCTTCGCGCAGCAGCGCCCCGACGCGATGTGGGAGGTGCCGTACCTGCCGATCGACCCGGCCGATCTCGGCCGCAGCTACGACGCGGTGATCCGCGTGAACAGCCAGTCCGGCAAGGGCGGCGCGACGTTCCTGCTCGAACGCGGGATGGGCTTCACGCCGACGCGCCGCGTCCAGATCGAGTTCAGCCATGCGGTGCAGACGCTCGCCGACGCATCGGGCGAGGAAGTGACGGGCGACGCGATCTGCACGCTGTTCGCGCGCGAATTCTTCGAGACCGACGGCCCGGCCGCGCGCCACGGCAGCGGCGCGCGCTGGCAGAACCGCGAGATCGCGGCGGCGCCTGCCGCCGACGCGACGCCCGACGACGCCGTGCGACATTTCGCCGCGGCATTTGCGGCGGCCGCCGGCGTCGCGATCGACGTCGCGTCGTGCGAACACACGCGCGCCGCGGACGGCCGAATCGCGGTGTCGGTCGGCTGCCGGGTCGGCGACGCGCCGCTGCGGCACGGTGTCGGCATGCACGCCGATGCGGCGAGCGCGGCGCTCGATGCGGTCGTCAGCGCGATCAACCGCTCGGCATGGCATTGCGCGGACCGCCGCGCGGCGGCCTGAGCACGAGCTTCGATGCAGGGTTGAAACGTCAGCGAGCGGTGCGTGACCACCCGTGCGCCGCGCGATCCGCGCCGCACGAGGCAGCAAAAAGCGGCTCAGAAGGCCGCTTCGGTCGACACATGAAACGGAGCGCCACCCGCGCTCAGGTTTCGGTCGCGCACCGCGTCGCCTGCCACGCGAACAGGCACCAGCGGCCCTGGGCGTGCGTGTGGACGGACGTATAGGCAATCGGGAAGACGAGGCCGCCGTTGTTCGTTTCCATCTCGATCAACGCACGCCCGGTGACGACGCAGGTCTCGTCGCCGACCGGCAGCACGTCCTGCGACTGGATTTCGATCTGGCGATAGCGGCGGCGGCCGGCGACGATGGCGTCGATGAACTGCTGCTTGGTTTCGCGTTTGCCGTTGGTGTGGACGAAAAACACCTTGTCCGACAACAGCGCGTCGAGCGCCTCGCCGTCGCCGTCCACCATCGCCCGGAACCGATCGCGCTCGAGCGCGCGGATCGCATCGACCACCTTCGCCATCGCCTGACTCCTCGGCAACGCGCCCGCCTTGCTCGGGCGTACGGATCAGAAGTTGTACTGCAGGTAGAACTGGTGGAAATTTATACCAGGATTCGGCTCTTTGATACCCGCGTTAGACACATGTTCGAAACGGTAGCCGACCTGATACTGTTGCCGTTGACCGAACTGCACGCCCACGCCGCCGGTCGGCGCGAACTGGAACGCGGTCGACAGCGAGAAATTGTTCGAGATCGTCGGGTGCGTCAGAAGCCGGACGCCGCCGCCCGCCTCGATGAACGGGCGAATCTCCCCGCTACTCTTGATGAAACGGAACATCGGCGTGACGCCGAACTCGCCGATGCTGCCATGGACGTTGCCGCCCGTGTGCCAGTAGCCGGCGTGCCCTTCGACGACGAACGCGAAGTGCCAACCGCCGATTTCCCACCAGTTCCAGCCCGGATCCCACACCACGCCGATATCGGCCTTGTCGATCCCGCGACGATCCGAAAACCCGCCGCCCGCCTGGATCCCCCATCGATCCGCGAAAGCCGCACCCGATCCACCCAGAAGAGATGCTGCCAGCATCGCATGCAGCACCAGCCGGCTGCGGGGCCGGCGATTCTTCTTATTGTTCATCTGACACTCCAACTTTGTGGGTTGAATGGAGCCTGCCGCAACGGCCGGGCCCGAGCGAACTGAATGGTATGGTAAAGGACTTTTCGGATCGGCATCACGAAGCGAAATAGCTTGCTTCCAAAAAGACAAAAATCGAAATCGTCTACCGATTCCCATCGAAAACAACGGCTTACGGAACTTCGAGGCACGCCCCTTGTCGCAGAATAGACTATCGACTCAACCAATTCGATAGAAAATGGGGAACTCGGATGCCCCCGCCCGCTCTAAGGAATTAGCACTCGCCTTGCGGGAGTGCTAAGATGACTTCCGGAATCTCATCCGAGACCGGGGTTTGTCCCTGATTCCAAAGGAGTTTTTAGTGAGCAACGCCCTGACCCTCCCGAACACCCTGAGCCCGACGCCGGCCAAGGCCGAATCGGCAGGCTCGTTGGCGCTCGCAGCCCAATCGATGTTGCCCGGCCAGCTCGGCAACATCGACGCGTACATCCAGGCCGTCAACCGCATTCCGCTGCTGACCGCCGAGGAGGAACGCCGGTACGCAACCGAATTCCGCGAAGACAACAACCTCGACGCGGCGCGCCGCCTCGTGCTGTCGCACCTGCGTCTCGTCGTGTCGATCGCGCGCAACTATCTCGGCTACGGCCTGCCGCACGGCGACCTGATCCAGGAAGGCAATATCGGCCTGATGAAAGCCGTGAAGCGGTTCGACCCGGCGCAAAACGTGCGCCTGGTGTCGTACGCGATTCACTGGATCAAGGCCGAGATCCACGAGTACATCCTGCGCAACTGGCGCATGGTGAAGGTCGCGACGACGAAGGCGCAGCGCAAGCTGTTCTTCAACCTGCGCAGCCACAAGAAGAGCATGCAGGCGATGACGCCCGAGGAAATCGACGGCCTCGCGCAGGAGCTCAACGTCAAGCGCGAGGAAGTGACCGAGATGGAAACGCGCCTGTCGGGCGGCGACATCGCGCTCGAAGGGCAGGTGGACGACGGCGAGGAATCGTACGCGCCGATCGCCTACCTGGCCGATTCGCACAACGAGCCGACCGCCGTGCTCGCCGCGCGCCAGCGCGACATGCTGCAGACGGACGGCATCGCGCAGGCGCTCGACGCACTCGACGCGCGCAGCCGCCGCATCATCGAGGCCCGCTGGCTGCACGTCGACGACGACGGCTCGGGCGGCTCGACGCTGCACGATCTCGCCGCGGAGTTCGGCGTGTCGGCGGAACGTATCCGCCAGATCGAAGCGAGCGCGATGAAAAAAATGCGCACCGCCCTCGCCGAATACGCGTAAATCCCCGACGATTCAGAGCGCTTCATCGAAAACCGCTGCCCGACCGGCAGCGGTTTTTTTCATCCGTTTTCCGCCGCTTTTCACCCGCTTTTCAGCGCGTTTCACGCTCCGTTTCTTCGCCGATCAATTGACCTGATTCATCGGGTATTTCGTCATTTGCGGCGCCCTTCCGCATAACCTTGATCTGCCTCAATTTCCACCCCATGTTTCGCGACGGTCTGCCGCAGCGCAGCACTCGGCATCGGAAAGCCGTCCTTTTAAAATTGGCATGTCAGGCGCAAAAGGATTAAAACAGCTTCACGGCCGTCATCAATCCGACGTAAAGTCGCCCCCAATCCGACCTAAATCGATTCAGGATAATCGCCTTGATCTCGATCAATAAAGAGCCAGCACCGCCTTCGCGGCCGGTCGGCACGAGCGGCTGGCGCGCGCGCATCGCCGCGTGGGCACGCGGACCGACCCTCGCCCGCGACATCACCCTGGTGCTGATCGTCAAGCTGATCCTCCTGATGTCGCTCAAATACGCATTCTTCAATCATCCGCAGGCCGAACACATGTCGTTGCCGCCTGCCGCCGTGGCCGAGAAGCTGCTCTCGGTGCCGGCGCCTGCATCTACCGAGGGAGACCACCATGATAAGTAGCGAAGTCGTCGATCTGTCGCGTCTGCAGTTCGGCATCACGGCGCTCTACCACTTCCTGTTCGTGCCGCTGACGCTCGGCCTGTCCTGGCTGCTCGTCATCATGGAAGCGGTCTACGTGATGACCGGCAAACAGGTCTACAAGGACATGACCCAGTTCTGGGGCAAGCTGTTCGGGATCAACTTCGCGATGGGCGTGACGACCGGCATCACGCTCGAATTCCAGTTCGGCACGAACTGGTCGTACTACTCGCACTACGTCGGCGACATCTTCGGCGTGCCGCTCGCGGTCGAAGGCCTGATGGCATTCTTCCTCGAATCGACGTTCGTCGGCCTGTTCTTCTTCGGCTGGAACCGCTTGTCGAAGGTCAAGCACCTGATCGTCACGTTCCTCGTCGCGCTCGGCTCGAACCTGTCGGCTCTGTGGATCCTCGTCGCGAACGGCTGGATGAACAACCCGGTCGGCGCCGAATTCAATTACCAGACGATGCGCATGGAGCTGACGAGCCTGTTCGACGTGCTGTTCAACCCGGTCGCGCAGGTGAAGTTCGTGCATACGGTGTCGGCCGGCTACGTGACGGCCGCGATGTTCGTGCTCGGCGTGTCGTCGTGGTACCTGCTGAAGAAGCGCGACGTCGACTTCGCGCTGCGCTCGTTCGCGGTCGCGGCCGGCTTCGGCCTCGCGGCGACGCTGTGCGTGATCGTGCTCGGCGACGAATCGGGCTATACGACCGGCGAAGTGCAGAAGATGAAGCTCGCCGCAATCGAATCCGAATGGGAAACGCAGCCGGCGCCCGCATCGTTCACGCTGATCGGCATTCCGAACCAGGAGGAACAGCGCACCGACTACGCGATCAAGATCCCGTATGCGCTCGGCCTGATCGCGACGCGCTCGATCGACGAGCCGGTGATCGGCCTGCGCGAGCTCGCGAAGCACAGCGAGGAGCACATCCGGAGCGGGATGGTCGCGTATGGCGCGCTGCAGAAGATCAAGGAAGGCGACACGAGCGACGCGACCCGCGCACTGTTCGACCAGCACAAGCAGTATCTCGGCTACGGGCTGATGCTCAAGCAGTTCACGCCGAACGTGGTCGACGCGACGCCCGAGCAGGTCAAGGCCGCCGCGCAGAAGACGATCCCGCCGGTCGCGCCCGTGTTCTTCTCGTTCCGGATCATGGTGTTCCTCGGCTTCCTGTTCCTCGCGACCTTCGCCGCCGCGTTCTGGTTCTGCGCGCGCCGCGAACTGCTGCAGGACAACCGCCGCTGGTTCCTCCGCTACGCGGTGTGGGCGATCCCGCTGCCGTGGCTCGCCGCGGAATTCGGCTGGGTCGTCGCCGAACTCGGCCGTCAGCCGTGGACCATCGCCGGCATCCTGCCGACGCACCTGTCCGCGTCGAGCCTGCAGCCGAGCGACCTGTACCTGAGCCTCGCCGGCTTCATCGCGTTCTACACCGCGCTGTTCGTCATCGAGATCAAGCTGATGTTCAAGTACGCGCGCCTCGGCCCGTCGTCGCTGCATACCGGCCGCTATCACCACGAACTCGCCGCTGCCGGCGAGCGGGCCGCAGTCTGAGCACGCCCTCGCAACGGAACAAGGAATCGCTATGGACTATGCAACTCTCAAGCTGATCTGGTGGCTGCTCGTCGGCGTGCTGCTGATCGGCTTTGCCGTCACCGACGGCTTCGACATGGGCGCGACCGCGCTGCTGCCGTTCCTCGGCAAGACCGACGAGGAGCGCCGCATCATCATCAACACCGTCGGCGCGACGTGGGAGGGCAACCAGGTGTGGCTGATCACGGCCGGCGGCGCGATGTTCGCCGCGTGGCCGCTCGTCTACGCGGCGTCGTTCTCCGGCTTCTACTTCGCGATGCTGCTGGTGCTGTTCGCGCTGTTCTTCCGGCCGGTGGGTTTCGACTACCGCAGCAAGCGGCCCGACCCGCGCTGGCGCGCGGGCTGGGACTGGGGCCTGTTCGTCGGCGGCTTCGTGCCGGCGCTGGTGTTCGGCGTCGCATTCGGCAACCTGCTGCAGGGCGTGCCGTTCAAGTTCGACAGCGACCTGCGCGTGACCTACTACGGCGGCTTCTGGGCGCTGCTGAATCCGTTCGCGCTGCTGTGCGGGCTCGTCAGCCTCACGATGCTCGTCGCGCACGGCGCCGCGTTCATCAAGATGAAGACCGACGGCGCGATCGCGCGCCGCGCGTCGATCGCGCTACGCGTCGCGTCGTTGCTCGCGGTCGTGCTGTTCGTGCTGGCCGGCGTGCTGGTGGCGTCTTACATCGGCGGCTTCCACATCACCCATGCCGCGCCGACCGACACCGTCGCGAACCCGCTGCTCAAGGACGTCGCCGCCGGTTCGGGCCTGTGGCTCGCGAACTACGGCGACTATCCGTGGATGATCGCGGCGCCGGTCGTCGGGATCGCGGGCGGCGTGCTCGCGCTGCTGCTCGCCGGCTCGAAGCAGGAGAAGACGGCGTTCTTCTGCACCGGCCTGATGATCGTCGGCGTTATCCTGACCGCGGGCTTCTCGATGTTCCCGTTCATCATGCCGTCGTCGCTCGACCCGCGCAGTAGCCTGACCGTGTGGGATTCGACGTCGAGCCACATGACGCTGCAGGTGATGCTGTTCGCGGTGATCGTGTTCCTGCCGATCATCCTGCTCTACACGAGCTGGGTGTATCGCGTGATGCGCGGCAAGGTCACGCACCAGACGCTCGAAGAGAACAAGCACTCGATGTATTGATGCATTGAACCGGGCGGGGCGTGCAGGCGCCCTCGCCCACCGTTTCGCAAGGAGTCGGATCATGTGGTATTTCAGCTGGATTCTCGGTATCGGCGTCGCGCTGTCGTTCGGCATCGTCAACGCGATGTGGCTCGAAGCGCGGCAGAAGCCGCAGGAAGCGCCGGTGCGCGCGCGCCGCGACTGACGGCATCGACGCGCGACACGCGCGCAGCCGAGCGCGCCGCCGCCGTCCGGAAAGGAAAGAACCTCGCTTCGCGCGAGGTTTTTTTCGTCCCGGCCGCGCGGGCAGGCGCCGTACGTCGATGCCAATTTAGCGCCAGATTGATACCACTTGAATACCAATAAAAGGTTTCATAAGATCGTTGGACACGGCCGCTGACAGGCCGATTCCTTCCGGGTGGGGGAGACATGCGAATTCCGTGTAGGGCGTGCGCCTGCGCGCCGTGTCGACGTCCGTGCGCGAGGGTGCGCGCCGTCGTCGCGACCGTGCGCGGCCGGACGAATGCCGCCGGCTGCCGCCGCCTCGCCGGCGTGGCGATTGCCGGCTGCCGCCGATGAATCCGCGCCCGCCGCCGCGCCGGCCCGATCGGCACGCATGCCCGCCTCCCGTTCCGTAACGCACGCTCCCGCGTGCCGAATGCACGCGGGGCACCCGCATCGCCCCGCGTGCTGGTATCGCCCGCAGCTCCACTGAAAGACCCGCTCGCAGCGACGTCGCGTCACGACGCCGCTACGCCCCCTTTTTCTCAGGAGTTCGAATGAAATCTACCTTGCCCTCCCTCATTGCCGGTCTGCTGATCGCGGTGCTGTCGCCGGCCGCGATCTCGGCGGCGTCGACGCCGGCGTCGGCCGCCGCTGGCGCGAGCGCCGGCGGCGCCCAGGCGGCCGGTCTCGCGGCGCTGCTGTCGGACGGCCTCGCGCTGCGCGTGGCCGTCGACAACAACCACGCGGCCGCGGCCGGCGTGCCGTGCGCCGATCTCGGCGCCGACGGCGCCGCCTGCGCGACGGGCCGCCTGATCCTGCAGAACCGCGGCCACCAGGCGATCGCCGACGGCGGCTGGAAGCTCTACCTGCACAGCATCCGCCGCCTGCTGCGGATCGATCGTCCGGGCTTCGCGCTGCGGCGGCTCACCGGCGACCTGTACGAACTGACGCCGCAGCCGGGCTCGGTGCGGCTCGCGCCCGGCGAGCGCATCGAGCTGCCGTTCGTCGCCGAATACTGGCTGCTGCGTTACAGCGACGTGATTCCGCGCCCGTATGTCGTCGTCGACGGCGCGCCGCCGGCCGTGCTGCGCTACGACGACACCGACAACGAACTGCGCTACGTCGAATCGCTGCCGGCCGACGCGCAGAACAACTCGACCGGCAACGCGCCGCCGGTGGCCGCCCGCCCCGATCCGGGCCGCGCGCTGCCGAGCGTGAAGCGCGAACAGCCGCTGCCCGGCACGCTCGATCTGCGCGGCGTCGAACTCTCGCTGCCGGACCTGCCGGACGCCCAGGTCGCGGCGCTGCGCGAGCGTGCGACGACCCTCGGGCTCGACGGCGCGCGCGTGCCGGTTCGCGGCGCACTCGCGCCGCGCCGGCTGCCGGCCGACCTCGCGACACCGGGCGGCTACCGGCTCGCGATCGGGCCGCGCGGCGTGCTGATCGAAGGCTACGATCGCGCGGGCCTCTACTACGGCGTGCAGACGCTCTACTCGCTCGCGCCGGCCGGCGGCGGCCCGATCCCGGCGATGCTCGTCGAGGACGCGCCGCGCTTCACGCATCGCGGCATGCACGTCGATCTCGCGCGCAATTTCAAGCATCCGGCGACGCTGCGCCGCCTGATCGACCAGATGAGCGCGTACAAGCTCAACCGCCTGCACCTGCATCTGTCCGACGACGAAGGCTGGCGCATCGAGATTCCCGGCCTGCCCGAGCTGACCGAGATCGGCGCACGCCGCTGCCACGACCCGAGCGAGACGCGCTGCCTGCTGCCGCAGCTCGGCTCCGGCCCCGACAACCGCTCCGGCGGCGGCTACCTGACGCGCGACGACTACGTGGCGCTCGTGCGCTACGCGGCCGCGCGCTTCGTGCAGATCATCCCCGAGATCGACATGCCCGCGCATGCACGGGCGGCCGTCGTGACGATGGAGGCGCGCTACCGGCGGCTGCATGCGGCCGGCCGCGAGCAGGAAGCGAACGCGTATCGGCTGCTCGACCCGCAGGACACGACGAACCTGACGACGGTGCAGTTCTACGACCGGCGCAGCGACCTGAACCCGTGCGTGCCGGGCGCGCTCAACTTCGCGTCGAAGGTGATCCGCGAGATCGCATCGATGCACGCGGACGCGCAAGCGCCGCTGCAGACCTGGCACTACGGCGGCGACGAAGCGAAGAACATCTTCCTCGGCGGCGGCTTCCAGCCGCTGAACGGTACCGACCCGAACAAGGGGCGCATCGATCTGGCCGCGCAGGACAAGCCGTGGGCGCGGTCGCCCGCGTGCACGGCGCTGCTCCAGCGCGGCGAGATCAAGTCGATCGACGAGCTGCCGACGCGTTTCGCGAAACAGGTGAGCGCGGCGGTCAACGCGAACGGGATCGGCACGATGGCCGCGTGGCAGGACGGCATCAAGCATGCGAACGGGCCGCAGGATTTCAGCACGCGCCACGTGATGGTGTCGCTGTGGGACACGATCTTCTGGGGTGCGTCGGACAGCGCGCGCGACCTCAGCGGCAAGGGCTACCTGACGGTGCTCGCGCTGCCCGACTATCTGTACTTCGACTTCCCGTACACGCTCAATCCGCGCGAGCGCGGCTACTACTGGGGCTCGCACGCAACCGACGAGTACAAGGTGTTCTCGTTCGCGCCGGAGAACCTGCCGCAGAACGCCGAGGTGATGGGCGACCGCGACGGCAACCCGTTCGAGGTGACGGGCACGGGCGCCGCGCCGCGCATCGAAGGCATGCAGGGCCAGGCGTGGGGCGAAGTGATGCGCAACGACACCTTCCTCGAATACATGGCCTATCCGCGGCTGCTCGCGCTCGCCGAGCGCGCGTGGCACCGGGCCGACTGGGAGCTGCCGTATGCGGCCGGCGTGCGCTTCAAGCGCGGCGACACGCACCATGTCGACATCGCCGCGCTGCAGCGCGACTGGGCCGGCTTCGCGACGCTGCTCACGCAACGCGAATTGCCGAAGCTCGACCGCGCCGGCGTCGGCTACCGGAAGCCGACGTTCACGCTGACGAATCCGTGAACGGCTGAAGGCATCCGGCGATGCGCGATGCGGGCCAACGCATCGCGCATCGCCCGCCCCAAAAGGAAAAAAGGCTTGCGACGCGTACGTCGCAAGCCGTTTTTTTGACCGCCGGCGCGAATCCGCCCGCGCGGATCGATCAGGCCGGCTTCACCGCATCACGCCGGTTGTGCGGCCGTGCCGCCGCCCGACGGCGGCAGACGCGCGCCGAGCTGTTCGGCATAGCGCACCGCCGCGTTGCCGCAGACGATGTGGAACGTGTCGAGCGACACCCATGCGACGTCGAGCGTGCCGAGACGCTCGCGATCGACCGCCGACGGATCGCGCACGACCACGCGCAAGCGCGTGGCGGCCACCGCCTCGAGCGACGCGACGTTGGTCGCCCCGCCGAACACCGCGAGCCAACGGGCCGGCTCCGGATCGAGCGGCCCGGCGGTCGCGCCCGTGACGGGCTGCGCGGCAGCGCCGGTTGCGGTCGATGCGGCACCGGTCGCGCCGCCGCCGATCGCGGCACGCATCTCATCGGCGATGATGTCGGCCTCGGGCCCGATGATCACCTGCACGCTGTTGCCGCCGCGCTTGAGCACGCCGCGTGCGCCGATCGACTTCAGTTCCGGCTCCGATACCTTCTCCGGATCGACGATGGTCAGGCGCAGGCGTGTCGTGCACGCGTCGACGACCGACAGGTTGGCCGCCCCGCCGAGCGCGGCGATGTAGCGTTGCGCGCGCGGCGCGGCAGCCGTTGCAGCCGCGCCCGGCGCGACGAAGCCGCCCGATGCGTACGATTGCGCGGCTGCATCGGTCGATGCCGGCTCACGGCCCGGCGTGGCCATGTTGAACTTGCGGATGAAGAAGCGGAACAGTCCGTAGTACGCGGCGCCATACGCGATGCCGAGCGGAATCGCGATCCAGCCCTTCGTCGACAGCCCGTAGTTCAGCACGTAGTCGATCGCGCCGGCCGAGAACGTGAAGCCGAGCTTCACGCCGAGGATCTGGCAGATCGCGAGCGACAACCCCGTCAGCACCGCGTGGATCACGTACAGCACCGGCGCGAGGAACATGAAGCTGAACTCGATCGGCTCGGTCACGCCGGTCAGGAACGACGTCAGCGCCATCGAGAACAGCAGGCCGCCGACCATCGCGCGGCGCTCCTTCGGCGCTTCGTGCAGCATCGCCAGACACGCCGCCGGCAGGCCGAACATCATGATCGGGAAGAAGCCGGCCATGAAGGTGCCCGCGGTGGGGTCGCCCGCGAAGAAGCGGTGCAGGTCGCCGTGCACGATCTCGCCGCCGGCGGGCGGCGTGAAGTTGCCGAACACGAACCACGCAAGCGAGTTGATGATGTGGTGCAGGCCGGTGACGAGCAGCAGACGGTTCAGGAAGCCGAACACGAACGCACCGATCGCGCCCGCCGTCGTCAGCCACTGGCCGGCCGCGTCGATCGCATGCTGGATCGGCTGCCACGCGTACCCGAACGCGATGCCCAAGATCACGCAGACCAGCCCCGTGATGATCGGCACGAACCGCTTGCCGCCGAAGAACGCGAGGTAGTCGGGCAGCTTGATGTCCTTGTAGCGGTTGTACAGCAGGCCCGCGACCACGCCCGCGATGATCCCGGACAGCACGCCCATGTTCAGCTTGGGATCGATGTCCTTCATGATCGCGGTTTCGATCAGGTAACCGATCGCGCCCGCGAGCGCCGCCACGCCGTTGTTGTCCTTCGCGAAGCCGACCGCCACGCCGATCGCGAACAGCAGCGGCAGGTTGTCGAAGATCGCGCCGCCGGCGTCGGCGATCATCTTGATGTTGAACACATCCGGCTGGCCGAGCCGCAGCAGGATGCCGGCGACCGGCAATACCGCGATCGGCAGCATCAGCGCCCGACCCAGGCCCTGTATCTTCAGAAATGGGTTCCCGTCCATTCAGTCCTCCAATCCATGTCTCTTCATTAATCGTCGTTGACCTAATTGCTTTCGTAGTGAAACGGGTCGCGCGCCCCCCGCCGACGTCAGTCGAGCGGCCAGACCTCGCGGCTTGCTGCCCTTACCGCCTGTGCCGAATCGAGCGCGAGCAGATCCTGCGCGCGCTGACGGCACAACTGGTAATCGAGACGGCGCACACGCGCCTTGATGCCCGGCACCGACACCGGGTCGACCGACAGTTCGGTCACGCCGAGGCCCACCAGGATCGGCACCGCGAGCGGATCGCCGCCCAGCGCGCCGCACACGCCGACCCACTTGCCGTGCTTTGCCGCGCCGCGCACCGCGATGTCGATCAGGCGCAGCACGGCCGGATGCAGGCCGTCGGACTGCGCGGCCAGATCGGCCTGGCAGCGGTCCATCGCGAGCGTGTACTGGGTCAGGTCGTTGGTGCCGATCGACAGGAAATCCGCGTGCTGCGCGAGCTGGTCGGCCAGCAGCGCGGCCGACGGCACCTCGATCATCACACCGACCTCGATCGGCTCGGTGCGGCCCTGCGCGCGCGCGAATTCGTCGATGCGCTTTCTCAACCGCACGAGTTCGCCCGCGTCGGTCACCATCGGCAGCAGGATGCGCACCGCGCCGAACGGCTTCACCGCGAGCAGGCCCTGCAATTGATCGTCGAGCAGATCGGGGCGCACCTGCGCGAGACGGATGCCGCGCAGGCCGAGCGCCGGGTTGGGTTCGGGCGGCAGCGTCAGGTAGTCGACTTCCTTGTCCGCGCCGACGTCGAGCGTGCGGATGATCGCCGTGCGGCCCTGCAGCGCGTCGACGATCGACTGGTAGCTCTGCCGGTGTTCGACCGCCGTCGGCGCGGCCTGGCGATGGATGAACATCAGCTCGGTGCGCAGCAGCCCGACCGCGTCCGCGCCGTTGTCGACCGCGGTGTTCGCGTCGTCGAGCGTCGCGATGTTCGCGGCGACCTCGATCGCGCGGCCGTCGACCGTCGCGGCCGCCTCGCCGGCCCGTTGCCGGTTCGTCTCGCGCACGCCGTCCAGGCGCTGGCGCTCGTGCCGCGCGCGCTCGACGTCGAGCGCGGTCGGCGCGTGTTCGAGCCGGCCCGCGCTCGCATCGACGACGACCTGCGTGCCGTCCGGGATCGTGTACAGCGCGTCGCCGACCGCCACCAGCGCCGGGATGCCGAGCTGCCGCGCGATGATCGCCGCGTGCGACGTCGCGCCGCCGCGCGCCATCACGAGCGCGGTCACGCGCTCGCGATCGAGAGACGACAGATCGGACGGCGTGAACTCGTCGGCCGCGAGCACGGCCTCGTCGGGCAGCGCACGCGCGGCGCCGTTCGTGTGGCCGAGCGCGCGCAGCACGCGTTTCTCGATGTCGCGCAGGTCGGCCGCGCGTTCGGCGAGCAGCGCGTCGTCGAGCTTCGACAGCGTGTCGATCTGCGTGCGGATCGTCGCGCGCCACGCGAAGCCCGCGCCCTTGCCGAGACTGATCAAGTCGCGCGCGGCGTCGATCAGCGTCGGATCCTCGAGCAGCACGCGATGCACCGCGAAAATGCCCGCTTCGCCGACCGCGCCGCGCGCCGACGCGTTGCGCACCGTTTCGCCGAGTTCGGCGTCGACCGCCTTCAACGCCTGGTCGAGCCGGCGGCTTTCCGCGGCCGGCGTGCCGGTGGCCTGTTCGGGCGGCACGATGTCCGCATCGTCGAGACGCACCAGCGTGCCGACCGCGATGCCGGGCGACGCACATACGCCGGCGAGCGTGTTGGGATCGATGGGCGCGCCGTCGATCGGTGCGCCGGTGTGGCGTGCGATCGTCCGCGGCGCGGGCGATGTCAGCCGCGCCGGCTTTTCTTCCACTTCGCCGTGCGCCTCGCGCAGCAGCTCGTGCTCGACCGCATCGACCGCCTGCTGCGCGTGCGCGCCGCGGCCGACCAGTTCGACCGTCGCGCCTTCGCCGGCGCCGAGGCCGAGCAAGCCGACGACGCTCGCAATCGACGCCTTGCGGCCGTCGAACAGCACGTCGACGGTCGCGTCGAA
This sequence comes from Burkholderia sp. MSMB2157WGS, assembly GCF_001532755.1. Taxonomy (NCBI): domain Bacteria; kingdom Pseudomonadati; phylum Pseudomonadota; class Betaproteobacteria; order Burkholderiales; family Burkholderiaceae; genus Burkholderia; species Burkholderia sp. MSMB2157WGS. Next base: position 86,690 of record NZ_LPJG01000050.1, on the reverse strand, counting down.
CCCGCGCACGGCTTCACGCGCCCGTGCGGCCGGCCGCGCATGCAGCCCGCCCGGCTGCGCGAGCACGATCGCGCGGCGCACTTCGTTGTGCGCGGCAGCACCCGCCTGCGCCGCCTGCGCGGCGGCGTCGCCCTTGCCGCGCAGCGCGAGCAACGGCGTCTCGCCGGCGGTCGCGAAACCGCTCGCGCGATCGACCACCTCGAACGCATCGGAATTCGCGATCGCGATCACCGACACGAGCGAATGCGCATGGCGCGCCACCGCGTCCTGGTCGAACTCGATCAACAGCGCGCCCGCTTCGACGCGCGCGCCGGCTTCGACGTGCGCGATGAAGCCCTGGCCGTTCAGCTCGACGGTATCGATGCCGATGTGCAGCAGCACTTCCGCGCCTTGCGGCGTCGTGATCGTCACCGCGTGGCCGGTGCGCGCCAGATGCGACACGACGCCCGCGCACGGCGCGACGAGCCGGCCCGCGAGCGGGTCGATGCCGATGCCGTCGCCGAACATCCCGCCGGAGAACACCGGATCGGGCACGTCGGCCAGTGCGACGATCGGCCCCGTCAACGGGCTGAGCAGAACGATCTGATCGTGGGTGGGGCTCTTCAACTGGGATTCCTCGGCGCGTCTCATCGGCTTTCTCGGCTATCAGTGCGTTTCTGTCACTTTGTTCAGGTGGCGCGGCGTGTCGGGATTGCGGCCGCGCGCGACGGCGAGATCCGCCGCCATCACGTAGAACGAAAGAATGGCGGCGATCGGGTCGAGCGCCGAATGGGCGGACTGCGCGAGCGGCAGCACGGTGCCCGATACGCCGGGCGTGCCGGCGGGCGCCGCCAGCAGCACGGCGGCGCCGCGTGCGCGCATGTCCGCGGCGAGCTGCAGCAGGCCGGCCTGCTCGGGCCCGGGCGGCGCGAACACGAGCAGCGGATAGTCGCGGTCGATCAGCTCCATCGGGCCGTGACGGACTTCGGCGCTCGAGAACGCCTCGGCCTGGATGCCGGACGTTTCCTTCAGCTTCAGCGCGGCTTCCTGCGCGATCGCGAGGCCCAGGCCGCGGCCGATGACGATCATCCGTTCGATGCCCGCGAGCGCCGCGACGGCCTGCGACCAGTCGAGCCGGCCGGCCTGCGCGAGCACGTCGGGCAGGCCGCGCAGCGCGGTCATCAGCGCGGCGTCGCGCTGCCAGTACGCGACGATCTGCGCGGACAGCGACAGCATCGCGATATAGCTCTTGGTCGCGGCGACCGACAGCTCGGGGCCGGCCAGCAGCGGCAACCGGTGCTCGCACGCGTCGGCGAGCGGCGACGGCAGCACGTTCACGGCGGCGACGGTGCGTGCGCCGGCTTCGCGCAGCGCGGCCATCGTATTGACGAGATCGGGGCTCTTGCCCGACTGGGAAAAGGCGATCGCGAGCTGGTCCTGCACTTTCAGCGGCGCCTGCTGCAGCGTCGCGACCGACATCGGCAGCGACGCGACCGGCACGCCGAGGCGGCTCATCGTCAGGCTCGCGAAATAGCTGGCGGCGTGATCCGAGCTGCCGCGCGCGACCGTCAGCGCGACGGCCGGCGGGTGATCGAGCAATTGGCCGGCGAGCGCTTCGACGCGCGCGGTGTCGGCGATCTGCGCGGCGACGACCTGGGCGGACTCGCGCGCTTCCTTAAGCATATTCGACAATCGATTCTCCTTCGACGTAGGTCGCGGTGAGGTTCAGGTCGCGATCGAACACCGCGAGGTCGGCCCATGCGCCGCGCTCGAGGCGGCCTCGATCGGCGACGCCGAGGTAGTCGGCCGCGTAGCGCGACATCCGGTTCGACACGTCGGCGATCGGCAGGCCGAGCGACACGAGATTGCGCAGCGCCTGGTCCATCGTCAGCGTGCTGCCGGCGAGCGTGCCGTCGGCGAGCCGCACGCCGCCGAGGCACTTCGTCACGTGCTGGCTGCCGAGCCGGTATTCGCCGTCGGGCATGCCGGTGGCGGACGTGCTGTCGGTCACGACGTACAGGCGCGGAATCGCGCGCAGCGCCGCGCGAATCGCGCCTGGGTGGACGTGCAGCAGGTCGGGAATGATTTCCGCGTATTCGGCGTGCGCGAGCGCCGCGCCGACGAGGCCCGGGTTGCGGTGATGCAGCGGCGACATCGCGTTGAACAGGTGCGTGAAGCCGCATGCGCCGTGCTTGAGCGCGGCGACCGCGTCGTCGTAGGTCGCGAGCGAGTGGCCGAGCTGCACGCGCACGCCGCGCGCGGCCATCTCGCCGATGATCTCGATGTGGCCCGCGATTTCCGGTGCGAGCGTGACGACGCGGATCGGCGCGATCGACAGGTACTTCAGCACCTCGTCGAGCGCGGCCGACACGGCCGCGTCGGGCTGCGCGCCGAGCTTGCCGGGGTTGATGTACGGCCCTTCGAGATGCACGCCGAGCACGCGCGCGCCGCCCGGCGTGCGGTTGCGCGCGACGGTGCCGAGGTTCGCGACGACCTCCATCAGTTCGTCGCGCGGCGCGGTCATCGTCGTCGCGAGCAGGCTCGTCGTGCCGAATTGCGCGTGCGTGCGGACGATGGTTTCGATCGCGTCGCCGCCTTCCATCACGTCGGCGCCGCCGCCGCCGTGCACGTGCAGGTCGATGAAGCCGGGCAGGATGTACGGTGCGTCGTTCTGCGCGGGATCGACGGGCACGCCGTCGAGCGTGGTGATGCGACCGTTCTCGCTATCGAGCGAACCGTGAATCCAGCCGTCGGGGGTGAGGATGTTGCCAGTCAGCATGACGTTCTCTTGATGATCCGGTGACGCGGGCATCCGCGTCGTGATTTGCCAATTCGTTGCGATTCGTCGCGCCCGATTGCGTTCCATCGCGCATGGTGCGCCGGCAGTCTCGCGCGTCAGCGTTTCAGTTCGGCGACGAAGTCGTAGTAGTCGTCGCGGCAATACGTTTCGCTCATTTCGATCGCGCGCTGGTCGGCGCCATAGCCGATCCGCGTGATCACCAGCAGGGCCGAGCCCGGCTTCACCGCCATCCATTTCGCGATCGCGTGCGTCGCGTTCGCCGCGCGAAAGTGCTGCAGCGCGCGCACGACGGTCATGCCGCGCGCCTCGAGGTATTCGTACAGCGACGCGCCGAGCGCCTGCGGATCGGGCACCACCGCGGCGGGCAGCGTCGAATGCTCGACGGCCATCACGATGCCGTCCGCGCGGCGCAGCCGTTCGAGCCGCGCCACCGTCGCGCCGGGCGCGAGGCCGAGATGCGTGGTCTCGTCGCGGCTCGCGGCGCGCAGCGTGCGCGACAGCCACACCGAATCGGGCACGAAGCCGCGCTGCCGCATCTTCGCGGTGAAGCCGACGAGATGCGACAGCGGATCGGCGACACGCGGCGTGATGAAGCTGCCCGCGCCGCGCGCCCGCTTGATCAGTCCCTGCTCGACCAGCAACGCGAGCGCCCGACGCGCGGTGATCCGCGACACGCCGACCGACACCGACAGCAGCCGCTCCGACGGCAGCGCCTCGCCGGCCCGCCACGCGCCGGCGTGGATCGCGCTCGCCAGCTTGCGGGCGAGCTGCAGATAGAGCGGCGTGTCGTCGAGGGGATCGGGCGCCAGTTCGGACCAGCCGGTTTCCATGTGCCTCCGCGTGTCGGACGACGATCTCGGACCGTCGAAAGTGAACGCATTATATAACCACCATAATACCAGTCAACGAACTGGTATTAGCGCTGCGAAAATCGCCGAAAGCCTTGCACGGCAAGCGTTTTAGTGCCGACAAAGCCTTTGTTTACAACGCAGTGCGGGATAGGGATTTACCCGAGGTGGTATGCAAGGGGACAGTTACCGGGTGGGATTCAGGCGTATTTCAGGGATGGATACGAGACCGGAATAGAACCAATTGAGCCAACTGGTATGCATCGCGTGGCGACGTGCCGCCGGGCCGGCGATTCGCGTCAGGGAAGTCGGGCGGCAGCAGGGTCGGCGAAATGTCAGTGGAATTCGCGGCTCGACGTGCGCAGGCCGCCGAGCAGCGGCGTCAGATCCTCGAAATGCTGCGCGACGAGGTGCCTCACGTCGCTCACGACCTGCCAGACCCCCGACGCCGCGAGCAATTGCGAATCGAGCGCCTCGCGACGCTGCCGCGCGAGCAGCTCGGGTCGGACGATCACGTTCACGCAGCCCGTTTCGTCCTCGAGCGTCATGAATATCACGCCTTTCGCGGTGCCCGGCATCTGCCGCGAGATCACGATCCCGCATGCGCGCGCGAGCCGGCCGTCCGGGCGATCGCGCAGCTCGGCCGCGGACGACAACCGCCGCGCGCGCAGCGCCGGCCGCAGCAACGCGACGGGGTGACGGTTCAGCGTGAGACCGGTGGTGTCGTAATCGGCGAGGATCTCGTCGGCTTCCGACGGCGCGCCGAGCGCGGGCTTCTCGGGTTCGTCGATCGGCGCGGCCGCGAGCAGGTCGCGTTCGGGCGCCGCGGCGACGGCCTGCCAGAGCGCGTCGCGGCGATGGCCGGCGAGCGTCGCGAGCGCGTTCGCAGCCGCCAGCGCCTCGAGGTCGCGGCGTTCGAGTTGCGCGCGGCGCGCAAGCGCGTCGACGTTGTCGAACGGGCCGGCCGCGCGCGCGGCTTCGATCCGGCGCGCGGCGGCTTCGCCGAAGCCGCTCACGAGCGACAGGCCGAGCCGCACAGCCGGCTGGCCGTGTGGCGGCGGCTGGCCGGGCAGCGCTTCGAGCGATGCCTCCCAACCGCTTTGCGTCACGTCGATCGGCAGGACCTGCACGCCGTGGCGCTTTGCGTCCTGCACGAGTTGCGACGGCGGATAGAAACCCATCGGCTGGCTGTTCAGCAGCGCGGCGAGGAAGATCGCCGGTTCGTGGCATTTGAGCCAACTGCTCGCGTAGGCCAGTTTCGCAAAGCTCGCCGCATGGCTTTCGGGAAAGCCGTAATCGCCGAAGCCCTTGATCTGCTCGAAAATCTGCTCGGCGAAATCGGGCGGGTAGCCGCGTTCGCGCATCCCCTCGACGATCTTGACGTGATATTTCTCGAGATTGCCCTTGCGCTTCCATGCGGCCATCGCGCGACGCAGCCCGTCGGCCTCGCCGGCCGTGAAGCCCGCCGCGATCATCGCGATCTGCATCACCTGCTCCTGGAAGATCGGCACGCCCATGGTGCGTTCGAGCGCGGGTTTCAGGTCTTCCTTCGGGTAACTGACCTTTTCGAGTCCCTGCCGCCGCTTCAGATACGGGTGCACCGCGCCGCCCTGGATCGGCCCGGGCCGCACGATCGCCACCTCGATCACCAGGTCGTAATAAGTGCGCGGCCGCAGGCGCGGCAGCATCGACATCTGCGCGCGCGATTCGATCTGGAACACGCCGACCGTATCGGCGCGACAGATCATGTCGTAGGTCGCTTCGTCCTCCTGCGGAATGTGCTTCAGCGTGAACGGCTTGCCGTCCTTCGCCGGGCCGCGCCACGCGGTGCGCAGGTCGAACGCGCGATGCAGCGCCGACAGCATGCCGAGCGCGAGCACGTCGACCTTCATCAGCCCGAGCGCCTCGAGATCGTCCTTGTCCCACTGGATCACGCGCCGCCCGTCCATCGCCGCGTTCTCGACCGGCACGAGCCGCGTGAGCTTGCCACGGCTGATCACGAAGCCGCCCGAATGCTGCGACAGGTGGCGCGGGAAATTGAGCAGCCGCCCCGCCAGTTCGGCCCATGCGCGAATCAGCGGCGTGTGGGGATCGAGCCCGGCCGTCGCGAATTTCTGCAGCAGATCGCGGCTGCCATCGAACCAGCGATGCCCTTTCGCCACGCGATCGACCAGCATCGGATCGACGCCGAGCGCCTTGCCGACTTCGCGCAGCACGCCGCGCGGGCGATACGTCGAGACGGCAGCCGCCAGCGCGGCGCGATCATGTCCGTATTTTTCGTAGATATGCTGAATCACCTCTTCCCGACGCTGATGCTCGAAGTCGACGTCGATGTCGGGCGGCTCGCCACGCTCCTCGCTGATGAAGCGCTCGAACAGCGTCGTGCTCTGGTCCGGATCGACCTCGGTGATGCCGAGGCAATAGCAGACCACCGAATTCGCGGCCGAGCCGCGGCCCTGGCACAGGATGTTCCGGCTGCGCGCGTACTTGACGATGTCGTAGACGGTCAGGAAGAACGGTTCGTAGTTCAGCTTCGCGATGAGCGCCAGTTCGTACCGGATCTGCTTCGCCACTTTTTCAGGCACGCCATTCCAGTAACGTCGAGCCACGCCCGCCCACGTCTCCTGTTTCAGGTAACTGGTCGGCGTATGTCCGCGCGGCACGAGTTCAAGGGGATACTCATACTTCAATTCGCCGAGAGAGAAATGGCAACCGTCGAGAATCGCGCAAGTCTCGGCGATCTCCGCCGGCGAAAACAGCTTCGCGATCCGGTTCCGTGCGCGCAGATGCTTCTCCGCGTTCGGTGCGAGCGCATACCCGCATTCCGAAACCGGCATCCCAATGCGGATCGCCGTCATCACATCCTGCAACTTCTTGCACGAGCGCCTGTGCATCGTCACGTCGCCGAGCGCGACGACGCGCACGCCGCGCCGCGCGCCCACCTCGCGAATCTCGTCGCGCTGCGGGCCGTCCAGCGCACGCTGCAACTGCACGAGCCCGAGCCGCGCCCGCTCGCCGAACGTCGCGCGAAACCACGCAACCTGCGCATCGAGCACGTTTGCACGCACCGGATACGCGGGCACGAGGATCGCGAAGCACTCGGGCATACCGCGCAGATGGGCGAATGCCTCGGGCGGCCTTGACAGCATTTTCGACGTCAGCCGGTACGTGCCCTTCGGCGCTTCCATCCGCCGCCACGAGATGAGCTCGGACAGGTTGCCGTAACCCTCGCGGTTCTGCGCGAGCAACACGAGCCCGAACGCGCCGGGGCCCGGATCGTAGCCGGGCGGCACATCGTCCGGCGTCACCTCGAAATACGAGCCGACGATCAGCGGCAATCCGGCCGCCTTCGCCGCGACATGCATCCGCGGCGCGCCCGCGAGCGAGCATTCGTCGGTGATCGCGATCCCGCGATAGCCGAGTTCCACGGCGCGCTCGACCAGTTCTTCCGCATGCGATGCGCCGTGCAGGAACGAAAAGTTCGAGCGACAGAACAGTTCCGCATAGTCCGGAAGCAACGTGTACTCGGTCGTCATCGCCGCTCACCCGAACAGGCCGTGCAGAAACCAATGCGGGTTCGCCTGGCTGCTCATGCGCTCCTTGAATATCCAGTAGCACGCGCCCTCTTCGTCCTGCGCAACGTAGTAATCGCGCTCGGCCGTTTGACCGTCGAACCACCCCGCCTCGATCCGCTCGGGCGACGACATCGTCCTGAGCGGCGTATGAAACACCGGCCGGTTCTCGCGCATCAGCAGCGGCAGCGGCTCCGCCAGCAGCCACGCCGGACGCGGCGGCACCGCCGGCGGCGCGCCCGCCGGCTTGCCGGCCTGCGCATCGAGCGACACCCAGCGGTTCGCCACCTCGGGCCGATGATCGGCCGCCGGTACCGCGCGCAGCACGCTCTCCGCGCCGAGCCGCGCGACCAGCAGCTCGAACAGGCGCGCGCGCGTCTCCTTCGTGCCGCCCGGCTCCGGGAACAGATCGTCGGCCGGCGGCGCGACCGATTCGACACGCGTGGCCTTCAGCCGCACCGCGATCACCGCGGCCGGCAGCTCGACGCGCGCGAGCCGTTCGCCGAGCAGCCGCATGAAATGCACCTCGTCGCGCACGGGCGCGGCGAACGCGAGCTCGAGCGGGGTCGGCGGCACGGCCTGACGGCCGCGCTCGTGCTCGAGCTCGAACGTCATCGCGGCCAACGACAGCTGCCGCGCGGCCAGCCAGCCGCACAGCTGCACGACGAGCCGCCGCGCGGCGAACAGCACGGCTTCCGCGTATTCGACGCGCTCCGGCAATTCGAGCCGCACGTCGAACACCGGCGGCACCGCCATCCACGCGAGCGGCTCGACCGCGTCGCCGTACGCGCGATCGAGCGCGGCCAGCAGCGCGGGACCGCAGCGCCGCTGCAGCCCCGCGCGCGGCAGGCCGCGCAGATCGGCGAGCGTGCGGCAGCCGAGGCCGTCGAACCAGCCCGCATAGGGCCGTGCGTCGGGCAGCAGCACGCACGGCAGCCGATCGAGCGTGCGAACGAGCGACGCGTGCCCGGCGACCCGGCGCCGGATCCGTGCGCGAGACGACACGCGTGCGAGCAGCCACGCGCCGCCGCCGGTCGGCGCGGCGGACAGGCGCGCGGCATAGCCGAGCGCCGCGAGCGTCGCGCGCACTTGCCGGCACAGCGACGGCAGCCCGCCGAACAGCCGCAGGCTCGGACCGACGTCGACGATCAGCGTGGCTTCGTCGCCGAGCGCGACGCATGGCGAAAAGCGCAACAGCGCGAGCGCGACCGCACGCAGCGCATCGGCTTCGCGCGCGGGATCGCGCTCGACGAGCTGCGTGTCGGGCGCGAGCGTCAGCACGCCGCCGCGCTTCATGCCCGCACGCACGCCTTGCCGGCGCGCGACCGCGTCGGCGATCAGCACGGCGCCGTGTTCGAGCACCGCGCAGCCGGCGTCGACCGCCTCGCCGTCAGACGGCGGCGCGGCGCACACGTCGAGCGGCAGGCGCGGCAGATGGATGCCGAGCAAGACGCGCATAGCGGCTCTCCACGATCGGGGATGGCAGGTCGAGCTCGAGCGGCTCGCTGCGCGCGGGCCCGCGCCGCTTGACGATGTCGAGCGACACGCCGCCCGGCACCGGATACAGCGCGACCCGCAGCACCGCGGGCGACGGCTGCCGCGCGGCCGCCAGCGGACGCAGCATCACGAACAGCGTGTCGCCGGTGCGCGCGGCCGCGAGATGCAGGCGCCGCAGCGCATCGGGGCGCGCGTCCTGCCAGAGCAGCAAGGCCCCGCAGCAGCCCGCCTTGAGCGCCTGCTCGGCCGCCCACAGCGCATCCGTGCGGCTGCCGGCACGCAGCCACAGCAGCGCGTCGGGCGGCACGCCGAGACCGGCGAGTGCGCTTGCATGCGGCACCTGCGGCGGCGCGACGAGCGCGAGCGGCCGCCGTGCGCTGACGGTGCGCGCGAGCGCGGGCGCGAGCAAGCGCATCTCGCCGCAGCCCGGCTGCGCGGCCAGCAGCTCGACGAGCCCGCCGACCGGCCAGCCGCCGCCCGGCAATTCGGCGGACAGCGGCGCGAAGCCCGTGTCGATCGTGCGCAGACCGCCGCGCGCGAGCTGCGAGCCGCGCCATAGCGACGGATGAAGGGATTCGGGGGACAGGGATGAGGCGGACATCATGCGGCTCGATGCTGTATGGATATACAGTATAGAGGATCGCAACGGGCGCTGTCAGGCCTCAACAAAAAGGGACATGCAGATCGTCGGAAGGCCCGGGAGGGCCGGAATGCACGCGTCCGCTGCTGCGAAGTCGAAGGCCGTGCCGACGCGACGGAACGGCCGTATTCCGCATACGAAAACGGACCGCTCGACCGACGCCAAACCTGCACGCCGGCCGGGCAGCCCGGGCAGCCGTCCGGTCGATCAGCCCGGCTCAGCCTGAATCAGCCGGGATCCGGCGAAAGCAGCCGGGAACACCCGAGAGACCAGCCAAAACAGCCGAAAGCAACCCAATTCACCCCAGCAACAACGCGTCGTCGTCGAGCTGCTCGTGCCGCACCTTCTCGAACATCTGCAGCAGGTCCGGCACGTCGAGTCCGCGGCGCGCATCGCCCGACACGTCGAGCACGACCTGCCCCTGGTGCAGCATCACCGTGCGGTCGCCATAGTCGAGCGCCTGCCGCATGCTGTGCGTGACCATCATCGTCGTCAGCTTGCTCTCGGCGACGATGCGCGCGGTCAGCTCCAGCACGAACGCGGCCGTCTTCGGGTCGAGCGCGGCCGTATGCTCGTCGAGCAGCAGGATGCGCGACGGCCGCAGCGACGCCATCAGCAGGCTCACGGCCTGCCGCTGGCCGCCCGACAGCAGCCCGATCCGGTCGGTCAGCCGGTTTTCCAGCCCGAGGTTCAGGAGCCGCAGCTTGTCGCGGAACAGCTCGCGCGACGGGCGATCGAGCGCGGCCCGGAAACCGCGCCGCACGCCGCGCGCCATCGCGAGCGCCATGTTCTCCTCGATCGTCAGCGCCTCGCAGGTGCCGGCCATCGGATCCTGGAACACGCGCGCGACGAGGTGCGCGCGGTCCCACGCGGCCTGGCGCGTCACATCCGCGCCGTCGATCGCGATGCGCCCCGCATCGACGCGCTGATCGCCGCTGACTGCATTGAGGAAGGTCGACTTGCCGGCGCCGTTCGAGCCGATCACCGCGACGAACTGGCCGTCGGGAATCTCGAGCGACAGCCCGCGCAGCGCGCGCGTCTCGATCGGCGTGCCGGGATTGAACGTGAGTTTCAGGTCTTGTGCGGACAACATGTCATGCCCCTCCGTTCTTGCGCGCGAACAGCTTCTTGCGCGTCGCCGGCAGCACCAGCGCGATCGTGACGAGCGCGGCCGTCACGAGGTTCAGGTCCTGCGCCTTCAGGCCGATGAATTCGCTGTTCAGCGCGAGCGCGATGAAGAAGCGGTAGACGATCGCGCCGAGCACGACGGCGAGCGTCGTCAGCACCAGCCGGCGTGCGGGCAGCAGCGTCTCGCCGATGATCACCGCGGCCAGCCCGATCACGATCGTGCCGATCCCCATCGAGATGTCCGAGCCGCCCTGCGTCTGCGCGAACAGCGCGCCCGCGAGCGCGACGAGCGCGTTCGACAGCGCCATTCCGGCGAGCGTCGCGCGACCGGTCGCGATGCCTTGCGCACGCGCCATCCGCGGATTCGCGCCGGTCGCGCGCATCGCGAGGCCGAGCTGCGACGAGAAGAACCAGTCGAGGCCGAGCTTCGCGACCACGACGACGATCGCGAGCAGCGCCGGGCGCAGCACGTAGTCGGGCATCCAGTCGGGCTGCAGCACGGTGAACAGCGTCGGCTCGGTGATCAGCGGCACGTTCGGCCGGCCCATGATCCGCAGGTTCACCGAGTAGAGCGCGATCATCATCAGGATACTGGCGAGCAGATCCATGATCTTCAGGCGCACGTTCAGCCAGCCGGTGACGAAGCCGGCCAGCGCGCCCGCGACGATCGCGAGCAGCGTCGCGGAAAACGGGTCGTAGCCGGCCGAGATCAGCGTCGCGGCGACCGCGCCGCCGAGCGGAAAGCTGCCGTCGACGGTGAGGTCGGGGAAGTTGAGGATGCGAAACGAGATCAGCACCCCGAGGGCGACGAGGCTGAAGATCAGGCCGATCTCCAGGGCGCCCAGAAACGAGAACAGAGACATGATGGGGAAATCCTGTTGCTTCCCGGCCGGACGTGTACGGCCGGGCGAAGCGAACGGGCGGCCCGGGTGGGAGCCGCCCGTCCGGCGATGTCGTCGAGGCCCGGATCGGGCCTGCAAGCGCGGCGCTCGGGCCGCGGGCTTACTTGATGACCGTCTTCGCTTCCTTCACGAGATTCGGCGCCAGCGTGACGCCCTGCTTCGCGGCCGCGCCCGTATTGACGAACAGTTCGAGGTTGCTGCTCGTCTCCGACGCGATCGCGCCCGGCTTCTCGCCCTTCAGGATGCGCGCGACGACCTTGCCGGTCTGCCGGCCCAGATCGCCGTAATTGATGCCGAGCGCCGCGATGCCGCCGCGCTTCACGCTGTCGGTGTCGCCGGCGACGAGCGGAATCTTCGCTTCGTTCGCGACCTTCACCAGCGCTTCGTACGCGGACACGACGTTGTTGTCGGTGTTCGTATAGATCACGTCGACCTTGCCGATCAGGCTCTTCGCGGCCGGGCCGATGTCGACGGTGCGCGGTGCGGCCGCTTCCTTCAGCGCCATTCCCTGCTTCGCGAGGATCTCCTTGAGCTCCTTCACGACGACGACCGAATTCGCCTCGCCCGGGTTGTAGACCATGCCGACCGTCTTCGCATTCGGCACGACGCGCTTGATCAGCGCGACCTGGCGGTCGAGCGGCAGCTTGTCGGATACGCCCGTCACGTTGGTGCCCGACGGCCCCCAGCCCTTCACGAGCTGCGCGGCGACCGGATCGGTCACGCCCGAGTAGACGACCGGCACGCTCTTCGTCGCCGCGACGACCGACTGCGCGGCCGGTGTCGCGATCGCGACGATCACGTCGGGCTTGTCGCCGACGAACTTGCGCGCGATCTGCGCGGCCGTGCCCGTGTTGCCCTGGGCGCTCTGGTATTCCCACTTGAGCTTGTCGTCGCCGTAACCTTGCGCCTTCAGTTCGGCGCGCACGCCGTCGCGGATCGCATCGAGCGCCGGATGGTCGACGATCGACAGGACCTTGACCGTCTGCGCGTGCGCGACGCCGGCCAGCGCGAGTGCGGCGACGCCGGCCGTGATCGAACGGATCGCGAGAGTCTTGAAACGATTCATGGGTGAGTCTCCCCCGTATTGTGTCGGTTCTGGATGATGGATTCCCGCCGCCGTCGGGCGGGCGCCCGCCGCACGTGCGGGACGCGGGCGATCGGCCCGCGCACGCTCCGGGAAAGCGTGTGGCGGCGAACGCACGAGGATACCATTTCCGCAGACCACCGCCTGACTCCGCGCTTTCGCGCGAGCGGCCGATGCGCGGCGCCGCCGCGCCCCCATGAAATGCCTGGAAAGCCCGGCTGGCGGCGCTCCGCGCCGGTCCCGGCGCAACGCGCCAGCCGCGCTCGCGGCTTTACGTTATGCTGTCCGCCGACCCGATCCACACCATCGGAGGGGACATGAAACGAACGATTCGCGCGATCGCCTTCGCGGCCTTCGCCGCCGTCGCGCAGGCGCTGCCGGGCGCGGCATTCGCGCTGACCGACGGCAGCGCGCAATACGACGACTGCATGCTCAATGCGCTGCGCGAAAGCCGCAACGGTGCCGCCGCGCAGTTGATCCAGCGCTCGTGCGACGCGCTGTACCGCAACAACGCGATGCTGCTGCCGCGCGAGCGGCGCTATCACGAGTGCGTCGTGCAATCGTTGCCCGGCGTGCGCGACAACTATGCGATCCAGCAGATCATGGCGATCTGCTCGCGGCGCGGCGAGATGTAGGGCAGGCGCGCGCCTGCCGCGCCAATGAAAAAAGGGCCTGCGCGATGCAGGCCCTTTGCGTTCAGCGGTCCGACCGGTGAGCGGCGTTCAGAACGACGCGACCATCGAGCCCTTGAACTGCTTCTTGATGAATTCCTTCACTTCCGGCGACTGGTACGCCTTGACCAGCTTCTTCACCCACGGCTGATCCTTGTCCTTCGCGCGCACGGCGATCAGGTTCGCGTACGGGCTCGTCAGCGATTCGAGCGCGATCGCGTCCTTGGTCGGCTGCAGGTTCGCGGCGAGCGCGTAGTTCGTGTTGATCACGGCCGCGTCGACGTCCGACAGCACGCGCGGCAGTTGCGCGGCGTCGAGTTCGGAGATCTTCAGCTTCTTCGGGTTCTCGGCGATGTCGAGCACCGTCGCGTTGTTGCCGCCCGTGCCGGCGCCCGACTTCAGCTTGATCACGCCTTGCGCCTGCAGCAGCAGCAGCGCGCGATTTTCGTTCGACGGATCGTTCGGCACCGCGAGCTTCGCGCCCTGCGGCAGATCCTTCAGCGACTTGAACTTCTTCGAGTACACGCCGATCGGCGAGATGTAGGTCAGGCCCGCGCTGACGAGCTTGTAGCCGCGCTGCTTCACCTGGCTGTCGAGGTAGGGCTGGTGCTGGAAGCTGTTCGCGTCGAGGTCGCCCGAATCGAGCGCCGCGTTCGGCTGCACGTAGTCGTTGAACTCGACGACCTTCACGTTCAGGCCTTCCTTCTCTTTCGCGACCTTCTGCACGACTTGCCACACTTCCGAATCCGGGCCGGCGACCGTGCCGACCTTGATCACCTTGTCTTCGGCGTGCGCGCCTGCCGACAGCGTCAGCGCGGCGCCGGTGGCCAGCACGGAAAATACCTTCAGGAGACTGCGACGCTTCATCTGTTTCTCGCTTGCTTGCTTACTTGAAATGGGGCGCGATACGGGTATGCCCCGACTCGCAGGAAGGGCCAAATGGTGTCACAGGATCGGCGGGAAGTGAAATACATCCCGCTCATATGGGTATGCACCCGCGCGGTGCCGGCGGCCGACGCACGAGTCGGCCGTTAGTTGCAGTTTTTCTTGGCGCATCGGTCCATCGACGCATCGGTCCATCGGCCGACACGCGTCACGCCGCCACCGTCTCGTCGGCAACCTTCGCGCCGAAGGCCGGTTCGACCGCACGCGCACCGGCCCCGCGCGGCGCCGGGCCGCCGGCATTGCCGACCCGGAATGCGCCGACCGCATCGCGCAGCCGCGCGGCCTGTTCCTGCAGCGACGCGGCCGCCGCCGCGGCTTCCTCGACCAGCGCCGCGTTCTGCTGGGTCACCTGGTCCATCTGCGTGACCGCGCGCCCGACCTGCGTGATGCCGCTCGCCTGCTCCTCGGACGCCGCCGCGATCTCGCCCATGATGTCGGTCACGCGCGCGACCGCCTGCAGGATCTCGCCCATCGTCGTACCGGCCTGGCCGACCAGCGTCGAGCCGTTGCGCACGCGCTCGACCGAATCGACGATCAGCGCGCGGATCTCCTTCGCGGCCGTCGCGCTGCGCTGCGCGAGCGAGCGCACCTCGCCCGCGACCACCGCGAAGCCGCGGCCTTGCTCGCCTGCGCGCGCGGCCTCGACCGCCGCGTTCAGCGCGAGGATGTTGGTCTGGAATGCGATGCCCTCGATCACGCCGATGATGTCGGCGATCTTGCGCGAGCTGTCGTCGATCTCGCCCATCGTGCCGATCACGCGGTTCACGACGTCGCTGCCCGTGCGCGCGATGTCCGACGCATTGTTCGCGAGCCCGCTCGCCTGCCGCGCGTTGTCGGCGTTCTGCTTCACCGTCGCGGTCAGTTGCTCCATGCTCGCGGCCGTTTCCTCGAGCGACGCGGCCTGCTCCTCGGTGCGCTGCGACAGGTCGTCGTTGCCGGCCGAGATCTGGCGGCTCGCCGACGCGATCGCTTCGGCCGACTGGCGAATCCCGCCGATCGTCGCCTGCAGCCGCGCCTGCATGTCGTGCATCGCGGCCATCATGCTCGTGCGGTCGCCCGCGCGCACCGGCACCGGCTGCGTCAGGTCGCCCTGCGCGATACGCGTCGCGAGCGCGGCCGCTTCGTCGGGCTCGCCGCCGAGGCTGCCGCGCACGTTGCGGATGATCACCAGCATCGCCGCGCTGATCACGAGGCCGATCACGAACACCACGGCCAGATGGCCGAGCAGCGTCCGGTAGTAAACGGTGTCGATGTCCTTCAGGAACACGCCGCTCGAGATGTTCCAGTCCCACGGCGCGAACCGCGTGACGTAGCTGATCTTCGGGACGGCCGTCTCGCTGTGCGGCAGCCGCCCGCGATATTCGGCGAAGCCGCTGCCGGTCGCCTTCGCCGCGTTCAGAATCGTCACGAACAGCGGCTTGCCGTCCGGATCGAGATAGTCGCCGACCTGCGTGTCGACGAGCTTCGGCAGCGTCGGATGCATCAGCACGACCGGCTTCGAATCCATCACGAACACGTAGCCCGAATCGCCGTAGCGCATCGCGGCGAGACGCGCGAGCGCGTCGCGCTTCGCGTCGGCCTCGGGCAGCGTGCCGTTCTGCACGAGCGCGTGATAGGCCTTCACGATACCCGCCGCCGAGTCGACGAGATTCGCGATGCCGGCCTTGCGTTCGGCGAGCATCGTCGCGCGCGTCTCGTAGGCGCTCCATGCGCCGACGCCCAGGAGACCGATCCATACCAGCGCAAGCGCGAGCCACAGCTTGCGATTCAAACTCATTCTGCTCATCTGCGTGCCTCTGTCGATGTCGAAGCATCCGACGCGCGAACGGCCTGCCGCGCGCAAACGGTTGCTCTTTCATTTACGGCAACGAGGCTTACATCTTGAATACGCGCGGCCGCGGCGAGCCGGCGATCGACAGGTACGGCGCCCGTCGCGAGGCCGCGCCGGCGCGACAGCCCGCGTCCGCTGTGCTAAAAAGACCGGCCGGCCGGTGCGCGAAGCGCCGGCATCCTTCCAGGGCCATCCATGTACGTCATCGACATCCACTACACCGCGTCGCTCGAGCGCATCGACGACGCGCTCGAACGCCACCGCGCGTACCTGCAGCCGCAGTTCGACAAGGGCATCTTCATCGCGGCGGGGCCGAAGGTGCCGCGCGAAGGCGGCGTGATCCTCGCGGCCCGCATCGATCGCGACGCGCTCGACGCGATCCTCGAGACCGACCCGTTCGTCACCGAGGGGCTCGCCACGTATCGCGTGACGGAATTCCGGATCACGCGCGCCGCCTCCGGCTTCAACGTGCCGGCGCTGCCGTAACGCGGCTTCGGCGCCACGCGCGCGCATGCCGACGCGCCGCCCGGCGGGCAGCGCATGCGCACCACGATGAGAGAGGAAAAACGCGACGGCGCAGAACGGCCGTCACGCGACACGCCGGGCCGCTCGCCCGGCGGCTGCCGGTCAGTCGACCAGCAGCTTCAGGTCGTGGACCCACGGCGCCGGGCCCTGGCCGTCGCGCACGAACAGGCGCAGCTTGCCGTCGCGGTCGAACACGTAGCTCGCGGCCGTGTGGTCCATCGTGTAGCTCCCGGGCGTCTTGCCGGGCACCTTCGCGTAGTACACGCGGAAATCCTTCGTGACCTTCTTGAGCTGCGCTTCGTCGGCCGGCCGCAGGCCGATGAACGACGGATCGAACGCGGGCACGTACTGGCCGAGCAGCGCCGGCGTGTCGCGCTCCGGATCGACGGTGACGAACAGCACCTGCACGCGTTTCGCGGCATCCGGCCCGAGCTGCTTCAGCGCTTCGGACAATTCGGCCATCGTGGTCGGGCACACGTCCGGGCAATGCGTATAGCCGAAGAACATCACGACCGCACGGCCCTTGAAGTCGGCGAGCGTACGGACCTTGCCGGTCGTATCGGGCAGCGAGAAGTCGCTGCCGAACTGCGTGTTGCCGGTGATGTCGAGATTCTGGAATTTCGGCGCGTTGTCGCATCCGGCGAGCAGCAGCGCTGCCGTGAATGCGCACGCGAGCATCCAGCCTTGGCGCGCGCGGCGCCCGAACCGTGATGGGAGCATTGCGTTCAAACCGTGCGGTTACACGCCGAGCAGCGGGCGTGCATAGTGATCGACGAGCAGCGCCGCGAACAGCAGCGACAGATAGACGATCGAGTAGCGGAAGGCCTTGCGGGCGAGTTCGTCCGAATAGTCGCGATGGATCTTCCACGCATACGCGAGAAACACCGCGCCGAGCAGCACCGCGCTCGTCAGATAGACGGCCCCGCTCATCCCGGAAATGAACGGCATCAGCGTGACCGCGAACAGGATCACCGTATACAGCAGGATGTGCAGGCGCGTGAACTTCTCGCCGTGCGTGACGGGCAGCATCGGCAGCCCGGCGTTCTCGTAATCCTTGCGGCGATAGAGCGCGAGCACCCAGAAATGCGGCGGCGTCCA
Source organism: Burkholderia sp. MSMB2157WGS (assembly GCF_001532755.1). Classification (NCBI taxonomy): domain Bacteria; kingdom Pseudomonadati; phylum Pseudomonadota; class Betaproteobacteria; order Burkholderiales; family Burkholderiaceae; genus Burkholderia; species Burkholderia sp. MSMB2157WGS. Next base: position 69,170 of record NZ_LPJG01000050.1, on the reverse strand, counting down.
GACGAAGATGATCAGCACGAGGATCCACGCGTCGCCCGGCACCGCGCCGGTGACCGCCGCCCAGCCGAGCGCCGGCGGCATCGCGCCCGACGCGCCGCCGATCACGATGTTCTGCGGCGTCATCGGCTTGAGCAGCAGCGTGTAGATCACCGCGTAGCCGACGAACGTCGCGATCGTCAGCCACATCGTCAGCGGGTTCGTGAACGTATAGAGCGTCCATGCGCCGACGCTGCCGAGCACGGCCGAGAACAGCAGGATCTGCGGCGTCGTGATCTCGCCGCGCGCGGACGGGCGCCACGCGGTGCGGCGCATCATCGCGTCGATCTTCTGCTCGACGAGGCAGTTGATCGCGAACGCGGCGCCGGCCAGCAGCCAGATGCCGACGGTGCCGCCGATCAGCACATGCCACGGCACCATGCCCGGCGTCGCGAGGAACATGCCGATCACCGCGCAGAACACCGCGAGCTGCGTGACACGCGGCTTCGTCAGCGCCATGTACTGGGAAAAGCGGCTACCGGGCGATTGGGAGAGGGTGCTTTGCATGGGGGCGGTCACGCCGGGGCGGCGTCGCGCGCGGGCTGCGCGACACGGCCGGGGCGGCTTGAAAGGATGCGAAAGTTTAACATGACGACGAGCAGCAGCAGGATCGCGGCGCCGCCGTTGTGCGCGACCGCGACCGGCAGCGGCCACTGCAGCACGATGTTGGTCAGGCCCGTCACGAACTGCAGCAGGACGACCAGCAGCACGCCGTTCGCGGGCCGCCGCAGCGATGCGAAGCGGCGCATCTTCAGCGCGAACGCGACCAGATACGCGACCACGACGAACGCGAACGTGCGGTGCGTCCAGTGGATCGCGACCAGCGCGTCCTGCGTGATCGCGTCGCCGTCCTTCGTCATTCCGAGCGCGCGCCACAGGTGGAAGCCGTGCTGGAAATCCATCGGCGGAATCCACTGACCGTTGCAGGTCGGGAAGTCGGTGCACGCGAGCACCGCGTAGTTGGTGCTGACCCAGCCGCCGAGCGCGATCTGCACGACCAGCAGCACGAGCGCCGCGAGCGCGGCCGCCCGGTAGCGCCCGGCCTCCGGGTCATGCGACGGCAGCGGCGTCTGCCGCGCCGCGAGCCAGCCGAGCGTGCCGAGCAGCGTGAGGCCGAGCAGCAGGTGGATCGTGACGATCACCGGCTGCAGCTTCATCGTGACCGTCCATGCGCCGAACGCACCCTGCACGAGAATCAGCAGCAGCAGGCTCGTCGGCCACCACGGCGACACGTGCAGCGGGCGGCGGCGCAGCCGCGCGGCCCACGCGATCGCCACCTGCGCGATGATCAGCACGCCGATCGCCATCGCGAAATAACGATGGATCATCTCGATCCACGCCTTCGTCATGCTGACCGGCCCGGTCGGCATCGCCTGGTGCGCCGCCGTGATCGCCGCGTGCGCGATGAACGGCGACGACGTGCCGTAGCAGCCGGGCCAGTCGGGGCAGCCGAGCCCCGAATCGGTCAGCCGCGTGAAGCCGCCGAACATCACGAGGTCGAGGGTCAGGAACGTGGTGATCCACACGAGCTTGCGGAACTTGTCGTCGTCGGCCTTCACCCACACGTACGACAGCGGCAGCAGTGCGATGCACAGGCCGATCAGGCCGAGTTGCAGTAGATACGACATCGGAATGGTGCCTCGTTCTCTCGCCTCAACCGATGCTCGACCACTTCAGCAGCTTCGTCACGTCCGACTTGATCTTGCTGGGATTCGGGTCTTTCGGGAAACGCATCATCAGGTTGCCGTTCGGGTCGACCATGTAGATGTGGTCGGTGTCCTTCGTGCCGGCATCGGCCGGCAGCCACGCGGCCACCGCGGCCGGATCCGCGACGAACCGGCGCGTGTCCGGATACGCGTCCAGCACCTTTTGCGGCGTCGCGCCCGCATCGCTGCGCAGCCACACCATCGTGATCCGGTGCCGCTCGCCCGCCTGCGTGACGCGGATCTGGCGCATGAAATAGAGCTTGCGCGCGCAGGCGTCGTCGCACGCGCTGCGGTCGGTCATCACGAACAGCCAGACGCCGCGCAGCGACGACAGCGGCACCGTCTTGCCGGTTTCGTCGGTGACCTGCAGATCCGTCGGGATCGGGCGCTGCGGCTCGATCAGCGTGCCGTAATTCGTCGACCCACCCTTCGGCTTGATCACGTAATAGGTGAAATACGACGCGATCATCGGTGCGGCGCACACGAGACCCAGCAGCACGAGCATCCAGCGGCCGCGCTTGCGGGCAGCGGGCGACATCGGCGCTGCGGCCGGACCTTGACGGGAAGATTGCATGGACAAATCAGACCTCTCGAAACGAACCCGCGGCGCCGGCGCCGCGTCCTGGCATGGCGCTCACGCGCCGGTCGACTTCTTCGCCGCACGCCGCGCGGCGTACAGGCCGAAGCCGAGCGCGGCCGCCGCCATCGCCCACCACTGAAACATGTAACCGTAATTGCGCTCGACGCCGGTCGTCGCCGTCGGCCAGTCGCGCACGAGCTTGTCGCCGTCGTCGCTCGTCTGCTGGATCACGAACGGCTGCAGCGGCAGCCCGGTTTCCTTTGCATACGCGGCGACGTCGAGGTTCTGCCGGATCTTCTGGTGCGCGGCCGACCCGCCTTCGCCGAGCTCGAACGCGCGCGACGCATCGGCGCGCGCGATGCCGACGATCTCGACCTCGCCCGCCGGCGTCGCGAACGGCTCGATCGCCGTGCGATCGGCGATGTTGCGCGGCAGCCAGCCGCGGTTCACGAGCACGACGCCGCCGCCCGTGAGTTTAAACGGCATCACGACGTAAAAACCCGGCTGGTCGTTATACGGCCGATTGTCGAGGAACACCGCTTGCTCGGGCATGAAACGGCCTTTCGCCCGCACGCGGTGAAACTCGATCGACGCGAGCGGCACCGGCTGCGCGCCGAGATCGACCGGCGCCGCCTGCTCGTAGCGCGCGATGCTCGCCTGCAGCGCCTCCTTCTGGTGTGCGCGGTCGCGTTGCCAGAAACCGAGACGGATCGTGACGGCGACGACGACGAGGATCAGCAGCGCAGGCAGCCAGCGAATCTTCATCGTGCGGCCCGCCCGGCACGTGCGCGAAAGCGAAGTGCGATAATTATCCTCTTCCTTTCGAATTGCCGTCGTCCGGTTCGTGTCATGCACATACTCGTTCCCATCGCCTTCGTCCTCATCATTGCCAGCATGGGCTCGGCGCTCTACTTCATGATGCACGACCGCGGCCATACGAAGCGCATGGTCTGGTCGCTCGCCACCCGCGTCGGGCTGTCGGTGTCGCTGTTCCTGTTCATCCTGTTCGCGAACTGGATGGGCTGGATCCATTCGACCGGCCTGCCGATCGGACGTTGATGCCGTTGCCGCGCCGGCTGCCGCAGCCGCTGTGACATTTCGCCGCACGGCCGCGCCACCAAGCAAAAGCGCCGCCTGACTGAGTCGCGGCGGCGCCGGGGCGGTGTCGGCCGCGGCTTCGCCGCCGCGCCCGCACACCAATGAAAACGGCCCGCGCATCGCTGCGCGGGCCGTTTTTCCATTTACAGCCAGTAGACGACGACGTACAGGCCGAGCCAGACGACGTCGACGAAGTGCCAGTACCACGCGGCGCCTTCGAACGCGAAGTGATGATCGGGCTTGAAGTGGCCGCGGATCATCCGCACCAGCACCACCGCGAGCATCGTGCCGCCGAGGAACACGTGGAAGCCGTGGAAGCCGGTCAGCAGGAAGAACGTCGAACCGTACACGCCCGAGTTCAGCGTCAGGTTCAGTTCGTTGTACGCGTGGTAGTACTCGAAGCCCTGCAGGAACAGGAAGCAGATCCCGAACACGAGCGTCGCGGCCAGCCATGCAATCGCCTTCTTGCGATGATCGTCGCGCAGCGCGTGGTGCGAGATCGTCAGCGTCACGCCCGACGACAGCAGCAGCGCGGTGTTCAGCGTCGGGATCGGCCACGGGCCCATCGTCTTGAAGTGACCGGCGAGCGCGGCGGGGCCTTCGTTCGGCCACACGGCGGAGAAGTCCGGCCAGATCAGCTTGTAGTCGAGGCTGCCGAGCTGGTGCAGCGCGATTTCACGCGCATAGAACAGCGCGCCGAAGAACGCGCCGAAGAACATGACTTCCGAGAAGATGAACCAGCTCATGCTCCAGCGGTACGACTTGTCGACGTTCTTGCCGTAATGACCGCCTTCCGATTCGGCGATCGCGTCGCCGAACCAGTGATACAGCGTGAAGAGCAACCACAGCAGGCCGAGCAGCGCCGTAAACGGCGCCCAGTCGTGACCGTTGATCCACAGCGCTACCGACCCCAGCATGACCAGCAGGCCGATGGCCGCGCTGATCGGATGCTGCGACGGATGCGGCACGAAATAGTACGGGGTCTGGTTTTGACCGCTCATGCTTGATTCTCCACTTCAGTCCAATTTGTGTACCGGAAACCGCTCCGGCTTTATTTCTTGCGCGGCGAGACCGCCGCCGCTCTTTCCTGCACGCCGCGCCGTGGCGCCGCGCACTGCATTCTTTCGTGGCTGCGCGCCGCTGGCCGCGCGCCCTCAGCCCACGACGGCACGCACGATCAGGATCAGCACGCCGATGAACACGCCGGCCGCGATCAACGCGACGATCAGCACGTGCAGCGGATTGAGCTGCGTCGCATCGGCCTCCAGGTCGCGCCGCTTGCGCACCCCGAAGAACGACCACAGCACCGCTCTCAACGCCTGTCCGAACGTCCCGCTCCGCTTGATCTCCGTCATCGCCCCGCCTCCGTCTTCATGCGTCCGGCTTCGCCGCACCCTGCGCCGCCGCCGTGCTGCGCTGCGCCGGTGCCGGCGTGGCCGGGGTATTCAGCTCGAAGAACGTGTACGACAGCGTGATCGTCTTCACGTCCTTCGGCAATTTCGGGTCGATCACGAACACCACCGGCATCTTGCGCGACTCGTTCGCGGTCAGCGTCTGCTGCGTGAAGCAAAAGCACTCGATCTTCTTGAAGAACTCCGTCGCCTGCTTCGGCGCGTAGCTCGGAATCGCCTGCGCGACGACCGGCCGGCCCTGCCCGTTCGTCACGTCGTACACGATCGTCGTCAGCTCGCCCGGATGCACGTCGAGGCTGTTGTGCTCCGGCTTGAACCCGAGCGGCCCGCGTGCGTTCGCATCGAACTCGACCGACACCGTGCGGCTATAGTCGACCTGCGAGTTCTTCACCTCGCGCTCGCTGACATCGCGCTGCACCAGGTTGTTGATGCCGGTGATCTGGCAGATCGCCCGATACATCGGGATCAGCGCGAAGCCGAAACCGAACATCAGCCCGGCCACGACGAAGAGCTTCACCAGCATCGAACGATTGAACGCACGATCCACGGCGCCCTCTTCCGGCTTCGACATACGACGACTTCCTCGCTACTGCGTCAATTACTGCATCAGTGGGTGGACAGCCACCACTGCTTGATCACGACACCCACAAAAAAAACGGCGGCGATGACGAGCAGGGTGAGGCCGAGCCGCTTGTTGCCCGCGCGGATCTGCTCGGGCGTTCGTCTTTCTTGTGGATTCCGGGTCATCTGCAACTTCGCTGAAACTTCGCTGATCCATCGATTCGGCGCCCGCCGCGCCTGCCTGCGCGGCAGGCAGCGGCGGAACGCCGGGTGACACTTATTCGACGTGCGGCGGTTGCTCGAACGTGTGGAAGGGAGCCGGGCTCGGCACCGTCCACTCGAGGCCCGTCGCGCCGTCCCACGGCTTGTCCGACGCCTTCTCCAGCTCGCCGCCGCCACGATAGGCCGGCAGCGCGACCGCGAACAGGAAGTACACCTGCGCGAGGCCGAAGCCGAATGCGCCGATCGTCGCCACCTGGTTGAAGTCCGTGAACTGCGCCGGGTAGTCCGCATAGCGGCGCGGCATGCCCGCGAGACCGACGAAGTGCATCGGGAAGAACGTCAGGTTGAAGAAGATCATCGACGCCCAGAAGTGGATCTTGCCGCGCGTCTCGTTGTACATCCAGCCCGTCCACTTCGGCGCCCAGTAGTACCAGCCCGAGAACAGCGCGAACAGCGAGCCGGCCACCAGCACGTAGTGGAAGTGCGCGACCACGAAGTAGGTGCCGTGATACTGGATGTCGAGCGGCGCCATCGCGAGCATCAGGCCCGTCAGGCCGCCGAACGTGAACACGAACAGGAAGCCGATCGCGAACAGCATCGGCGTTTCGAACGTCATCGAGCCGCGCCACATCGTCGCGAGCCAGTTGAACACCTTCACGCCCGTCGGCACCGCGATCAGCATCGTCGCGTACATGAAGAACAGCTGGCCGGTGACCGGCATGCCCGTGGCGAACATGTGGTGCGCCCAGACCATGAACGACAGGATCGCGATCGACGCCGTCGCGTACACCATCGAGCTATAGCCGAACAGCGTCTTGCGCGCGAACGCCGGGATCACCTGCGACACGATCCCGAACGCCGGCAGAATCATGATGTACACCTCGGGGTGGCCGAAGAACCAGAAGATGTGCTGGTACATCACCGGGTCGCCGCCGCCTGCCGCGTTGAAGAACGACGTGCCGAAGTGGCGGTCGAACAGCACCATCGTGATCGCGCCTGCCAGAACCGGCATCACGGCGATCAGCAGGTACGCGGTGATCAGCCACGTCCACGCGAACATCGGCATCTTCATCAGCGTCATGCCCGGTGCGCGCATGTTCAGGATCGTCACGACGATGTTGATCCCGCCCATGATCGACGACGCGCCCATGATGTGGACCGCGAAGATCGCGAAGTCCATGCCCGGGCCCATCTGCGTCGACAGCGGTGCGTACAGCGTCCAGCCGGCGGCCGTCGCGCCGCCCGGCGCGAAGAACGAACCGACCAGCAGCACGGCCGCGACCGGCAGCAGCCAGAAGCTGAAGTTGTTCATCCGCGCGAACGCCATGTCGGATGCGCCGATCTGCAGCGGAATCATCCAGTTCGCGAAGCCGACGAAGGCCGGCATGATCGCGCCGAACACCATGATCAGGCCGTGCATCGTCGTGAGTTCGTTGAAGAACTCCGGACGCATGATCTGCAGGCCCGGCTCGAACAGCTCGGCACGGATGCCGAGCGCCATCACGCCGCCCGACAGGAACATGATGAACGAGAACAGCAGGTACAGCGTACCGATGTCCTTGTGGTTGGTGGCGAACAGCCAGCGACGCCAGCCGTGCGGGGCTTCGTGCGCGTGGTCGTCGTGCGCGTGGTCCGCGGCTACGTCGTGCCCGATGCTAGACATGAGAATCTCCTAATGCGAATACGTCGACTAACTCAGCGACACGTCAAGCCGCCGGGCCGATCTCGACACGCCGGGCTTCCTTCGCGTCAGCCCCGCCCGTGATCGTTTCCGGCTTTTTGAGAATGATGTGGTCTTCCGCCACGCCTGCTGCCTTCAGCGCATCGCGCACGGCCTGGGCCCGATGCTTCGCCAGTTCGGCGTTCGCGTCGGCCGAGCCCGTCTTGTCGGTGAAGCCCGACAGCGCGAGCTTCGCGTCCGGATGCGCCTTCGCATAGTCGGCCGCGGCGGCGATCGCCGCCTTCGCGTCGGCCGGCAGCACGCTCTTGCCCGTCTCGAAGTAGATAGTCGACAGCGCGGCCGATGCCGCTGCCGCCGGCTGCTCGGTGCCCGACGCGGCTTGCGCCGGTGCCGAAGCCGCTTCTGCCGGTGCCGCGCCCGCGGTGTCTTCCGGCATCTTGCCGTTGCGTGCGTCAGCCACTTGCTTCGGCTGCAGCAGGTCGTTCTTGTGGTTGCCCCACGAGTTGCGTTCGTACGTGACGACCGAAGCGATGTCGAGGTCCGACAGCGATGCCCACGACGGCATCGCGCCCTTGCCGTGCAGCACGCGCTCGACGTGGGCCGCGATCGGGCCGTTCACGATCGGGCTGCCGTCCATCGCCGGGAACGCGCCGAGGCCCTTGCCGTTCACCTGGTGGCAGGCCGCGCAGTTCGCCTTGTAGACTTCCTCGCCGTGCGCGACGAGTTCGGCCATCGTGTAGACCTTGTTCGGATCGACCGCCGCGCTGGCGAGCTTCGCCTTCTGCGCGGTGACCCACTTCGCGTAGTCGTCTTCCGACAGCACTTCGACGACGACCGGCATGTACGCGTGTTCCTTGCCGCACAGCTCGGTACAGAAACCGCGGAACGTGCCGACCTTGTCGGCCTTGAACCACGTGTCGCGCACGAAGCCGGGGATCGCATCCTGCTTCACGCCGAACGCGGGCACGTACCACGAGTGGACGACGTCGTTCGCGGTCGTGATGATGCGGATCTTCTTGTTGACCGGCACGACGAGCGGATTGTCGACTTCCTGCAGATAGGTGTCGGTGATCGGCTTCTTGCCCATCACTTCGTCGCGCGGGGTGGTCAGCGTCGACAGGAAGCCGATGCCCTCGCCCGGGCCCTTCACGTAGTCGTAGCCCCACTTCCACTGGTAGCCGGTGACCTTGATCGTGAGATCGGCGTTCGTCGTGTCCTTCATCGCGACGACGGCCTTCGTCGCCGGCAGCGCCATCAGCACGACGATGACGAACGGCACGATCGTCCAGATGATCTCGACGGTCGTGCTTTCATGGAAATTGGCGGCCTTGTGGCCCTTGGATTTGCGGTGCGCGAAGATCGAATAGAACATCACGCCGAACACGCCGACGAAGATCACCGTACACAGGATCAGCATCATCGTGTGGAGATCGTAGAGCTCCTCGGCGATTTTCGTGACCGGCGGCTGAAAGTTGATCTCGTTGACACGGGGGCCGCCCGGGCTATCACCGACCGCCAGGGCCGCACCGGCAAAGAGCAATCCGCTGCATGCCAGCACGCCCGCGAGGGCTCGCTTGATTGTTTTCATAGCATCCTTACCCAAAATTTCCATTCAAACCCTCCCCCGTCGCAAGCCGCCGGCCCGATCCGGCCGATGGCTGCGCCTCGTCAGCCGCAGCGCCTGAGCGACACGCGCAGTTCGTCGGCGAACTGCGCGCGCTTGTACTGCGCGAGATGCTGCCCGATTACGACGGTCTGCCCGCGCGACACCAGCCGAATCGGATCGCGTGGCGTCGCACCCGGCTCGACCCGCACCCAGCGCGGGTTGAATTCGATCTGCGTGAGCCGCTCCGCATCCATCCGCTCGATCACGAGCCGGTGCGGAAACAGCCTGATGCGCTCGTAATCGACCGCATGGCGAGCGTAGATCGCAAATGCGACACCCACCGCCAGCAACTCGATGCCGGTAAAGGGCATGACGAGCCAGGCCCCTCTCCACATCAGCAACGCCGCGATCGCCAGCGAGAAGCCCGCGAGCGACGCGTAAAACAGCACGAACTGGCGTGGCGACACCGAACAGTTGCGTTTCATGAGCCAATCTTCGAGGATCGGTTCGCTGTCCGCCGTCTCCGCCAAAACCCTCGCTGCTTCCATCGCCGCCTCACGCGAATGGCATGCGATGCATGCCTGCATCGGACTCGTCGCCCCGTATTGCGGGGACCCCGGGACGACAAGCTGACGCATTATAGGCGGGTTCAATGGCATCCACAAGCAAGCGCCTATCGCCCGCCAAGCCAAGCGCGACAAGCTTTTCGGCCGTTTTAGCCGCCAATTCGACCCCGCTTTGCGCCGCTAATTTCAGACATAACAAAACCCCTCTTTACCGCTTTACCGATTCTTCGGACGCCCCTTGCCGATGTCCTCGATGCGCACGATCCCATGCCCTTCCGCGGTCGTGCGCGGCACGGCCTTCCACGCGTGGCCGTAGATCACCTCGAAGGTCAGCGCAATCGTGCCGTCCTCGCGCCGGCGCGCGTCCAGCGCGTCGCCGAGCGCCGCGCGAAAGCGCCGCATCGCGTGCCGCGGCGCCGTGCGCTCGAACGGATAGGCGCCCCAACGGCGCACGTCGGCCAGCAGGGAATCGGCGGATTTGTAGGTGACGGTCAGCACTTCCTGGTCCATCACGGGAATCTCGAAGCCGCTCTCGACGAGCATGTCGCCGAGGTCGTGCATGTCGACGAAATCGATCACGCGCGCGGCGGGCGGCGCGATGCCGAGCGCCGCTTCGGCGTGCGCGCAGGCCGCGCGCAGCTCGCGCAGCGTGTCGGGGCCGAGCGTGCTGAACATCAGGAGCCCGTTCACGCGCAGCACGCGCTGCCATTCGGGGAAGACGGTATCGGGACGCGAATGCCAGTGGAGCGCGAGATTCGACCAGATCAGGTCGAACGCGCCGCCCGGGAACGGCAGCGCGGCGAAGTCGGCCTGCGCGACGCGCGGGCCGCGCTGGCCCAGCGCCCGACCGAGCGACGCCGGCAGCCAGCGGCGCCAGGTAGTCTGCTCGACTTCGCGCCGACCGGCCCGCGCGAGCATCGCGCCGGACAGGTCCACGCCGAACACCGGCGCTTCCGGAAAGCGCGCGCGCAGCGCCGGGAGATCGTCGCCCGGGCCGCAGCCCGCATCCAGCACGGCCGCGGGGCTCACCTTGATGTATTCGAGGCGCTCGTTCATCCGCTGCGCGATCTCGCGCGGCAGGAACGCAACCGCATCGAACGTGGCGGCACGGCGGTCGAAGATCCGCCGCAGGCGCCTGGCGTCATTGGCCGGACGGCCGGTTGAAGTCGAAGCTGGGGACATGTCGGGCACACTGGCGAAGAGCCCGAAGTATACTCGCTCGCCTCGCAAGCTTCATTGAGGCGGCATGCCAGGAGTGTTGCGATGGTCCGCGGTTCCGCCGAACGCTCGGTGCGCGTCGTTTTGTCGCACGCCAGAACATGGGGCGCGCGCGTTGCCGCGGTCGCGTTGCCGAACCGGTGCGCGCTGTGCGGCAATTTGTCACACGCCGTGATTTGCGGCGCCTGCGATGCCGCGTACTGGAATGAAGCGCGGCTGCGCTGCGACGTCTGCGCGCTGCCGCTCGGCGTCGGGCACGTGCGATCGCCCGGCGGCCGTCGCCCCGGCGCCGGCCGCGCGGCCGCGTACCGGTGCGACGCGTGCCGCACCGCGCCGCCGCCGTTCGACGCGACGCTCGCACTCGCCGATTACCGCGCGCCGCTCGACGGGCTCGCGCGCGGCCTGAAGTTTCATGCGCGGCTCGCGCTCGGCGGCGAATTCGCGGCCCGGCTCGCACGGCTGGTCGACGATACGCGCGATGCGCGCGGCTTCGACCTCGTCGCACCCGTGCCGCTGTCGCACCGGCGGCTCGTCGCGCGCGGCTACAACCAGGCGTGGGCGATCGCGCGTCCGCTCGCGCGCAGGCTCGGCGTGCAAGCGGACGCGGCCTTGCTCGCGCGCGTCGCCGACACCGCGCCGCAGTCGCGGCTCGACCGGCACGCACGACGCGACAACGTGATGGCGGCTTTCGCGGTGGCAGGCGGCGTCGCCGGTCGCCACATCGCGCTCGTCGACGACGTGATGACGTCCGGCGCGACGCTCGCGGCGGCCGCGCAGGCGCTGAAGGCGGCGGGCGCCGCGCGCGTGACGAATCTGGTTGCGCTGCGCACCGCCAGGGATTAATTAGATAGATAAGCCGGCCGCCCGCGTGCGGCCGTCACGAACCGGCCGGCCGGATGCACGCGCGCGCTGCGCCGCTCCGGCCGCCCCAGCCCAACCGAAACATGTTCAACGTCGTTCTCGTCGCCCCCGAAATTCCGCCGAACACCGGCAACGTGATCCGCCTGTGCGCGAACACCGGCGCGCACCTGCACCTGATCGAGCCGCTCGGCTTTCCGCTCGACGACGCGCGGATGCGCCGCGCCGGCCTCGACTATCACGAGTATGCGCAGATGCGCGTGCATCGCGACTGGGACGCGTTCGTCGCCGCCGAAGCGCCCGAGCCCGCGCGGATGTTCGCGTTCACGACGCGCGGCTCGGGCCGCTTCCACGATCGTGCGTTCCTGCCCGGCGACTGGTTCGTGTTCGGCTCCGAAACGCGCGGCCTGCCCGCCGAGCTGCTCGAACGCTTCCCGAACGAACAGCGCGTGCGCCTGCCGATGCGGCCGGACAACCGCAGCCTGAACCTGTCGAACACGGTCGCGGTGGTCGTGTTCGAGGCCTGGCGTCAGGCCGGCTTCGAAGGCGGCGCCTGACGCGCGCCGCACGCAGCCCAGGCGCCGAATGCGTCAGGTTCGCACGAGGCGCGCGCGGTACAGGTCGTAGATGTCGGGGGAAAAGCACGCGAATACCACGCGGGCGAGGTTCGGCGCCTGCGCGAGCATCTCGATGACGGTGCCGACCGCGATATCGACGGCGGCTTCGGCCGGATAGCGGTAGACGCCGCAGCTGATCGCCGGAAACGCGATCGACGTCGCGGCAACCTCTTCGGCCAGCTCGATCGCGCGCCGATAGCACGATGCGAGCAGTTCGGCCTCGCCGCGCGCGCCGCCATACCATACCGGCCCGACCGCGTGGATCACGTAGCGCGCGGGCAACCCGTGGCCGCGCGTGAGCTTCGCGTCGCCGGTGTCGCAGCCGCCGAGCGTGCGGCACTCGGCGAGCAGGCCGGGGCCGGCCGCGCGGTGAATCGCGCCGTCGACGCCGCCCCCGCCGAGCAGCGAGCCGTTCGCGGCGTTGACGATCGCATCGACGTCGAGCGTCGTGATGTCGACGACCTGCGCATCGAGCGTGGTGGAATGGATCTGCAGCATGACGACCTCGCGGAACGCCGGAGACACTTCAAGCGTAGTCCGCTTTGGCGCCGCGTGCCCGGCGCACCCGTGCCGGGCGATCCCGCCGGGCCTACTCGGCGCGCGCGTCGCGGCGCAGCAGACCGCTGACCGCGTCGCGCGGCGCGATGCCGTCGAACAGCACGCCGCACACCGCTTCCGTGATCGGCATTTCGATCGCCCGCGCGCGGGCGAGCGCCAGCACGGCCTGCGCGCAACGCACACCTTCGGCCACGTGGCCGAGCGCGCCGAGGATGTCGTTCAGCGTGCGGCCGGCCGCCAGTTGCAGGCCGACCGTGCGGTTGCGCGACAGGTCGCCCGTCGCGGTGAGGATCAGGTCGCCGAGGCCGGTGAGGCCCGTGAAGGTTTCCGCGCGGCCGCCGAGCGCCACGCCGAGCCGCGACATTTCGGCGAGGCCGCGCGTGATCAGCGCGGCGCGCGCGTTCAGCCCGAGGCCGAGGCCGTCGGAAATGCCGGTCGCGATCGCCAGCACGTTCTTCACCGCGCCGCCGACCTCGACGCCGACCACGTCGTCGCCCGTATAGATCCGCATCGCGCCGTGATGGAACGCGGCGAGCGTGCGCTCGCGGCATTCGGCCGACGTGCTCGCCACCGTCAGCGCGACGGGCAGCGACTGTCCGACCTCGCGCGCGAAGCTCGGGCCGGACAGCACGCCGTTGCTCCGCTGTTCGGGCAGCTCGGCCGCGATCACCTGATGCGGCAGCAGATGCGTGTCGGCCTCGAAGCCCTTGCAGACCCAGACGATGTGCGCGGGCACGCAGCCTGCGTCGCGCATCGCGCGACACAGCGTGCGCAGCCCGGCCACCGGCGCGGCGATCACGCACAGCGCGTCGTCCGCGGCGCCATGCGCGAGCGCGACGCCGAGATCGGCGTCGTAGCGCAGCGCATCGGGCAGCGCGATGCCGTCCAGATAGCGGGAATTTTCGTGCCGGGCCTGCAGCCCGGCGATGAGCGCGGCGTCGCGCGCCCACAAGAGCGTATCGTGCCGCGCGGCCAGATGGCCCGCGAGCGCGGTGCCCCAGGCACCGGCGCCGAGAACGGCTACTTTCATACCCAGCACCGGTCCGAGCGAAACGTCAGTTCAGCGTCGTGCCGTTCGGCGCGCCATTCGGCGCGCCGTTCGGTGCGCCTGCCGCACCGGCCTGCTGCTGAAGCTGCGCGAGACGCTGCTCGTACAGCGCCTGGAAGTTGATTTCCGCCAGGTGGATCGGCGGGAAGCCCGCACGCGTGATCGCGTCGGCGATGTTCGAGCGCAGGTACGGGAACAGGATCGTCGGGCACGCGATGCCGACGAGCGGGTCGAGCTGTTCGTCCGGAATGTTGCGAATGTCGAAAATGCCGGCCTGCTTCGCTTCGATCAGGAACGCGACCTTGTCCTTCACCTTCGCGGTGACGGTACCCGACACGACGACTTCGAACACGCTTTCCGCGAGGCGGTCGGCCTTGACGTCGACTTCGACTTCAACCGACGGCATGTCCTGCTCGAGGAAGATCGCCGGCGAATTCGGCTGCTCGAGCGACATATCCTTCAGGTAGACGCGCTGGATGTTGAAGAACGGTTGGTTTTCGACGTCGGACATGGTGTTTCCCTAAAAGTGGTGACGGGGCGGCCCGGCTGTTCGCCGGCCGCCACGGATGAATCCTGCGCGCCCAAGCCGCGGCGCGGCCGGCGGCCATTCTGCCCTAATCAGGCCGCTTGCAGAAGCGGCACGAGGCCGCCTTCGCGGTCGAGCTTCGACAGATCGTCGTAGCCGCCGACGTGCGTGTCGCCGATATAGATCTGCGGCACCGTGCGGCGCCCCGTGCGCGTCATCATTTCCTCGCGGCGGGCCGGATCGCGATCGATCAGCACCTTTTCGATCTGCTCGACGCCGCGCAGCTTCAGCAGGCGCTCGGCCTGCATGCAATACGGACACACCTGCGTGCTGTACATCAAAACCTTGTTCACTTCGCCACTCCTTGTTTGACGACCGGCATCCCGGCTTGCTGCCAGGCGGCCACGCCGCCTTCGAGCACGTGCACCTCGGCGTAACCCGCCGCCTCGACCTCGCGCGCCGCCTTCTGCGACTGCTGGCCGTTCTGGCAGACGAGCAGCACCGGGGTGCTCTTGTTCTTCGCGACCTGCGCAATTTTCGCGCCGATCTCGCCCGGCGCGACCTGACGCGCCGACGGCAGATGGCCGGCGGCGAAATCGGCGGCGGCGCGCAGGTCGATCACGACCGCGTTGCGACGGTTGATGAGCTGCGTCGCCTCCGCGGCAGACAGGCCGCCGCGACCGCGGCGCAGTGCGGGCCATGCGAGCAGGCCGCCGGAAACCACCAGGATCGCGATAAGGGCCAGGTTGGTGTAATTGGTAAAGAACGTCACGGAATTCCGCCGGAAGAAGAGAAATCGGATGAGGACAATCCCGCCATTATAAAATAACCGCCTTGCGCGATGGCGGGCCCGGTCCGGGCGCCGCGCGACGCGCCCCGCTTCCCTTCACTACCGACCGCAAGATCCATGTACAAACTCGTTCTCATCCGCCACGGCGAATCGACGTGGAACAAGGAAAACCGCTTCACCGGCTGGGTCGACGTCGACCTGACCGAACAGGGTCGCAACGAGGCCTACCAGGCCGGCGAGTTGCTCAAGGAGGCCGGCTACACGTTCGACATCGCGTACACGTCGGTGCTCAAGCGCGCGATCCGCACGCTGTGGCACGTGCAGGACAAGATGGATCTGATGTACCTGCCGGTCGTCCACTCGTGGCGCCTGAACGAGCGCCACTACGGCGCGCTGTCGGGCCTGAACAAGGCGGAAACGGCCGCGAAGTTCGGCGACGAGCAGGTGCTCGTGTGGCGCCGCAGCTACGACACGCCGCCGCCCGCGCTCGAGCCGACCGACGAGCGCGCGCCGTTCGGCGACCCGCGCTATGCGAAGGTGCCGCGCGAGCAGTTGCCGCTCACCGAGTGCCTGAAGGACACGGTCGCGCGCGTGCTGCCGCTGTGGAACGAGTCGATCGCGCCAGCGATCCGCGCCGGCAAGCAGGTGCTGATCGCCGCGCACGGCAACTCGCTGCGCGCGCTGATCAAGTACCTCGACGGCATCTCGGACAGCGACATCGTCGGCCTGAACATCCCGAACGGCGTGCCGCTCGTCTATGAACTCGACGAGAACCTGAAGCCGATCAAGCACTATTACCTCGGCGACCAGGAAGCGATCGCGCAGGCGCAGGCCGCCGTCGCGAAGCAGGGCAAGGCGGGCTGACGCCCGGCGCGGCGGACAAGCCGCGCTCCGGCGCGGCGTGCCGGGCTCGGCCTCGAACGCCGGGCCGCACGTCGCGCGAACCTTCGCGGCCCTGCTGCGGTCGAATCCGCTTTCGAACCCCGCAGCGCGCCCGGCGGTGCCTCGCCGGGCCTTCTGCGGCCTTGTCGACGCTTTTCGCGCCGTTCCACTGAGTTATCGGACGAACAGTTATACTTGTCCGCTACATCCCCGCTACCGCCACGCGCTTCCCGACCGCACCAGATCTCTATGCGAATGAATTTGAAGAACATCGGCCTGATTGCCGCGGGCCTTGCCACGGGCGTGTTCGCCACGCTGCAGGTTTCCGCATCGGCCGAGCAGACCGCCACGGCGCCGCTTCCCCTCGACCAGCTCCGCCTGTTCGCGGAAGTATTCGGGCAGATCAAGCGCGAGTACGTCGAACCGGTCGACGACAAGAAGCTGCTGACGGCCGCGATCAAGGGCATGGTGTCGAGCCTCGATCCGCACTCGTCGTTCCTCGACAAGACCGACTATGACGAGCTGCAGGAGCAGACGAAGGGCCGCTTCGCGGGCCTCGGCATCGAGATCTCGCAGGAAGACGGCCTCGTCAAGGTGATCTCGCCGATCGAGGATACCCCGGCGTTCCGCGCCGGTATCCGTCCGGGCGACCTGATCACGCGCATCAACGACAAGCCGGTGCGCGGCATGACGCTCGACAAGGCCGTGAAGCAGATGCGCGGCGAGCCGGGCACCAAGGTCACGCTGACGATCTTCCGCAAGAGCGACGACCGCACGTTCCCGGTCACGGTCACGCGCGCGATCATCAAGGTCCAGAGCGTGAAGATGAAGATGCTCGATCCGGGCTACGCGTATGTCCGCATCACGAGCTTCCAGGAGCGCACGACGCCGGATCTCGCGCAGAAGCTGCAGGACATCGCGCGCCAGCAACCGAATCTGAAGGGCCTCATCCTCGACTTACGCAACAACGGCGGCGGCCTGCTGCAGAGCGCGGTCGGCGTGGCCGGCGCGTTCCTGCCCCCCGACTCGGTCGTCGTGTCGACCAACGGCCAGATCCCCGATTCGAAGCAGGTCTACCGCGATACGTACGACAACTATCGCCTGCCGTCCTTCGACGGCGATCCGCTGAAGAACCTGCCGCCGATCTTCAAGACCGTGCCGATGATCGTGCTGACGAACGCGTATTCGGCGTCCGCGTCGGAAATCGTCGCCGGTGCGCTGCAGGATTCGAAGCGCGCGCAGATCATGGGCAAGACGACGTTCGGCAAGGGTTCGGTGCAGACGGTCCGCCCGATGACGGCCGACACCGCGCTGCGCCTGACCACCGCGTACTACTACACGCCGAGCGGCCGTTCGATCCAGAACAAGGGCATCACGCCGGACGTGCCGGTCGATCAGTACGCGGACGGCGATCCGGACGACGTGCTCGTGACGCGCGAGGTCGACTACACGAACCACCTCGCGAACACGCAGGATCCGAACGAGAAGAAGGAACAGGAAGAGCGCGAGCAGCGCCGGCTGGACCAGTTGCGCATTCTCGAAGAGCAGAACGACAAGAAGACGCCGGAGCAGCGCCAGAAGGATCGCGATCGCAAGCCGATCGAGTTCGGCAGCGCCGACGACTTCATGATGCAGCAGGCGCTCAACAAGCTCGAAGGCAAGCCGGTCCAGGAATCGAAGTCGCTGCTCGCCGAGAGCACGACGAAGAGCCCGGCCGGCAAGGCCGCCGCGGCCGCGAAGGCATCGGGCGCAAGCGCCGCGAAGCCGGCATCCGCACCGAAGCCGGCCTCCGCGCCGAAGTAAGCGCCGGCCGGCATCCGACGGGCCATCGCGGGAAGACCGCGATGGCCCGTTTTTCATGCGCGCCTAAAATAACGAACGTCCGCCCGCCTCGCTCACGAGCCCCCATGAACGACGATCAACTCCTTCGCTACTCCCGCCACATCCTCGTCGACGAAATCGGCATCGACGCGCAGCAGCGCTTTCTCGACGCGCATGCGATCGTCGTCGGCGCGGGCGGCCTCGGCTCGCCGGCCGCGATGTATCTCGCGGCATCGGGGGTCGGCACGCTCACGCTCGTCGACGCCGATACGGTCGACCTCACGAACCTGCAGCGGCAGATCCTGCACGTGACGGCATCGGTCGGCCGCAGCAAGGTCGAATCGGGGCGCGACACGCTCGCGCAACTGAACCCGGAGGTGACGGTGAACGCGGTCGCGGCGCGCGTCGACGATGCGTGGCTCGACGCACACGTGCCGCATGCGAGCGTCGTGCTCGACTGCACCGACAACTTCGCGACGCGGCACGCGATCAACCGCGCATGCGTCGCGCGCGGCGTGCCGCTCGTGTCGGGCGCCGCGCTTCGCTTCGACGGCCAGATCAGCACGTTCGACTTCCGCGACGCGGCCGCGCCCTGCTATGCGTGCGTGTTTCCGGAAGACCAGCCGTTCGAGGAAGTCGCATGCGCGACGATGGGCGTGTTCGCGCCGACCGTCGGGATCATCGGCGCGATGCAGGCGGCCGAGGCGCTGCGCGTGATCGGCGGCATCGGCAAGACGCTGAACGGGCGGCTGATGATGCTCGATTCGCTGCGGATGGAATGGACGACGATGAAAATCGCGCGCCAGGCCGACTGCCCGGTGTGCAGCGGCCGGCACTGACGCGCGACGGGCATGCGCCGGGCCGCGCATGCGTGACGTTTCGCGATGGTTAGCGGCGGCAAGAACGCCTAGGCAGCCGCATCCGCCCGCGGCTCGGCGATCGACAGCCGCTGCAGCGCCGCCTGGACTTCTTCCGGCTCGAACGCGGCCAGCACGTCGGCCGTCGGCTTTTCGAGCGCCTTCAGGTGCGCGCGCAGGATCTCCTGCTTCACGACGAGCAACTGGCTCGGATGCATCGAGAACTCGGTGAGCCCCATCCCGAGCAACAGGCGCGTGAGCGCCGGGTCGCCCGCCATCTCCCCGCATACCGACACCGACACGCCCGCGCGCTTCGCTTCGCGCAACGTGTACGCGATCAGGTGCAGCACGGCCGGATGCAGCGGGTCGTACAGGTGCGCGACCGCGTTGTCGGCGCGATCGATCGCGAGCGTGTACTGGATCAGGTCGTTCGTGCCGATCGACAGGAAATCGAAGCGCTTCAGGAACAGCGGCAGCGCGATCGCCGCGGCCGGGATCTCGATCATCGCGCCGAGGCGCACGTTCGGATCGTACGCGAGCCCCGCGTCGTCGAGCTGGCGCTTCGCCTCGCGGATCAGGTCGAGCGTCTGGTCGATCTCCTGCGCGTGCGCGAGCATCGGGATCAGGATCTTCACCTGGCCGAACGCGGACGCGCGCAGGATCGCGCGCAACTGCGTGAGGAACATCTGCGGCTCGGACAGGCTCCAGCGGATCGCGCGCAGGCCGAGCGCCGGGTTCGGCGCCGTTTCGTAGCCTTCGTCGAGCGCGTCGAGCGGCTTGTCCGCGCCGACGTCGATCGTGCGGATCGTCACCGGCATGCCCTTCATCCACTCGACGGCGCGCTTGTACGCGGCGAACTGCTCCTCCTCTTCCGGCATCTCCTTCTGATGCATGAACAGGAACTCGGAGCGGAACAGGCCGACGCCGACCGCGCCGGCCTCGACGGCCGCCTTCGCGTCGTCGGGCAGCTCGATGTTCGCGTACAGGTCGATCTTCGTGCCGCACAGCGTTTGCGTCGGCGAGAACTTCAGGCGCTGCAGCTTGCGTTGCTCCAGCACCTTCTCGGACTGGCGATACGAATATTCCTCGAGGACGATCGGCGCGGGATCGACGATCACGATGCCCTGATCGCCGTCGACGATGATCAGGTCGTCCTGGCGGATCAGCGCACTCGCATGCTGCACGCCGACCGCGGCCGGAATGCCGAGGCTGCGCGCGACGATCGCCGTGTGCGACGTGCGGCCGCCGAGATCGGTGACGAACGCCTGGAACGACTGCGTCTTGAACTGCATCATGTCGGCCGGCGCGATGTCGTGTGCGACGACGATCATCTCGTTCGTGCCGTTCGCGGCCGCGCCGTCGAGCGCCTGCGACGCGGACGGCGCACCGGCGAGCGCCTTCAGCACGCGCTCGACCACCTGCTCGATGTCGGCCTTGCGCTCGCGCAGGTATTCGTCCTCGATGTCGTCGAAATGGCGCGTGAGCAGTTCGAGTTGCTCGGTCAGCGCCCATTCGACGTTGTAGCGGCGCGTGCGGATCAGGTCGATGGTTTCCTGCACGAGCATCTCGTCGCTCAGGATCATCGTGTGGACGTCGATGAATGCGCCGACTTCGCTCGGGGTGTCGTCGGTCAGGTCGGCGCGCAGCGCTTCGAGCTCGCGACGCACGACGTCGCGCGCCGTGCGGAATCGCTCCACTTCGGCGTCGGTCTGGTTGGCCTCGATCAGGTAATGGGCGACGTCGAGCGCCGCCGGCGCGATCAGATAGGCTCGCCCGATCGCGATACCTCGTGAGACGGGAATGCCATGCAGCGTGAAGGACACGCGCACCTCCTCTGTACAAGTAAAGCCGCGGCACACTGCTGCGATGCGCTTATGACCCCGGTTAGCGATTATAAATTCCGCGACTCCCTGCTGACTGCATGCAGCGCAGCATTGCGCATTCCGCATCAATGCTTCCGACGAAAAAAATGCCGCGACATCCGCGGCATTCTGACTGGAAACGGCAATGATTCCGCGTCGCGCTCACTGGCCTTCGCCGAACTTGTCGGCGATCAGCTTCAGCAGCGCATCCATCGCTTCCCGCTCGTCGGGCCCTTCGGTCTCGATCGTCACGGTGCTGCCGATGCCGGCCGCCAGCATCATCACGCCCATGATGCTCTTCGCATTGATCTTGCGCCCGTTGCGTGTCATCCAGACTTCCGACTGGAAGTTGCCGGCCAGTTGCGTAAGCTTGGCCGATGCGCGCGCATGGAGCCCCAATTTATTGACGATGGTGGTTTCTTGTTGAAGCATGATTCTCGGTCGGGTCGGTCGGGACCGCCGGCGGCGCGCGCCGGCGGGTCGGGCTAAAACGGAAAACGGAGGCTCAGTGCGATTCGGTGCGCGGCTGCGGTTCGGGCGGAATTGGCGCGCACTGGCCGCAGCCGGTTTCCGACGGGGGCGGCGGCGTGCCGGACGACACCTCGTGGACGCCCTTCGCGCCGCCGGACAGCGCCTTGTCGACCAGCTTGTCGAGCGGCACGGTGCGGTAGCAGACGGCCCGCACGAGCATCGGCAGGTTCACGCCCGCAAGCACGCGCACGTTGTCGAGCTTCGCGAGCTGGCCCGCGATGTTCGCGGGCGTCGCGCCGTACATGTCGGTCAGCACGACCACGCCGTTGTCTTCCCGGAGCCGCGCGAGTTCCGCGTGCGCAAACGCCATCACCTGGGCCGGATCGCTGTCCGCCGTCACGTCGATGCAGCCGATGCGGGCGGGCACGCCGCCGTAGATGTGCGCGATGCAGTCCCGCAGCGCGGTGGCGAGCGGCGCGTGCGCGATGATCAGAATCCCGGTCATGTCAGATCGCTCCCGGCCGCCCCTGGCGGGCCGATACCCCGCGGCGGGGCAATGAGCGTAGCGAGTATGGGGAACGTTTCATGTTCAGCCTTGCAACAGTGTCGGCCCGACCGCCGGGCCTTCGGTGCGCCGATCGCGGCACCGGGCAAGCGGGCATTGTAGCAGGCCGGTCAAGCGGCTCCGGCGACGGGGGGGCCTGCGCGGCCGCCGCCGGGGTGGCGCGGAAGGCGGCCTACGCGGCCGCACGCTCCAGCGCGTCGATGAACATCGCGGCGACGTCGAAGCCCGTCTGCTCCATGATCTCGCGGAAGCACGTCGGGCTCGTGACGTTCACCTCGGTCAGCCAGTCGCCGATCGCGTCGAGGCCGACCAGCAGCAGCCCGCGCGACGCGAGCACGGGCCCGAGCGTTGCGGCGATCTCGCGGTCGCGGGCCGTCAGCGGCTGCGCGACGCCGAGCCCGCCCGCGGCGAGATTGCCGCGCACCTCGCTGCCCTGCGGAATCCGCGCGAGCGAATACGGCACCGGCTCGCCGCCGATCAGCAGGATGCGCTTGTCGCCGGCCTTGATCTCGGGGATGAACTTCTGCGCCATCACCGAGCGCGTGCCGTCGTGGCTCAGCATCTCGACGATCGAACCGAGGTTCATGCCGTCCGGCTTCACGCGGAACACGCCCATCCCGCCCATTCCGTCGAGCGGCTTCAGGATCACGTCGCCGTGCTCGGCGTGGAACGCGCGCAGCCGCTTCGCGTCGCGCGTGACGAGCGTCGGCGCGACGAACTGCGGAAATTCGCCGATCGCGAGCTTCTCCGAATGATCGCGGATCGACTGCGCCCGGTTGAACACGCGTGCGCCGGCACGCTCGGCCAGCTCGAGCAGCCACGTCGACGTCACGTACTCCATGTCGAACGGCGGATCCTTGCGCATCAGCACCGCGCCGAACGATTCGAGACGGCGCGCATCGACCGCGCCCGCGTCGAACCAGGTGTCGCGATGCAGGTCGTCCAGTTCGCCGACGAACGTGATGCGCCGCACGTCGGCCTCGACGGCCGAGCCCGTCCACGCGAGGTGGCGCGGTTCGCACGCGTACACCGCATGCCCGCGCCGAGCGGCCTCCGCCATCATCGCGTAGGTCGAATCCTTGTAGATCTTGAAATGCTCGAGCGGGTCGGCGATAAAAAGAATGTCCATGCGGGTCCTGTACGTAGCGAAGGTCCGTTACACCTGGATGGCTTCGGGGTCGGTCTTTTCCAGTTCGATCGACGACGCGATCAGCGACAGCCGTGCGACGACGCCGTACATGTAGAAACGGTTCGGCGGCGCGGCGCCCGGCTTCGCGCCGGCATCCGGCAGCGCGGTGTGCTCGAAGCCGAGCGGCACGTAGTGCATGCCGGGCGCGTTCAGGTTCTGGTCGCGCTCGCGGCCGCCGTGCGTGCGGTAGAAGCCGCCGACCACGTAGCGGTCGATCATGTACACGACCGGCTCGGCCACTTCGTCGCCGACGCGCTCGAACGTGTAGACGCCTTCCTGCACGATCACGTCGCGCACCGCGAGGCCGGCCTTCGATTCGGCCATCTGCGCGCGCTCGGCCTTCGTCATGCGGCCGATCTCGGCCGCGTCGTGCACGGTCATCACGCCGCGGCCCGCGGTGCCCGCGTCGGCCTTCACGACGACGTACGGCTTCTCGCTGATCCCGTATTCGCGGTACTTGCGCGCGATTTTCTTCAGCACGCCGTCGATCGCGTCGGCGAGCGCCTGCTCGCCTTCATGCGCCTGCCAGTCGACGCCTTCGACGTGCGCGAAATACGGATTCACCATCCACGGATCGACGCCGACCATCTTCGCGAACTTCTTCGCGACGTCGTCGTAGCATGCGAAGTGCGTCGACTTGCGGCGCACGGCCCAGCCCGCGTGCAGCGGCGGCAGCAGGTACTGTTCGTGCAGGTTTTCCAGCACGGCCGGGATGCCGGCCGACAGGTCGTTGTTCAGCAGGATCGAGCACGGATCGAAATTCTTCAGGCCGAGGCGGCGCTGCGAACGCTCGAGCGGTTCGAGCACGATCTTCTGGCCGTCGGCCAGCGTGATCGGCGTCATGTCGGTGATGCTGGGGTCGAGCGAGCCGAAACGCACGTTCAGGCCGGCCTGGCGCATGATCGTCGCGAGGCGCGCGACGTTTTCCAGGTAGAACGCGTTGCGGGTCGGCAGCTCGGGAATCACGAGCAGATTCTTCGCGTCCGGGCAGATCTTCTCGATCGCGGCCATCGCGGCCTGCACGGCGAGCGGCAGCACTTCGGACGGCAGATTGTTGAAGGCGCCGGGAAACAGGTTCGCGTCGACGGGCGCCAGCTTGAAGCCGGCATTGCGCAGGTCCACCGAACAATAGAACGGCGGGGTGTGTTCCTGCCATTCGAGCCTGAACCAGCGTTCGATCGCAGGCGTCGCGTCGAGGATCTTCTGCTCGAGTTCGAGCAGCGGACCGTTCAACGCGGTAACGAGGTGGGGAACCATGAATCACTCGCGAGCGGGAGAATGAAGATTGTAGAGCAATTGCCTTGCCCATTTGGGGATTGTTCCCGGCTTCACAAGGATATGGAGGAAGTTTTCGGCTATTGACCCGATAGAGTGAAGGGTTATCCGCTACGACTGCACGCGTCAGGAGAAAAAAAGCCCGCCGAGTAGGCGGGCCGAAGTCGCTGCGCTCATTCGGGGGCGGGCGCCGTCGTCGCGGCGGCCCGCCGTGGTTCGTGTGACTTATTCCACGTGCTCGCCGTGCAGCACCACGTCGAGGCCTTCGCGCTCTTCCTCTTCGGACACGCGCAAGCCGATCGTCAGATCGATCAACTTCAGCAGCACGAAGCTCAGCACGCCGCTGTACACGAGCGTGATCAGCACGCCCTTCGCCTGCAGCAGCAGGCTGCCGTCCATGCCGCCGATGTCCTTGACCGCGAATACGCCGGTCAGCAGTGCGCCGAGAATCCCGCCCACGCCGTGCACGCCGAACGCGTCGAGCGAATCGTCGTAGCCGAGCTTCGACTTGAGCCAGGTCGCCGACCAGAAGCACACGACGCCCGCCGCGATACCGATCACGAGCGCGCCCGCCACGCCGACGAAGCCGGCCGCCGGCGTGATCGCCACCAGACCCGCGACCGCGCCCGACACGATGCCGAGCACCGACGGCTTGCCCTTCGCGATCCATTCGGCAAACATCCAGCCGAGCGCCGCGCAGGCCGTCGCGACCTGCGTCGTCAGCATCGCGAAGCCGGCACGGCCGTCGGCCGCGACCGCGGAACCCGCGTTGAAGCCGAACCAGCCGACCCACAGCATCGACGCGCCGATCATCGTCAGCACGAGGTTGTGCGGCGCCATCGATTCGCGCCCGTAGCCGACGCGCTTGCCGAGCACCAGGCACGACATCAGGCCCGCGATACCGGCGTTGATGTGCACGACGGTGCCGCCCGCGAAGTCGAGCACGCCGTCCGCCGACAGCCAGCCGGTCGGCTCCCACACCATGTGCGCGATCGGCACATAGACGATCAGCGACCAGAGCGTCATGAACACGAGCATCGCCGAGAACTTCATGCGATCGGCGAACGCGCCGCAGATCAGCGCCGGCGTGATGATCGCGAACGTCATCTGGTAGACGAAGTAGACCGATTCCGGAATCGTCGACGCGAGATGGCTGACCGTCAGCGTCGTCGCCTTGTCGCCCTTGATGTAGTTCATCCCGTGCAGGAACACGCGCGACAGGCCGCCGATGAAGCCGTTGCCCGGCGTGAACGCGAGGCTGTAGCCGACCACCGTCCACAGCACCGTGATCAGCGCGGTGATCGCGAAGCTTTGCATCACGGTCGCGAGCACGTTCTTCTTGCGGACCATGCCCGCGTAGAACAGCGCGAGGCCGGGGATCGTCATGAACAGCACGAGCGCGGTGGACGTGAGCATCCACGCGGTGTCGCCCGCGCTGATCTTCGACGAATCGACCGAGAACGGCGCGGTGGGCGCCGCCGGGGCGGCCGGCGCGGATGCGGCGGCCGATGCGTCGGCCGCGCCCGAAGCGGGTGCGGCAGCGGCGGCGGATGCGTCGGCGGCCGGCGCCGAAGCGGGTGCGGCGGCAGCCGATGCGTCGGAAGTGGCGGCGGCCGGCGCGGAAGCAGCCGCGGCGGAACCAGCCGCGGCGGACGCCGCGTCGTCGGCGAGCGCGGAGCCAACGCCGGCCGCGATCAGCGAGCCGGCCATCAGCAGGGACATCAGAAGTTTGCGCATCTTGGGTTTCCTCTTGTCGCTTGTCTTGTCTGTTCTGTTACAGCGCGTCCGCGCCTGTCTCCCCGGTGCGAATCCGGATCACTTGTTCGATCGGCGTGACGAAGATCTTGCCGTCGCCGATCTTGCCCGTGCGCGCGGCCCGCTCGATCGCTTCCACCGCCTGGTCGACGAGATCGTCGGACACGGCCGCCTCGATCTTCATCTTCGGCAGGAAATCGACCACGTATTCGGCGCCGCGGTACAGCTCGGTGTGCCCCTTCTGGCGCCCGAACCCTTTGACCTCCGTCACCGTGATGCCCGAGACGCCGAGCGCCGACAGCGCTTCGCGCGTCTCATCGAGCTTGAACGGCTTGATGATTGCGGTAATGAGTTTCATGAAGTCCTCTCGCTGGGTTGTCCCGTCGGATGAGTTGGAATGTTGTGACGGACTCTTCTCAGCAACTCGCATGCCATGTTGGTCCGAGCACCGTCTCGAAGGGCTTCTGAACGGGGTCGCATCCCGCGACGTAAGACGCGGAAGCCCGGCCGAATGGCCAACATGGCCCGGTTTGCTGGCGCGGCGAAAGGATCGTTGCTAGAGTGCACGCACGTCCCGGATCGCCGGGCCATTCACCCATGCGGGCGCCATGCCCGGAATTCGCGCCCCGCGCGCACCATTTCCGGTCATGCGTGCATCATGGGCACGTATGCAACTGAAGATGCACATTTTTTGTGCAAGGAAGGGGAATCACATGAAGCAACCCAGCGACGTTTTCAACGATCTGCAGTCGCGCGTCAGCGATTTGCTGAAAAACTCGCCGGCCAAGGACGTCGAGCGCAACGTGAAGGCCATGCTGTCGCAAGGCTTCTCGAAGCTCGATCTCGTCACGCGCGAGGAATTCGATACGCAGGCACAGGTGCTCGCCCGCACCCGCGTGCGCCTCGAGGAGCTCGAAAAGCGCGTCGCGGAACTCGAGCAGAAGCTCGCCGCCCCGCAGGCCTGACGCCCCACCGGCCGCAAGGTCCGGGTGCGGGCCGCCTCGTGCGGCCCGCGCCCGCCACCCCGAAGCCGTTTCGCCACGCTTCGTCGTCCGTCGCTCTTCGCAGCCCCTCTTCGTAGTCCATCGCTCTTCGCAGTCCATCGCTCTTCGTAGTCCCGCGCTCTTCGTAGTCCCGCGCTCTTCGTCGTCCCGCGCTCTTCGCAGTCCATCGCTCTTCGCAGCACCTCGTTCTTTCCCCGCGCCACGCCGGCAAGCGCGCACCCGATTCCTCCGAGTCCCGCGGCATGCGGCCCCGAACGGCCGTCGTCCGCCTGTTTACAGGAGCCTCGCCATGTCGCTCGCCGTGGTGCGCAGTCGCGCGCCCGCCTCCGGCCGCGCGCCGGACGTCACCGTCGAAGTCCATCTCGCCAACGGGTTGCCGTCGTTCTCGATCGTCGGGCTGCCCGATCTCGAAGTCCGCGAAAGCCGCGAGCGCGTGCGCGCCGCGCTGCAGAACTGCGGGTTCGAATTCCCGGTGCGCCGCATCACCGTCAATCTCGCGCCGGCCGACCTGCCGAAGGAGTCGGGCCGCTTCGACCTGCCGATCGCGCTGGGCATTCTCGCCGCGAACGGCCAGATCCCGGCCGACGCGCTGGCCGGCCGCGAATTTGCGGGCGAGTTGTCGCTGACGGGCGCGCTGCGGCCGATGCGCGGCGCGTTCGCGATGGCGTGCGGCGCCGCGCGGGACCGGCGTGCGGAGGAATCCGGCGCGGGCCTGGCCGGCGGCCCGGGCATGGATCCCGGCGCCCCGCGCGATTCGGCCGCGACAGCGCGTCCGCCCGAGCTGTACCTGCCGCTCGACAGCGCCGCCGAGGCCGCACTCGTGCCGGGCGTGACCGTATTCGGTGCGCGCGACCTGCCGGCGCTGTGCGCGCACCTCGCCGATGCGCCGGACGGGCGGCTCGCGCCGGTCGCCGCGCCCTGTCTCGACGGCCTGCCGGCACCCGCCGCGCCCGATCTCGCGGACGTCATCGGCCAGCGCGGCGCGCGACGCGCGCTGGAAGTCGCCGCCGCGGGCGGCCATCACATGCTGATGGTCGGCCCGCCAGGGGCCGGCAAGTCGATGCTGGCGGCACGGCTGGCCGGCCTGCTGCCGCCGCTGACCGACGACGAGGCGCTGACCTCGGCCGCGCTGCTGTCCGCGAGCCGGCTCGGCTTCTCGCCCGCGCAGTGGCGCCGCCGGCCGTTTCGCGCGCCGCATCACTCGTCGAGCGCCGCCGCGCTGGTCGGCGGCCGCAATCCGCCGCAGCCGGGCGAAATCACGCTCGCGCACCTCGGCGTGCTGTTTCTCGACGAACTGCCGGAATTCGACCGGCACGTGCTGGAAATGCTGCGCGAGCCGCTCGAAGCCGGCCGCATCACGATCTCGCGCGCGGCCCAGCAGGCCGACTTCCCCGCCGCGTGCCAGCTGATCGCCGCGATGAACCCGTGCCCGTGCGGCTGGCACGGCGATCCGTCCGGGCGCTGCCGCTGCTCGCCGGACGCGGCCGCCC
This sequence comes from Burkholderia sp. MSMB2157WGS, assembly GCF_001532755.1. Classification (NCBI taxonomy): domain Bacteria; kingdom Pseudomonadati; phylum Pseudomonadota; class Betaproteobacteria; order Burkholderiales; family Burkholderiaceae; genus Burkholderia; species Burkholderia sp. MSMB2157WGS. The sequence goes on along the minus strand of NZ_LPJG01000050.1, from coordinate 40,916 downwards.
GCTATCTGCGCAAGCTGTCGGGGCCGCTGCTCGACCGCATCGACATCCAGATCGACCTGCCCGCGCTGTCGCCGGCCGAACTCGCGACCCGCGCGACGGCGCCCGGCGAGCCGAGCGCGGCGGTGGCGGCCCGGGTCGCGCAGGCGCGTGCGCTGCAGCTCGAGCGACAGGGGAAGACGAATCACATGCTGAGCGGCCGCGAAACCGACGACCTGTGCCGGCCGACCGACGAAGGCGAGCGGCTGCTGCGCGAGGCCGGCGAGCGCTTCGGCTGGTCGGCGCGTGCGTATTTCCGCGTGCTGAAAGTCGCGCGGACGATCGCCGATCTGGCCGGCGACCCGCTGCCGACGGCCGCGCAGATCGCCGAGGCGATCCGCTACCGGCGCGCGTTGACGGCGCCGTGAGCAGCCCAGGAGGACAAAATCAGGCTGTCAAGACTTGACTTATACACAATTCCGCGAATCCGGCCCTGGATCGCGGCTCGTCGCGGCCTTTGCCGGGCGGAATTCGTATCCCGTTGTTTCGATTGATTTTTCTCAAAAGGAGGATGGGCGACCAAACGGGCCGGAAGGCCGTCCCGCGCGGCTTCGCGGGAAATCCCCGCCACTTTTCAACAAAGTTATCCACATGCGCTGTGGATAGCCGAAAAACCCTCGCAAAATCCGGCGATTAGCGTCGAAAGCTGCGAATGAACTTTCAGTTGTCACGGCGTGTCCGAGCGCCCTCGCCGGCCGTCGTCAATCGAGTTTGAACGAACCGAAAAATTGATCGAGCTGCTCCTGCGCGAGCGGCCCGTCGGCGATCACGACGGCCTGATACGCGTGCCGGCCGCGCGCGGCGAGCCGCGCGACGATCGTCTTGCGCGCGCGATCGCCGCCGGCGGCGGCGCCCGCGATGCGCAGCTCGAGCCCGTTCACGGCGCCGCCGGCCGCGAGCGGCACGGGCACCGCCGCCGTCTGCGGCGCGCCTTCGAGATTGCGCGACAGCCCCGCGCGCAGGAATTCGAGCGCCGCGCGGCGTGTGTCGTCGCGATCGTCGGGCAACGTCAGCGTGCCGACCGCGAATACCGCGCCGTCGACGTGCGCGGCCTGCATCCGCATCGGCATCGAGGTACCGCCGAGCGCCACCGGCTGCTCCTCGACGGTCGGCTTCGCCGGCAGGTCGATCGTGTAGCCGGCGTCGTTGTGCAGCGTGCGCCAGTCGTACGACGGCGAGCACGCGGCGAGCGCGGCGCTCACGCAGGCCAGCGCGGCGAAGTGTCGCAGCGGGCGAAAAAGGGGGCACAACGAATCGATGACTTCCTTCGGCATGGCGTGGATCGCGGCAGGCAAAACGACCATTATCCGTCGAACCGGAAAACCGGGATGCGTGGCGGCCGCCGGTGCGCGCACCGCATTCGCGCTAAAATGAGCGCCGAATTTCGACGTCCTTTGCGTCGATCAGCGTCATCGACTCCGAGAGCACCAGATGAACACCACGCCTTCCACCCGCCGCAGTGCCGGCCCCGTCCGCTACCTCGCCGCGGCCGCCGTCGTCGCGGCGATCGCCGTCGCCGGCTTCTTCGCGTTCAACGGCAAGTCCAGCGTGCCGGACGCCACCTTCACGCTGCTGTCGGGCCAGAAGGTCTCGACCGCCGGCGACCTGAAGGGCAAGGTCTATCTCGTGAACTTCTGGGCGACGAGCTGCGCGACCTGCATGCAGGAAATGCCGCAGATGGTCGACACCTACAATCGCTTCAAGGGTCAGGGGCTGGAGTTCGTCGCGGTCGCGATGAACTACGATCCGCCGATGTACGTCGCGAATTACGCGCAGACGCGCCAGTTGCCGTTCAAGGTCGCGCTCGACGACGGCAGCGTCGCGAAGCAGTTCGGCAACGTGCAACTCACGCCGACGACCTTCGTCGTCGACAAGGACGGCAAGATCCTGAAGCGCTACGTCGGCGCGCCGCAATTCGCGGAGCTCGACGCGCTGCTCAAGAAGGCGCTCGACGGCAACGCGGCCTGAGCGCCGCCAGATTCGGCTGAAAGGCGCGCGCACCGCGCCGTTCCGGCCAGAAACGGACCGCATGACCGGCCCCCCCGGTTCCGCGGTCCGTTTGCTTTTCAGCGCTCGGTTTCGCCTTTCGCCGACAGCCCGTAACGCTTCATCTTCTCGTACAGCGTCGCCTTGCCGACATGCAGCCGGTCGGCCGTTGCCGCGACCGCGCCGCCCGTCTGGTTCAGCGCCTGGGCGATCACCGCGCGCTCGAATTGCTCGATGCGCTCCTTCAGCGTCTGGTCGTTGTCGGCGTCGTCGGCGGCGCCCGTTTGCTGCGGCACGTCGGCCACGCCGAGCACGAAGCGGTCGGCGGCGTTGCGCAGCTCGCGCACGTTGCCCGGCCAGTCGCGCTGCATCAGGCTCGCGCGCTGCCGGTCGGTCAGCACCGGCGCGGGCCGGCCGTAGCGCACGGCCGCATCGAGCATGAAGTGCTCGAACAGCGGCACGATGTCCTCGCGGCGCTCGGCGAGTGGCGGCAACGCGATCGTCACGACGTTGAGCCGGTACAGCAGGTCGCGCCGGAACGTGCCGGCCGCGACGAGCTCGCTCATGTCGCCCTTCGCGGCGGCGACCACGCGGCAGTTCACGCGGATCGGCTGGTTCGAGCCGAGCCGCTCCAGCACGCCGTCCTGCAGCACGCGCAGCAGCTTCACCTGCAACGCGAGCGGCATGCTTTCGATTTCGTCGAGGAACAGCGTGCCGCCGGACGCGTATTCGAGCTTGCCGACGCGCCGCTTCGCGGCGCCGGTGAACGCGCCGGGCTCGTAGCCGAACATCTCCGACTCGAACATCGGCTCGGGCAGCGCGCCGCAGTTCACGGCGATGAACGGCTTGTCGCGGCGCGGCGACAACTCGTGCAGGCTGCGTGCGATCAGCTCCTTGCCGGCGCCCGTGTCGCCATTGATCAGGACCGACGCGTCGGTCGGCGCGACGTTCGCGATCAGCTTGCGCACCTGCTCGATCGCGGGGCTGCGGCCGATGATGCGCGGCGCAACGACGTTCTGCCCGGCCAGCTCGCGCCGCAGCGCGTGGTTCTCGAGCACGAGTTCGCGGCGCTCGAGCGCGCGGCGCACCGTCTCGATCAGGCGCTCGGCCGCGAACGGCTTTTCGATGAAGTCGTAGGCGCCGTCGCGCATCGCCTGCACGGCCATCGAGATGTCGCCGTGACCGGTGACGAGGATCACCGGCACGTCGGGCACGCGCTCGCGGCACTGCGCGAGCACGTCGAGCCCGCTCGCGCCGGGCAGCCGGATGTCGCTGACGATCGCGCCGGCGGTATCCGCGACGATCGCCTTCTCGGCCGCTTCGGCCGACTCGAAGCCGGCAACGTCGAAACCCGCCAGTTGAAGGCTCTGCACGCTCGCCCGGCGCACGAGCGCATCGTCTTCGATATAGATCACTTGCAGCCGGTTGGCCATCGTACTCACTCGCTCCTGACAAGCCGCGCGGCGCGCGCGGCATCTCGTTGATGCCGGTCGTTCGCCGACCGGCCTGCTCACGCTAATGCGAGCCCGCCGGCTCGGACACGGAGTCCGGATGATGCGTGCGGGCGCGCCGCAGCGTCAAGACGAACAGCGCGCCGCCCGACGGTGCGTTGCGTGCGGTCAGCGCGCCGCCCGCGTCGCTCGCGATCGACGACGAGATCGCGAGACCGAGCCCGAGCCCGCGCCCCATTTCCTTGGTCGTGAAGAACGGCTCGAACAGGCGCGGCAACAAATCGGGCGCGATGCCGCAGCCGTTGTCGCGCACCTCGACCGCGAGCGTCGCGGCCGACACCGCGATCGTGACCTCGATGGCCGGCGCCGCGACGCCGGCCACCGCGTCGAGCGCGTTGCCGAGCAGGTTGATCAGCACCTGTTCGAGGCGCAGGTCCTCGCAGCGCGCGACGAGTTCGGGATAGTCGCGCGCCAGATCGAGCGGCGCGTCGTGCGCGGGCGAGACGGTCGCGTCGTGCAGCGTCAGCGTGAGCGCGACGCCGCGCAGGCGCTCGTCGAGCAGCGACAGCACGCTGCGCAGCGCGCGCACGACGAGCGCCTGCTCGTTGCGCGGCTTCGCGCGGCCGACGAACAGCTTCAGCTGGTTGGTGATCTTGCCCATCCGCTCGGTGAGCGCGGCGATCGCCTCGAGATTCTCGCGCGCGGCGGCCTGCTCGCCGCGATCGAGCAGCACGCGCGTGTTGTCCGAGAAGCTGCGCAGCGCCGCGAGCGGCTGGTTCAGTTCATGCGTGATGCCGGCCGCCATCTGGCCGAGCGCGGCGAGCTTGCTCGCCTGGATCAGTTCGTCGTGCGCGGCGCGCAGCTCCTGCTCCGCGCGGATCCGGTCGCCGACTTCCTTCTGCAATCGCTCGTTCGCTTCAGACAGGTCGGCCGTGCGCTCCTCGACGCGCCGGTTCAGTTCCGCGTACGCCTGCTGCAGCAGCGCGCGGCCGCGGATCATCTCGCGCACGCGGGCGCGGCGCATGCGCCAGTAGAACGCGAGCAGCGCGACCGACACGAAGCCGAAGCCGGTGACGATCGTGGCGTTGCGCGCATCGGCATCGATCGGCGCGATCGGCGCGAGCGTGACGAGCAGCCAGTCGGGCTCGCCGATCCGGCGCTTGCTGGCGAGAAAGCGCGGCGCGCGCCGGCCGGCACCGAGGCGCACGATCTCCGCATCGGCGCCGAGCGTCTGCTCGACACGCAGCGGCAGCGGCGTGACCGGTTGCTGCGCGTACTGGCGCGTTTCGTAGATCGACGCGGCGACGGGCCCCGTGAGCGGGCGCAGCGTGTGGTACTTCCACGCGGGCACGGACGACAGGAACACGACGCCGTGATCGTCCACGACGACGAGCGGCTCGGACGCGTCGGCGCCCTGGAACCATTCGAGATTGAGCTTCACGACGACGACGCCCGCGATCTTGCCGTCGCGCCACACGGGCTGCGAGATGTAGTAGCCGGGATCGCGCGAGATCGTGCCGATCCCGAAGAAGCGGCCGACCCGGCCGTTCATCGCATCGAGGAAATACGGGCGGAAACGGTATTCGATCCCGACGAAGCTGTCGGGCGCGCGCCAGTTGCTGGCGGCGACGCACAGGCCGTCCGCGCCGATCACGTAGGTGACGGTCGCGTGCGCGTGTTCGTTGAGGTCTTCGAGATAGCGGTTGACGCGGGCGGTGTAGTCGCCGCGCTTCGGCTCGGCAAGCAGATCCTGCACGTACGGATGGCTGCCGAGCAGATAAGGCAGCGATTCGTAGCGGTCGAGCGTGCTCTTGAGCGCGTTGGTGGTGCGCTCGACGCGTACCGCGGCATTGCGCTGCAGCTCGGCGACGCCGCGCTGCCACGTGATCGTCCACGTGAGCGCGCACGCCGCGACGAGCGCGGCGGCGAGCACGACGAGGATGAGCAGGCGGCGCGTCACGGTCGAGGCTTCCTGACGATGCGGATCGCCTATTGTGTCATAGGCCTCCGCCCCGATACCCCGGCCGCCGCGGGCCGCACGGCCGGCGGGCCGTGCCGCCGCCTGCTCGTTCATCGCGTCAGACGCCGGCCGTCTCGGTCGGCGCGACTTCGGCGCCGCCCTTCAGCGCCTGGCGCAGCTTGTTGCGGTCGAGCTCCTTCTCCCACGCCGACACGACGACGGTTGCGACACCGTTGCCGACGATGTTCGTCAGCGCGCGGCATTCGCTCATGAAGCGGTCGATGCCGAGGATCAGCACCATGCCCGACAGCGGGATCGTCGGCACGACGGCCAGCGTCGCGGCGAGCGTGATGAAGCCCGCACCGGTCACGCCGCTCGCGCCCTTCGACGTCAGCATCGCGACGGCCAGCAGCGTGAGCTGCTGCATCCACGTCAGCTCGATGTTGGTCGCCTGCGCGATGAACAGCACGGCCATCGTCATGTAGATGTTGGTGCCGTCGAGGTTGAACGAATAGCCGGTCGGCACGACGAGGCCGACGACCGAACGCGAGCAGCCCGCCTTCTCGAGCTTTTCCATCAGCTGCGGCAGCGCGGCTTCCGACGAGCTCGTGCCGAGCACGATCAGCAGCTCCTCCTTGATGTACGACACGAAGCGGATGATCGAGAAGCCGGTGAAGCGCGCGATCGCGCCGAGCACGACGAGCACGAACACGACCGACGTCAGGTAGAACGTGCCGATCAGCTTGAGCAGCGGCACCAGCGAGCCGACGCCGTACTTGCCGATCGTGAACGCCATCGCGCCGAACGCGCCGATCGGGGCCAGCTTCGTGACGATGTGCACGATGCCGAACAGCACGCGCGTCAGGCCGTCGATGAAGTCGGTCACGACCTTGCCGCGCTCGCCGAGGTGCGCGAGCACGCTGCCGAACAGCAGCGCGATCAGCAGGATCTGCAGGATTTCGCCCTGCGCGAACGCGTCGACCATCGTGTTCGGGATGATGTGCATCAGGAAGTCGACGGTCGACTGCCCGTGCGCCTTCGCCGCGTACGACGCGACTTCCTTGCCGTTCAGCGTCGCCGGATCGATGTTGAAGCCGACGCCCGGACGCAGCAGGTGCGTGGCCGCGAGGCCGAGCACCAGCGCGAAGGTCGACACGATCTCGAAGTACAGCAGCGCCTTGCCGCCGACGCGGCCGACCTTCTTCATGTCCTCCATGCCGGCGATGCCGGTGACGACCGTACAGAAGATGATCGGGCCGATCACCATCTTGATCAGCTTGATGAAGCCGTCGCCGAGCGGTTTCATGTCGGTGGCGAGCGCCGGGTAGTAGTGGCCGAGGATCACGCCGACGATGATGGCGAAGATCACCTGCACATAGAGCACTTTGTAGAAGGGTTTCTTCTTCACGATGGTTCCTGCTGAAGTAGATGATGAGCCGGTGGAAACGGCGTCACGCGCGCAGGCGAATGTCTCAGGGGAGAAGGCATTCGCCCGCGCGGCTGCCGTGCCGCAACAAGCGATGCCTCAGAACATCCGACAGGGGAGGAAGGCGCTGGTCATCGATTGTCTCCTTGGTTTAATAGTCGGGCCGGGGGATGGCCGTGCTTTTCATATTGCAAGGTCGATGCCAGGTTTCCGGAACCCCTCAAGCCATTGTTTTCATTGTATTTCCCGTAATGCGGCAGGCAAGGAAATCCGGAATTCCGGATTTCCGGAAAATATCCGTCCGGCGATCCGGACGGACGCATTGTTTCATCGGGTGAATCAGTGCTGCACGGCCCGGCTCGCGAGCACGCCCGTCTGCGCGTAGAACTCCTGCCGCGCGAACGCGTCGCGCTCGCGGCGCGCGCGCTCGCCGCGATCCGCGAGCGAACCGACGACGATCCCGACGAACGCGAGCGGCACCGACACGAGCGCCGGGTTGTCGAGGAACACCGGCGCGTGCGCATGATGCAGCACGTCGACCCACACCGACTTCGACAGCACCGTCAGCACGACCGCCGACACGAGGCCGAGGCCGCCGCCGAGCACCGCGCCGCGCGTCGTCATCCCGCGCCAGAAGATCGACGTCGCGAGCACCGGGAAATTCGCGCTCGCGGCCACCGCCGCGACGAGCCCGACCATGAACGCGACGTTCACGTGCTCGAACAGGATCGACAGCGCGATCGCGACGGCCGACAGCGCGATCGTCGCCGCGCGCGAGATGCGCATTTCCAGCCGCTCGTCGGGCTTGCCGCGCGCCCACATCTGCGCGTACAGGTCGTGCGAGATCGTCGTCGCGCCCGCGAGCGTGAGGCCGGCGACCACCGCGAGGATCGTCGCGAACGTGACGGCCGCGATGAACCCGTAGAACCAGTTGCCGCCGACCGCCTGCGCGAGCTTCACCGCGACCATGTTGGAGCCGCCGAGCAGGTCGTGCGTCAGGTTGAACGTGCCGTTCGCGCCGAGCCGGAAGAATTCCGGATGCTGCGCGAGCAGCACGATCGCCGAGAAGCCGATCACGAAGGTCAGCAGGTAGAAATAGCCGATGAAGCCCGTCGCGTAGAGCACCGACTTGCGCGCCTCCTTCGCGTTCGGCACCGTGAAGAAGCGCATCAGGATGTGCGGGAAGCCGGCCGTGCCGAACATCAGCGCGATGCCGAGCGACAGCGCATTGGCCGGATCGCGGATCAGCTTGCCCGGCCCCATGATCGACAGCGCGCCCGGATGCACGGCCACCGCGCGGCGGAACATCGCGTCGATGTCGAAGCCGAATTCGCCGAGCGCCAGCAACGCGAGCAGCGTCGCGCCGCAGAGCAGCAGCACGGCCTTGATCACCTGCACCCAGGTGGTCGCGGTCATCCCGCCGAAGAATACGTAGACGACCATCAACACGCCGACGATCAGCTCGGCCGTGCCGTACGACAGCCCGAACAGCAGCTGGATCAGCTTGCCCGCACCGACCATCTGCACGACGAGATACAGCACGACGATCGTCAGCGCGTTCGCGGACGTCAGCAGCCGGATCGGCCGCTGCGCGAAGCGGTACGCGACGACGTCGACGAACGTGAACTTGCCGAGGTTGCGCAACGGTTCGGCGATCAGGAACATCACGAACGGCCAGCCGACCAGGAAGCCGATCGAATAGATCAGCCCGTCGAAGCCGAACATGAACACCATGCCCGACAGCCCGAGGAACGACGCGGCCGACATGTAATCGCCCGCGATCGCGAGCCCGTTCTGCAGCCCGGTGATGCCGCCGCCGGCCGTGTAGAAGTCGCGTGTCGAGCGCGTGCGGCGCGCGGCCCAGCGCGTGAGCGCGAGCGTCGCGAACACGAACGCGAAGAACATCCCGATCGCGACCGGGTTCAGCTCGACCTTGTCGGGCATCGGCCCGGCGACGCCGGTCGCACGGGCGGCGGAGGAAACGAGAACGGCCAGCGCGACGAGCGCGCGCGAAACGAATCGCATGTCGGCCTCCGTTACGAACGCTGCAGGATCGCGTCGACGCGGCGGTCGAACGCACGGTTCGCGCGCAGCACGTAGCACGCGGTCAGGCCGATCGCGACGAGGATGATCGCGACGCCCGCGGCGATCCCGACCGTCGTCGTCGCGCCGCGGTACAGCGGCGCGGCGAGCACGTGCGGCGCGAGCGCGACGAGCAGGATGAAGCCGTAGTACGTGGCGATCATCAGCGCCGTCAGCATGAAGCTGAAGCGGCGCCGTGCCCGCACGAGCTGCTGGTAGTCAGGGCGCGCCGTGACCGATTCGATGACGGAAAGCTCCATGTTGTCTCCAATATCGTCTCGTCGTATCGCGAGAGCTGTCTCGTGGATGGTCGGCGCGTATCGACTGCTCCGCCCGCGCCGCGGCGGCAATCCATGCAACGCGTTACACGACGCGATCCGCACGCAGCCGCGCCACCTCGTCGGCCGACATCCCGAGCCAGCCGCCGAGCACCGCGTCCGTATCCGCGCCGAGCACCGGCGGCGCACCGCGCACCGGCAGCCGCGCGCCGTCGAAGCGGTATGGCGGCGCGAGCACGTCGACCCCGCCCGCGACCGGATGCGGCTGCCGCGTGACGAGCCCGGCGCGGGTGGCGCGTTCCGACGTCAATGCTTCGTGCAGCCCGAGCACTTCGCCGCACGGAATGCCCGCGGCGGCGAGCGCCGCCAGCAGCGTCGCACGCGAGCGGCGCGCGAGTTCGCGGCGAATCTCGGGCAGCAGGTCGGCGCGATTCTCCGAACGGCCGAGGTTGGTCCTGTAGCGTTCGTCGGCCGCGAGATCGGGCCGCTCGATCGCGTCGCAAAAGCGCGCGAACTGCGTGTTGTTGCCGACCGTGATCACGAGCGGGCCGTCGGCCGCATCGAACACGCCGTACGGCACGATCGACGGATGCGCGTTGCCGTAGCGCGGCGGGTCCTCGCCCATCAGCAGCGCGTCGAGCCCGTAGTACGCGGTGATCATCAGCCCGCAGTCGAACAGCGCCATCTCGATGCGGCGACCGCGCCCCGTCGCATGGCGCTCGTAAAGCGCGGCGAGGATCGCCTGCGCCGAATACATGCCGGTGAACAGGTCGACCGCCGCGACGCCGAACTTCAGCGGCGGCTGGCCCGCCTCGCCGTTCAGCGCCATCAGCCCGGCCTCGCCCTGGACGACGAGGTCGTAGCCGGGCCGCGCGGCCTCCGGGCCCGAACGGTCGTAGCCGGAGATCGCGCAGTGCACGAGGCGCGGATTCAGCTCGGCCAGCGCGGCGTAGCCGAGCCCGAGCTTCTCCGCGCCGCCGAACTTGAAGTTGTGGATCACCACGTCGGCCCGTGCGGCCAGCTCGCGCGCGAGGCGCTGGCCGGCTTCCGTCTGCAGGTCGACGCAGATCGACCGCTTGCTGCGATTCACGCTGTTGAAATACGTGGTCTCGGTGTCGCCGATCCGCAGCCCCCAGTCGCGCGTATCGTCGCCGCGCGCCGGATGCTCGACCTTGATCACTTCCGCGCCGAAATCGGCGAGCACCATCGCGCACCACGGGCCCGCGAGCACACGCGAGAAATCGAGCACCTTCACGCCGGCCAGCGGCAGCGCGCGCGCTTCGTTCGTCATCGTCGTCTCCTCCATTCGCGTTTGCGCCGTTATCGTTTGGACAGCGCGATGTAGCGCGCGAGATGGTGATCCTCGTCGCCGAGCTGGTGATCGATCATCACGAGCCGCTTCGCGTAGTGCGCGAGCGGCAATTCCCACGTCATCCCGATTCCGCCGTGCAGCTGGATGCATTCCTCGGCGACGAGCGTGCCGATCCGGCCGATGCTGTATTTCGCCGCGGCGAGCGCGCGCTCGCGCACCGCGCGCGGCGCATCGAGCTGCGCGGCCGCGTTGATCACGGCCGAGCGCGCCTGCTCGACTTCGAGCAGCAGATCGGCCATCCGGTGCTGCAGCGCCTGGAAGCTGCCGATCGGCAACCCGAACTGCTTGCGCGTGCGCAGGTAGTCGAGCGTCGCTTCCTTCGCGACGTCCATCGCGCCGAGCGCTTCCGCCGACAACGCGAGCAGCCCGTAGCCGAGCACGCGTTCGAGCAGCTCGGCGCCCGCTTCGCCGTCGTGCGCGCCGAGCGCCGCATCGGCCGGCAGCGCGACGCGCTCGAAGCGCACTTCGGCCGCGCGGCCGCCGTCGATCTTCCGGTAGTCGCGTAGCGACACGCCCGGCGCATCGGCCGGCACGACGAACAGGCCGATGCCGGCCGCGTCGTCGTCGCGCCCCGACACGCGCGCGCTGACGACGAAGAACGCCGCCTGCGCGGCCTGGTCGACGACGCCCTTCGCGCCCGTCAGCACCCAGCCGTCGCCTGCACGTTCGGCGCGCGTGCGCACGGTCGTCAGCTCGTAGTGCGAACCCGGCTCGTCGTGTGCGAACGCGGCGCTCGCGCTGCCGTCGATCAGCGCGGCGAGCTTGTCGCGATGCGCATCGCCGCCCGCGAGCGACAGCGCACGGCCGGCCAGCAGCGCGCCGAGGAACGGCTCGACGACGAGCCCGCGCCCGAGGCATTCGAACACCACGGCGATGTCGAAGCCCGCGCCGCCGAAGCCGCCGTCGGCTTCCGGAAACAGCGCGCCGACCGTGCCGAGCTCGGCGAAGCGCCGCCACATCGCGCGGTCGAAGCCTTCGGCCGACTGCGCGATGCGGTCGCGCACCGGGAACGCGTACTGTTCGGCGATGAAGCGGTTCAACGTGTCCGCCAGCATCCGGCGGTCTTCTGTGTGCTGGAAATCCATCGTCGCGTCCCTCGTTACAGCCCGAGCATCATCTTCGCGATGATGTTCTTCTGGATCTCGTTCGAGCCGCCGAAAATCGACAGCTTCCGGTTGTTGAAATACTGCTGCGCGGCGCTCGCGGCTTCGTCGGGGCCGACCGGTTCGCCCGCGTAGTCGGCGTCGAGCGCCTCTTCGACGAACGGCTGCGCATACGGCCCCATCGCGCGCCGCATCAGCGCGGTGATCTCCTGGCGAATCTGCGTGCCGCGGATCTTCAGCATCGAGCTTTCCGCGCCCGGCACGCCGCCGCCCGCGACCGCGGCCAGCACGCGCAGGTTGGTCGTGCGCATGTTTTCCAGTTCGATCTCGACGCGCGCGACGCGTGCCGCGAAGAACGGATCGTCCGCGAGCGGCCGGCCGTTCTTCGCGACCTTCGCGGCCACCGCGCGCAGCCGGTCGAGGGCGGCGGTCGAGAAGCCGATTCCGGCGATGTTGGTGCGCTCGTACGTGAGCAGGTATTTCGCGTAGGTCCAGCCGCGGTTCTCTTCGCCGACCAGGTTTTCCACGGGCACGCGCACGTCGGTGAAGAACACCTCGTTCACCTCGTGCTCGCCGTCGAGCGTGATGATCGGGCGCACCTCGACGCCCGGCGTGCTCATGTCGATCAGCAGGAAGCTGATGCCTTCCTGCTTGCGCACGTCGGTCGCGGTGCGCACGAGGCAGAAGATCATGTTCGCGTAGTGGCCGAGCGTGGTCCACGTCTTCTGGCCGTTCACGACGTAGTGATCGCCATCGCGCACCGCGCTCGTCTTCACCGCCGCGAGATCGGAGCCGGCGCCCGGCTCCGAATAGCCCTGGCACCACCAGTCGGTGCCGTCGAGAATGCGCGGCAGCCAATGGCGCTTCTGCGCGTCGCTGCCGTACTTGATCAGCACGGGGCCGAGCATGTTCACGCCGAACGGCACGATGCGCGGCGCGCCGGCGAGCGCGCATTCGTTGTCGAACAGGAACTTCTGCGCGACGCTCCAGCCGGGGCCGCCGTATTCGCGCGGCCAGTGGCTCGCGAGCCAGCCGCGGGCATTCAGGATCGCGTGCCATTCGCGCATGTCGTCGCGCGTCAGATGCAGGCCGCCCTTCACCTTGCGCGCGATGCGCTCGGGCAGTTCGGCTTGCAGGAAGCGCTGCACTTCCGCGCGGAAGGCTTCTTCTTCGGGCGTGAAATCGAGGTCCATCTTCGGTCCGTTGCAAATGCGGTTGGCGTTCAGTCGATGCGGTTCAGGCTCGCGAAATCCGCGCCGCGCGCGACGAGATCGACGAGCAGCGGCGACGGCTTCCAGAACAGCGGATCTTCCTTCGCGAACGCGCGGATATCGGCGAGCACGTTCGCGAGGCCGATCGTGTCCGCGTAGTGCATCGGGCCGCCGCGATAGCGCGGAAAGCCGTAGCCGTGCAGGAACACCGCGTCGACGTCGAGCGGGCGCAGCGCGATCTTCTCGTGCACGACGTTCGCGCCTTCGTTGATCATCGCGGCGAGGTAGCGGCGCAGGATCTCGCCGTCGGTGAACGTGCGCGGCGTGACGCCCTTCTTCGCGCGTTCCTGCGCGACGATCGCTTCCACTTCCGGATCGGGCGTGCCGACGCGCGCGCCGTCCGGATACAGGTAGTAGCCGCGGCCGGTCTTCTGCCCGAACCAGCCGCGCTCGCACAGCCGGTCGGAAATCTCCACGTAGCGTGCGTTCGGGTCGCGCGTCGCCGCGCGGCGCTTGCGGGTCGCCCAGCCGATGTCGCCGCCCGCGAGGTCGACCACCTGGAACGGGCCCATCGGAAAGCCGAACTCGCGCACCGCGCGATCGATCTGGTACGGCGACGCGCCGTCTTCCATCAGGTAGTCGGCCGCCGTCCGGTACACGGCGAGGATCCGGTTGCCGATGAAGCCGTCGCATACGCCCGCGCGCACCGGCGTCTTCTTCAACTGCTTCGCGAGCGCGAACGCGGTCGCGACGACGTCCGGGCTCACGCGCGCCGGCACGACGATTTCGAGCAGCTTCATCACGTTGGCCGGCGAGAAGAAATGCAGGCCGATCACATCGGCCGGCCGGTCGATGCTCGCGGCGAGCGCGTCGATGTCGAGATACGACGTGTTGGTCGCGAGCACCGCGCCCGGCTTGCACACGCGGGCGAGCTCGGCGAACACGGCCTGCTTCACGGCCATGTCCTCGAACACGGCTTCGATCACGACGTCGGCCTGCGCGAGCGCGTCGTACGACGTGCTGCCCTTGAAGCGCGCGAGCCGCGCCGCGTGCGCGGCCGGCGTCATCCGCCCTTTCGCGACGAGGCCGTCGTACACCTTCTCGACGTGCGCCCGGCCGCGCGCGAGCGACGCTTCGTCGCGCTCGATCATCGTCACCGGCAGCCCGGCGTCGAGCGCCGCGACCGCGATGCCCGCGCCCATCGTGCCGCCGCCGACCACGCCGATCCGCTCGACCGGCCGTGCGCTCGCGCGCCGCGCCTCGGGCGCCTTCGCCGCTTCGCGTTCCGCGAAGAACGCATGCACGAGGCCCGCACGCTGCGGGCTGTCGACGCACTGCAGGAACAGGCTGCGTTCGAGCTTCATCCCCGCATCGAACGACTGCGTCAGCGCGGCCTCGACCGCGTCGACGATCTTCGCCGGCGAGAACAGGCCGCGCGACTTCTTCGGCAATTCCGCGCGCGCCGCGTCGAGCGCGGCCTGCGCGGCCGCGCGGTCCGCCAGGCCCCGTGCGTCGCGCGTGCGGCGCACGGGCGCGCCGAGCGACACGAGTTCCTGCGCGTACGCGAGCCCTTCGGCGAGCGTGTCGTCGCTGTGCGCGACGCGATCGACGAGGCCGAGCGCGAGCGCTTCCTCGGCGCTCGCATGGCGGCCCGTCAGCATCAGGTCGAGCGCGGCCTTCGCGCCGATCAGGCGCGGCGCGCGCTGCGTGCCGCCCGCGCCGGGCAGCAGGCCGAGCGTCACTTCGGGCAGCCCGAGCTTCGCGCCCGGCACCGCGAGCCGGTAATGCGCGGCCAGCGCGACCTCGAGGCCGCCGCCGAGCGTCGCGCCGTGCAGCGCGACCACGACCGGCTTCGTGCTCGACTCGATCCGCTCGCACACGTCGGGCAGCGACGGCGGCACCGGCGGCTTGCCGAATTCGCGGATGTCGGCGCCCGCGATGAAGTTGCGGCCGGCGCCGACGATCAGCACCGCGCGGATCGCGTCGTCGGCCTGCGCGGCGTCGATCGCGTCGGCGAGGCCGCGCCGCACGTCGGCGGACAGCGCGTTGACGGGCGGATGGTCGATCGTGACGACGAGCACCTTGTCGCGCCGCTCGCGGGTGACGGTGCCCGTCTGGGCGGGTTCGTGGGAAGCGGGTGAATTCATCGTGTCTCCAAGTGCGGTGCGCCGGGCGGACGGGACCGCTCGCCAGGCCGGCGGGCGGTGCCGGTTCGCGAGCTGTCCCGCGCGGCGGGAAACGATCCGGCGTGGTTGCCGGGCATGACTCGATTCTCGATTGATCGAGATTCATTGACAATTCCTGCACGCTTTTACAAGCTGTCAAGTCCGACTTGACATTGAATGCTTTCGGACCGTTTCGGACCAGCTCGGATCGTTAAACGGGCCGGATCAGGAGACACCCCGCATGGACCTGAACGCGCTGACGCTGCTCGTCGAGATCCTCGACGCCGGCAATCTCAGCAAGGCCGCGCAGCGGCTCAAGATGAGCCGGGCGAACGTCAGCTACCGGCTGAACCAGCTCGAGCGCTCGATCGGCCAGCAGCTCGTGCGGCGCACGACGCGGCGCATGGAGCCGACCGAGATCGGGTTGAAGCTGTACGAGCACGGCCGGCGCATCCGCAACGAACTGCTCGCCGCGCAGGAATCGGTGACCACGCTCGGGCAGGATCTGCAGGGCCGCGTGCGGCTGTCGGTGCCGAGCGGCTACGGGCAGATGGTGATGTCCGACTGGCTGCTCGCGTTCAAGCGGCGGCATCCGGGCATCGTGCTCGACGTGGTGTTCGAGAACCGCGTGGAAGACCTGATGCGCGACGAAGTCGACATCGCGATCCGCGTGATGTCCGAGCCGCCGCAGAACCTCGTCGCACGCGACATGGGCGCGGTGCGCTACGTCGCGTGCGCGTCGCCCGCGTTCGCGGCCGCGCACGGGATGCCGGCGAGCCTCGGCGCGCTGGCCGCCGCGCCGGTCGTCACCGCGACGGTGATGGGCCGGCAACTGCGGATCGCCGCGTATCTCGGCGACGAGCGTCACGAGGTGCTGCTCGAGCCGACGCTGATTTCGGAGAACTTCCTGTTCCTGCGCCAGGCGATCCTCGCGGGGATCGGCGTGGGCATCGTGCCCGACTACGTGATGCAGGACGATCTGCGCCGCGGCGCCGTCGTCACGTCGCTCGACGCATACCGGCTCAGCATCTTCGGCACGCACATGTACATGCTGTACATGCCGAACCGCCACCACACGCGCGCGACGTCGACGTTCATAGAATTCATCCTCGAACAGGCCGGAAAGACCGGCCGGGGCGGGCCCGGCGGGATGCGTCAGGGTTTCCTGTCGGATGACAAGCCGCCGGGCACGCGGCGACAATAGCGCGCCGGGACGGGCGGCGCCGTTGCGCCAGCGCCAACGTCAACGCCGCCGTCTCCTTCGAATTCACTGCTGCCGAGGGTTCAATGTTCGACCGGATTCGTCCGCATTCGCGTCCCTGGACGCTGCTCGCCGCCGTCGCGCTCGTCGCGTTCAACGCCGGCTGCACGTCCCCGTCCGCGCCATCGGGCGCCGTCGTCCCGGTCGCCGCCGCATCGGGCGCGGCCGTCCCGCTGCCCGGCGTTCACGCGCCCGAACTGTCGTCCGGCTGGACCGACAAGTCGGGCTGGACCTCGCAGCACTTCATGATCGCGGCCGCGAACCCGCTCGCCACGCAGGCCGGCTACGACATGCTGAAGGCCGGCGGCACCGCGATCGACGCGGCCATCGCGACGCAGATGGTGCTCGCGCTGGTCGAGCCGCAATCGTCGGGCATCGGCGGCGGCGCGTTCATGCTGTACTTCGACGGCAAGACGACGCAGGCGTACGACGGCCGCGAGACCGCGCCGGCCGCCGCGACCGAGCGCCTCTTCTACGGGCCGACCGGCCAGCCGATGGGCTTCTACGAAGGCGTCGTCGGCGGGC
Source organism: Burkholderia sp. MSMB2157WGS (assembly GCF_001532755.1). Classification (NCBI taxonomy): domain Bacteria; kingdom Pseudomonadati; phylum Pseudomonadota; class Betaproteobacteria; order Burkholderiales; family Burkholderiaceae; genus Burkholderia; species Burkholderia sp. MSMB2157WGS. The sequence goes on along the minus strand of NZ_LPJG01000050.1, from coordinate 24,060 downwards.
GCTCGGTCGGCACGCCGGGCGTGCTGCGGATGCTCGACGCCGCGCACCGCGCGCACGGCAAGCTGCCGTGGCGCCGGCTGTTCCAGCCGGCCATCCGGCTCGCCGAGCGCGGCTTCACGATCAGCCCGCGGCTCGCGATGCTGATCGCGAACGACAAGTACCTGCACGACGACCCGGCCGCCCGCGCGTATTTCTACAATGCGGACGGCACACCGAAGGCTGCCGGCACGGTGCTGAAGAATCCCGCGCTCGCGACCGTGCTGCGCCAGGTCGCCGACCGCGGCGCGAACGCGTTCTACAGCGGCGCGATCGCGCGCGACATCGTCACGAAGGTGCGCAAGCACCCGACCAACCCGGGGCTGCTGTCGCTGCAGGATCTCGCGCGCTACAAGGCGAAGGTGCGTGCGCCGCTGTGCGCCGACTATCGGCGCTCGGTGGTCTGCGGGATGCCGCCGCCATCGTCGGGCGGCCTCGCGATCGCGCAGATGCTCGGCATTCTCGAGGCGATGCCCGACTGGCAGCAGATCGGCGCGCAGAAGCCGGTGCGCAACGAGCTCGGCTACGAGCCGACGCCGTTCGCCGCCCATCTGTTCAGCGAAGCCGGGCGTCTCGCGTACGCGGACCGTGCGCGCTACGTGGCCGATCCCGATTTCGTGCCGCTGCCGGGCGGCAACTGGGCGAGCCTCACCGACAAGTCCTATCTCGCGCAGCGCGCGCGGCTGATCGGCGACACGAGCATGGGCGTCGCGCAGGCCGGCACGCCGCAGGGCGCGACGCTCGCGATGGCCGACGACCGCAGCGCCGAATTGCCGTCGACGTCCGACATCGCGATCGTCGATCGCTACGGTCAGGCGCTGTCGATGACGACCAGCATCGAGGACGCGTTCGGCTCGCGGCTGATGGTGCGCGGCTTCATGCTGAACAACCAGCTCACCGACTTCTCGTTCGCGTCGACCGACAACGGCCGACCGATCGCGAACCGCGTGCAGCCAGGCAAGCGGCCGCGCTCGGCGATGTCGCCCGAACTCGTGTTCGACAAGAAGACGAAGCAGGTGACGATGATCGTCGGCTCGGCCGGCGGCCCCGCGATCATCAATCATGTCGCGAAGACGCTGGTCGGCGTGCTCGACTGGGGGATGACGATGCAGCAGGCGATCGCGCTGCCGAACTTCGGGTCGATGAACGGGCCGACGCAACTCGAGCGCGGGCGCGTATCGGACGCGCTCGTCGACGGGCTGAAGGGCCGCGGGCACGACGTGCAGGTCGTCGAGATGAACTCGGGGCTGCAGGGGATCCAACGGCTGAACGTGCAGGGGCAGACGGTGTGGTTCGGTGGCGCGGATCCGCGGCGGGAAGGGGTGGCGATGGGGGAATGATCGACGCTTGTCGGCAGCATGCGCCGCCTGCTTCGAGTCACCCTCTCCCCTTCCACGGCACCACCCGCCGCTCGACCCAGCGCATCGCGAGATCGAACAGCCACGCGATCGCGCCGATGATCAGAATCCCCATCACGACGATGTCGGTGCGCAGAAAGCTCGATGCGTTGAGCACCATCTGCCCGAGCCCGGCCGTCGCGGCAACCATCTCGGCGGCGACGAGCGTCGTCCAGCCGAACCCGATCGCGATCCGCAGCCCGGTGAGGATTTCCGGCAGCGCGGCCGGCAACACGACGTGCCGCACGATCTGCGCGAAGCTGCCGCCGAGCGAGTACGCGGCGTTGATCTGCTCGACCGTCGCCGCGCGCACGCCGGCGCGTGCGGCCATCGCGATCGGCGCGAAGCATGCGAGGAAGATCACGACGAGCTTCGCCGTTTCGTCGATGCCGAACCAGATCACGACGAGCGGAAGATACGCGAGCGGCGGTAGCGGCCGGTAGAACTCCAGCAGCGGATCCAGCACGCCGCGTGCGATGCGGCTCACGCCCATCAGGATGCCGGCCGGCACGCCGAGCGCGGCGGCGAGCGCGAACGCGCCGAACACGCGGGCAGCGCTCCACAACAGATGCTCGGACAACGGCAGGCCGCCCTGGATGCGGCCGTGACACGCGTCGACGAAGGCCGTCCATACGGCTTCCGGCGTGGGGAGAAACAGCGGCGGCAACCATTGCCGATGCGTCGCAACCCACCACAGCACGGCCAGCGCAGCGACCGTCGCCGCGCTGAGCGCAGCCGTTTTCCCCTGCCCCGGCAAGCGATAACGGCCCGACGAACGACGCGCACGCACGGCGCGCGCCGCAGCCTCGGCCCGCGTCGTGCGACCGTCGTCCGGCTCGACACCCGCGGCCGTGCGATCGGCCGCCCAAGAATCCTGCGTGCTCATGCTGTCCTGCCTGTGCAATGTACTGATCCGGCCGCGTCCGACGGCCACGCCGTGCCGCGCGAGTTCGCTCATGGCGCGGCCTCCGCGACGGTCTCATCGCGATGCAGATAGGCGATCAGCCGCTCGCGCCACGCGATGAAATCCGGCGACGACTTCACCGCGCGTGCATCGCGCGTTTCGACGTAGCGGCGCGCGAACGGCAGCTCGAAGGTTTCGGCAATGCGACCGGGGCCCGGCGTCATCACGACGAGACGCGTCGCGAGGAACAGAGCCTCCTCGACGTCGTGCGTGATGAAGAACACCGTCTTGCCGGTGCGCGCCCACACGTCGAGCACGAGCGCCTGCATCGTGCCGCGCGTCATCGCGTCGAGCGCGCCCATCGGCTCGTCCATCAGCAGCACGCGCGGATCGCTCGCGAGCGCGCGCGCGATGCCGACGCGCTGTTGCATCCCGCCCGACAGTTCGTACACGCGCGCATGCGCATGACGCTCGAGGCCGACGAGCGCGAGCATCTCCGCCGCGCGCGCTTCGCGTTCGGCCTTCGACACGCGTGCGAAGCGCAGCCCGAGCGCGACGTTGTCGAGCACGTCGAGCCACGGCAGCAGCGCGTATTTCTGGAACACGACGCCGCGATCGGCGCCGGGGCCCGTGACCGGCACGCCGTCGACGCACACGTCGCCCGTCGTCGGCGCGACGAAGCCTGCCATGCAGTTCAGCAGCGTCGTCTTTCCACAGCCGGACGCACCGAGCGCGACGACGAATTCACCGGCATCGATGCGCAGGTCGACGCGCGCGAGCGCCTGCGTCGTCGGCCTGCCGCGCTCGCCCGGATAGGCGACCGATACCTGGCGGACTTCCAGCGTGCTCATGATCGAGAGGCTCCGCGATGAGTTGGCCGAGTTGCCGGACTTGCCGCGCTCAGCGCGCGGCCTTCTGCACGAACTGCGGATCGACGCCGACCGAATAATCCGCGAGCACCGTCTGAATCGTGCCTTGCGATTTGAGGAACGCAGCGGTGGCCGCGAGCGACTTCGCGGCGCCCGACTGCGCGCCGCCGCCGAGCCACGTCGGCGATGCCTGCTCAGCGGGCGTCGGGAACGCATAGAGCGCGAGGCTCGCGGGCACATCGGCCGCGTTCGCGCCCGATACCTTCGCGACCGCCGCGACCTGCGGCGAACCGACCCGCCATGCGGCGGTGTGTGCGCGATAGTCGGCATCGGCGGACGCGAGCACCTTCACGAAGCGCGTGACGAACTCCGGGTTCTCGCGCGCGAACTTGCGGCTCACGACGAAGCCGTCGAAGGTCGCCTTGCCGCTTTCCTTCGCGACCTGGCCCGACGTCGTGAGCACGGTGCCCGACTGCTTGACCTTCGCGAGCACCGGGTCCCAGATATAGGTCGCGTCGATGTCGCCGCGCGTCCACGCGGCTGCGACTTCGGGCGGACGCAGGTTGACGATCTTCACGTCGTTCGGATTCACGCCCGCGGCCTGCAGCGCGACGAGCGTATGGAAGTGCGACGTCGACACGAACGGCACGCCGATCTTCTTGCCCTTGAGCGCGGCGACGCTGGTCACGCCCGAGCCGTTGCGCGCGACGAGCGCCTCGGCGTCGTTGATGTTGTCGAGCACCCAGAACAGCGAGATGTCGAGCCCCTGCGACAGGCCGGCCGCGATCGGGCTCGAACCGGCTTCGCCGAGCTGCACGGAGCCCGACGCGAGCGCGCGGATCACGTCGGCGCCGCTGTCGAGCTTGCGAAACGTGACCTTGTAGCCGGTCGCCTTTTCGACCTCACCGCTCGCCTGCGCGTAGCGCCACGGCACGACCATGTCCTGATACGCGATCACGACTTCGCGCGATTCGGCGTGCGCCGCGCCGAGCGCGGCAAAGGCGGTCAGCGCGACGAGCGCGCGGCGGATGAAGCTGAAACGGGACATGCGGCTCTCCTTCGGAATGCGGGTGTTGCAAGCGGAGAGCCGACTTTACGAGCTTTGCGCGCAGCGGGAGCGAACTTATCGTGCGAAGCAATCGATGTCGTTTCAGCTTTGCTTTTCGTGTCGGATTGGATCGCGCGTCCGATCGGGTGACGATTGCCGCGCGCATGCGCGGATCACCGCCGCGCCAACGAAAAAGCCCGCATCGCTGCGGGCTTTCGGGACTGCGGGTCTTGCGCGGATGGAGGCAAACGCGGTGCTCAGACCACCCCCGCCCCATGCGCCTGCAGATCGGCGTGATAGCTCGAACGCACCATCGCGCCGACGGCCGCGTGCGTGAAGCCCATCTTGTACGCCTCTTCCTCGTACATCTTGAACGTGTCCGGATGCACGTACGCGCGCACCGGCAGGTGGTGCTCGGACGGCTGCAGGTACTGGCCGATCGTCAGCATGTCGACGTCGTGCGCGCGCAGGTCGCGCATCACCTGCAGGATTTCCTCTTCCGTCTCGCCGAGGCCGACCATCAGCCCCGACTTCGTCGCGACGTCCGGATGCAGCGCCTTGAAGTCCTTCAAGAGCTTCAGCGAATGCGCGTAGTCCGAACCCGGGCGCGCTTCCTTGTACAGGCGCGGCACCGTTTCGAGGTTGTGGTTCATCACGTCGGGCGGCGCCGCGTTCAGGATCGAAATCGCACGGTCGAGACGGCCGCGGAAGTCCGGCGTCAGGATCTCGATGCGCGTGTCGGGCGACTGCTCGCGCACTTCGCGGATGCACTCGACGAAGTGGGCGGCGCCGCCATCGCGCAGGTCGTCGCGGTCGACGCTCGTGATCACCACGTACTTGAGCTTGAGCGCGGCGATCGTGCGTGCGAGGTTCTTCGGCTCATCCGCGTCGAGCGGATCGGGCCGGCCGTGGCCGACGTCGCAGAACGGGCAGCGGCGCGTGCACTTGTCGCCCATGATCATGAACGTCGCGGTGCCCTTGCCGAAGCACTCGCCGATGTTCGGGCAGCTCGCTTCCTCGCACACGGTGTGCAGGTTGTGCTCGCGCAGGATCGTCTTGATCTCGTTGAAACGCGAACTGCCGGTAGCCGCCTTCACGCGGATCCACTCCGGCTTCTTCAGTTTTTCGATCGGAATGACCTTGATCGGGATGCGCGCCGTCTTCGCCTGCGCCTTCTGCTTGGCGGTCGGATCGTAGGCCGGGGTCGCGGCCGTATCGGCCGGTGCGGGAGAAGCGGTAACGTCAGTCATTCGATTGTTCCAGTGCGTGCGGCTTGTCGGCGGCCGCGGATGCGCCGTCGAGGTTGGCGATCAGACGGCCCACCAGCGTGTGGGCGACGTCGTTCCAGTCGGCGGCAACCTCGAGGCTCGCCATGTCGACGGTTTCCAGTCCGGCATAGCCGCACGGATTGATCGCGAGAAACGGGCGCAGATCCATCTTCACGTTCAGGCTCAGCCCGTGATAGCTGCAGCCGTTGCGGATCTTCAGGCCGAGGGCCGCGATCTTCGCGCCCTCGTGCACGCCGGATGCCACATAAATCCCGGGCGCGCCCGCCTTGCGGACCGAAGCGAGATTATACGCCGCGAGGGTGTCGATCACGGCCTGCTCGATCTTCGTCACGAGCGTGCGCACCATCAGCTTGCGCCGGCGCAGGTCCAGCAGCAGGTAGACGACGATCTGGCCGGGGCCGTGGTAGGTGATTTGTCCGCCGCGGTCGACCTTCACGAGCGGCACGCCGCTGTCGGCCACCAGCAGGTGCGCCGGGTCGCCGGCCTGGCCGAGCGTGTAGACGGGCGGATGCTCGACCACCCAGATCTCGTCGCCGGTGTCGGCGGTGCGCGTGTCGGTGAACGCGCGCATCGCGTCGAAGCTCGTCTCGTAGGCCTCGCGGCCCCGCCACCGCACGGTGACCGGCTGAGCCAGCTGATCCAAGGCTCCGGCGGGCGATGCGGAAACGGCGACAGGCGTGGACACGATGGAAACCGGCGAAACGGACATGGGCGGTAGTTTACCGAAAACCCGTGGGTCTCGCCGGCCTTGGGTGGGGGACGGATCGCCGGTATCCGTCGGACGAAACGACGGTCAGACGGTGCGCCAGCCGTCGTGGACCAATGCAGCGACGCGTTCGCGCAACCGGCCCAGCCCGCCGAGCGCGACTTCCCGCGGCGGCCGCGACACCGAGAACGCGACGCGCGCGCCCTCCCGGCTTTCCGCGCTGAGCCACAGCCGCTCGCCGCGGCGCAGCTTGAGCGTCTCGCCGTCGACCAGGAAGTAATCGTCGACGTCGTTGCTGCGCGTCGCCCAGACCGGCCCGCACTGGACGATCAGCCGCGTGCTGCGTTGCACCTTCATCGGCACGGTCTCGCCCGCGGGAATTTCGAAGGTGATGCTTGAAGAGATTTCTTGCATGATCGACTCCGCCAATAAGTGCTTCGATGGCTACAATCGTAGTCACTCGAAGGCGCCCGACCAAACGACCAATTTTCACGTCGATGTGAGGAAAATTAGCAAATGGACCTCCGCCAGCTCCCGGCGCTGAACGCGATTCGCGCGTTCGAAGCCGCCGCCCGCCACGAGAACTTCTCGCGCGCCGCCGACGAGCTGTTCGTCACGCACGGCGCGGTCAGCCACCAGGTACGCGCGCTCGAGGAAGAGCTCGGCGTACAGCTGTTCACGCGCAACGGCAAGCGGCTGTGCCTGACCGACGCCGGCATGCGCTACGCGCAGCAGATCCGCACCGCGCTGATGGTGATCGCCGACGCGACGCGCGACGTGCGCGCGAGCGACCGCGACCGGCGGCTGGTGGTGTCGATGCTGTCGTCGTTCGCCGCGCGCTTCATCACGCCGCGCATCGGCACGTTCATCGAGCGGCATCCGGAAATCGACGTCGAGCTGCAGTCGACCAACTCGCTCACCGATTTCGCGCGCGACGACGTGGATCTCGCGATCCGCTTCGGCTTCGGCAGCTATCCGGGGCTGCACGTGGAGCCGCTGTTCGAGGAGGTGTTCTTTCCGGCGTGCGCGCCGACACTGAACGGCGGCAAGCTGCCGCAGACGCCCGCCGATCTCGTGCACTACCCGCTGCTGCGCTCGGACGACGAGCTGTGGCGGCCATGGTTCGACGCGGCCGGGCTCGACACGCTGACCGAGCCGAAACGGGGCATTCTGTACCAGGATTCGTCGAACCTGCTGCTCGCCGCGATCGAGGGCCAGGGGATCGCGCTGGTGCGCCGCTCGCTCGCGGTGCACGACCTGCTCGACGGGCGCATCGTGCGCCTGTTCGACATCGACGGGCCGAGCCCGTGGCACTATTTTTTCGTGTGTCCGCCGCCGCTCTTGAACACGCCGCGCGTGCAGGCGTTCCGGACCTGGCTGTTCGAGGAAGTCGCCGAATACAAGCGTCTGTGCGACGAGCTGGACGCGCGGCGCGCGGCGGGGAAATGCCCCGCCGAGTGCGCGCTGGAGGGCGGATGGAAAGGGATCAGCGGCCGTTTGCGCTGATCCCGGACTGCCGGAACGGGCGTTAGAGCACGACCTTGACCATCGGATGGCCGGTCAGCGCGCGGTAGATGTTGTCGAGCTGCTCCTGGCTCGTCGCGCGCACGGTGATCGTGAGGCCCGTGTAATTGCCGCCGCTCGACGCGCGCTCCTCGATCTTCTCGACGTCGATCTCGTTGTCGTGAACGGCCACGACCTTGAAGATCGTGTCCTTGAATTCGGGGTGCGCCTTGCCCATGATCTTGATCGGGAAATCGCACGGAAACTCCAGCAGCGACTCCTTCCGGGTTTCGATCGCGCCGGTGACCTCGACGGTTTTGGTCGGTTCGCTCATCATTTTCTCCGGGTTAGGTCAAACTGTTCAAACTCGCGCGCCTTCGCACGCTGGTACGCGTCGTACAGCGCCGCGAACACGGGGCCCGGCTTGCCGCCCTGCACGGGCAGATCGTCGAGCGACGTGACGGGCAGGATTTCCTTGGTGGCCGACGTGATCATGATTTCGTCGGCCGAACGCAGCTCGACCTCGCTGATCTCGCGCGCGACGAACCGGATCCCGCATTCGTCGGCCAGTTGCTCGACCAGCGCGTAGCGGACCCCTTCGAGGATCTTGTTGCTGCGCGGCGGCGCGAACAGTTCGCCGTTCTTCACGATCCACACGTTCGACGACGAGCCTTCGGTCACGTTTTCGTCGCGCAACTGAATCGTCTCGAACGCGTCGCGTTCGGCCGCATGCTGCGCCATCAATACGTTGCCGAGCAGCGAGATCGACTTGATGTCGCAATGCAGCCAGCGGCGATCCTCGGCCGTCACGCAGCGCACGCCCTTCGCGCGCTCCTCTTCCGACGGCAGGCGCAGCGGGCTCGTCATCGCGAACACCGTCGGCACCGCGTTCGCCGGGAACGCGTGGCCGCGCTTCGCGACGCCGCGCGTCACCTGCAGGTAGACGAGCGCGTTGCCGTCGCCGAGGCCTTCGGCGTTCGCCGCGACCACCCGCTCGATCAGCGCGCGCCAGCCGGCCGCATCGTGCGGGTCGTCGATGCCGATCTTCTTCAGGCTGCGCGCGAGCCGCTCCAGATGCTGTTCGATCCGGAACGGCACGTGCGCGCCGTCGTGCGCATACACGGGGACGACTTCATACACGCCGTCGCCGAAGATGAACCCGCGGTCGAGCACCGGCACACGGGCTTCGGACAGCGGTACCAGTTCCTCCTGCGACGAGACGCTGAGGTAGACGATCGGTTCGAATTCGGCTTGGCTCATGGCTATGACAGATGGGGATGAAGTCGTGAAAACAAAGGCCCGTCGCGCTTACTTCTTCTTGCTGAACATCAGCAGGATCGAGTCCCAGATACGTCCGAAGATACCCGCTTCCGGCACGGCCTGCAGTGCCACGACCGGGAATTCGGACAGCGTCTTGCCGTCGGCGACGATCTTCACGGTGCCGACCCGCTGGCCTTGCGCGAGCGGCGCGATCAGCGGCGCGTTGACGTCGACTTCGGTCTTGACCTTGTCGCCGAGGCCGCGCGGCACGGTCGCCCATTGGTCGGCGCTCACGCCGACCTGCACGGTGTTGTCCTTGCCCTTGTAGAGGCGCGGCGTCGCGATCGCCTGGCCGCCCTTGAACAGGCGCACCGAGTCGAACGCGCTGTAGCCGTAGTTCAGCATCTTCATGCTGTCCTGCGTACGGTCGCTTTCCTTCTGCTCGCCCATCATCACCGACACGAGGCGGCGCTGGCCGTCGACACCCGGGATCGCGCGCTTGGCCGACGCGATCAGGCAGTAGCCGGCCGCCTGCGTATGGCCCGTCTTCAGGCCGTCGACCGTCGGGTCGAGCCACAGCAGCCGGTTGCGGTTGCCCTGGCGGATGTTGTTGTACTTGAATTCCTTCTCCGAGAAGATCCCGTAGTACTGCGGAAAATCGCGGATCAGGTGCGCGGACAGCTTCGCGAGGTCGCCGGCCGTCGTGTAGTGGTTCGGGTCGGGCATGCCGTTCACGTCGGCGAAGTGCGTGCCCTTCATGCCGAGGCGCGCGGCCTCGTCGTTCATCATCGTGACGAACTGCCCTTCACTGCCGCCGACGAGTTCGGCCAGCGCGATCGCGGCATCGTTGCCCGACTGGATGATCATCCCGTACACGAGGTCATGCACGGACACCGGCTTGTTCGCCTCGATGAACATGCGCGACTCGTCGCGGCCGACGCGGCGCACCGCGTCGCTCGGCGTGACGATCTGCTCCATCGAGATCTTCTTCTTGTCGAGCGCCTCGAACACGAGGTACGCCGTCATCAGCTTCGTCAGCGACGCCGGCTCGACGCGTTCGTCCGCATTGCCCGATGCGAGCACCGTGTTGCTCGTCGCGTCGACGAGCACCCACGAGCGTGCGTTCACGCCCGGCGGCGGCACCGCGCCCGGCATGTAGGTCGCGGGCGCGCCGGTGGACTGCTCGGCGGCCGGCGCCGCATGCGCGGCCTTGGCCTTGGCGGCCGGCTTCGCCTCGGCGACGACGATGGTCGATGCGAGCGCGACGGGCAGCATCACGCCGAGCGCGACGTTGCGCGCGGCGGTGCCGAAGGCGATGGAGGAAGCGAGGGACTTGAGGCCTTGGGAAGACAGACGCATGATCGATTCAGGCTGATGGCAGAAAGTGCGGTGCGAAACGCGCAGGGTTGAACGGCAAGGCGGCGGGCGTTTCGGGCACTCGCCCGACACTGTCGGGCGACGCGAAACGCGCCGGTTGGACTCGTGCGGACGCGTTCGGTTCGCGGCCGTCGCGAGCGGGCGGACAGGCGGCGAAACGAGCGCCGCATGGGCCCAGCCGGGCCGCGGGCAACGCGGAATGCGGCCATTATACGTGGCCGCGAACGGGGTTTTCGCGAACTTGGCCGCCGAACGCCCGCATGCCGGCTGCGCGCGCATCGCGCGGCGACGCATCGGGCACGCGCGCTCGACGCCACGCGACGGGCGGGCGCGAGCGGCGTGCAACGCGCGTCGCGCCGGCGTGCGGCAAGCGGAGTGCGGCGCGGTGCCGCGTGAAGTGCGGGGAAGGGTCGCGCATCGTCCGGCCGGGCGACGGTCGCGGCACGGGCCGCCGGCGCTTGCGCCGGCGCCCGCATGCGGGGCTAGGGACCGCGCACGCTAATGACGGGCTTGCGCCGGCCCTAGCGCCACGCGTCGACGATGATGCGCTTCAGCACGTGCAGCTTGCGATGGAGGAAATGCTCGGCGCCGGGGATCACGACGACCGGCAGCTCCTGCGGCCGCGCCCAGTCGTACACCGACGCGATCGGCACCGTGTCGTCGGTTTCGCCGTGGATCACGAGCGTGTTCTCGGGCACGTCGGCCACCTGCCAGCGGCTCGCGGCCGTGCCGACGAACACCATCCGCTCGATCGTCTCGCCCGCGTCGCGCAGGCGCTTGGCGACGTGCGACAGCACGAAGGTGCCGAACGAGAAGCCCGCGAGCACGAGCGGCAGGTCCGCATACGCGGGCTGGGCGCGCATGTGCGCGAGCACCGCGAGCAGGTCGTCGGCCTCGCCGGCGCCGTTGTCGTGCACGCCTTCGGTCGCGCCGACGCCGCGGAAGTTCGACCGGTAGACGACGTAGTTCAGTTGCACGAGCGTGCGCGCGAGCGTCTGCGCGACCTTGTTGTCCATCGTGCCGCCGAACAACGGATGCGGATGCGCGACGAGCGCGATGCCGCGCGGCGCGGCGCCGCCTTCGCGCACGACGTCGGGCAGGTCGACCGCGATTTCGATCTGGCCGATCGGGCCCGCGATCAGCGATTTCTGCGTATGAACGTTCATTCGGCCGGCCCGCTCAGATCTTCAGGCGCTCGACGACCTTGCCGTCGCGCAGGTGCGACTCGACGATCTCGTCAATGTCGGCCCGATCGACATACGTGTACCACGTGCCTTCCGGATACACGACCATCACCGGCCCTTCCTCGCAGCGGTCGAGGCAGCCGGCCTTGTTGATGCGGACCTTGCCGGGCCCCGCGAGACCGAGTTCCTTCACGCGCTTTTTCGCGTATTCCTGCATGGTCTGCGCGTCGCATTGCGCGCAGCTCGGGCGCTCGGCGCCCGGTTCGCGCTGGTTCAGGCAGAAGAAGACGTGGTGCTGGTAGTAGGAATCCATGATGGTGACGTGCGGCCCGGCGCAAGGCCGTGCGGAAAGAAGGGCGATGAATTGCCGTTACGCGAAGCGGCAACGGAGGATGCGGACGATTATAGCGACCGGCGCACGCGGCTGCCCGCGGCACGGCAGCCGCCGCACGGGCCCCGGCTGCCGCGTCAGCGGCGCAGCGCGGCCGGCAGCCACGCGTGTTCGACGCGCTGGCCGAGCCAGATCAGCGCCGCGTAGGGCCAGATCCACGCGAGCCAGCGCGCGATGCTGTTGAAGTGCACGTAGCGGCCCTGCCGCCACCCCGACAGCGTGAAGTCGAAGAACGGATTGACCGGCAGCAGGTTCACGAGCGCGACGCCGGCCAGCAGCGCGAGCGCCGCGAGCATCGCGCGCCACGTCGCCGGCACGCGCAATGCGACGAGCGCCGCCGCGAAACCCAGCTCGATGCCGAGCCGCGCGCCGGGCGTCGCCCACACGACGACGAGGCCGGTGGCCGACTGCATGAACGTCGCGGCCGCCTTCAGCACGAGCGTGGCGACCACCAGCGCGACCAGCAGCCGGATGCGCGGCGCGCGCGGGCGCATCGCGAGCGACGCGATCGCCAGCGCGGGGAACAGCATCAGCCCGCCGAGCACGGCTTCCCACGCGGAATCCGACAACCAGCCGTCGACCCGCTCGGGCCATTCGCTGACGTGCCACGCGGCCGGTAGCCACGCGAGCAGCGCGTCCTGCATCGACGCGTCGGCGCGCTCCCACAGCGCGGCCGGCCAGTCGCCGATGCCGAACAGGAACGGCGACGGAAACACGATCGCGAACGGCCACAGCGCAGTGAGCAGCAACGGCGTCGACCCGTCGGCCTCCAGCCACGCGAAGCGCAGCCGGCGCAGCACGCCGCGGTCGAGCAGCGCGCCGGCGGCCGGCGCGGCGAGCGCCGCGCCCAGCAGCGCGCCGAGCGCGTTCGCGCCGAGATCGAGATTCGACGCGACGCGCGTCGGCAGGTAGGTCTGCAGCGCCTCCATCGTCCCCGACAGCAGCACGCCGAGCACGCTCGCAATCAGCGTCGCGGCCACGCCGCGCCAGCGCGGGTGCAGCGCGAGCACGCCGAGCGCGCCGAACGGCAGATAACCGAGCACGTTCGTGACCACGTCGAACGCCGTCACGTAGCGCTGCATCGGCGCGAACAGGTAATCGAACGGACCGATGCCGAGCGACGCCCAGCCTTCGAACGGATACAGCGACGCATAGACGATCAGCGCCGCGTAGGCGGCAAACGCCTGCCGCGCGAGCGGCGACGCGCGATGCGTGCCGGGCGCGCTCATCGCGGCTGCCCGCCGGGCGTCACGGCGTGCCCGCGTACGCCTGCACGCCGACCCACGCGGCGATCTGCGACACGAGTTCGTCGCTGGCCGCCGCGAGCGCGCGCGCGCCGCCGGCCGCGTCGGGCGTGCTCGACGGCGCGCGCGCGACGAACGTGCGCTGGCCGAGCACCTTGCCGTCGAGCATCAGCGTCGCGCGCGCGGTCACCGCGCCGTGGCTTTGCGACTGCCCGTCGAAGACCTGTTCGAATTCGCTCAGGTCGACCTTGAGGGTCGGCGCGCGCACGCCGTCGGTCCCTTCGAGCACCGTGCCGCGCGACGACAGCGCGCCGCGCAGCCGTTGCGTGAGCAACTGCGCGGGCGGCGCGGTCCAGCGGCTGTCGCGATAGACGGCCACGTGCTGCGCATCGGCGTACGCGAGGCGGTACGCGAACTTGTCCGTATCGAGCGCATCGGGCGCGGCGACGTCGAGCACCTTCAGCGCGGGGCCGGCCCCGGTGGTCGCCACCGACGACACGGGCCCGAGGTCGTAGCGGATGTTCGACAGCACCGCGTTGTTGCCGGCGCAACCGGCCGCCAGCGCGAGCGTCAGCGCGGCAAGCGCGGCCGCGGCCGGGCGCAGCGCGCGGTCAAGGATTCGTGGCATGGCGTATTCCTGCATGATGTTTCCGGTTTCGATGGACGTCATTGCCCGGCCGTCGCACCCGGCCAGACGAAGCCCGCTTCGCCGGGCCCCGGCGCCGCGCCGGGCGATCCGAACAACAGACTGCGCGGGTTGCGGCCGAGTTCGCCGGCGACGTCCTTCAATTGCCGCGACGCATCGCCGACGCTGCCGGCCAGCGCATTGAAGCGCGGCAGCGTGTCGTACTGCACGCGCGCGTTGAGCCCGTTCAGCGCGACGCCGACCTGCTCGGCGGCCGTGCCGGCCTTGTTCAGATTCGACACGAGCGGCCCGTTCGGCTGCAGCAGCGTGTTCGCCGACGCCATCGCGCGGTTCACCTCGTGCATCGTCTCCGGCAGCGCGGCGACCGCCGGGCCGAGCTGCTTCGTCAGCGTCGCCGCGCCGTCGGCCGCGTGCTGCAGGCTTTCGGCGGTCGCGCGCAACTGCTCGCGCATCTCGGGCGACATCAGCGCGTTCGCGCTTTTCGCCGCGAGTTCGAGCTGCCGCAGCAGCACGTCGCCGCGCTCCTGGATCTGGTCGAACAGGCTCGGCCGCATCGGAATCTGCGCGATCGACTTCGGCGACGACGGCAGCGGCGACAGATCGCGCCCCGTATCCTCGAGCTGCACGAACGCGATGCCCGTCACGCCCTGGAAGCCGAGGCTGCCGTAGGTCGACTGCGTGATCGGCGCGTCGTGATCGACGAGGATGCGGATCCGGATCTGACCCGGATGCGTGCGATCGAAGCCGATCGACTGCACCTTGCCGACGTCGAGGCCGCGAAAGCGCACGGCCGCGTCCGGGAACAGCCCCGTCACGTTGGTGCGCGCGAGCAGGTCGTACGGCACGCGCACGGTGCGGTCGACGTTGAACCAGAACACGGTGCCCGCGATCGCGAGCGTCAGCGCGATCGTGAACAGGCCGGCCCAGAACGCATGTGATTTGTTTTCCATTCGCGGGTTCCTTGCTTCTACAGCTCGACGCTCGACAGCGCCGGTTCGAGGGCCGCCTTCGGCAGCTTCGCGCGCCGCTCGGGCGGCAGCGCCTGCAACGCGCGGCGCCCGCGCAGCCCCAGGAAATATTCGTGGATGAACGGGTGGTCGACGTTCGCGGCCTCCTCGACGGGCGCGGCGACCAGCACCTTGCGGTCGGCCAGCACCGCGACGCGCGTCGACAGCGCGACCATCGTATCGAGGTCGTGCGTCACCATCACGACGGTCAGCCCGAGCGTGCGGTGCAGCGTCGCGATCAGCTCGACGAATTCGTCGGAGGCCTGCGGATCGAGGCCGGCCGTCGGTTCGTCGAGGAACAGCAGCTCGGGCTCCAGCGCGATCGCGCGCGCGATGCCGACCCGCTTCACCATCCCGCCCGACAGCGCGGCCGGCATCTTCGACGCGTGCTTGCACGGCAGCCCGACCATCTCCAGCTTCAGCATCACGATGTCGTGCAGCAGGTCCGGCGGCACGCGGCCGAGCTCGCGCAGCGGCTGCGCGACGTTGTCGAACACCGTCATCGACGAGAACAGCGCGCCCTGCTGGAACAGCATCCCCGAACGCGTGCGCATCATCCGCGCGCTCGCGTCGTCGATCGTCGCCGTATCCTCGCCGAACACCTTGATCGTGCCCGACGTCGGCCGTTCGAGGCCGAGGATCTGGCGCACGAGCGTCGTCTTGCCGGAGCCCGAGCCGCCGACGATCGACACGATCTCGCCGCGCCGCACGTCGAAGTCGAGCTTCTGGTGAACGATGTTGCGCCCGTAGCGCTTGGTCAGGTTGCGCACCTCGATCACTAGGTCGCCGGCATCGGCGGCCGCGTCCGGCCGGGAGCCGACCGACCCGGCGCCGATCGCCGCGGCATGCGCGGTCGTTTCGTTCGATGCGTTCATCCGAGCCCCACGTTCTGGAACAGGATCGCGAACACCGCGTCGGCGAGGATCACGACCGTGATCGACGACACCACCGACGTGGTCGTGCCTTCGCCGAGGCTCTGCGAATTCGCCTTGATCCGGAAGCCGAAATGGCACGCGACCAGCGCGATCAGCATGCCGAACACGACGCCCTTGCCGACGCCGATGTACAGGTTCGCGATCGGCACGACGCCCGGCAGCGAGCGCACGAAGTAGTTGATGTCGATGCCGAGCACGAACTTCGCGGCGAGCGCGCCGCCCGTCAGCGCGATGATGTTGGTCCACATCACGAGCAGCGGCATCGCGACGCCGAGCGCGAGCACGCGCGGCAGGATCAGCCGCAACCCGTGCGGGATGCCCATCACGCGCATCGCGTCGAGCTCCTCGGTCACGCGCATCACGCCGATCTGCGCGGTGATCGCGGAGCCCGAGCGGCCCGCGACGAGAATCGCCGACAGCACCGGGCCGAGCTCGCGGATCACCGACAGCCCGAGAATGTTCACGATGTAGCGGTTCGCCCCGAACATCTGCAACTGCTGCGCGGACAGGTAGCTGAGCACGATGCCGATCAGGAAGGCGACGAGCGCGGTGATCGGCAGCGCCTGCGCGCCGGCGCTGTAGATGTTCGCGGAGGTTTCCCGCCACGGCATCGTCCGCGGGCGGCGCAGCACCGACAGCGCATCGAGGATCACGAGGCCGAACATCGCGATGCCGCCCTGCAGGTGTTCGCCGAACGAGAAGATCGCCTGGCCGAGCCGCGTGACGGGATCGAACCGCACGATGCGCTCGGGCGCCTCGCGCTGGCTGTCGAGCCGCTCGATGCGCTCGAAGATCGTGCGCTGCGTGGCGCTCAGCGCGACGCCGGCCGGCAGCTTGCGGCCCCACACGCGCCACAGCGCCTGGCCGCCGACGTGATCGAGCCGCTCGATGCCGGACAGATCCCATTCGCTCACGCGCCCGGCGGCGATGCTCGCGATGCGGCGCGCCACGGCGCCGCGGTTGCGCGCGAGCGACAGCGCGGTCCACTGGCCGGTCAGGCGCACCGTCTGGCCCTGGCCGCCGGCGTCGACCGACAGGCCGGGAGGAGTCTCGAAGTCCAAGGGCAGGTTGTTTGCAAAAGGATGACAGCGGCCATTGTAGCGAACCGCCCGACGCCGCGACGTGAGGATTTCCGGCGCGGCGTCGGGGGCGCGGCTCGCAGCCGGGAGCGTCGAGCCCGGGGCGCCGGCCGGCCCCGGCCCCGGCCCGACGCCGCCGCCGGCCGCGGCCCGCTGCCGGCATCGCAACCTTTCATTGTTCCGTCACGTTTCCTTTCGATACTCTCACGCGCCGCACCTCAGGCCGTCGGCGCACCGCGCCGCCATGCGTGCGTACCTCGCGCTTCATAAAACAGAACACCGAACAGGACAACCGATGCGTCTCCCCCCGCTTTCCCGCCGCCACGTGCCGGCCGCCGCCGCGCTCGCCAGCCTCGCCTTCGTCCTCGCCGGCTGCGGCGGCGACGACGTCACCGCCACGCCGCCGTCGCAGCCCGAGGCCCAGGCGCCCGTCGGCACGACGGCCACGCTCGCGCTGCTCGAGACGACCGACCTGCACACCAACGTGCTGTCGTACGACTATTTCAAGCTCGCCGCCGACAATTCGCTCGGCTTCGAGCGCGTGTCGACGCTGATCGCGCAGGCCCGCAAGCAGTACCCGAACACGCTGCTGCTCGACAACGGCGACACGATCCAGGGCACCGCGCTGTCGGACTACCAGGCGCTCGTGAAGCCGGTGGGCTGCGACCAGACGCTCGCGATCTACAAGGTGATGAACGCCGCGAAATTCGACGGCGGCGGGATCGGCAACCACGAGTTCAACTACGGGCTGCCGTACCTGTCGCAGGTGACCGGCAACACGTTCGAGGTCGACGGCCTGCCGGCGCCGGCCCAGCAGAAGAAGTGCGCGGGCCCGAACTTCCCGCAGGTGCTCGCGAACGTGATCAGCGCGAAGACCAACGCGCCGCTGTTCACGCCGTACACGATCCTCACGCGCACGGTGACGGCCACGACGCCGGACGGCAAGACGGTCAGCGCGCCCGTGAAGATCGGCATCATCGGCTTCACGCCGCCGGCGATCATGAACTGGGACAAGCGCTGGCTCGACGGCAAGGTCTACACGACCGGGCTGAAGGAGGCGGCCGAGAAGTACATTCCGGAAATGCGCGCGAAGGGCGCCGATCTCGTCGTCGCGATCTCGCACGGCGGCCTCGACAATGCCGCGTACTCGCCGACGATGGAAAACGGCAGCTGGTGGCTGTCGAAGGTGCCCGGCATCGACGCGATGCTGATCGGCCACTCGCACCAGGTGTTCCCGGACGCGAACAGCACCGTGTCGCAGTTCAACCTGCCGGGCGTCGACAAGGTCAAGGGCACCGTCAACGGCGTGCCGACCGTGATGGCCAACTACTGGGGCAAGCATCTCGGCGTGATCAAGCTCGGCCTGAAGTTCGACGGCAAGACGTGGACCGTCGACAAGTCGCAGACGACCGTCGAGGCGCGGCCGATCCAGAACGCCGACAAGAGCTACGTCGCCGCCGACCCGTCGGTCTCCGCCGCGATCGCCGCCGAGCACCAGGCGACGATCGACTACGTGAAGACGCCGATCGGCTCGACCGACTACCGGATGAACTCGTACTTCGCGGACGTCGGCGATCCGGGCGCGATCCAGATCGTCAACGAGGCGCAGGCCGACTACGTGAAGACCTACGTGCAGGCCAACCTGCCGCAATACGCGTCGCTGCCGGTGCTGTCGGTCAGCGCGCCGTTCAAGAGCGGCTTCGGCGGCGGCACCGACTACACCGACGTCGCGCCGGGCGCGCTCGCGATCAACAACGCCGCCGACCTGTACCTGTATCCGAACACCGTGTACGCGGTGAAGGTGAGCGGCGCCGACGTGAAGAACTGGCTCGAGACCGCCGCGAAGCGCTTCAACACGATCGACCCGACGAAGGCGACCGTGCAGCCGCTCGTCAGCACCTTCCCCGGCTACAACTTCGACATGTTCACGTCGGCCGATCTCGCCTATGAAATCGACGTCACGCAGCCGGTCGGCAGCCGCATCCGGAACCTGACGTACAAGGGCGCGCCGATCGACCCGAACGCGCAGTTCATCGTCGCGACCAACAACTACCGTGCGAGCGGCGGCGGCAACTTCCCGGGCCTCGACGGCAGCAAGACGATCTTCGCGTCGCCCGACGCGAACCGCGACGTGCTGATCGCGTTCATCAAGAAGCGCGGCGCGATCACGCGCGCGGCCGACGGCGCGCAGCGCAGCTGGCGCTTCACGAAGCTCGCGAGCTCGGTCGCGCACGTGCGGTTCGCGTCCGCGCCGAACCGCCTCGGCGACGCGACGGCGGCCGGCCTGACCGGCATCACGCAGGTCGCGGCCGACGACGGCTCGGGCAAGAACCTCGCGACCTACGAGATCGACCTCACGCAATGAGACACGCGATGCAACCGATCCGGACGATGCGGCCCGCCGAAACCGGCTTCGCCGCTGCCGCGCGGCGCGTGCTGCGCGCGAAGCTCCCGCCCGCCGCGCTGCTCGCGGCGGCGGCCGTGACCGTCGCGGCCGTCGTCGCGGCGACCGGCCTGCGCGGCGCCGGCCCCGCGCCGAGCGCCGCGCAACTCGACGAATGGCAGGCGATGGTCGCGCAGGCGACCGAGCCGCATGCGCTGGCCCAGTTGCGCACGCTCGCGCGCCGCGGCTCGGGCGCCGCGCAGGCGGCGCTCGGCATCGCGCTCGTCGATGCGCACGAACCGGGGCTGCGCGACGAGGGGCGCGGCTGGCTGGAAACGGCCGCGGCGGCGCACGACGCGGCCGACGCGCCGGCTGCACGGCGCGCGCAGCTCGCGCTCGGCAAGGCGTTGCTGCTCGGCAGCGGCGACCTGCCGAAAGACTATGCACGCGCACGTGCGCTGCTCGGCGCCGCGGCCGAACAGGGCGACCCGGCCGCCGCGTATTACCTCGGGCTGATCTACCGCAGCGGCTACGGCATCGCCGCCGACCCGGTGCAGGCCGCGCACTGGTTCGACATCGCGTCGCGCGCGGACATCCCGGCCGCCGACTTCATGCTCGCGAACGCGTACCGCGACGGCAGCGGCGTGCCGCGCGACGACGCGCGCGCGCTCGCGCTGTATCGCCGGGCCGCCGAACACGAGCTGCCGGAAGCCGTGCAGACGCTCGCGATGGCCTATCGCAACGGCGAACTCGGGCTCGAGCCCGACGCGGACGAATTCCACGCGCAGTGGATCGAGACCGCGCATGCGCTGAAGCATCCGGTGGTGGCGCCGTGACGGACGTCGACGGCGCACGCACGACCGCGCGGTAGCGTAACGGCGGCTTGCCCGACGAGCATGATCCGTCGCGTCGTGCGTCGAACGCGCGCAACGGCGCTCGATGCGCGGCGCGCGATACGCACGCCGGTCGCCGCGCCGCGCAGCCTGTCGGTTTTCGCAGCTCGATACACGTGCGGCGATGCCTTAACATGCCGCCTCGCATTCACGATAAAACCTGAGAGGCCTTCATCCATGTCGCATCGCCTGTCCTGCCTGCGCGCCGCCATCGGCGCCGCCGTCGCTGCCATTCCGCTCGTTTCGCTCGCCGCACCGCCGGCGCCGCCCGACATCTTCAACGCCGCGCTGTGCAAGCCGCCGTTCACGTCGGACCTGATGGACGCGATCTACAACGCCGCCAAGGCGGCCGATCCGAAACCGGACAACTCGATGCTGGGTGCGGCGGTCTATCGCCTGCCCGAGCCGATCCGCCGCGACGGCTTCACGACGCAGCACGTCGTGTTCGTCGCCACCGGCATCGGCGTACTCGTGGAAGGCGAAGTCGCCGACCAGCTCGCCAAACGCTACGCGCTCACCCGCGAGAAAGGCCACCTGCTCGGTGCGTCGTCCGTCGGCTATTCGCGCCGGCTGAACGTCCGCGGCCCGGGCGGCGCGCTGATCCTCGTGTCGGCCCGCCAGGGTCCGGCGCTCAAGGGCAACACGCTGCTCGCCTGCGAAATGACGAGCGAGGAAGACATCAAGGCGCTGGAACAACAGGGGCAACACTGAGCGGCTTGGCGCCGGTCCGGCGGGCAGCCCGGGCGCGGTGCGCGCCCGGGCTGCGGCCGTACACCGGCCTGTCGCACGCACGGCCCGGCGCGCGCCGACGCCCCCTGTCGCTACAATAGGCGCCATGAACGCCCCCACCTCCTCCGACACGCCCGATTCCGGCGACGCGCACATCGCGCGCAACCGGCTCGAGGCGCACCTGGACGCCGCGCCGCGCGCGTGGCCGCTCGACATCGTCGCCGCTACCGGCTCGACCAACGCCGACGTCGCCACGCGGCTCAAGGCGCTGCCGCGCAGCGCGAACGCGTTGCCCGCGCCGCTCGTGCGCGTCGCATTCGAGCAGACGGCCGGTCGCGGCCGGCAAGGCCGCCCGTGGTTCGCGCAGCCCGGCAATGCGCTGCTGTGCTCGGTCGGCTGCATCGTGCCGCGCGCGGTCGACGCGCTCGGCGGCCTCAGCATCGCGATCGGCGTCGCGCTCGCCGAAGGGCTGGCCACGCTGCCGCTCGACGCCCGCATGCGCGTCGCGCTCAAATGGCCGAACGACCTGCTGCTGACGACCGACGACGACGGCACGCCGCGCATCGTCGGCAAGCTCGCCGGGATTCTGATCGAAACCGTCTGGACCACCGCCGACGCCACCGCCGTCGTGATCGGCTTTGGCATCAACGTGCGCGGCGCGGAAGCCGTCGCCGCGCAGGTCGACGCGCTGCGCGCGCGCGAAGCGACGCTCGCGAGCGGGCTGCCGCCCGCCGCGCTGTCGATCGCGTGCGCGTCGGCGAACCTCACCGATACGCTCGCCGCGTCGCTGAACGCGCTCACGCCGGCGCTCGCGCAATTCGGCGCCGACGGCCTCGCGCCGTTCCTGCCGCGCTGGCACGCGCTGCACGCGTACGCGGGCCGCGAAGTCGTGCTGCTCGAACAGGGCGTCGAACGCGTGCGCGGCATCGCGACGGGCATCGATGCCACCGGCCAGCTGCTGCTCGACACGCCGGACGGCGTGCAGGCGATCGCGGCCGGCGACGTGTCGCTGCGCGAAGCGCAATGAACGAACCGCACCTGCTGATCGACGCCGGCAACAGCCGGATCAAGTGGGCGCTCGCCGACGCGCAGCGCACGCTCGTCGACACGGGCGCGTTCGGCCACACGCGCGACGGCGGCGCCGATCCCGACTGGTCGCGCCTGCCGCGTCCGCGCGGCGCATGGATCTCGAACGTCGCGGGCGCGGACGTGGCCGCGCGAATCGACGCGCTGCTCGACGCACGCTGGCCGGGCCTGCCGCGCACGACGATCCGCTCGCGGCCCGCGCAATGCGGCGTGACGAACGGCTATACGACGCCCGAACAGCTCGGCAGCGACCGGTGGGCCGGCCTGATCGGCGCGCACGCGGCGTTTCCGGGCGAGCATCTGCTGATCGCGACGTTCGGCACCGCGACGACGCTCGAGGTCCTGCGCGCGGACGGCCGCTTCACGGGCGGCCTGATCGCGCCGGGCTGGGCGCTGATGATGCGCGCGCTCGGCACGCACACCGCGCAGTTGCCGACGCTGACCACCGATATCGCCAGTGGCCTGCTCACAGGCGCGCAGGCCGAACCGTTCCAGATCGATACGCCGCGCTCGCTGTCGGCCGGCTGCCTGTACGCGCAGGCCGGCCTGATCGAACGCGCGTGGCGCGATCTCGTCGACGCGTGGCAGGCGCCGGTACGGCTCGTGCTGGCAGGCGGCGCGGCGGACGACGTCGCGCGTGCGCTGACGGTCCCGCACACGCGGCACGACGCGCTGATCCTGTCCGGGCTCGCGTTGATCGCCGCGGACACGGCCGGCCCGGCGACGGCGCAGGATTGAAGCAAATGCGCCGGCATCGCGCCGGCGCGTGGCGATGCCGGCCGAACCGGGCACAAGCGTGCACAAGCGGGCCCGCATCACGCCGACGACGCAGTACGCGCGGCGCCGCGCCAGCGGCTCGCACGAACGGTCGACGGAAGCCATGAAAAAGCCGGCCATGCGGCCGGCTCGACTGAACGACGTGAATCACGTCGATGACGACAAGGAGTTTCGACGATGCTGCGCTGGCTGATCGCTGTTCTCTTTCTCGCCAACCTGCTCGCGTTCGTGGCGGCGCGCGGCGTGTTCGGGCCGCTGCCGGCGGCCGGCCCGCGCGAACCCGGCGTGCTGGCGCGGCAGGTGCGGCCGGACGCGCTGCGCGCGACGCCGCTCTTGCAAGCGACCGACCAGCCCGTCGTCGGCGGCCCGATCGCGGCGCCGGCCGTCACGACCGCACCGCTCGCGGCGTCTGCTCCGTGACGGCGCCGCGTCGCGCTCAGGGCCGTTGCGCGCGCACCTTCTTCAGCAACGCAGTGGTCGAGCGGTCGTGCTCGAACGGAATCGCCAGCGCCCGGCCGCCCCAGCCGCGCACGAGCGCGGATTCCGGCAGCGCATCCATGTCGTAATCGCCGCCCTTCACGAGGATGTCCGGACGGACGGCCTCGATCAGCGACACGGGTGTCTTTTCCCCGAACGTCACGACCCAGTCGACGCTTTCCAGCGCCGCCAGCAGTGCCGCGCGATCTTCTTCGCGGTTGATCGGCCGGTCGTCGCCCTTGCCGAGCATGCGCACCGACGCATCGCTGTTCACGCCGACGATCAGGCAGGCGCCGAGCGCTTTCGCATCGGCAAGGTACGTGACGTGACCGCGATGAAGGATGTCGAACACGCCGTTGGTGAACACGACGGGCGACGGCAGCGACGGGCGCAGCGCGACGAGGGCATCACGGGTGATCAGCTTGCGTTCGAAGGTGGCGGACATGATGGAAATCGGACGGAATGAACGACGGCGCGCGCGACGGCGGCGCCAGATAAAAAGCCCGCCGGACCGGCCGGGCGGGCTTCATGCAGCGAACGCGGCACGGTGCGGCGAGCCGGGCGCGAGCCAGGCGTGACTCGCGCCGCCGCCGGCACCCGCCGGCCTCAGGCCGGCTGCGCGGCCGACGACGGGCCGCTTTCGGCCTGCAGGCGGCTGGTGACTTCCTTGCGATAACGGTTCAGCTCCTGCGCGGTCGCGAACGTACGCTCGAACAGGATCGACAGGTTGTGCAGGATCCGCTCGACGACCTTCTTCTCCCACTCGCCGTCGAAACGGATCTGCTCGTCGAGCCAGCGCTCGAGCCATTCCGGATCCGGCAAGCGCGACTGCACCGTGTC